>NZ_JAUKPK010000005.1:0-535607 GCF_030499455.1 Enterococcus sp. B2E4
GACTTGTGCTATTCGTCAACCATAAAATGATTGATAGACCAACGTTTCTAGTTACTCCGTTTCCAAAGATGATTTGTGATTTTTAGTCCGTGATTTCCGCCTTTTTTAAGGACTTTTTCCGTTATTATTAGCCTATCGTTCGTCTTTTTCCTTTTTGTGTTTTCTTAATTCCTATCATTCTTATAAATTTAAGTATGATTTTATCTATTTTGTGGAATATTTGCTAAAATGGAGAAAAGAATATTGTTCCTAGGAGGACCCAGTATGAAAATACTTGTAGCAGATGATGACAAAGAGATCGTAGAACTATTAAGCATTTACTTACACAATGAAGGCTATGAATCGGTCAAAGCATACGATGGAAAAGAAGCACTGACCAAGATTCGCACCACTTCTGATATCGAGCTATTGATCTTAGATATCATGATGCCTGAAATGGACGGCATGCAAGTCGTCAAAGAATTGAGAAAAGAATCCCAAATCCCCATTATTATGTTGACCGCTAAAACAACCGATATGGATAAGATTCGTGGATTGGTCGCCGGTGCTGATGATTATGTCACCAAACCTTTCAATCCATTAGAAGTCATGGCACGGGTAAAATCGTTATTGAGAAGAACCAAGATGCAGGCTGCTTCAAATCAACCAGAGATTCTGGAAGTAAGCTCCCTTATCATCAACCGCGATTCCCATGAAGTAAAAACCGTGGATGGCAATGAGATCCAATTGACCGCATTAGAATTTGGCATCCTCTACTTACTAGCATCGCATCCGAACCGTGTCTTTAGCGCCGATGAGATTTTTGAACGAGTTTGGAAACAAGAAAGTGTCGTTTCTGCCAAAACTGTGATGGTCCATGTCAGTCACTTACGAGATAAGATCGAAGAAGCCACGGATGGTGAAAAAGTCATCCAAACAGTATGGGGGGTCGGCTACAAAATAGATGCGAAGTAAACCAACTGAAAAAAAGCGCAACACACCAATCGAAAAAAAGAAACGGATCACGTTGACCTCAAAGGAAATCAGTGAGTTATTTGCGGAAGGAATTGTAACGATTGTTCTTTTACTTCTATTAAATGTCGCTATTTTGGTCATCTTGACCTCAATACGAGAAAACTCACCGGTTTTAGTCGAAGCGATCTATGAATCGAAGAATGCGTTCACGGCTGCCTTTAATACAGATATTTTTCGCAGTGGTCGCAACTTCATTCTACCGATGTTCTTCCTATTAGATGTGATCGTCTTATATTGGCGTTTGATTCGTCGTTACCATCAAATGCAGCTACGTCACATTATCAGCGAGCTGCACTTTATCGCAGAAGGCAACTACGATCATCGCATCCCCTTCGAGTTACGGGGCGATTTAAGTCGGATCGTTTCTAATATCAATGGCTTAGTCGACAGTACGGTGGCGGCGATCGAAGATGAACGGCGGATCGAGCAATCCAAAGATGAGTTGATCACCAATGTCAGTCATGACATTCGGACACCATTGACTTCGATCATCGGCTACTTAGGTCTAATTGAAGACCGGCAATACCATTCGGAAGAAGAATTGCTGAAATATACTCATACGGCGTATGTCAAAGCCAAACAAATGAAATCCCTCGTCGATGATTTGTTTGAATACACGAAAGTGCGTCAGCCTAGCGTGCCCATTAATGTGATGGAATTTGATATGGCCCAGCTGGTTGAACAATTGGCGGCGGACTTTGAATTAGAAGCTAGCCGAAAAGGCATCAAGATCGAAACCTACACCCGTCCAGAACATATCGAAATGGATGGCGATACTGAAAAACTGGTGCGAGTTTTCAACAACCTGCTGTCAAATGCCTTGAAATACGGCAAAGGCGCCGATAAGATCCGCATGGAAGTCGAGAAAGTCGGAACCGAAGCGATCTTAACCGTCAAAAACAATGGGCAGATGATCCCTAAGCAAGCCCTTGATTCTCTATTCGACCGTTTCTACCGAGTGGAAGAATCCCGCTCTCAAGAAACAGGAGGAACTGGCTTAGGTCTAGCGATCGCTCAAAGCATCGTCGCCTTACATGGAGGCTATATCTATGCCAAATCAACGCCAGAATGGACGTCCTTTATTATTCATCTCCCGTTGAAGCGCAACAATTTGTCCAACACACAAACCTATGGTTGACGCCCCAACATTTTTTGGGTATGCTAAAGAAAATAATCAAGGCACAGAACCTAGTATATTTTTTTCATCTAGTAAAGAGAGCTGATGGTTGGTGAAAATCAGTGTTGGAAAAAATAGAATCCAGTTCTTTAACGTGTATTTTTCGAAAGAAAAATCGTTGGCTCACGATACGAGCAGCAAGGGCAGCGCAAGCTGAACTTGGGTGGCACCGCGAATGGTCATTTCGTCCCAAGCAACACGGGATCGGAATGGCCTTTTTTCTATGGAAAAATCAAAGGAGGATGTATCACTATGTTAGATGTAAAAATGATTCGCCAAAATTTTGCTGAAGTACAAAGCAAACTCGCAACACGAGGCGTGCAAAAAGAAGTATTGGACCGCTTTTTAACGCTTGACGAACGTCGCAGAGAACTCTTAGTCCAAACGGAAGAACGCAAGAAATTGCGCAACGATGTTTCTGGTGAGATCGCTGCCTTGAAACGGGCAAAAGAAGACGCGGCAGATAAAATTGCCCAAATGAAAGAAGTCGGCAGCCAAATCAAGCAATTGGATGAAGAGATCGCTCAAATTGATGAAGACATCAAACAGATCGCCACGACATTGCCGAATTTGCCAAATGATTCTGTTCCAGTGGGCAAGGATGAAGACGACAATGTAGAAATCCGCCGCTGGGCAGAACCAAAAGCCTTTGCCTTTGAACCAAAACCCCATTGGGAGATCGCTGAAGAGTTGGGGATCCTCGACTTTGAGCGGGGCGCCAAAGTTTCTGGCAGCCGCTTTGTTTACTACAAAGGCTTAGGTGCTCGTTTGGAACGTGCCTTATACAACTTCATGCTGGATCAGCATGTCTATGAGCATGGCTATACCGAGATGATCACCCCTTATATCGTCAATAGCCAAGCAATGTTTGGCACGGGGCAATTTCCAAAGTTCAAAGAAGATGTTTTCCAATTGGCAGACACGGATTTGACTTTGATTCCAACTGCTGAAGTACCTTTGACCAATTACTATCAAGGGGAGATCTTAGAACAAGAACAGCTCCCTGCCTACTTCACTGCCTTGAGCCCATCATTTCGTTCAGAAGCTGGCAGCGCTGGTCGTGATACCCGCGGCTTGATTCGTCTGCACCAATTCAATAAAGTTGAAATGGTGAAATTCAGTGATGCTGACCATTCTTATGAAGAATTAGAAAAGATGACGGCTAATGCCGAAGATATTTTGCAAAAACTCAACTTACCTTACCGAGTGCTTAGCTTGTGTACAGGAGATATGGGCTTTTCTGCGGCGAAGACCTATGATTTAGAGGTATGGATCCCTGCTCAGGAAATGTATCGTGAGATCAGCTCTTGCTCAAACTGTGAAGATTTCCAAGCACGCCGTGCCATGATCCGTTACCGCGATCAAGAGGGCAAGATTCACTACATGCATACACTAAATGGTTCTGGTCTGGCTGTCGGTCGGACAGTAGCCGCAGTGCTTGAAAATTATCAAAACGAAGACGGCAGTGTAACGGTACCAGAAGTTCTGGTTCCTTACATGGGCGGACTGACAAAAATCGAAAAAGCCTAAGCCTTAGCACCCTTAATTGCACCCCCTTCGTAACAGTCACTCCACGTGATCTGTTACGAAGGGGGTTTCTAGTTCACCTAATAGATAGTGGTTGCAAAAGACCCCCTAACGCCCTTGATCATTTCTTGCAAGAGAAACAACGCAACAAGGCTGTAATTTTTAAATGAATAATTAGAAAAATCCCTTCATCTTTTTAAGTCTCTATCAGAAACCGGGCATGATCGTTGAAAGTACCTGTGACTTATGGTAACGTGGGCATAATTTAGGATGGAATGAAGGGAGCTTCACCAATGCCCGAACGAAAGACCTATGCCCGTCGGAGTGACTTGCACAAGAAACCAAACAATAATCAAAAACGAACAGCGTCAGCTGAAGAAAGACCGAAAGGACCACCCTCGAGAAAGAAGCCGTATCGAAAAGCAATTTTTTCCTTATTCGCCTTATTATTGATCGTTTTGATCGCGACGGCTGGCTCAGTCCTTTACACGTTACACCAGCAAGAAGTCGCAGCCCAAGAAAAATATGAGGCGGCTGCGGAGAAATTACTGGCATCAATCCAAGCAGAACAAAGTCAAAATGGGTTAAAAACAACGCCTGAAGTGCTCTCCAAAGGCGCAACCAAAGAATTGATCTACCGCCCGCAAGACCTTGATACGTTTCCCATCAAAGATATCAAAGAACGGTTGACACAAGCCGCTGATCACTTGCGTAAAAAACAAACGAATAAAGAAGTCGTCACCGTTGCCCGCATCCAAGCACAAGCAGCGGCTTCAAAGGTGTCTACTTATTCATTGAAAGCCGACAGCTATGTGTGGAATCGAGAAACCGGACGTTTTGAAGATGCGGACAGCCTAACGGATGCACCGATCTTCGTATCAGAGAAGACGCAAACCGAATTGTCTTTGAAAGAACTGGTTCCTGATGAAGGCAGCTTATTAGGTATTCAACAAGTCATTCAGCAGAAACTGCTGGATCAAGCCAAAGAACCCGCCAAAATCATCGACGCCGTCTTGGCCATGGAGCGGATCACCTTCGATTCGAAATTTACTTACGATCCAGAGAAGCTGACCATCGAATTGCCAAAAAATCAGACGGGAGCGACGGAAATCACCCTGCCTTACAGCGAGATCGCCCCATTCATTGATCCTGATCTCGTGGCTGCTGACCAACTCAACAATGCCTTGCCAAGTTTAGACCCCAATAAAAAATACGTGGCATTGACCTTTGATGATGGACCTAACAGTACCTCCACCATGGATCTGTTGAACATCTTACAAGAAAATGATGTCAAAGCGACCTTCTTTATGCTGGGACAAATGGTAGAGCAATATCCGCAAGCTGCTAAAAAAGTCCAAGAAGCTGGACACGAGATCGCCAGTCATTCTTACTCTCATCCGCAGCTGAATACTCTTTCAGCGGAAGATTTGCAGGCAGAAGTCACAAAAACCAACAAAGCCATTTATAATGCGACGGGTTTACTACCTAGAAATTTACGGCCCCCTTATGGCGCTATCGACAAACAAAGCGCAGAAACCATTGGCATGCCGATCATTCAATGGGACATCGATTCTCAAGACTGGAAATTGAAGGATCCGAAGAAGATCAATGCCTTGGTGCAACAAAATGTCTTTAATGGTGCCATGATCTTGATCCATGATATTCACCCGAAATCTGTGAAAGCCGTACCGGGAGTCATTAAAATGCTCAAAAACGAAGGCTACGAATTCGTGACTGTCGATCAATTATTAGAAGCACGGCAAAAACCATTGCATCAATACTTTGGGATGAACGACGAGCGCCTCGTTGACTAAATAAAAAAAGGAACGCAGCAAATTGTCTCTTGCTGCGTTCCTTTTTGGTTATCGGATCGTTCCCTCTTTTTTTAGCCCTTCTTTTCCTCATACACATTGGTCACAAAAATTTGGATCAACAGTTCAGCGACAGCTTTTGGCGGCATCGTTGAGAAATCTTTGAGCCAGCGTTCGATCAACCCGATAGACCCGCAGACAAAAAAGCTAAGACACAGTTCCAATTCTTCCTCGGAAGCATCTTGAAAGTATTGGGCAAACCGTTTCAAGGTCTCCGGTTTGATCTCTGACAACAAAAGATTCAGCAAATGGCTGTTGTTTAACAAAATCAAATGGGTCGTACTAGGATTCTCATACAAAATCGTCAACAGCTTTTCCAACCAAAGATCCAATGACAAATTTTCCTGCTGCAAGTTCGATGCGATCTGCTCAACGAGCTCCCCTTCGATCTCCTCCAACAACGCGGCCGTATCCTTATAATATTTATAAAATGTTCCTCGGTTGATATCGGCTCGTTCCGCAATCTCTTTGATCGTGATTTTGCGGTACTCTTTTTCCAACAATAACTCCTGAAAGGCGCGTCGGATCACTTTTTTCGAGTAGATCGTTCGACGATTCCCCACAGTCCCCACCATATCGTTTCCCCTTTTCTCTGTACATTTGATCAATATTTGTCTATTTAATGACAAATACGTAAGCATTGAGGATTGCTCTTACTTTTCTTTCTTAGTATACTAACACCATGTGATTAAATCAACACGTGTTTAAAAAATGGAGGCTTTATTAATGAGTTATGTTGAAGTAAAGAATGAATATAAACGCTATCAGATGGGCGAAACCACCATCACTGCCAACAACGATCTTTCCTTTGCCATTGAAGAAGGCGAATTAGTGGTGATCCTTGGCCCCAGTGGTGCAGGAAAATCGACCGTTTTGAATATTTTAGGTGGGATGGATTCGCCAGATGAAGGACAAATCATTATCGACAATGTCGATATCGCGAAGTTTAACGACAAACAGCTGACGGAATACCGCCGCAAAGACGTCGGGTTCGTCTTCCAGTTTTATAATTTGGTGCCGAACCTGACAGCGAAAGAAAACATTGAATTGGCAACAGAAGTCTCACCGAATGCACTCGATCCTGATGAAGTCTTAGCACAAGTCGGGTTAGAAAACCGTAAAAACAACTTTCCTTCGCAGCTCTCTGGTGGGGAACAGCAGCGGGTATCGATCGCTCGGGCGTTAGCCAAAAACCCGAAATTGCTATTATGCGATGAACCAACCGGTGCGCTGGATTTTGAAACAGGCAAACAAGTGTTGAAGCTTTTGCAAAACGCCAGTCGGAAAAACGGCAATACGGTGTTGATCATTACCCATAACAGCGCCATTGCCCCGATCGCCGATCGGGTGATCCATATCAACGATGCCACCGTCCGTTCCATTGAAGAGAATCCTCATCCAATCTCGATCGATGAAATCGTTTGGTAGGAGGATCTGATGAAAAATAAAACCTATCTTAAAGCAAGTTTGCGGGAGATTCGCCAATCAAAAGGTCGCTTTATCGCAATCACCTTGATCATTTTTTTAGGAACGTTTCTCTTTGTCGGTGTCAAAGCGACGGGACCGATCCTGAATCATTCCGCGAGTGAATATGTCAACGGTCAGCATTTAGCAGATCTGCAAGTCACTTCCACGCTGGGATTGACGGAGGACGACATTGATGCGGCGGAAAAAAGCGGTGCGCACACAGAAGCCGCCTATCAATTTTATTACGCTGCCAATTCAGATGAAGTCGTGCAAGTGACCTCTTATGATCCCTCACAGGAACTCAACCAGCTACTGGTGAAGGACGGCCGACTGCCAGAAAAAGCCGATGAAATCGTGCTGGACACCGAAGCAAAAAATTATGGCTGGCAAATAGGGGATACTTTTACGATCGATGATGCCGATAATCTGTCGGACAAAGACTATACGATCGTTGGGTTCGCCACCTCTCCCATTTATATCAGTGCTGCCGAACGTGGCTA
This sequence comes from Enterococcus sp. B2E4, assembly GCF_030499455.1. Taxonomy (NCBI): domain Bacteria; kingdom Bacillati; phylum Bacillota; class Bacilli; order Lactobacillales; family Enterococcaceae; genus Enterococcus; species Enterococcus sp. B2E4. The sequence continues at coordinate 7,557 of NZ_JAUKPK010000005.1, forward strand.
TGCGAATGTCGGCAGCGGTGTCGTGACGTATTTTGCTTATGTGCCGGAAGAACAGTTCAAGATGGAGGTCAAATCGATCCTTTATCTCGCCTTTGATGATGTCGCAGGCCTTGAAACATACTCCGATGCGTACACCGACAAGATGGCAGCCCATCAAGAAACGATTGAGGAACTGTTTGCGGATCGCCCTAAAGAACGCTTAGCAGAAATTCAGCAAGATGCTTTTGATGAATTAGCGCCTGCAGAAAAAGAAGTCCGCGATGGACAAAAACAGTTAGCTGATGGACAAGCCCAACTGGATCAGGCCAAAGCGGAACTAGAACAACAGCAAGCCGCCCTGGCACAGCTGCCGCCCGTACAACAAGCAGCCCTCGAAGGCCAATTGACCGCTGGGGAAGAAGAATTGACACAGCAGCAAACCCAATTAGAGGAACAGCAACAAGAACTAACCGATGCCCAACAAACACTGGCAGAAAAACGTACAGAGATCGAAGACTTGGCAGAACCTACGTATCTTTACAACCAACGCAAAGATAACCCCGGTTTCCAAGAATATGGTGGGCTGTCTGATCGTATCGCAGCAATCGCCAATGTGTTCCCTGTCTTCTTCTTCTTTATCGCTGCGTTGATCACCTTTACGACACTGACGCGGATGGTAGAAGAAAACCGCAAAGAGATCGGGACCTTAAAAGCGATGGGCTATGGCAAAGTCGAGATCTCCCTTAAATATTTGATTTATGCCCTCCTGTCTTCGGCCATTGGCATTATCAGTGGTGCCGTATTAGGGACGGAACTGTTGCCGCGTTTGATTTATTTTCTATCCAGCGAACGGTATCTTTTAGACGGTATTCGCGTCTATTATGTCTGGTCGCCAATTATTTTGGCCGCGATCGCCTTTTTACTGGCGACGCTCGGTGCTTGCCTCTTTGTTTTGATCAAAGAATTGCGGGAAAAACCTGCCCAGCTACTGCAAGTTCGCGCGCCAAAACCTGGGAAACGGATTTTATTAGAGGCCATTACCCCCTTATGGTCACGTTTAAGCTTCAATCAAAAAGTCAGCTTCCGTAACATCTTCCGCTACAAATCGCGAATGATCATGGCAATCATTGGCATCGCCGGCTGTACGGGACTGATGGTGGCAGGCGTTGGGTTGAAAGATTCCTTAAGTGCTGTGACTGCGAAACAATTTGGGCCCATTACGGATTATCAAGCCGTCGTGACCTTAAATGATGCGAAGGAAGAAACCGTTGCTGCCGCTGAAACGGTTTTAACAGACGATCCTCTTGTGACCCATTCGATGCTAGTCTACAATGAAACGATCGAGATTCGACCAGCTAACCAAGGAAAACAAAGTTTGACCTTGATGGTTCCGGCAGATCAAGAAGCTTTTACCGACTATGTCCATTTGAAAACGACGGAAGGGCAGAAGCTGCCATTAACAGAAGGCGCCGTGCTGACTATGAAATACGCAGAATTGTATGATCTGCAGGTTGGCGATACATTGACCTTCTATACTAGCGATCAAGAAGCCTTTGAAGTACCTATCAGCGGCATCGCAGAAAACTATTTAGGCAATTCTCTGTATCTGTCACCGACTCTTTACGAAGAAATCACCGACAGTACCTTTGAACCGAATGCGTTCTTAGTCAAAAGCAAGACGATGACGAAAAAACAAGAGGAAGCTTTATCAACAGCCTTGTTAGATACCGACAAAGTCAAAAACACGACGTTCCTTTCCACTCAGATCAAAATGCAGGATGATTCGATGGGCAACTTGAACTCCATTGTCTTGATCTTAGTTGTACTATCAGGGGCATTAGCCTTTGTCGTCTTGTATAACTTGACCAACATCAATGTTTCCGAGCGGATTCGCGAGCTTTCTACTATTAAAGTATTAGGGTTTTACAATAAAGAAGTCACCATGTACATCGTACGGGAAAATATCGTTTTTACGTTATTTGGGATTCTCGCAGGTTACTTGGTAGGTTACTTCTTGACTGACTTTATTTTGATCCAAGCTTCGATGGAAAACATGGTCTTTCCATTAGTGATCAATTGGCCGGCCTATGCTTTAGCCGGCGGCATGACGATTCTCTTTACGATCATCGTGATGTACGTCACCCATGTGAAACTGACTCATGTCAACATGATCGATGCGTTGAAATCAAACGAATAAGCTGCTGCTAAAGCGATTTGCTGATCATCCAGCAGCGATTTTAAAGAAAAGGACGCCACTCTTGCCTATATAGCTGAGAGTGACGTCCTTTTTTGAACAAATAATCCCCTCTGTCCGCTTTTGAACAGAGGGGGCGTTGGTTTTCACGTGAAACATTTTATGATTTTACAGAGTAGTTTGGTGCTTCTTTCGTGATTTGAACATCGTGGGGATGTGATTCTTTTAGTCCGTTGCCGCTCATTTGGATGAATTGTGCTTCATCACGTAATTGCTGTAGATTGCCAGCACCGACATAACCCATCCCTGATTTCAACCCGCCGATCATTTGGAAGATGATATCAGAAACGCTGCCTTTATAAGCGACACGCCCTTCAATGCCTTCTGGAACCAATTTGTTGGCTTCGTTTACGCCACCTTGGAAGTAACGGTCGCTGGAGCCTTTTTCCATTGCCCCCAGTGAACCCATTCCGCGGTACGTTTTGAAGCGTCGGCCTTGGTAGATTTCAAATTCACCTGGTGATTCATCGGTTCCTGCCAACATGCTGCCTAGCATTACGGCATGTCCGCCAGCTGCTAAAGCTTTGACGATATCCCCAGAGTATTTGATCCCACCATCAGCAATGATTGCTTTTCCGTATTGACGTGCCACAGAGGCTGCATCATAGATCGCAGTCAATTGAGGAACTCCGACACCGGCTACCACCCGAGTAGTACAGATCGAACCTGGACCGATCCCGACTTTTACGACATCGACACCAGCATCATACAATGCTTTCGTGCCTTCTGCAGTGGCAACATTTCCCGCAATCAATGTCGCTTCTGGGAAATGGGCACGAATTTCAGAGATTTTGCGTAAAACACCGGCACTGTGTCCGTGGGCAGTATCAATAACGATCGCGTCCACGCCTGCATCCAATAATGCTTGTGCTCGCTCAAAGGTATCGCTGGTAACGCCGACTGCTGCTGCCACTAATAGGCGTCCATGCGTGTCTTTGGCTGCATTCGGGAATTCGATCACTTTTTCAATATCTTTGATAGTGATCAAACCGCTTAAGATCCCAGCTTCATCAACGATCGGTAATTTTTCGATCTTGTGTTGTTGTAAGATTTTTTCAGCGTCTTTCAACGACGTACCGACAGGTGCTGTGATCAATTGGTCTTTGGTCATCACATCATTGATCGGCATCGTATAATCCGTGACAAAACGCATGTCGCGGTTCGTGATGATACCGACTAATTTGCGGTTTTCCATCGTTTCTACGATCGGTACCCCGCTGATGCGGTACTTGCTCATCAAATGTTCTGCATCAGCAACTAAGTGGCTCGGTGTTAAGAAAAACGGATCGATGATCACGCCGCTTTCAGAACGTTTTACTTTGCGCACTTCGTCTGCTTGCGCTGCGATACTCATGTTTTTGTGAATTACACCAAGTCCGCCTTGACGCGCCATTGAGATCGCCATTTTACTATCAGTTACGGTATCCATACTGGCACTTATGATTGGAATATTTAGTGTAATATTCGGGGCAAGCTGCACTTTCATATCCACGTCATTTGGCAAGACGTGACTTTCTGCCGGAATCAATAAGACATCATCAAACGTTAACCCTTTTTTTACAAATTTGGTTTCCCAGTTGGACATTTTTGTAACCACTCCTTAAAGTTTTTAGGTATTTTAAAAAAAATAGCAAAGATTTTTTCATAAGTCAACCATTCGGAAAGCTTTCTTAATAATCCTCTTCAAACCTTTGGTCAAATCTCATAATTCGGCATTTTTTCTAAAAAAACACGCTGATCGTACGGTCTTTTTTAACAAAAGAAGGCGCACGATCAACGTGTAGCCATCAGCCTCTAGGAACAGACAGACTGCTGATGATATTGTATTTGCGTTTCAAGTAGTACTTCGCGGCTAATGCCACTGCCCCGATCAAGGCTTCGATCACAGGATCCACTTGTGGATTCAATGGTGGTTGGATCATCGCAGAAAGCGAGATCACAACGATCCATAGCATGAAGGCTGCGACTAAAATCAAAATGATCTTCCACATCTTCGGCCGTTTGCTCTTATCGGCACCTGGGCGTTCATATTGATACATGTATTTGTACATCAAGTAGAAGACCCAACCAGCAAGCATCGCCATCAAGAAGAGGGTCAATAAGCCATAAGGTTGTGCTTGACCTCTAGTAAAGATCCCCATGACCCCTAACATCAAGCCAAAGATCCCTAAAATCAGCAAGGTGTTATCCAACCACATCAAGAAGGGGCCGGATTCTTTTTGCTCAACGGGTTTGTTGATGATGGCTTCGGTGCGTTCAGACACTGTACCAAATAATTGGCGGGCTGTTTTGCCGCCTTTTTGTTCTTTGACTAAGACAGGCAGCATCTCATGCAAGGCAATCGTTTTTTCTTCTTCAGAAAGGTTGGCTGCCTCTAGCGATTTTTTTAAATCAAATATATATTGTTGGTTTCGTTTTGTTAATTGTTGTTCTAATTCACGATTTTCGGAAACATAATTTCGCAGAGTTTCTGGTTCCATGAATTGATTCTCCCTTCTGCGTTTTCTTCACAATGGACATTTTACCACAAATTCACTAGGAAGAAAGCCCTTTATACGTTAAAACGGAACAACATCACGTCGCCATCTTGCACGACATAATCTTTTCCTTCCAAACGTACCCGACCGGCTTCTTTGGCCGCTTGCATCGTGCCGTATTGGTTCAGATCTTCAAAGGAAACAGTTTCCGCACGAATAAAGCCGCGCTCAAAGTCCGTATGGATGATCCCCGCTGCTTGCGGTGCTTTGATGCCTTTACGGAACGTCCACGCACGCACTTCTTGTTCACCAGCGGTAAAGTACGTTGCTAGACCCAGTAAATCATAGGCAGCACGAATCAATTGATCCAACCCTGATTCTTCAATTCCTAATGCTTCTAAAAACTCTGCTTTGTCTTCTTCTTCCAGCTCAGCGATCTCTTCTTCGGCACGAGCACTGATGACGATCACTTCCGCATTTTCGCTCGCTGCAAATTCCTTCACTTTGTTGACATAGTCATTGGTTTCATAGTCTGCCACGTCTTCTTCTGCTACGTTGGCAACGTATAAAACTGGTTTGGTCGTTAGTAAAAACAAACTTTTGACGATGCGCTGTTCTTCATCTGTAAATTCGATCGAACGAGCTGAGATCCCTTCTTCTAGGACCGGTTTGATTTTATCAAGAACGGCCAATTCCGCAACCGCATCTTTGTCTTTGGTTTTAGCAATTTTTGCGACCCGAGTATAGCGCTTGTTGACGGATTCTAAATCTGCTAAAACCAACTCCAAGTTGATGGTGTCGATATCAGCTAATGGGTCCACGCGGCCTTCCACGTGGGTGATGTTGTCGTCGTCGAAACAACGAACGACATGACAGATCGCATCCACTTGGCGGATATGGCTCAAAAATTGGTTACCTAATCCTTCCCCTTTGCTGGCACCGCGGACGATTCCAGCAATATCCGTAAATTCAAAGGTGGTTGGGACCGTCTTTTTCGGACGAACTAATTCTGTTAAACGCTGTAAGCGCCAATCTGGCACTTCCACCATTCCTACATTCGGATCGATCGTCGCAAACGGATAGTTTGCGGCTTCTGCTCCTGCTTTGGTTATTGCATTAAATAAAGTAGATTTGCCCACATTTGGCAATCCAACGATTCCGGCAGTTAACGCCATGCTTCACTTCACTCTTTCTCTTTTTTTTCTAGGATTTTCTTCATCTTTTTATCAAATTCTCGGCGCGTCATCATGACGATGTGGCCGCAATTCGTACACTTTATTTTGATGTCTGCCCCCATGCGGATGATTTCCCAACGATTGGCTTTGCAGGCATGCGGTTTTTTCATTTCGACAATATCCCCAAGATCATACATCTTTATCACCTCAAGCTTCATCAAATTGAATGTTCAATAAATCTAAAATACGGGTTAAATCTTTTTGTGACAGGTATTCGATCTCGATTTTGCCTTTGCCTTCTTTTTCGCGGATCTCAACATTCGTGCCGAATTTATCCATCAACCGTTCTTCGCTTTCTCGTAAATAGTAAGGTTTTTCCCGAATCAGACGCGGAACTTTTTTCTTTTCGTTTTTCGTGTCGTTCATCTCAGCGACCATTTGTTCTAATTGGCGGACTGTCAGATTTTCTTTGACACAACGATTGGCTAATTTTAAGATCTGTTCTTTGTTTTTCAAGCCTAATAATGTCCGGGCTTGCCCCATAGACAAACGGTCATCTTGAACCATTTCTTTGACGAGTTTCGGCAAGGACAGCAACCGCAAATAATTGGCGATATACGGGCGGCTTTTCCCTAAACGTTCAGCGACTTGTGCTTGGGTCAATTTCAAGTTTTTCATCAGCATGTCATAAGCTTCTGCTTCTTCTAAAGGATTCAAATCTTCCCGCTGCAAGTTTTCTAAAACGGCGACTTGCATCATCGCTTCTTCATCAAAATTGCGGATGATGGCTGGGATCGTTTCCTTGCCAGCTAGTTTGGATGCTCGAAACCGCCGTTCACCAGCAATGATCTCATAGCCTTTGACGGATGATTGCCGCACGATGATCGGTTGAAAGACCCCCGAATGCTGGATCGAATTGGCTAGTTCTTGTAATGAAAGCTCATCAAAGGTTTTTCGCGGTTGATAAGGGTTGGGTCTTAATTCGTTTAAAGGCAGTTCAACGACTTTTTCTGTCTTGATATCGACTTCTTCTAACCCTTGCAGGTCTTGAAACAACGCATCGATCCCACGCCCTAATCCTTTCCCTTTATTCTTCACGGGCTAACACTTCCTTTGCTAACGTCTGATAGACTTCGGCTCCTTTTGAGCGTGGATCATAATCAATGATCGACAATCCATGACTAGGTGCTTCAGACAACCGGATATTCCGCGGAATAATGGTTTCATATACTTTTTCTTGGAAATAGCGGCGAACTTCTTCCACGACTTCCGCGCCTAAGTTCGTACGGGCATCATACATCGTCAGTAAGACCCCTTCGATCTCTAACTCAGGGTTAAAATGTTTTTGTACTAAACGCACGGTATTCAATAGTTGGCTCAGCCCTTCTAATGCATAGTACTCACATTGGACTGGGATCAAAATCGAATCACTGGCGGTAAAGGCATTGATCGTCAAATGACCTAAAGATGGCGGGCAATCGATAAAGATATAATCGTATTGTTCTTTGATTTCATTCAAAGCCGATTTCAATCGAGATTCCCGTGCCATCATGGAGGTCAATTCAATTTCCGCACCAGCTAATTGGATCGTCGCTGGAACGATATCCAAGTTTTCCCGACTGCTAGGTAAAATCGCTTCAACGATCGGTGTTTCATTGACTAATACATCATAGATGTCTTGTTCCACATCTGGTTTGCGAATGCCGACACCGCTTGTGGCGTTGCCTTGGGCATCAATATCTACGAGTAACACTTTTTTGCCGACAAATGCTAAGGACGCACCTAGGTTCACCGTTGTGGTGGTTTTGCCTACGCCGCCTTTTTGGTTTGCAACAGAAATAATACGGGCCATTGATTTTCCTCCTATTTGATTGGTTGTTTCGCTGGCATTCCCGGTTTGCGGGGGTATTTCTTTGGCGTTTCTTTTTTCTTTTGAATGATCAAAAGATGGCGTTCATCGCCGCTGACCGGTAAGGTAAAGCTTTTTTCTTCAATAAATTTGCCGCCTAAGAGTGAGATGGCTGGTTTGGCTTCAACCAGTTCTTCCTCGCTTTTGGCAGCTTTGAGCGCATAAAAATAGCCTGCTTTTTTCACCAATGGCACACAGAGTTCCGTTAACACATTTAAACGGGCAACCGCACGAGCGGTCACATAATCGAATTGCCCACGAAATTGCGGGTTTTGACCAAATGTTTCTGCACGGTCATGGTACAAGTGGACATTTTCCAATTGTAGATCCGTCACAAGGGTTTGTAAAAAGGTGATGCGCTTATTTAAAGAGTCGACGATCGTCACTTCTAATTCAGGAAACACGATTTTTAGTGGAATACTTGGAAAGCCAGCACCTGAACCGACATCACACAAATGACTTTGCGGGTCAAAGGCGGTTTCAAAAGCTAAGGAAACAGAATCGTAGAAATGCTTCAAATACACTTCTGATTTTTCCGTGATTGCGGTTAGATTCATCTTCTGATTCCATTCGACTAAACGCTCGAAATAGACAGCGAATTTTTCCATTTGTTCTTCGGTTAAAACGATCCCGTTTTTGCGTAATTCTTCATGAAATTCTTCAGGTAGCATAACGAATCCTTTCTATTTTGTGAAACAGAAAAATGTTTCACAGACTAGTTCCTACTTTAACGCAAAAAGCAATGTGATGCAATAGCCAGACATTGCTTTCTAGGAGAATTTACCATTTTTTAACTGGGGCTTTAAGGTTGGTTTAAGGCATGGGAATTATACTCATTTCAATCCAAAAAACTTTTTTCATTTTTCCTTGACCAGCGAGACTGCCAACCTTGCTGGTCAGCTTTTTTCTCAAAGAAACAAGCATTGATCACAGGATCAATGCTTGTTTTTGTTTCATATGAAACTTTTTTATTTCACCCGAGGCTCGTTGTATTCTTCGATACGATCAGACGCGCGGGAAGCCGCATGTTTGGCTTTGTTGGTTTGACGTGAAGCAAAGTCACCGGTTTTAGATGCAGCTGACGATACTTTGTCTTGAACCGTTTCTTGTTCCTCTTCGTATTCAGCGATCGTTTTTACATCTACAACATTGATGTTGACTTCGATCACTTCTAATTGGGTCATTGTCGTTACTTCTTTTTGGATGACTTCTTTGACTTGGTCAGCGATTTCTGGGATGTTGCGGTCATATTCAACCACGATATCTAAATCAACGGCTACTTGTTTTTTCCCTACTTCGGTATTGATGCCCGCCGTCACATTGTCTGTATTGACTAATTTTTCCGCAATGTTAGAGAAGAAACCACCATCGACCGTCAACAGACCATCCACGTGTTCTAATGCGATCCCGATGATTTTTTGGATCACTTTGTCATCATAGGTCAATGAACCATGAACAGGTGCGTCGCCAGTTGGTCCTTCAAAATCGTTGTGGCCAAGTTTTGGCGGTGCTGGATGATGTCCTGCTGGATTTGGATTTCCTGGTGCTGGATGATCCCCTGGTTTTGGTCCGTTTTGTTGTCCTGCTACTGCTTTTTCAGCATTTGGTACCACTGGATCTGGTGCTTCAGTCATTGGAATCGCATTTTCATTTGCTTGATGATTGGTGTTAGGAACCACTGGATCTGGATGTGCGCTGACTTTTTTATCATTGTTTAATTCGTTTTTATCGTTATTCATTAAAAATTCCTCCTATTAAAATGCGTTATTGTTGGTTAAAAAATTCGTCGATGATACCGGTACGTTGGAGATACAATCCTAACGCAAAACCCAAACCTGTTAGGAGTAGAATCAGCAATGTTTTGAAAAAACCGATCGTTACAAACAACACAGCCAGAACAAGGCCGATTGCTCCAAAAATCAATGGGATTTTGTATTGTTGTAGTTCGTTCATCATAGCCCTCCTATTCTACTCGCGGGTTTTCCGGAGTCTCATTTTGTTCAAAATTCGCGTAGTTGACTTCGACTTTGACTTTCTCACTTGAACCAAGCACTCGTTGGACATCTTGTTGGATTTCCGCCATTAAGTTTTCGGTTTTTCCGACTAAGGCAGACGTTCGTTTCAAGCGTCCTTTGATTTTAATCAAAATTCGATTTTTGGTCGCCTTGACATGAACTTTTGGTCCTTCAACAAATTCTTTTTCATTTACTTTCGTACGTACAAGTCCTTCGATTGCTTTCTTATCGATCGTCAATGCGCCCTTATCCTCTTTCAAAACAAAGGTCGTTTTGGTTTTTGGATAAAAAAGCACGACTAAGATCACGATCAAGAATAAGGCGATCAAGACAACAGCTACCCAAAACATATATTGACGCATAAACAAGTTGTCAAAGAAATACGTGACGACATTGCCTCTGCTGTCCAAACCAAATGGCAGCTGCATATAAGGATTACTCATTAATACGATTGGTAATAAGACAGTGATAAAGATCAACGAAACGATAATTGATACGATTTTCCACCCTTTACTCATAGGACACCTCCTCCTTTTTCTCCAATTTTTGATAAGCTTACAAGTTGATGGCTTCTCCGCCGGTAACACCATAAATCTGTGCTGTCACATAGCTAGCTTTATTCGAAGCTAAAAAGACATAGACAGGTGCCAGCTCAGCTGGTTGTCCTGCCCGCTCAAGTAACGCTTGCTGACCAAATTCAGGCAGCTGGTCTTGCGGTTGGCCATGATCTAACTGTAATGGTGTCCAGATCGGTCCTGGGGCTACCCCATTGACGCGAATTCCTTTTTCAGCAAATTGTTTCGCCAAGCTGACTGTAAAACTAGCGATCGCCGATTTGGTTGCCGCATAATCCATTAAATGGGCACTTGGACTAAAGGCTTGGACAGAAGTTGTTGTCACGATCGCTCCCCCAGCCGGTAAGTGCGGCTCAGCAGCTTTGACTAATGCAAACATTGAGATAATATTTACCATAAAGGTATCTTTCACTTGTTCAATCGGTAATTCTGCAATCGATGGCCGCGTGATTTGCTGTGCTGCGTTCAATACTAATGTATCTAACCCACCTAATGCTGCCACCGCTTTGTCAACGATCTCTTGTGGTGCCGCTTCGTCTCGCAGGTCATAGGGTAGCAAGATCACTTTGCGCCCAGCTTCTTTGATGTACCCTGCAACTTCTTCGGCATCTTCTTCTTCTCCTGGGAAAAAGTGTAGGGCAATGTCTGCTCCTTCACGGGCGAAGGCAATCGCTGCTGCACGTCCGATCCCAGAATCCCCACCGGTGATCAGTACTCGCCGGTTTTCTAACTGCTGACTTCCCTCATAAGATTCTTCACCACAATCAGGTTTTGGTCGCATTTCTTCTTGTAAAGCAGGCGTATCTTGTTCCTGTTTGCTGTATTTACCCGTGTGATAAAGTTCCCGTGGATCAGTCAAAATAGGTTCACTCATTCTTACGTCCTCCTTTTCTCTATAATAAAATTCTAAACCATTCATTTTTTTTTGGGAAATATAACGCTTTGTTAACAAAAATAAATCCTCGTTTATTAGAAAATGAAAAAAGAAAGTGCCCCCATTTTTGACCAGAAATCAAATAATTTCCCTTTTTTATAGAAGGGGGTAAACTAATAAGTAGTAACTGGTAGTACCTGTAAAAGGGAACCTCTAAGAAAATGACCTTGGATCAAGAAAAAGGAGGAAACAAACAATGCCTTGGAATGTCCGTGATTATCCTGCGTCAATGAAGAATCTAGACCCCTTAGTTCGTAAAAAAGCGATCGATATCGCCAATGCCCTGCTAGCCGATGGCTATTCTGATGATCGGGCAATCCCGATCGCCACGAGTCAAGCAGAAAAATGGTATGACAATGCAGATGAAGAGGAGAAGAAAGCTTTTCAGAAAGAAAAAAATCCGCAAAAAGACGATACTCATCAAACCAATAAGAATGCGGAAAAATTAATGGATGCGGATGTAGAAGTTGTGTATGAAGACGACCAATGGCAAGTCCGTTCCAAAGGGGCGAAACGTGCCAGTGACCATTTCGACAAGAAGGCAGATGCCATCGCCCGTGCCAAAGAAATCGCCGAAAACAAAGAATCCGTGGTGAACGTTTATAAAAAAGACGGCGACCATCAAAAGGATATTGATTTGAGAGAATAAAATTGGCTGCAAAAAAGCGGAAGGAGGTCTTACCTTTGTCGTTTTATCGGCGCGAAACGTTGCCTACTCTTTCGCTTTTTTGTTTCCTTTCACAGCTAGGTTTGATTAAAACTAAAGCAACCGCTTCTTTGACGTTTCTTTTAAAAAGCAGCGGTTCGTTGTCAGAAACCTAAAAAACGAAGACCTTTTGAATGAACCATCACTTTTAAAATTTCTCGACATCCTAAAAAATAAACCTATGAAATGCTGATCTAGCAACAGTTGTGAACCATCCGTTACCCCTGTAAACTAGCTTGTGCTTTCTTTAACTAAATAAACCTTGTATACTTGAATTATCAAAAGTACAAGGAGTGGTGTTTGTGAAAAAATTATTTTTTGTGCCGTTTATTTTTCTTTGTTTCCTCTTTGCTCTCCCAGCTGCCGCCCAGACAGTGGAAGAACCAGAACTCGTTTATGACCTAGCATCAGATAGTCCCTATGAGCAGCTGATCACGGTAGATGAAGAAGGCAATGAGGTGATTTTGACCATTGAAAAATTGCCGTCATTCCGAGCAAATCTGGCAGCGGGAACGTATCGTGTGTCAAAAACATCCGCCGGTAATTGGACCGCTAGTTATAATGTAACGGTCAATAGCCGCAATCAATTTACAGGCACTTCGAATTTAAGTTTAGTTGCTCACAGAGGAAGTATCACTTCTAGTTCATTAACTCACACGTCCACCAAAGCCACCTGTACGTTTAAGCAAAAAGCAGGTATAATCACTACCAATGGGAGTGTCGTAACCACGATCTCAAATGGGAAGCTAGTTGTTAAATAGCAGATAGGAGCATACATTGGCTTTAGCAGAACAATTAAAAAGCTGTCGCGAGTCTTCGGGATTGTCGCAAACAGCAGTCGCAGAAAAATTACAGATTTCACGCCAGTCGATTTCAAAATGGGAAAATGGGCGCGGCTATCCAGATATTGAGAATTTGATTTTGTTGAGCGATCTCTACCAAGTCTCGATCGATGAGCTTTTACGTGAGAACGAAGCCTTAAAAGAGCGGATCGAAACCAACAATCAAGAAATCAACGACAAGAAAGAAAAATTGTCGTTACTCCAAAGAACGATGGCAGCAGATAAAGATGAAAGTCTGCTCTTGCTACTGTTAGCTGGAATCGGCTCCTTTCTTTTTCCTTTAGGACTGATCTTAGATGGCTTTGTTTTATGGCGTAACAAAAAAGCCAATAATTTTTATGTATTGATCTATATCGTCTGTGCCTTCTCGATTTTCTTGAATTTGTACGATGGCTATGTCCATCTCAGCAACATCATGAATTGGGGAACCACTACGATTGAAAAAGTGGAATAACCCAATTATTAAGACAAAAAGCCCGCTGCGAATTGTTTTCGCAGCGGGCTTTTGACACTCTATTTACATTTATAAATTGGTTTTTCAAAGAATATTAACCGTCTTTAGTTAACCTTTGCAATCTTCCCTTGCTCGATATACACCATCAAAATACTAATATCTGCTGGGTTTACTCCGCTGATACGGCTCGCTTGGGCGATGGTTTCGGGTTGGATTTTTTGCAGTTTTTGTTTGGCTTCTGTTGCCAAGCCATTGATAGCGGCATAGTCGATGTTTTCAGGAATGCGTTTGGCTTCCATCCGTTTGAGTTTCTCCACTTTTTCGAGGGCTTTTTTGATATAGCCTTCGTATTTGATTTGGATCTCGACTTGCTCGATCTCTTTTGGCTTCAATGCTTCATTGGCTTCGATAAATTGTAGCATTTCGGCATACGTCACTTCAGGCCGACGCAAGAATTCATTTGCTAAAACGCCATCTTTCAAGGTAGCCGTCCCTTTAGCAGTCAAATACGCTTGTACTTCTGGCGTTGGTTTGATGCGGATCTTAGATAAACGTTTGATTTCTGCTTCAACAGCTTCTTTTTTCGCTACATACGCTTCGTATTGTCCTTCTGGGACGAGCCCGATTTGATGTCCCACTTCGGTCAAACGCAGATCCGCATTATCATGACGCAGCAATAAGCGGTATTCAGCACGAGAGGTCAATAAGCGGTAAGGTTCATTGGTTCCTTTGGTCACCAAATCATCGATCATCACACCGATATAACCGTCGCTGCGTTTCATAATGAAGGGTTCTTTGCCTTGAATTTTCAAAGCAGCGTTGATGCCTGCAATCAAGCCTTGACCGGCCGCTTCTTCATAGCCGCTGGTTCCGTTGGTTTGTCCTGCCGTAAAGAGGTTTTCGATGACTTTGGTTTCTAATGTTGGACGCAATTGATGAGGCACCACGACATCATATTCAATGGCGTAGCCCGTCCGCATCATTTCCGCTTTTTCTAAACCTGCGATGGAATGCAGCATTTGGACTTGGACATCTTCTGGCATAGAAGTAGAAAGCCCTTGAACATACACTTCTTCGGTGTCCAACCCTTCTGGTTCCAAGAACAGTTGGTGACGAGATTTGTCTGCAAAACGCACGATTTTGTCTTCGATAGATGGGCAATAACGGGCACCTACTCCTTCGACGATCCCTGTAAACATCGGCGCCCGGTGTAAATTCTGGTTGATGATTTGGTGCGTCCCTTCGTTCGTATAGGTCAACCAGCAAGGTTCTTGGTTTTGATTGTAGGCTTCATCGGGTGTGCTGTAACTAAAGTGATTCGGTTGTTCATCGCCAGGCTGGATCTCCGTTACCTCATAGTTGATGGTGCTGGATTTCACCCGCGGTGGTGTACCCGTTTTAAAACGAGCGATCTCTAGGCCAAGCTCTTTCAAATGATCGGCTAGTCCAATCGATGGCTGGGAGTTGTTTGGTCCAGAAGAATACTTCAACTCTCCAATGATGATCTCTCCTCGCAACGCTGTTCCCGCAGTGATCACTACAGCTTGGGCTTGGTAACGAGCGCCTGTAGAGGTCACGACGCCACGGCATTCGCCTTCTTCAACGATCAGCTTTTCAACGATTCCTTGGCGCAGTGTCAGATTGGCTTCTTTTTCGATCGTTCGTTTCATTTCAGCCGCATAGGCATGTTTATCGGCTTGCGCCCGCAAGGCCCGCACAGCGGGACCTTTTCCTGTATTGAGCATCCGCATTTGGATGTAGGTTTTGTCGATATTTTTGCCCATTTCTCCGCCTAAAGCATCGATTTCGCGCACCACGACGCCTTTTGCTGGTCCGCCGACGGAGGGATTACAAGGCATGAATGCGACCATGTCTAAGTTAATGGTCAGCAAGAGGGTTTTTGCTCCCATTCGGCTGGCTGCTAAGGCAGCTTCTGATCCGGCATGACCGGCACCAACAACGATCACGTCATAACTTTCTGCTTGATATTCTTGCATGGTGTTCTCCTTTTTACGCCAGTGGCGCATTCTTTATTTTCCTAAACAAAACTGACTGAACAATTGGGTGATCAACTCATCTTGGACACTGTCGCCGACAACTTCCCCTAGATAGTCCCAGCAGCGTGTCATATCGATTTGAACCAAGTCGACAGGCATTCCTGCTTCGATCCCTTGGATGACCTCAGACAACGACTGAACGGCATTTTCTAATAAGGCAATGTGGCGGGTGTTAGAAAGATAGGAAGCATCCTTATCAGTGGTCTTCCCCCCAAAGAATAGATCGGCAATGGCTTGTTCCAGTTGATCCAAGCCTTCACTCGTCAACACAGAGACAGAAAAAATCGGTTCATCTGCTGCGTACTGCGCTAATTCAGCGGTCGCTAGTTTTGGCTCAAGGTCGGTCTTATTCAATAAGATGATCCGACGGCTGCCAGCAGTTAGCTCCAGCAATTGTTTGTCTTCCTGGGTCAATCCTTCGCTTTGGTTGAGAACCAGCAAAATCAACTCCGCTTCTGCCAATGCTTTGCGGCTGCGTTCGACCCCGATTTTTTCAACGATATCTTCTGTTTCGCGGATACCAGCCGTATCGATCAGTTTCAACGGTACCCCGCGAACATTGACATACTCTTCAATGACATCTCGAGTCGTACCAGCAATGTCTGTCACGATGGCTTTTTCTTCCCTTAATAAATGGTTCAATAAGCTGGATTTACCGACATTCGGCCGACCGATGATCGCAGTACTCAAACCTTCTCGCAAAATTTTTCCTTGTTGGGCAGTCGCTAATAAGGCTTGGATCTGCCCTTTGACCATCGTGGCTTTTTCTAGCAATAAGCAAGTCGTCAATTCTTCCACATCATCGTATTCAGGGTAATCGATATTCACTTCAACTTGCGCCAGCGTCTCTAAAATCTCTTGGCGTAAGGTCCGAATCAAGTGGGAAAGATTGCCATCCAGCTGATTGACTGCGAGATTCATCGCCTTATCGGTCTTGGCACGAATCAGGTCCATCACCGCCTCGGCTTGAGAAAGGTCAACCCGTCCGTTTAAAAAGGCCCGCTTCGTGAATTCTCCCGGCTCAGCCAACCGTGCGCCTTGTCGTAAAACCAGCTGCAAGAGTTGATTGACGACAACGATCCCGCCGTGACAGTTGATCTCGACGACATCTTCTCGGGTAAAGGTCCGCGGCTTTTTCATCACTGATAGCATCACTTCATCCATCAAACGGTTTTCTTCTGGGTCTATGATATGACCATAATGGATCGTATGACTAGGGACTTGGGCGAGGGTTTTAGTGCCTGCTTGAAAAATCCGATCCGCAATTGCGATCGCTTCTTCCCCGCTTAATCGCACAATACTGATGGCCCCTTCGCCTGGCGGGGTGGAAATCGCGGCAATCGTATCAAATTCTTGCGTTATATTCGCCATGTTGCTTGCTCCTCCTATTTTTTCACATAAAAAAAGTGCCCACTCCACCCGTCAAATTGATTGAAAATCAATAAAAACGAGTAGACTTAGCACTTTGACTGCTTGTCAATTAAATTCTGGAAATAGATTAGCACATTTTTGCGTGAGTCGCAAGCTTCCTTCAAAAACTTTTAAATTTTGCATCTGTCCGCAAAAACCTTTAAAATAAAAGCAAAGAATAAGAAAAGAGGGATCTATTATGGAAACCATCAAATCATCAAACAGCGCTGCTCGCATTAAAGAAATCATTTTATCGACAGGAAACGTGAATCGGCCTTACGTCGTGCGGGATATCGTCTTTGCGGCAGACAAAATCGAAGTAGATCTATTTGATACATCTGTGAATTTGAACGACCTGTTGGCAGATGTGACCTATCGCTTAAAAGAAACCGCCCACAGCTACGGAGCGAATGCAGTGATCAACTGTCATTTCGAACATGACCGCATCGTCGAAGGCGACAAAACCTACCTTGAGATCTTTGCCTATGGTACAGTGGTTCAATTTACTCAATCAACCATCGGCGGCTAATTGCCTCTATCATCAAAGAAAAATACAAAAAAGAGTCCGCGGCATACGGACTCTTTTTTGATACCAAAGGCTGACCTACGTAACGTATGTTGACTTTGATAAGAATGATTTCTAGTCAAGGATACTTGGTTTTAAATTTGTTGTCAATCGCTTTTTCCCATCAAAAAAGGGAAAGGCTTGTCAGACCGCCTTTCCCTTTTTTCATTAAATTCGTTTGTCCGCAGGTTCCACTACTAAGTAGCGATACGGTTCATCCCCTTCAGAATGAGTTTGAACATACGCATCTTTACTCAAAACTGAATGGATCTGCTTTCTTTCAAACGCCGGCATCGGTTCTAAAAAGACTGGGCGGCCTGTTCGTTTGACTTTTTCAGCAGTACGGCTAGCCAAACGTTCTAAGATCGCTTGACGTTTTTCACGGTAATCTCCGACATTCACTACAATCGACAATTTGTTTTTCGCGATGCGGTGAATATACACTTGCGCCAAATATTGCAGTGCATTCAAGGTTTTGCCGTGCTTCCCAATCAAAATGCCTTGTTTTTGCGTTTCTAAATGAAAGACGACCACGCCGTCTTGACGAGCGGTTTTTACTAAGGCGGGTGCATTCAATGCTTTTGAAATATTTGTCAGATAGAGTCCCAGCTGAGCCAGCGCTTCCTCATCTGAAAGATCCGTCAGCAAAACAGGTTCGCTCGCTGCTGCTTCCATCACACTGCTTGCATCCTCTGTCGTCACAGGATCTGGTTCTACCAGCGGTTTTGCTGGTACTTCTTCAACGGGTGCCGGTTCTTCAACGATTCGTTTTTCAATGGAGACCCGTGCTTGTTTTTTTCCTAGACCCAAGAAGCCTTTTTTTCCTTCATCCAGGACTTCGATTACTGCTTGATCTTTGGTGATACCAAGGACTTGCAATCCCTCTTGAATTGCTTCATCTACTGTCAGATTTTCATAAATCGGCATTGCAGTGCAACCTCCTCTTATTTTTTCCGTTTCTTTTTAGGACTCATTGCTTTTTTCAGCGCACGTTCACGCTCGCGTTCTTTGCGGGCAGCTTCTTCTCTTTCTTGGCGAATCTTGAATGGGTTATTTAAGATCATTGTTTGCACAACTTGGAATGCATTGGAAACGACCCAGTACAAGGAAAGACCGCTGGCAATGTTGATCCCCATCAGTAAGATCATCATCGGCATAGCGAAATTCATGATTTTCAGACTCGCATTTGATTCCACTTGGCTCATACTTGATAAGTAAGTACTTGCAAAAGTAAAGAGCGCCGCTAAAATCGGCAAGATGAAGTATGGGTCACGATCACCCAGCTGCAGCCATAAGAATTTTCCTTCTTGCAGAGCAGGAACCCGTGAGATCGATTGCCACAAGGCCATCAAAATCGGCATTTGTACCAATAATGGCAGACAGCCGGCATAAGGATTGACATTGTTTTCCGCATACAAACGTTGTGTTTCTTCTTTTAACTTGCTTTGTGTTTCTGTATCTTTTGACGCATATTGCTGTTGCAGCGCTTTTAACTTCGGTTGTAATTCTTGCGTTTTGCGCATGCTTTTGGTTTGGAAGTGCATCAACGGCATCAAAATGACCCGAATGATCAATGTAAAGAGGATGATCCCGATCCCGGCATTGCCGAAGGAGAGGGCTTTGATCGCCTCTGCAAAATAATAAACGATGTAACGGTCCCATAGACCAGTACTTTGTGCATTTACTTCACCTGTTGCACCGCAGGCAGATAAGACAACTACTAATGAGAGAACTCCCACAAATAGTAAGACGCGTTTCCCTTTTTTCACGTAACTAATTCCTTTCCATTAATGAATAATTTTGGCAAGTTTTAAGACATGCTCTAAATTCGAGTAGATTTCCTTTGAGGAACAAGTGGCAATACTTGGACGGGCGATCACGATGAAATCGACCGCTGGTTCGATTCGCGGCTTCATTTCCGTTAAACTTGCACGGATCTTGCGCTTGATCTCATTTCGCTTCACTGCATTACCGACTTTTTTCCCTACAGACAAACCAACTCGAAAATGTGATTGCTCTTTAGGTAAGACATACACCACGAACTTCCGATTTGCAAAAGAATTTCCTGCCTGAAAAACTTTTTGAAAATCTTGCTCTGTTTTTACTCGATAGGATTTTCTCATCTTCGGTTCCTTCACTTCTTTCAATTAAGCTTCGTGAAACGGATTGAATCCGTAACCACTCACCTGTCAATAATACCATATTTGCCAAAAGTCAGACACTATATTCCGCAAAAACGGCATAAAAAAAAACCACTGGCATTCAGTGGCTTACGCAGAAATAACCTTTCTGCCTTTACGACGACGGCTAGCTAAAACACGACGTCCATTTTTTGTACTCATACGTTTACGGAATCCGTGAACTTTTTGACGTTTACGTTTATTTGGTTGATACGTTCTTTTCATTTATTTCCACCTCCATCAGGATAATGCTTATGCGCACAGACATACTTTGATAGTATAACGAGTCAAGTACTAGTTTGTCAATAAGAAGTTTGCTCAAAATCAGGCATTCTTTATCCACAATCCCTTTGATTTGTGTGGGTTTGCTGTTTATAGCCAATTTTTGTGGATAACTTTTTCCCCAGAGTTATTTTGGCTTTTTCCACAAACAAACAGCCTGTAGAAAAGTTTTCCACAATCACTTTTTTAACTGTTGATAACTACCCTAAAACCTAGTGTTATCAAGGCGTGATCTTCACATCGATCTGTGGATAAAGGAGATTTTTTTATGGTTATGCACATTCTTTTTCTACCTGTGGATAGTCGAATTTCGAACATGTGCATTTCCATTTTTCTTTTATCCCGTTTTGTGGAAAAGTATTTTTTTCTAACCTTTTTTATCGTAATCTGTGGAAAACTTTTTCAATCCGTGCTATTTTAGTTATATCTATTCTTAGTTATAGGAGGACAATTTATGCCATCTGCTGATTCTATTTGGCAAGATCTTCAACGTTCCTTTAAAGAAGAGCTGAATCCGGCCAGTTATAGTGCTTGGATCGAGACTGCCAATGTCTTGTCGTTTGAAAAAAATCAGCTGCTGATCGAAGTACCCAGCGATCTTCATAAATCTTATTGGGAAAAAAATCTAGCTGCCAAAATTGTTGAAATGGGATTTATGAAAACTGGTGAAGAATTGATTCCTAGTTTTGTGACTGTCGAAGAAGCAGAAGCTTTAAAAACAGCCCCTTCTACTATTCAAACAGCTGCAGAAGAAAACGAGCGGCCGCCGAAATCGATCTTAAATGAAAAATACACATTTGATACCTTTGTCATCGGGAAAGGCAATCAGATGGCCCACGCTGCTGCTTTAGTTGTTGCAGAAGATCCTGGGTCTATTTATAATCCGCTGTTCTTCTATGGTGGCGTTGGTTTAGGGAAAACCCACTTGATGCACGCGATCGGTCATCAAATGTTGCTGAAACGTCCCAATGCCAAAATCAAGTATGTTAGTAGTGAAAATTTCACCAATGATTTCATTACTTCTATTCAAAAGAACAAAATGGAAGATTTTCGAAACGAATACCGCAATGTTGATCTTTTGCTGGTGGATGATATTCAATTCTTAGTCAATAAAGAAGGAACCCAAGAAGAATTCTTTAATACCTTCGAAGAACTGTATCGCAATAATAAACAGATCGTCTTGACAAGTGATCGTTTGCCAAATGAGATCCCGACTTTGCCGGAACGTTTGGTTTCCCGTTTTGCTTGGGGCTTATCCGTTGATATCACCCCGCCGGATCTAGAGACGCGGACTGCGATTTTGCGGAAAAAAGCCGAAGCCGAACGCTTGGAGATCCCCGACGATACCTTAAGTTATATCGCTGGGCAGATCGATTCGAATATCCGAGAACTTGAAGGAGCTCTCGTGCGGGTGCAAGCTTTTGCTACGATGCAAAACTCAGACATTACAACGAGCTTAGCAGCTGAAGCCATTAAAGCCTTGAAATCAAGCCATGGCTCGACCCAAGTTTCGATTTTGCAGATCCAAGAAGAAGTCGCAAAATACTATCACATTCATGTCAATGATCTAAAAGGGAAAAAACGGGTCAAAGGCATCGTGGTCCCACGGCAGATCGCGATGTATCTCTCTCGAGAACTGACCGATAGTTCTTTACCAAAAATCGGCGGCGAATTTGGCGGCAAAGACCATACAACGGTCATTCATGCCCATGAAAAAATTCAGCATTTAGTCGAAACAGATTCCACGATCAAAAATGAGATCGCTGAAATCAAACAAATCCTCTTCAGCTGATCTGTGGATAAGAAAAGAAGAACCAAAAAAGTTGTCCACAAGTTATTCACAGGCATTTTCGTTAGTCTAATCACTCTTTTCTCGAGTTATCCACATTACTAACAAGCCTATTACTACTATTACTTTTATTTAATAACTATAAATTAAAGGAGTATCGCTATGAAGCTAACTTTAAACCGAACAGAGTTCATGCAAGAATTACAAACTGTCCAACGGGCGATTTCAACCAAAACCACCATCCCGATCTTAACTGGAGTAAAATTATCCCTTTCCGAAAAAGGATTGACCATGACTGGGAGCAACGCCGATATTTCCATTGAAACTTTTTTAAGTGTGGAAAACGAAAAAGCGCAAATGCAAATCGAAAAAACAGGAGCGATCGTTTTACAAGCACGTTTCTTCAGCGAAATTGTTCGTCGTTTGCCTGAAAGTACCTTAACGTTAGAAGTTTTAGACAATAATCAAGTAGCGATCACTTCTGGAAAAGCCAACTTTACCGTCAACGGCTTGGATGCCGATAGTTATCCACATTTACCAGTTGTCGAAAGTCAAGATTCGATCGAGATTCCAGCGCACGTATTGAATAAGGTTGTTAGTGAAACAGTCTTTGCGGTTTCGCAACACGAAAGCCGTCCGATCTTGACTGGGGTCCACTTTGTCTTAGAAAATCAAAAATTATTAGCTGTTGCGACGGACTCACACCGTTTGAGCCAACGGGTGATTCCATTGGAAAGCGGAGAAACAGCCTTCAACATCGTGATTCCTGGCAAAAGCTTAACGGAACTTTCTCGTTCCTTAACAGATGAAGAAGAAGCGATCCAAATCAGCATTATGGATAACCAAGTGTTGTTCCAAACGAAAACCATGAAATTCTATTCTCGTTTATTGGAAGGAACTTACCCAGATACCAACCGTCTGATTCCTTCAAGCTTCAATACTGAGATCGAATTTTCTGTCCCAGAATTGTTACAAGCCATCGAACGGGCGTCATTGCTTTCTCATGAAGGCCGTAACAACATCGTTCGTTTGGCGATCTCCGAAGAAGCCGTTGTCTTATACGGAAACTCACCAGAAATCGGGAAAGTGGAAGAAGATCTTTCTTTTGAAAAAGTGACCGGCGACCCATTAGAGATCTCTTTCAATCCTGACTATATGAAAGCAGCACTACGAGCCTTTGGTGACACCAGCATCGTGATCCGCTTTATCTCAGCGATCCGTCCCTTTACATTGGAGCCGACAGAGAGCAAAGGCAGCTTTATCCAGCTGATCACACCGGTGCGGACCAACTAGTTTTTCATGTCTTTTGAAAAAAGTTGAAACAATCATCTGAAAATGAATAAATGAGTTAAAAGGGCTTAAAATCGTTTTTAAGCCCTTTTTTCTATTTTGGCTTCTTTTTTGTCTAAAAGCAGTAAGTCTTCTGAGAATGAAAAATATGCCGATGAATTTGTTTTCTTGGCAAAAAAAGAGTATAATAGAGCTAAACGCTCTTTGATAGAATTGAGGGGAATTATGAAAATGCAAATACCGTTAGAAACGGAATACATGACACTTGGACAAATGCTCAAAGAAGTCAGTGTGATCAGCAGCGGCGGCCAAGCGAAATGGTACCTTGCAGAGCACACCGTTTTTGTCGACGGCGAGCCAGAAAATCGACGAGGGCGCAAATTGTATGCGGGAATGCGTGTTGAGCTACCTGATGAAGGTACTTTTTTTATGGTGAAGAAGGAAGACGCCGATGCGGCTGAATGAGTTGCATTTAAGCAATTATCGGAACTATGATTCGCTGACACTGACTTTTGAGAAAGGTCTGGTCATTTTTTTAGGCGAAAACGCGCAAGGAAAAACCAATATTTTAGAAAGTATCTATGTATTGGCGATGACCAAAAGCCACCGCACCTCCAGCGAGCAAGAGCTTATCCGCTGGGACACAGAAGGGGCGCGGATCTCTGGCAGTGTCAGTCGGGGACGCTCAACGATCCCGTTAGAACTGTTTTTGTCAAAAAAAGGACGAAAAACGAAAGTAAACCACATTGAGCAAAAAAAGCTCAGTAGTTACATAGGGCAGTTGAATGTCATTTTATTTGCTCCAGAAGACCTCTCCCTTGTAAAAGGAAGTCCCCAAGTCCGCCGCAAATTTCTCGATATGGAAATTGGGCAGATCGATCCAATCTATCTCTATGATCTCGTTCAATACCAATCCGTTTTGAAACAGCGCAATCAATACTTAAAACAGCTGAATGAAAAAAAACAGACCGATGAGATCTATTTAGATGTTTTAACGGAACAGCTGGTGGCTTTCGGCAGTAAAATCATTTTAGCCAGACAACGATTTGTTCAGCGCTTGGCGTATTGGGCAAATCAGCTGCACCAAAAGATCAGCCAAGGAAAAGAAACCTTGCAGATCGACTACTTATCGAATGTGCCCGGTGAGGCGAGTACGCTGGAGGAGATCCAACAGCAATTTGTCAAAGCCTTGGCACAAGTCAAAGACCGTGAACGATTTCGGCAAGTCACGTTGGCAGGTCCCCATCGAGACGATCTGGATTTTTTGATCAATGAGAAAAATGTTCAGACCTTTGGTTCGCAAGGACAGCAGCGAACGACCGCCTTAAGTGTTAAATTGGCAGAAATCGATTTGATGAAAGAAGAAACGGGGGAATATCCCGTCCTTTTATTAGATGACGTCATGAGTGAGCTGGATGATTCCCGACAACTGCATTTATTGGAGACCATTGAAGGAAAAGTTCAGACCTTTCTGACAACGACGACATTAGAACATGTGAAAGACAAAATGTCTGTGGAAGCAGAGATTTTTTATGTAGAGCAAGGACATATTAAAGGAGAATAGACTGAATGACAGAAGAAGAAAAAAGCTTAGTTGAACGTGCGAAAGCCTATGATGCCAGTCAGATCCAAGTGTTGGAAGGACTAGAAGCCGTCCGCAAACGACCTGGGATGTACATTGGTTCTACCAGTTCAGAAGGTTTGCACCACTTAGTATGGGAAATCGTCGATAACTCGATCGATGAAGCACTAGCAGGCTTTGCCTCAAGTATTCAAGTGATCATTGAACCAGATAATAGTATTACGGTCGTCGATGACGGTCGGGGGATCCCCGTTGATATCCAAGCCAAAACAGGCCGTCCAGCGGTAGAAACCGTCTTTACGATCCTGCATGCCGGCGGGAAATTCGGCGGTGGCGGCTACAAAGTATCTGGTGGACTGCACGGGGTAGGGTCCTCCGTCGTTAATGCGTTATCCACGACTTTAGACGTAAAAGTCTATAAAGAAGGCAAAGTGTATTATCAAGAATACCATCGTGGGGCAGTCGTTGATGACTTGAAAGTGATCGACGAAACCGACCGCCACGGAACGACCGTCCACTTTGTTCCAGATCCAGAGATCTTTACGGAAACAACCGTATTCAATTTTGATAAATTAGCGACACGGGTTCGGGAATTAGCCTTCTTGAACCGTGGCTTAAAAATCTCGATCGAAGACAAACGGGAAGAAAAACCCGTCTTGAAAGAATATCATTACGACGGTGGGATCAAGAGCTATGTGGAGCATTTGAATGCAAGTAAGACAGTGATTTTCCCAGATCCGATCTACTTAGAAGGAGAACAACAAGGAATCACGGTTGAAGTTTCCATGCAATATACCGATAGCTACCACAGCAATCTGTTGAGTTTTGCCAACAACATCCATACCTATGAAGGCGGAACCCATGAATTCGGGTTTAAGACTGCCTTGACACGGGTGATCAACGATTACGCCCGCAAGTCAAAATTGATGAAAGAAAACGACGAAAACCTGACCGGAGAAGATGTTCGGGAAGGATTGACGGCAGTTATCTCTATCAAGCATCCAGATCCTCAGTTTGAGGGACAAACGAAAACCAAATTAGGAAATTCCGAAGTGCGGACAGTCACTGATCGTCTTTTTTCCGAACATTTCACGAAATTCTTGATGGAAAACCCGAATGTGGGTCGTCAAGTCGTGGAAAAAGGACTTTTGGCATCAAAAGCCCGTCAAGCAGCCAAACGTGCCCGAGAAATGACTCGCCGAAAAGGTGCGTTAGAAATCAGTAACTTACCTGGGAAATTAGCCGACTGTTCCAGTAATGATCCAGAAAAATGCGAACTGTTTATCGTCGAAGGAGATTCTGCCGGCGGTTCAGCAAAACAAGGCCGCAGTCGCGAATTCCAAGCGATCTTACCGATCCGTGGGAAGATTTTAAATGTCGAAAAAGCCAGCATGGACAAAATCTTAGCAAACGAAGAGATCCGTTCATTGTTTACAGCAATGGGAACTGGGTTTGGTGCTGATTTTGATGTAGCAAAAGCCCGTTACCACAAGCTAGTTATCATGACCGATGCCGATGTCGATGGTGCCCATATCCGGACCCTGCTTTTGACGCTTTTCTATCGTTATATGCGTCCAATCGTTGAAGCTGGTTATGTCTATATCGCACAACCGCCATTGTACGGTGTCAAACAAGGGAAAAATATCCACTATATCCAACCCGGCAAGAATGCCGAACAAGATTTGAAAAATACGATTGAATCACTGCCTGCGACACCAAAACCAACGGTTCAACGCTACAAAGGTCTAGGGGAAATGGATGACCACCAGTTATGGGAAACCACGATGGACCCTGAAAACCGGATGATGCTGCGGGTCAGCGTAGATGATGCCATAGAAGCCGATCAAATTTTTGAAATGCTGATGGGGGATCGCGTCGAACCAAGACGGGCCTTTATCGAAGAAAACGCGCACTACGTGAAAAATCTTGACATCTAGCCAATCGTAGAGGAGGAAACAGCTTGAGTGAAGAAGCAAAACAAAATATTCATGACGTCAATCTGACCAGTGAAATGCGCGAGTCCTTTATCGATTATGCAATGAGTGTAATTGTTGCTAGGGCTTTACCAGATGTGCGGGATGGCTTAAAGCCGGTTCACCGCCGAATTTTATATGGAATGAATGAATTAGGGGTAACACCAGACAAGCCCCATAAAAAATCAGCCCGGATCGTCGGCGATGTCATGGGGAAATACCATCCCCATGGGGACAGTGCGATCTATGAATCAATGGTGCGGATGGCACAGCCCTTTAGCTATCGCTACATGCTAGTCGATGGCCATGGAAACTTTGGTTCAGTCGATGGTGACGGTGCCGCTGCGATGCGTTATACCGAAGCCCGCATGAGTAAACTGGCGATGGAGATGCTGCGGGACATCAACAAAGATACCGTTGATTTCCAAAGCAACTATGATGATACAGAACGAGAACCAGCGGTATTACCTGCCCGCTTCCCGAACCTTTTGGTCAACGGGACGACTGGGATCGCTGTTGGGATGGCGACCAATATCCCGCCTCATAACTTGAATGAAGTCATTGCAGCCATCGATCTATTGATGGAAAATCCAGAAGTTACAACGAGTGAATTGATGGAAGTCCTACCAGGACCAGACTTCCCAACTGGCGGGATCGTGATGGGAAAATCCGGTATTCGCCGTGCCTATGAAACAGGGAAAGGTTCGATCACTGTTCGCGGAAAAGTCGAAGTGACTGAAATGCCCAACGGCAAAGAACGGATCTTAGTGACTGAATTGCCGTATATGGTTAATAAAGCGAAGTTGATCGAACGGATCTCTGAGCTGCACCGTGACAAACGGATCGAAGGAATCACCGATCTGCGGGATGAATCATCTCGTGAAGGCATGCGGATCGTGATCGACGTTCGTCGCGACGTCAGTGCGTCGGTGATCTTAAACAATCTCTACAAAATGACTGCACTGCAATCTTCTTTTGGCTTTAATATGTTAGCCATTGAAAAAGGCGTGCCGAAGATTTTGAGCTTGAAACGAATTTTAGAAAACTACATCGAGCACCAACAAGAAGTGGTGACTCGTCGGACACAGTTTGATAAAAACAAAGCAGAAGCTCGTGCCCACATCTTGGAAGGATTACGGATCGCATTGGATCATATCGATGAGATCATTGCTTTGATCCGGGCATCAAATTCTGATGATGAAGCGAAAAATAGCATGATGGAGCGCTTCAAATTGTCCGATCGCCAAGCGCAAGCGATTTTAGATATGCGTTTGCGTCGCTTGACTGGTTTGGAACGCGACAAGATCGAAAGCGAGTACCAAGGCTTGTTAGAATTTATCGCTGATTTGACAGACATTTTAGCAAATCCACAACGAGTCCTAGAGATCATCCAAACGGAGTTGCAAGAATTAGGCCAACGCTTTGGTGATGATCGCCGGACTGAATTATTGGTTGGGGAAGTCTTAAGTCTTGAAGATGAAGATTTGATCGAAGAAGAAGAAATCGTCATTACCTTGACGAACAATGGGTACATCAAACGAGTAGCTAAGTCTGAATTCCGTGCACAACGCCGCGGCGGACGTGGCGTTCAAGGAATGGGGATCCACGATGAAGACTTCGTGAAGACGTTGGTTTCTTGTTCGACTCATGACACATTACTGTTCTTCACCAATAAAGGGAAAGTTTACAAAGCCAAAGGCTATGAAATTCCTGAGTATGGTCGGGCAGCCAAAGGGATCCCTGTGATCAATCTCCTAGGGATCGATTCTAGCGAACGGATCGAAGCGATCATTTCGGCTTCTGGTGGGCCTCAAGAAGGACGCTACTTGTTCTTCACGACGCGTCTAGGTGTGGTCAAACGGACCTCAGTGACGGCCTTTTCAAATATCCGTGCCAATGGTCTGATTGCGATCGGTCTTCGGGAAAATGATGAGTTGGTCAACGTAATTGAAACCCACGGCGAAGATGTCGTGATCATCGGAACCCACGATGGCTACTCTGTGACCTTCAAAGAAGCGCTTGTGCGGGATATGGGCCGAACAGCTGCTGGTGTGCGAGGCATTCGTCTAAGAGACGGAGACTACGTGGTAGGCGCTGCAGTGATCACAGAAGACAGTGAAGTCTTGGTCATCACTGAGAACGGCTATGGCAAGCGTACCAAAGGCTCTGAATACCCAATCAAAGGTCGTGGCGGAAAAGGGATCAAAACAGCCAACATTACGGCGAAAAACGGTCCATTAGCCGGCTTGACGACGGTCAGCGGTGAGGAAGACATCATGGTGATCACCGATAAAGGCGTCTTGATTCGTTTCAATGTAGCGACTGTTTCCCAAACTGGTCGGGCAACCTTAGGGGTTCGTTTGATGAAGATGGAAAACAATGCCAAAGTAGTGACGATGGCAACGGTTGAACCAGAAGTCGAAGAAGAACTAGCGACTGCTGAAGAAACAGCGGTACAAGACGTGCCAGTTGTGGAAGAAACAACGGAAGACACTACGGATACACAAGAATAAGCAATACGTTTTCTAGGAAGACAGCAACCTGCGAACCTGCAGCTTGCTGTCTTCCTATTCTTTTTCAAAAAATCGGCAGTAGCTGACGTATTTATCAGTGTAAGCGATTGTTTGCGGTGATGGGTAGATGCAGGGACGCAAAAAAACAGCTTGCAGTAAGGACGAAAAAAGTGTATAATAATTATTTGTGAGTAGTCTAATTAGACCACTCTCTCTGCTCCTAGAAAACTAGGGGCCAAAGTCCACAGGGAGGTGAAAAATCAATGGAAAACACGAAATATGAGATTTTATATATCATTCGTCCAAACATTGATGAAGAAGCAAAAGCCGCATTGATCGCTCGTTTTGACTCAATCTTAACTGATAACGGCGCTGAAGTTATCGAATCAAAAGATTGGCAAAAACGCCGTCTAGCGTATGAAATGGATGGATTCCGTGAGGGTATCTATCACATCGTTAAAGTTTCTTCTTCAACAACTGCAAGTGCAATCAACGAGTTTGACCGTCTTGCAAAAATCAATGATGACATTATCCGTCACATGATTGTCAAAGAAGAAGCATAATATTGTTTCACATGAAACAAAAGCGATGAGGAGATGATGAACTTTGATTAATAATGTTGTACTAGTAGGAAGACTAACCAAAGATCCTGATTTACGTTACACTTCTAATGGCACTGGTGTCGCAACCTTTACCTTGGCGGTAAACCGCAATTTTACCAACCAAAGTGGAGAGCGCGAAGCTGATTTCATCAACTGTGTTATTTGGAGAAAACCAGCGGAAACATTAGCAAACTATGCACGCAAAGGAACTTTATTAGGGGTTACTGGACGTATTCAAACCCGTTCATACGACAACCAACAAGGCCAACGTGTTTATGTAACAGAAGTCGTTGCTGACAACTTCCAATTATTAGAGTCGCGGAATGCTTCCGAGCAAAGACGCACAACTGATAGCGGATCTGGCAGTAACAATACGTATAACTCAAACAGTTCTTCTGGATTTGGTAACAATAACTCAAATCAAACTCAATCCTCTCAACCATCAGGAATGCCTAATTTTGATCGAGACAACTCCGATCCATTCGGAAACTCATCAATCGACATTTCAGACGATGATTTACCATTCTAAGAAATTGATAGGAGGGAAATAGGATGGCACAACAAAGAAGAGGCGGACGCAAACGTCGTAAAGTAGACTACATTGCTGCAAACCATATTGAACATATCGATTATAAAGATATTGAATTACTAAAACGTTTCATTTCAGAACGCGGTAAAATCTTACCACGTCGTGTAACTGGTACTGGTGCGAAAAACCAACGCAAACTTACCATTGCAATCAAACGTGCGCGTATCATGGGATTACTTCCATTCGTAGGCGAAGAATAAATCGAATGATTTTCATTGACAAGTTTCTTTTGAAGCTTGTCAATTTTTTTATCCATCGAAGAGTAACTTGTTATTTTATATATAGATAGAATAACGAATGATAGAAATTTTTTCCTGATTGTTTCACCAAAAAAGTTTCACGTGGAACTTTTTTGCATCAATCGCCTATTTGATTGTTTTGTGGTAAAATAAGGAACAAAGCTTCAAAAAAATGGGATGATACATTGAGGGGTAAAAAAGATGGCAGCAATTGGGTTGATTTCAATTGATAATTACGATGATTTGATTGAGAAAAAAGACGACAAACAAGTTTCTTATTTGAACTCGCTGATCACGACATTGATTTCTGATTGGGCAAGTGAGAATCATGTTTTTTACAAACGAATCAATTCCGAGCGGTTTCTTTTCGTCGCGAAGTATTCAGATATTGAGCGGATGAAGGAAGAAAAATTCCAATTTTTGACTAGAGTACGGCAAGTTGCGGAAAAAAATGATCTGCCATTAACGATCAGTATGGGGATCTCCTATGGGGAAGAGTCTTTTGAAGAGATCGGGGAAGTGGCACAAAGCAATCTCGACATTGCGTTAGTTCGCGGCGGTGATCAAGTCGTTTTAAAAGAAGCCAAAGAAGAAGCGAAACCGCAATTCTTTGGTGGCAATACAGACGGCACACCCAAGAGAACGCGTGTTCGTTCGCGTGCCATGAGTACGGCGTTGAGAAAGATTTTTGCTGAAAACCAGCGGATCTTTATCATGGGTCATCGTTACCCAGACATGGATGCCTTAGGTTCGGCTTTTGGGGTGGCATACATGGCGATGATGAGCGACAAAGAATGCTACATCATTTTAAATCCAAAAGAGATCACCGCAGACATTCAGCGGGCATTGGAAGAATTGAAAAAATACCCCGAGCTGGAACGATTTGTGATCACTGGGGAAGAAGCAGTTAATTTATCAAATGAAGAAAGTGTGCTAGTGATGGTAGATTACCATAAGCCATCGATGTCGATCTCGCAAGCGGTCTATGATGAATTTGACAAAATCGCAGTGATCGATCACCATCGTCGCGGGGATGAGTTTCCCGATAAGCCACTATTAACGTATATTGAATCTTCCGCGTCTTCGGCATCGGAACTGGTAGCAGAATTAATCCAGTATCGTGCTTCTCGCAGATCGCAAGTCCCGAAATTTATTACGACTTCCTTATTAGCGGGCATCTACGTGGATACGAAGAACTTCACGGTGCGAACCACTGGTCGGACCTTTGATATTGCTGGTTATTTGAAAAACCAAGGCGCAGATACGTCATTGGTTCAATACATGTTAAGTACGGATCTCGATTCCTATTTGATGATCAGTGAACTGGTTTCTCGCAGCCAGCATTTCCGAGAAGATATCGTGATTGCTGCAGCGGATGAAGATCGGGTGTACGATAGTGTCACTGTTGCGAAAGCGGCCGATACTCTGCTATCGATCAATGGGATCCATGCCGCATTTGTTATTACGAAACAACCAGGAGATTTGATCGGTATCAGTGCTAGAAGCACTGGTAAAGTCAATGTACAAACCTTGATGGAGGCATTAGGCGGCGGCGGACATTTTACCAACGCAGCCACGCAAATAAAGAACAGCAGCATTGGTGATGTAGAAAACCAGCTGCGAGCGGAATTAACGAAAAATGAACAATAACAAGGAGTGACCAAGATGAAAGTTATTTTCTTACAAGATGTCAAAGGCAAAGGCAAAAAAGGCGATATCAAGGAAGTCCCTAATGGCTACGCACAAAACTTTCTGATCAAAAACAACTTAGCCAAACCTGCCAACAATGAAAGCATGGCAGAATTAAAAGGCAAACAAAAAGCCAAAGAAAAACAAGACGCAGAAGTCTTAGCAGAAGCGAAAGAGCTAAAAGCACTTCTTGAAAAGGAAGAAACCGTTGTGAAAATCAATGCCAAAGCAGGGGAAGATGGCCGTTTGTTCGGTTCGATCCCATCAAAACAAATCGCAGATGCCTTGAACAAGCAATACAAAATCAAGATCGACAAACGCAAAATCGAATTGGATCAGCCGATCCGTGCATTAGGCTTTACGCAAGTACCTGTAAAATTGCACCCACAAGTAACAGCAACGATCAATGTTCATACCATCCAAGAATAAGCATTACTCCCAACAGTCACATGTTGGGGTTTTTTTCGGCAAACGTCCAAGCAATCTTGTACTTTGGATGGGAATCTTGTAGAATGAATGGACGAAGGAGCGAATGGCATGAATGAAGTTTGGCAAAATCAAGTTCCCCCACAAGATATTGAAGCGGAACAAGCGGTCCTAGGGGCAGTCTTTTTAGATGCCGATGCGATCATCGATGCAATGGAAGTAATCGCCCCAGAAGATTTTTATCGCCGCAGCCATCAAATAATTTTTCAAGCAATGATCCAGTTGAACGACCGTAGTGAATCGATCGACTTGATTACGTTGAAAGCAGAAATTGAAAAAAGCAACAGTCTTGAAGATGTTGGCGGCCTGACGTATCTGACTGAATTGAGTCAAGCTTCACCATCAGCAGCAAGTATTGCTTATTATGCGAAGATCGTTGACGACAAAGCCACGTTACGCAATCTGATCCAAACAGCGAGCCGCATCGTAACCAAAGGCTTTGAACAAGATGAAGATGTGCAGTCGATCATTGATCAAGCAGAAAAAAGTATTTTAGAAGTATCCGAAAAGCGCAATAGCAATGGCTTCCAATCGATAGCGGAAGTCTTGAATCGGACGATCGAAACGATCGATCAGTTGGCGCAAAACAATGAAGAAATCACCGGATTACCTACGGGTTATGCGGCTTTAGACAAAATGACGGCGGGGCTGCAAAAAGAAGAGCTGATTATTCTCGCTGCCCGCCCCGCGGTAGGGAAAACCGCGTTTGCCTTGAATATCGCGCAAAATGTCGGAACGAAAACCGATCGTTCCGTAGCGATCTTTAGTCTGGAAATGGGGGCTGAATCATTGGTCAACCGGATGCTTTGTGCGGAAGGCTCGATTGAGGCCAGTCACTTGCGTACGGGGCAGCTCTCAGAAGAAGAGTGGCGCAATTTGATCGTTGCCATGGGCAGTCTTTCTAACGCCAATATCTATATCGATGATACCCCTGGGATCAAGATCTCTGAGATTCGGGCGCGTTGTCGGAAACTGGCGCAAGAAAAAGGCAATCTCGGCTTGATTTTGATCGACTATTTGCAGCTGATTGAAGGAACGGGTCGCGAAAACCGCCAACAAGAAGTCTCTGAGATCTCTCGCCAATTAAAGAAACTGGCGAAGGAATTAAAAGTGCCAGTGATCGCACTGTCTCAGCTTTCTCGGGGTGTGGAACAACGACAAGACAAGCGTCCTGTTTTAAGTGATATTCGGGAATCAGGATCGATCGAGCAGGATGCCGATATCGTTGCTTTCTTGTACCGAGATGACTACTACCGCAGCGAAGGCGACGATGACGATGAACCAGAAGAACAACAAAACAACAATGTGATCGAAGTCATTATCGAGAAAAACCGGAGTGGTGCCCGGGGGACCGTCGAACTTCTATTTATCAAAGAATACAATAAGTTCTCCTCGGTCTCGCCGCGAGAAGAGTTCGGGTAAGACACCAACGATGTGAGAAATCAAGGCTCCTGCTGCCGTCTGCATTGCGCTGATGACAGCAGGGCTTTTTTTATGTGCCGACTTTATTCGTTTTTACGTGTATAAATAATTATTGAGAAGAAAATAGTTCGTTTTTTACCCCTGAAAAATGAGAATTTAAAACGATTATTCGATTTTAGATTGAAAGAGCTTGCGAATCTTGTTACAATACTTAGGGAATGCACTAATTAAAGAAAGAGGTCATTATATGTCATCTGTAGTAGTAGTAGGTACACAATGGGGCGATGAAGGTAAAGGAAAGATTACGGACTTTTTGAGTGAAAACGCGGAAGTCATTGCACGTTATCAAGGTGGAGACAATGCCGGCCATACGATTAAATTTGACGGTGTGACCTATAAACTGCATTTGATTCCTTCTGGGATCTTTTATGCAGATAAAATCAGTGTCATTGGAAACGGGGTCGTTGTGAACCCGAAATCATTAGTTAAAGAATTAGCATACTTGAAAGAAAACAATATAATAACAGAAAACTTAAAGATCTCTGATCGTGCACATGTTATTTTACCTTACCATATCCATTTGGATCAGCTGCAAGAAGATGCCAAAGGTGACAACAAGATCGGTACGACGATCAAAGGGATTGGACCAGCCTATATGGATAAAGCTGCCAGAGTCGGCATTCGGATCGCTGATCTTTTAGACAAAGAAATTTTTGAAGAACGTCTGCGTATCAACTTAGAAGAAAAAAATCGTCAATTCGTGAAAATGTTTGACGCAAAGCCAATCGCCTTTGAAGACATTTTTGAAGAGTATTACGAATATGGCCAACAAATCAAAAAATATGTGACGGATACTTCGGTGATCCTTAACGATGCCTTAGATGAAGGCAAACGGGTTTTATTTGAAGGGGCACAAGGCGTGATGCTGGATATCGACCAAGGAACCTATCCTTTCGTGACATCATCCAACCCCGTTGCTGGGGGAGTCACTATTGGTAGTGGTGTGGGTCCTTCAAAAATCAACAAAGTCGTTGGTGTCTGCAAAGCTTACACCTCTCGGGTAGGAGATGGTCCTTTCCCAACGGAACTGTTTGATGAAACAGGTGAACAAATTCGTAAGATCGGTCGTGAATACGGAACAACGACAGGACGTCCTCGCCGTGTGGGCTGGTTTGATACCGTCGTGATGCGCCATTCAAAACGTGTTTCAGGGATCACGAACCTATCCCTTAACTCGATCGATGTCTTGAGCGGCTTAGAAACCGTGAAGATCTGTACGGCTTATGAACTAGACGGCGAATTGATCTATCATTACCCAGCAAGCTTGAAAGAGTTGAACCGCTGCAAACCGGTCTACGAAGAACTTCCTGGCTGGTCTGAAGACATTACTGGCTGCAAAACATTGGCAGATCTGCCAGAAAATGCACGCAATTACGTTCACCGCATCTCTGAATTAGTCGGTGTCCGCATTTCGACCTTCTCGGTAGGACCAGACCGCAGCCAAACCAACATCTTAGAAAGTGTTTGGGCGCAAATCTAACCTGACGCAAAAGCATCAGAACAAGACAAAGAACTCCTACGTCAAAAGCAGTCAACGATATGTTTGGCTGCTTTTGATGAGAATTTCTTCTGTCTTGTTCTTTTTTTGCTATAATAGGGGGTAACGAGAGGGGTGAAACCATGTTTCAAATCATGACAGATTCCTGCTGTGATTTACCAGCAGCAAGATTAGCGGAGCTAGATGTCGCCTATATTCCAATGCTGATCGAATTAGACGGCAAAGAATATATCGATGATATGGGCAAAGAATTTGATACGGAATGGTTTTTAGGAAAACTAAAAGAACATGCGCAGCCGACAACTTCTCAAATCAATGTCGGACGTTATATGGAGTATTTTCGGCCATATGTCGAAGCGGGCACACCGGTCCTTTATTTAGGTTTTTCTTCAGGAATGAGCGGCTCATTCCAAAGTGCCGTCCAAGCCGTAGCCTTACTAAAAGAAGAATACAAAGAAGTTGCGATCACCTTGATCGATACGCGCTCTGCGAGTTTAGGGGAAGGCTTCTTAGTGGCTGAAGCAGCCCAACAAAAAGCCCAAGGACGTTCGTTGCTAGAAGTCAGCCAATGGGTAGAAGAAAACAAACTGCGTTTAGATTCATGGGTCACCGTCGACGATTTAAAACAATTGGAACGCGGCGGCAGAATCTCTAAAACAGCGGCAGCGATCGGCGGATTGCTGAACGTGAAACCAATCATTACCGTCGATACTGCGGGAAAATTACGCAGCGTTGATCGAGTGCGGGGACGCAACAAAGCGATCCAAAAAATCGTGGATCAAACCATTGCCAATCTTCACGAATCAAAAACCAATACGGTTTATTTTGCCAATGCTGGCGATGCCGAAGCGGCGGAGAAAGTCATCAAACGTTTGACCGAAAAAATTCCTGACATTATTATTCATCATTATCCATTAGGTCCAACGATCTCCAGTCATACCGGCTACGGCTGCTTGGCGCTGTTTTCATTCGGCAAAGCCCGTTTAGAACAAGCGTAACCTGCCAAAAATACCCGAAGCACCTAGGAAAAATAAAAGAAACGCTCCAGTTGCAGCCTTGGTGGCGGGCAACTGGAGCGTTCTTTTTTTCAAAAGCAGCTTATTGATTCATTTCTGCTACGCGTTTTTGGACATCTTTGTTTTCTAAGAATTCATCGTAGGTCGTTTCGGCACGATCCACCACGCCTTTGCTAGAGACCGCAATGATACGGTTCGCAAGGGTTTGAATAAATTGGTGGTCATGAGAAGCAAACAACAATGAGCCGGTGAAGGCCATCAAGCCATCGTTTAATGCGGTGATCGATTCTAAGTCCAAGTGATTGGTTGGATCATCCAATACCAATACGTTGGCTTTTGAAAGCATCATTTTCGACAACATGCAGCGAACTTTTTC
This sequence comes from Enterococcus sp. B2E4, assembly GCF_030499455.1. Lineage (NCBI taxonomy): Bacteria > Bacillati > Bacillota > Bacilli > Lactobacillales > Enterococcaceae > Enterococcus > Enterococcus sp. B2E4. The sequence continues at coordinate 44,495 of NZ_JAUKPK010000005.1, forward strand.
GCCCCCGGAAAGAACGTTGACGGGTTTTAATACTTCGTCACCAGAGAACAACATGCGACCTAGGAAGCTGCGCAAGAAGGTATTGTCGTCTTCTTCTTTGCTTGCGTATTGACGCAACCAATCAACGATCGGGGTATCCGTATCAAATTCGCTGGTCGTATCTTTTGGCAAGTACGCATGCTGCGTGGTCACGCCCCAACGAACACTACCTGTATCAGGAGTGATTTCCCCCATGATGACTTTGAATAGCGTTGTGGTGGTGATATCGCTATTGGCAACAAAAGCGACTTTGTCGTCTTTGTTCAAGGTGAAAGAGATATTGTCTAAAATCTTTTTGCCGTCGATCGTCACACTGACATTGTCGACTTGCAGCAAGTCATTCCCGATTTCACGTTCTGGTTTAAAACCGACAAACGGGTAGCGGCGAGACGAAGGTTGAATATCATCAAGAGTGATTTTATCCAACATTTTTTTCCGAGATGTTGCTTGTTTGGATTTTGATGCATTGGCACTAAAGCGTGCGATAAAGTCTTGCAGTTCTTTGATCTGCTCTTCTTTTTTGGCATTTGATTGGGATTGTAATTTCGCAGCTAATTGGCTTGATTCCAACCAGAAATCATAGTTGCCGACAAACAATTTGATTTTGCCGAAGTCTAGATCGGCCATATGGGTACAAACTTTATTTAAGAAGTGGCGGTCATGGGAAACAACAATGACGGTGTTGTCAAAGTTGATCAGAAACTCTTCTAACCAGTTGATAGATTGGATATCCAATCCGTTGGTAGGCTCATCTAGGAGCAAGACGTCTGGCTTACCGAAAAGGGCTTGTGCCAGTAAGACTTTCACCCGTTGACCAGCAGTTAGATCTTTCATCAAGACATGATGCAATTCATCGGGAATGTTCAAGCCTTGCAAAAGAACCGCTGCTTCGGGCTCTGCTTCCCAGCCATCAAGTTCCGCAAATTCGCCTTCTAGTTCGGCGGCACGAATCCCATCTTCATCAGAAAAGTCTTCCTTCATGTAGATCGCGTCTTTTTCTTTCATCACTTCGTAGAGACGTTTATGGCCCATGATGACCGTTTCGATCACTGGAAACTCTTCGTAATCATAGTGGTTCTGCTTCAAGACAGCCATCCGTTCATCAGGACCTAAAGAAACATTCCCAGTTGAAGGTTGGATCTCACCAGATAAAATTTTTAAAAAAGTTGATTTACCAGCACCATTTGCACCAATCAAACCATAACAATTACCAGGCGTAAACTTAATATTAACATCATCAAACAGTTTGCGGTCTGAAAAATGCAAACTTACATCACTTACTGTAATCAATTCTTTTCCTCACTTTATATAAATTGACATGGAGTCTCCTAGCATTATAGCGATGAATGTTGAAACTTTCAAGTAAAGCCGAGGATTTCATTAGGAAAGGCTTAGGGCTGGTGAAAGAAAAATTTTGGCTGCTGCTGCCTTCCTAGTAGAACCTGACGGCTTCCTATGCTAGAGTATTGGTAGAATAGTTAGACAAAGGAGCAGACGAATGGTGGATTGGTTGGTTGGATTGTCGCCATGGCAGCAAGCGTTGTCGGGGACGATCTTTACGTATGGTATGACGGCGCTTGGGGCAGCGCTAGTCTTTTTCTTCAAAGAAATCAATAAAAATGTCCTGAATACGATGCTGGGGTTTGCCTCTGGCGTGATGATCGCTGCTAGTTTCTGGTCGTTATTAGATCCTGCGATCGCACGAGCCGAAGAAAATGGCGACATTCCGTGGCTTGTGGTCAGCATCGGGTTTGGTTTGGGTGGTTTGTTTCTATATGCAGCAGATAAGACGCTCCCGCATATGCATTTTGGTCCGAATCATGAAACAGAAGGTTTGCCCAGTCATTTGAAGCGAACGATCTTGCTGGTCTTTTCCATCACGCTGCATAATATCCCAGAAGGCTTGGCGGTAGGGGTAGCGTTTGGGGCGGCGGCTAGTGCCGATGATCCGCGAGCAGCGATCTTAGCGGCGCTTTCGGTAGCGATCGGGATCGGGATCCAAAATTTTCCAGAAGGCGCAGCCGTTTCGATCCCCTTGCGCCAAGAAGGGTTAAGCCGAACCAAAGCCTTTATGTACGGGCAAGCGTCAGGGATCGTAGAACCGATCGCCGGTGTGATCGGAGCTTTGCTGGTAACGAGTATGTCCGCTGTGTTGCCGTATGCGTTGGCTTTTGCAGCGGGTGCTATGATCTATGTAGTGGTGGAAGAATTGATTCCAGAAGCGCAGCAAACCTTGTCTAGTCGCCGCCATTTTGCGGTCTTTGGCGTCATGCTAGGCTTTATCTTAATGATGGTTTTAGATGTAGCATTAGGCTGATCGATAAAAAAACACCTGACTTTCCAAAAGTCAGGTGTTTTTGGTTTACGTGTAATTAACGATAATATTTTCTTGGCTTTTGGCGAATCGATGTTAACCAGCGAACGATCAAAACGGCCAGCAGCAAAGGAATCCCGAAACGGAAGACCAATCCGATCAACCCACCAATAATGCCTAATACAACGGATAAAACAAGGGATGCTGCGATTAAAACTGCCACGACAGTAACGATTCTTCCTAATAAACTTTCTGTATTCATTGTGACTCCTCCTAGACTTTTTTTCTTATCCCTAGCATAGCAAGAAAGAAAAAGAAACACATCCAACTTAAGACGGAATAATTGCTCCGCCGTGGGCCATAGGTTTGTGATAAACTAAACATGAATGAATCATGAAAGGAGTCAAAAAGAATGAACGCAGAAATTCTCACGAGCCAAGTCATCACAGAAGGAGGGTGCAATGCCTGTTTGCCTTATGAACTCAATACCTTCACGCTGCAGCTATCGGATGGTCGTAGTTTTTCGTTAGAAAACTTGGATGTTGCTGCATTGGTGATGCCAATTGCCCAGATCAATCAGTGGCAGACTCGTTTATTATTAGAAGAAGACGAAGGACTGATCTATCAAAAAGGAACGCAAGAAGTAATTTTCGTAGAGGGCAGCCGTCAGGATACGTTTTCCAGCAAAGGACAGACGATTGCTTGTCCGAAAAAGAGTTGTGAAGCTGACGTCTTTGCCACAACCAATCGAGTGCTGACAGAATTGTTTGGCATCGAACCGATTTCCTTCGTTCTGCGGGCTGCACAAGCATAAGAGGACGAAAAAAAGCCGCTTGCGCATGTACCGACCTTTTAAAGTTAGCTTTTTAGTCTAACTATTGGAAGTCATGACAGCAAGTGGCTGTTTTTTCGTATCGTTACTTACGGATCTGGCCTTCGCCATAAATAATGTATTTGGTAGAAGTCAGTGCTTCTAACCCCATTGGCCCACGGGCATGGAGTTTTTGCGTCGAGATGCCGATCTCGGCACCAAAGCCAAACATAAAGCCATCGGTGAAACGGGTCGAGGCATTGACGTAAACCGCCGCCGCATCAACTTCTTTCAAGAAGCGTTGGGAAGCGAAATAATCATCGGTGATGATCGCTTCGGAGTGCTTCGTATTGTAGCGATTGATGTGAGCAATGGCTTCTTCTAGCGAAGCCACCACTTTGATCGCTAAGATATAGTCTAAAAACTCGGTTGCCCAGTCCTCTTCAGTGGCAAGCTGTGCATTGTTCAAAAACGCCAATGCTTTTTGATCCCCTCGCAATTCGACTTGATCGGCAAACTGCTTTTCTACCATAGGCAAAAACTCCGCTGCCACTGCTTCATGGACGAGGATCGTTTCGATGGCATTGCAGACAGAAGGGCGTTGCGTTTTTGCATTCGTGACGATCGCCAGTGCCATCGGCAGCTGGGCTGCTTGGTCGATGTAGATATGATTGTTGCCGGTGCCGGTTTCGATCACTGGCACCGTGGCGGTCTCTTTGACACGACGAATCAAGCCGGCGCCTCCCCGAGGGATCAAAACATCCAAGTAATCTGTCAGCCGCATCAGCTCAGCCGCTGTTTCGTGGCTCGTGTCTTCGATAAACTGGATCGCATGGCGGGAGTGTCCATTGGCAGCTAAAGCCTCTTGTAAAATAGTCACGAGGACTTGATTGGAGTGGAAGGCTTCCTTTCCACCACGCAAAATCACGGCATTTCCTGATTTGAAACACAGACTAGCTGCGTCAGTGGTGACATTAGGGCGGGCTTCGTAGATGATGCCGATGACCCCTAAAGGCACTCGTTGTTGACCAATCAAAAGATCGTCAGCATTGCGCCACATTTTATCCACGGCACCGATTGGGTCGGGCAATTGGGCGACTTCTCGGATGCCGTTAGCCATCTCGGTGATCCGTTGTTCTGTCAGCAACAGTCGATCCAGCATCGTCTGGCTGGTTCCTTTGGCTTTTGCGGCGGCTAGATCTTGTTGATTAGCAGCTAAAATCGTCTCGGCAGCTTTTTCTAAAGCATCGGCCATCGCTGCCAGTAGGTGGTTTTTTTCACTGGCACTCAGTAAGCTTAATGTCTGGGCGCTGGCTTGAGCTTGTTGACCGATCGTTTGCAAGTTGCTCATTGCTCATCCTCCGTTCGTTGATAAAAATGGGTGCCGACAGGTTCCCCTGCGAGCAAGTCAAAAATAATTTTCGGCTGCTTGCCGTTAGCCAGCAGCATGTGACTGTTCAAGTCTAAGATACGTTGGGCGGCTTTTAGTTTACTGGTCATACCGCCGGTTCCATAAGGACTGCCTTTTCCCGTAGCTTGTTCTAAAAGTTCTGGGGTGATTTCATTGATCTCGGAATACAAAACGGCCTCAGGATCATTCAGCGGATTGGCGGAATAAAAGCCGTCGATATCAGAAAGCATGATCAAAAGCTCGGCTTTCGTCAACTGAGCGACGATCGCTGACAGCTGGTCATTGTCGCCGAATTTGGTGAGATGATCCAATTCATCCACTGCTACCGTGTCGTTTTCATTAATGATCGGGATGATCCCCATCGTAAGTAATTGCTCTAAGGTGTTGCTAACGTTTTGACGGCTTTGGGGAAATTCGATGATGTCTCTGGTCAGCAGGATCTGTGCAGTCTGCTGGCTATAGCTTTGAAAACGCTGGTTGTAGATCGTCATCAGTTCCGATTGGCCAACGGCGGCCACGGCTTGCTGCTGCGGGATCTCCACGGGTCGTTCTTTCAAATTCAACTTGTTCATGCCAACACCGATCGCACCAGAAGAAACTAAGATGATTTCTTTGCCTTGGTTTTGCAAAGCTGCTAAGACAAAGGCTAATTCATCGATGCCAGCTAGATTGATGGCACCATTGGGATAAATCAACGAGCTGGTGCCGATTTTTACAACGATTCGGTTTTTGTTTGAAAGATCTGCGCGCATATGCCACCGCCTATTTTTTGATATTTTTTCTATTGTACTCGCAAACGGGCGTTTCGTCATGTCCTTTTTTCTTTTTGGTCTATTTTTAAACGAAGAAATTGTAAAGACTTTTCGATAATTGTGTTTTCCATGAAGAAAATAGTTCTTCCTATGCTAAAATAGCTATATGTTTTATTATTGGAGGAACCCATGAAATTACGAGGATTTGAAATTATTACAGCATATAAAGAAAAAAGCATCACCTTGCCTCAACGTGCCACCCATCATGCGGCTGGTTACGACTTTGAAGCAGCGGAAGAAATCGTGGTGCCAAGCATTTGGAAAGCGGGCGTGATCGACGGGGTCAAAGCGCTTTTTGCGAAAGAGACCGCAAAACAGTTGAAGCCAACCTTGATTCCCACGGGGATCAAAGCCTATATGGGGGAAGACGAGTATTTGCAGCTGACAAATCGTTCCAGCAATCCTTTGAAACGTTTCTTAGTCTTGACGAATGGTGTCGGCGTCATCGACAGCGATTACTATGACAATCCAGATAATGAAGGGCATATCATGTTTCAGTTTACCAATTTCGGCCCCACAGATGTCGTCATTAAAAAAGGCGAACGGATCGGCCAAGGAATTTTCTTGCCGTTCTTAAAAGCTGATCAAGATACAACCACTGCCAGCCGAACCGGCGGCTTTGGCTCCTCGAATCAGTAAATCCTGCCTGGGGGTCTGTTTGATAGAAGTAGTGGAGGAGATCAATGGCAAAAAAAGCAAAAAGTCAATTTGTCTGTCAAAATTGTGGGTATAGTTCCCCTAAATATTTAGGGAAATGCCCCAATTGCGGCAGCTGGAATTCAATGGTGGAAGAAGTGATTCAAGAAACCGCCGATCGTCGAGTACGTACGACATTGACGGGGCAAAAGATGCAGCCGACGAAAATCGCCGATGTCGTACCGAAAAAAGAACCGCGGGTCCAAACGAAACTTGCTGAGTTGAATCGCGTCTTAGGCGGCGGCGTGGTCCCAGGCTCCTTGATTTTGATCGGTGGGGATCCAGGGATCGGAAAATCGACGCTGCTCTTGCAAGTTTCCCAGCAATTAGCAGCGATCGGCGGGACGGTCTTGTATGTGTCAGGAGAAGAAAGTGCCGAACAAATCAAAATGCGGGCGCAGCGCTTAGGCGCCATCGACACAGAATTTTATCTCTATGGGGAAACGGACATGTCAGAGATCAGTAAAGCGATCGAAAACATCCGCCCAGATTATGTGATCATCGATTCGATCCAAACCATGACCCAACCGGATATCACCAGCGTGGCAGGCAGTGTCAGCCAAGTGCGAGAAACGACCGCAGAATTGCTGAAAATCGCCAAAACCAATGGCATCGCCATCTTTATCGTTGGCCACGTGACGAAGGAAGGCTCGATCGCAGGACCGCGGATGCTGGAGCATATGGTGGATACCGTCTTGTATTTCGAAGGCGAAAAGCACCATAGTTTTCGAATTTTGCGGGCCGTCAAAAACCGCTTTGGGTCCACCAATGAGATCGGGATTTTTGAAATGGAAGAAGGCGGGTTGAAAGAAGTCGCCAATCCGTCACAAGTCTTTTTGGAAGAACGCTTAGAAGGCGCAACTGGATCGGCGATCGTAGTAGCAATGGAAGGCAGTCGGCCAATCTTGGTGGAGATCCAAGCACTGGTCACGCCAACGATGTTCGGCAATGCCAAACGCACGACGACGGGGCTAGACTTCAACCGCGTCTCGCTGATCATGGCGGTTTTAGAAAAACGGGCAGGCTTGCTGCTGCAAAATCAAGATGCCTACTTAAAAGCAGCCGGCGGGGTCAAATTAAATGAACCTGCGATCGATCTAGCGATCGCTGTCAGTATCGCGTCTAGCTACAAAGAAAAAGGCACCAGCCCGACGGAGTGTTTTATCGGTGAAATTGGCTTGACGGGTGAGATTCGCCGAGTCAACGCGATCGAGCAACGGGTCAAAGAGGTGCAAAAACTAGGTTTTACGAAAGTTTATTTGCCTAAAAATAATCTGACTGGCTGGCAGCCGCCCAAAGGCATCGAAGTCGAAGGCGTGTCTACCTTAGCCGAAACCTTGCGGAAAGTCTTCCGTTAAAGTGGAGTCAATGCAAGAGCAAGGGGCAATCGCCTCTCCTCTTGCCCTGACGCTGCTGATTCATTCGTTTGAACCAACCGACCGACAGCCGCTGACTGGCGGAAGGAGCCTGTCTGGCAGCACGGATTTTTGAACAAAAGAAACCTACTGGAGTATGGAGGAACACGTATGCAGAAACGAGTCATTACCGCACTAATGGTACTTGCCGGAGCAAGTCTGGGGATCTCACTGATGCCTATCGCATGGCAAGCCATTGGGCAAACCCAAAATGAATGGCTGAATAATAACATCACTAATAGTTTGCTTGGAGCCCTTATTTTCTTTTTATTATCTTTACTATTAGCGAAATATATTGCAGCCGGTATTCGCAAAATTGAAGAAAAACTAAGTGAATTGAGCTTAACGTATCTCTTGTTTGGCGCAATTGGTTCGATCATCGGTCTGATGATCGGTGTGATCGTGTCGATTCCTTTTTACAATTGGGATATTCCTTTTATCAACGGGATCGCCCCAATCTTAGTGATGGTCCTGTTAGGGTATCTCGGTTTTCAGATCGGGACGACACGGATCGATGAATGGAAAAAAGTCTTTGCCCCGAAAAACAAAAAGGCAGAGCCCCAAGAGCAAGATGAACAGCAGATGCTGGAAAGAAAGATCGCGGACCACTTCCACAAATACAAAATTTTGGATACCAGCGTGATCATTGATGGTCGGATCTATGACATTGCTAAAACGGGTTTTTTAGAAGGCGTCTTGCTGATCCCGAATTTTGTCTTGTACGAATTGCAATACATCGCAGATTCTGGCGATAGTTTGAAACGGGTTCGGGGCCGCCGCGGCTTGGATATTTTGAATGCTTTGCAAAAAGAAGAAGGCATCGCAGTTGAGATGTATGAAGGCGATTTTGAAGACATTTCCGAAGTCGATAGCAAGCTGATCAAGTTAGCGAAGATGCTGGATGGTGTCGTCGTGACCAATGATTACAATTTAAACAAAGTTTCTGAATTTCAAAATGTGCCTGTCTTGAATATCAATGCGTTAGCCAATGCGGTCAAACCAGTGGTGATTCCAGGAGAAAGCATGCACGTCTTAGTGGTGAAAGCTGGCACGGAGCGCCAGCAAGGGGTCGCTTATCTAGATGACGGGACGATGGTCGTGGTGGAAGATGGCCAGCATTACATGAATGAACACATCGAAGTGATCGTCACCAGCGCCTTGCAAACGGCAGCTGGGCGGATGATTTTTGCCAAACCAGCCCATTCTGGTCGCGGCATCGACAACAAAGAAGGATCGAAATCAGAGAAATAATCCTCGGCAGCTGGCGTAAAATATGCCAGCTGCCTTTACTAATTGGGTTATTGATTGTACAATTCAACTTGAGGGTTCTGTTTTTTACGCGGGTCTTTCCCACTAAACTGAACAATAAGCCCCAAGCAGCTTGGCTGGCTTGGAAATCAGATGAAGGAAGAGGAAAACAATGACAAAAGTACGTGTACGTTACGCGCCAAGTCCAACAGGACATTTACACATCGGGAATGCTCGGACGGCTTTATTCAATTATTTGTTTGCTCGTCATAATGACGGTGAATTTATTATCCGAATCGAAGACACCGATCAAAAAAGAAACATTGAAGATGGTGAAAAAAGCCAGCTTGAAAACTTGCAATGGTTAGGAATGGATTGGGACGAATCACCTGAAAATCCAGGAGAATACGGTCCGTATCGTCAATCAGAACGCGGCGATATCTACCAACCACTGATCGATCAATTGCTTGCAAGCAATCGTGCGTATAAGTGTTATTGTACGGAAGAAGAACTGGAAGCCGAACGTGAAGGCCAAAGAGCTCGTGGCGAGATGCCCCATTATGCAGGGAAATGTGCCAACTTAACACCAGAAGAGCAAGCCGAAAAAGAAGCACAAGGCTTGAAACCAGTGATTCGTTTCCGTGTCTCTCGCAATACTGAATACAAATTCCACGACATGGTCAAAGGCGAGATCGTTTTTGAATCAGATAATGTCGGTGGCGATTTTGTCATCCAAAAACGTGACGGTATGCCGACTTACAACTTTGCAGTAGCAGTCGATGACCATCATATGAAAATCACCCATGTGCTGCGTGGAGATGACCACATCGCCAACACACCAAAACAGTTGATGATCTATGAAGCATTTGGCTGGCAAGCACCAGAATTCGGGCATATGACGTTGATCATCAATAGCGAAACCGGGAAAAAATTAAGCAAACGGGACGAATCGATTCTCCAATTCATCGAGCAATACCGTGAGTTGGGTTATCTACCAGACGCTATGTTCAACTTCATTGCACTTTTAGGCTGGTCACCAGTAGGGGAAGAAGAAATCTTCTCTCAAGAAGAATTGATCAAAATCTTTGATCCTGAACGGTTGAGCAAATCACCAGCTGCCTTCGATGCCAAGAAGTTGGAATGGGTCAATAACCAGTACATGAAACAAATGGATCTGGATGAATTGACGGCAATGTGCGTCCCTTACTTGGCAAAAGCCGGTCGCATCGAAGAAACATTGACCGAAGAAAAAGCTGCCTGGTTGAAAAAAATCGTTTCCTTGTATCAACCGCAAATGAGTTTTGCGGCACAAATCGTCGACCTTTCGGAATTGTTCTTCGAAGAACACCCTGAATTAGATGATGCAGCCAAAGAAGTCTTAGCAGGAGAAACTGTACCTACGGTTTTGACAGCCTTTAAAGAAAAATTACAGGCGATGCCAGTTGTTGAGGCTGCGGCAGTCAAAGCAGCCATCAAAGAGATCCAAAAAGAAACAGGCATCAAAGGCAAGAATTTATTCATGCCGATCCGCGTGGCGGTCTCAGGCCAAACCCACGGACCAGAACTACCAGATACCGTTGAATTATTAGGGAAAGAAAAAGCCCTTGATCATTTGAATAACGTGTTATAAACACAGCGAATAGACGAAGTACTAGCCGATTTTTTTCAGAGAGACCACGGAAGGTGAGAGTGGTCAAAAAAGGCTAGGAAATGCACCTAGGAGTGGCTTTGGCGCAAGTCAAAGACGAAGCAGCGGACGTTACCCGCTTGAAGGCAGTGCCGAACTGCGAACAAAAGTGGGACCACGCAAAAAAGCGTCTTTTGAATAAGGAAACTTATTTGAAAGACGCTTTTTTCGTATCAAGAAGTTTGGATAAAGTAGGTGAGAAGATGACTTGGTTCAAAAAAGCAATTGCGGCAACAAAAAAACATGATCCATCGGTACGATCAACGTTGGAGATCATCATCACATACCCAGGATTTCATGCCTTGTTTTGGCATCGTTGGTCGCATTTTTTGTTTCAGCATCGCTGGTATTTTTTGGCAAAACTGACGGCCCAGTTTTGGCGTTTCTTGACTGGGATCGAGATTCATCCTGGTGCGCAGATCGGCCAAGGGGTCTTTATCGATCATGGGATGGGCGTCGTGATCGGGGAAACGGCGATCATTGAAGATGATGTGGTCTTGTTTCACGGGGTCACCTTAGGGGGAACCGGTAAAGAGCGGGGCAAGCGTCATCCCACGGTCAAAACCGGTGCGTTTCTCTCAGCCCATGCGCAGATCTTAGGTCCTGTCACAATCGGTGAATATGCAAAGATCGGCGCCAATGCAGTGGTTTTGAAGGATATCCCCGCAGAAGCAACTGCTGTCGGCATCCCAGCAAAGATCGTTCGAATCAAAGGAAAGAAGGTTACCCACGATGATTAAAATCTATAATACGCTGACACGAGAAAAAGAAGTGTTTCAGCCATTAGAAGAAAAAAAAGTAAAAATGTATGTTTGCGGACCCACCGTCTATAACTACATCCATATCGGGAATGGCCGCAGTACTGTGTCGTTTGATACCGTACGCCGTTATTTTGAATACCGCGGCTATACAGTGGACTATTTGATGAATTTTACCGATGTCGATGATAAAATCATTCGTGCGGCAAAAGAATTAGGCACGACGGCCCCAGAAGTGGCAGAGCGTTTTATCAACGCCTTCAATGAAGATACCGCAGCGCTGAACGTCAAACCTGCTACGATGAATCCTCGTGTGATGGATCATATCGAAGACATCATTGCCTTTATTGTTGCTCTTGTAGAAAAAGGCTATGCCTATCCAGTCAATGGCGATGTTTATTACCGTACCCGCAAATTTGCTCACTATGGGCAATTAAGCGACCAATCCATCGATGAGCTGGAAGTCGGCGCAAGTCAGCGGATCGGTGAAGAACAAAAAATCAAGGAAGATCCGTTGGATTTTGCTTTGTGGAAAGCGGCAAAAGGCGATGAGATCGCTTGGGAATCTCCTTGGGGAGCCGGTCGTCCTGGCTGGCATATCGAATGCTCGGTGATGGCGACCAAACACCTAGGCGAGACCATCGATATTCATGGAGGCGGACAAGACTTGACCTTCCCGCATCATGAAAATGAGATCGCCCAAAGTGAGGCGAAAACTGGCAAGACCTTTGCCAACTATTGGATGCATAACGGCTATGTGACGATCGGTGAAGACGAAGAAAAAATGAGTAAGTCACTGGGCAACTTCGTCACGGTGCATGAGATGGTCAAAAAAGTTGATCCGCAGGTGCTGCGTTTCTTTTTGGCAACGACCCAGTACCGCCGACCAATCAAATACAGTGAGACTACCTTGCATGAAGCACAAACCAACTTGCAAAAATTGCGGACGACCTATGAAAATGCCAAATTCCGCTTGAATAGCAGTCATTATCAAGCCAGCGATGAGGAAATCAATGCAGCGGTTCTGGAAGAATTTGAAGAACGTTTCGTCAAAGAAATGGACGACGATTTCAATGCGGCTAACGGGATCACTGTGGTCTATGAATTGGCGAAGTGGCTGAACTTAGCTAGCGAAGACCCAGAAACAGATTTGGCTTTATTAGCGGCTGGATTAGCCAAATTCAGCGAATGGCTGACGATTTTCGGGATTTATTTTGTATCCGAAGAATTGCTGGAAGAAGAAATCGAACAGCTGATCAATGAACGGATCGCCGCCCGCAAAGCCAAAGATTTTGCCCGCAGCGACCAAATCCGTGATGAGTTGAAAGAACAAGGGATCATCTTAGAAGACACCCCGCAAGGAACCCGATGGAGACGAGAAGCATGAGAGATTATAAACAATTGAATGGTTTGGCATTGGCCTATGTGGGGGATGCGGTCTATGAAGTCTATATTCGCGATTATTTAGTCGCCCAAGGCCAAACCCGCCCGAACCAACTGCACCATATGGCGACCCACTATGTGTCGGCCAAAGCCCAAGCGGCATTGATCCAAAAGATGTTGGATGAAGAGATCCTGACTGAAGAAGAACATGATTTTTACCGCCGCGGCCGCAATAGTAAAAGCCATACGGGCGCCAAAAATGCCGATGTCACGACGTATCGTATCGCTACTGGCTTTGAATCGCTGATCGGGTATTTGCACCTCACGCAGCAACAAGAACGCTTAGACGAGCTAATAGACTGGTGTATAAAGAAAGTAGGAGAAGAAGATGCGAGAAAAACCGCAAAGAAAGCGTCCAAATAAAAAAACAGCTGGCCGATCAGAAGCCAGACAAGAAAATAAACCGGATCGCCGCAAAGAAGCCGCTGGAGAAGCCATCGAAGATAATTTTGTCTTCGGCTATCATGCGGTTGCTGAAGCCTTGAAAGAAGGGCGAGGCAACAAGCTGTTTCTTTCCGAAGAAGCACGGGGAGAAAAAATCGATCGTTTGAAAGAAATGGCGCGGGAACAGGCAGTTCCGGTCAAATGGGTGCCAAAACAAAAGCTGGATACGATGAGTGACCAAGGGGTCCATCAAGGCATGATCTTGGCGATCACCCCTTATCAGTATTTGACCTTGGATGAATTGTTGGCCCAAACGAAAGAACAGCCGCTGTATCTGATTTTAGATAATCTAGAAGATCCCCATAATTTCGGCTCCATCATGCGAACCGCTGATGCCAGCGGCGTAGACGGGATCATCATTCCAAAACACCGTGCGGTGGGGATCACGCCGATCGTGGTGAAAACGTCGACCGGCGCAGTGGAACATATCCCTGTGGCCCGCGTGACCAACTTGACCCAAGCAGTCCAGCAGCTGAAAAAAGCTGGTTTTTGGATCTTCGGTACTGATATGAGTGGCAGTGATTACCGCACATGGAATGCCCAAGGGGCGGTCGGTTTGATCATCGGCAACGAAGGTCGCGGCATGGGGGAAGGTTTGAAAAAAGAAGTGGATCAAATGCTGACGATCCCAATGACCGGGCACGTGCAGAGCTTAAATGCCAGTGTGGCGGCAGGTTTGTTGATGTATCAGGCCTTTACTAGCCGAAATGGGGCGTCCCAATGAAAACCCCTTTGCTGATCGTGGATGGCTACAATATGATTGGCGCTTGGCCGGAGCTGGTTCTTTTGAAAAATCAGGACCGTTTAGAAGATGCCCGAGAAGCCTTACTGAATCGGCTGTCGAATTATGCAAAATATGAAGGGTTGAAAATCATCGTTGTTTTTGATGCCCAACTGGTGCCTGGTGTGACCCAAAGTTACACCAAATATCAGCTGGAAGTTATTTTTACTGAAGAAGGAGAGACCGCCGACAGCTACATCGAACGAATCGCTGGTGAATTAAACAATCGATTGACCCAAGTCACCGTCGCTACCAGCGATTTAGCCGAACAGTGGGTGATCTTCTCTCAAGGTGCTTTGCGAACTTCGGCACGGGAATTGTACAAAAGCGTGGAAAAAACGGAAAAAGACATCCACGAGCATCAAACCGACTTGCGGTTTGAAAATTTCCGCCGCAATTCCCCTTGGTCACCTGAACAATTAGCCGAACTTGAAAAGAAATTGCGCGACCTTAGTTAGGGACAAAGTTGGTCTGGTAAATTAGAAGATGTCCCAGCCATTTATGATACGCTCCTTTTGTAGCAAATGAAGCAAAAACAAAAGGAGTGATCTCGATGCGCACAAAGGAAAGACAAGTATCGCACCGTTCAGATAGATTTGAAGAGTTGTTCAGAAAATATCGACCGATCGTTGAGATTTTGCATAAAAAATATTATCTGCGGGATTATGACTTAGATGATTGGCTGCAAGAAGGCAGGATCGTTTTTAATAAGTGTCTAAAGACTTACGATAAGGACAAAGGAACGACCATCGGTATCTTGTTTAAGCGTTCCTTTGAGAACCGTATCTGCAGCCTATTGCGGGCGCAGCATGCCCAAAAACGCAAAGCCCAAGTCGATGCCTGCTCGCTGGAAGAAAAGCTTTTACAAGAAGGCAATCGGTTTTTGACCGATCATAATCGCTGTGCGGAAACTGCAGAGACCTACTTATTCGTTAATGAATCGTTGGCAGAGTATCCGAAAAGTTTATCGTCTTTAGAACGAATGGTTATAATGAATTATTTAAAAGGATTAGAACTTGATCAGATTGCCGCTCAAGAAAAGCTGCCTTACGAAAAAATAAAAAGCGCTTTCAGTCGCGGTCGGACAAAGTTGATAGCGCTTATCAAGGGTGTTTAACAAAAATCTTATTGAAAGTAGAATTATTTTATGGTAAACTTGAAATTTTCTGCTTTTCGTGGTATGATGATGCTCGAGGTGAATGCGATGCCAACAACTTTAGCTACGATCAAGAAAGATTTAGAAGGCCGTATCGGTAGTGAGATTATGCTAGTTGCTCAGACTGGACGTAAGCGTCAAACTGAACGTCGCGGCGTTTTGACAGAAACTTATCCTTCAGTTTTTGTTGTAGATTTGGATCCAAATGAGAATTCATTCGAGCGGGTTTCTTATAGTTATTCAGATATTTTAACCAGAACTGTTGAGATTGAATTTTTATCAGAAGCTGTTTGAAACAAGAAGAGTTGACACTTTGTTGACTCTTTTTTGGTTCAATAAGATAAGGAGTGATGGGATGGCGTTTTTTCTAAAAGAGTTAGGGGAAATGACTGGGGTGGAGTTTTATCAGCTTGCCCGTTTGCGTACAGCGGTTTTTGTGGTGGAACAAGCGTGTGCGTATCAAGAGGTCGATGCGATCGATGCACAAGCCCACTTAGAAAAATTCTACGGCCAGTATGGCTTTAAAACCATTACACCGCCTTTTTATGAAGACGGGATCCTGCATGTCGGGATGAAAAAAGAAGCAAGCACAGCGACTCTCTAGCGAGGTTCGCGTGCTTGCTTCTTTTAGCGCTATGATTGATGGATCGGATGAATCCGAATCGCTTCTTTCGACCTTATTGACTAAGAGCCGTTTTTTTATCGGATCGTATCGTCCAATGATGTTGGACGTGGATCAACAGTGTTGGCAGGAGGCGTTTGCGCTTTTAGAAGGTCACGAATCTCTTCTAAATAATCCTCTGCAGTGACTTCTGGTACTTCTTCTTCCTCAGGTTGTTGTTTCAGATTGCGTAGTTTGTTGACTGCTTTGACAATCAAGAACAAGACAAATGCGGTAATCAAGAACGTAATAATGGCAGTAATTACGCGGCCGAAATCAAAGACCACATTTTTGGCTGGTTCAAAGACCAAGCCAGAAAAGGCATCGGCGTTACCAAAGAGTGATAAGATCCATGAAACCAATGGTGTCAGCAATCCTTCAACTAAACTAGTGACGATTGCGGTGAAGGCACTCCCGATCACGACCCCGATCGCCAAGTCAATGACGTTTCCCCGTAAAATAAATTCTTTAAATTCTTTATTCATCCTGTATCCTCCCTTCTAAATCTTACTGACAGTATAGCGAAAAATGCGGGATTTATAAAAAAAAACGCTCGCTACAGCAGGTTTGATCAGCGAGCCGAGGAGAAAGTTTGTCAGCTATGCTATAATTGAAGAGATAATTTTGCTTCTAGAAGGGGTGTCACATGTCTATTGAATTAAAAAAAGGTGTTCGGTTAACGGTGCTACCGACCAAAAAGTATAAAACGATTCGTTTTTTCGTTCGGTTTACTGCACCATTGCAGGCTGAAATGACCGCCAAACGGACCTTATTGACCAGTTTATTAGAAACGACTAGTTTGGCTTATCCGACACAGACCGCGTTTAGCAGTCAGCTGGCAGAGCTTTACGGTGCCAGCTTTGGTATGAATGTCAACAAACGGGGCAATCTGCATCAGATCAATGCAGCGATGTCCTTTGTCAACGGGAAGTACGTGTCAGATGAAGCAGTATTGCCGCAAGCAGCCGCTTTTTTAGCAGAAGTTTTGTTCCATCCGAATGCCCACGAGGAGCAATTTGAAGAAAAGAACTTCACCATCGAAAAGCACAACTTGATCGCCTATATGAATAGCGTGGCAGAAGATAAGCAAGCATTGGCTTCTTTAGGGCTGCAAGAGTTGTATTTCGAAAACGATCAGAATCAGAAGTATCCGAGCTTTGGCCGTCCGCAAGACTTAGAAGCTGTGACCTCAAAAGAGCTTTACCAAACCTATCGCTCAATGATGGACAATGATCAAATCGATCTTTTCGTGATCGGCGATGTGGTTGAAGCAGAAGTTGCAGCGCTCTTCCAAAACATGGCCTTTACCGATCGGCCAGACCAAGCAATGCCGGTCTTTTATCAGCAAGCGGCGGAAAACATCATTCGCGAGAAAATCTTGCGAGAACCAATCATCCAAGCCAAATTGAACTTAGGCTATCATACTGGCGTGTATTATGACCAAGCCGAGCGGATCGCCTTTATGGTCTTCAACGGGTTGTTTGGCGGATTCCCTCATTCAAAACTGTTTATGAATGTCCGAGAGAAAGAAAGTTTGGCGTATTATGCTTCTAGCAGTATCGATACGTTTCGTGGGTATTTGTCGGTCCAAACGGGGATCGATGGCAAAAACCGCGATAAGGTCTTCAAATTGATCGAACAGCAGCTGCAAAGCTTGCAGCGTGGCGAAGTCACCGCGGAAGAACTGGCACAAACAAAAGCGATGTTGAAAAACCAGTACTTGCTCTCATTGGATAACCCACAAGCACTGATCGAAACAGCCTATCTGAATCAGTGGGTACCGAATACGAAAATGACGGAAGATGAATTTATGCAGAAATTGGCACAAGTGACCGTGGCAGATGTCCAAGCATTGGCTCAAAACGTGTCCTTGCAAGCTGTATTCTTCCTGGATAAGGAGACGACCCATGAATAAAAAAGTCTATCAGCAAATCAATGAGACCCTTTATGAAGAAGTATTGCCAAACGGCTTGAAAGTTTATTTGCTGCCAAAAGCCGATTTCCATAAAACTTACGGACTTTTCAGTACGAACTATGGCTCTGTCGACAATCATTTCGGGTTTTCACCCGAAGCATTGCATCAAGTCCCTGATGGCATTGCCCATTTTCTAGAGCACAAACTGTTTGAAAAAGAAGACGGCGATGTCTTTCAAACCTTTGGTCAGCAGGGGGCGTCTGCCAATGCCTTTACCAGTTTCACGAAAACTAGCTACCTTTTTTCGGCAACCGATCAAATCAAGCTGAACCTTGAAACGTTGATCGATTTCGTTCAAGCCCCGTATTTCACAGAAGAAACCGTCGAAAAAGAAAAAGGGATCATTGGTCAAGAAATCCAAATGTATGATGACGATCCAAACTGGCAGCAGTTTTTCGGCATCATCAAAAATCTGTATCCGAAGCACCCCTTGCATATCGATATCGCTGGTACGGTGGAAAGCATTGCGCAGATCACCGCAGAAGACTTGTATCTTTGCTACAATACCTTCTATCACCCAAGCAACATGACACTTTTTGTGGTAGGCAATATCGATCCTGAAGAAACGATGGCGTGGATTCGGACCAATCAAGCGGCCAAGACCTTTCCAGAAACGCAGGCGATCATTCGCCAGTTTCCTGAAGAAACCTTTGCCGATATTCAAGCAGAATCAAGTCTTACCATGCCAGTGACACGTGCCAAAGGCGTATTAGGGATCAAAGGAGACTTGAACAAACTGCCGAAATCAGGAAGAGAGCTCTTGCGCTTCAAAAATGCGTTGAATCTTTTCTGCCAATTGGTGTTAGGCAATACTTCTGCCAATTATTTGCGTTTGTATGATCAAGGCATCATCGACGACACATTTGGGTTTGAAGTGAACTTGGATCGCGGCTTTTACTTTGCCGACTTCTCGGGGGATTCTGAAGAGCCAGAAAAAATGTTGGCAGAGATCGAAGCGATCGTAATGAATTTCCCGCAAGATCCAGAGATCAATGAAGAAAACTTGACGTTATTGAAGAAGAAAATGCTAGGGAAATATTTCCAATCACTGAACTCACTGGAGTTTATCGCAAACCAGTTTACCCAAAGTTTATTCGGTGAAACGACGCTCTTTGATCTGCCAGAGGTGATCCAATCGATCACTTTGGAAGATGTCCAGCAAGCGGCTCGTTCCTTTATCGATCCCAAAGCGTTTAGTCGTTTTTACATGTATCCAACGGAAAAAGCCTAAGCGAAGGCTAGTTTTGTCAAACAGCTGTCATCTAAGCGACACTGAATGATTCAAGGAGGAACGCCCAACAGAACAAGGGCTGCCAACTCCTGAGTCATTCAGTGTTTTCTTTTTGCGTCAAAAGGTGGTTTTTTCTTGCAATTTGATGCCAATTTGGCGAAAAGTATTAAAATTTGTTTGCGAGTTGTGGTTAGGCTATCCTCAGACTTTTTCTTTTATGGTATTCTTTAATTATTGAAGCAAAATCTTTTTTTGTTTTTTTACAAAAATTCACGGAAAAAATGTTATATTTAGTAGACGGCGCGCCCAGATGGCAATCTGCGTGACGGAGTTTTTTTTATTGACGTATACAGGGAACCCCTGTTTTAAAATGATAGAGCAGCTTTGCTGACCTTACGACAAGCAGCGAAGCGATTTTAGGGCTTTTTTTAAAGATGAATAAAAGACTGGAGTAGATGATCGAGTGGCCAACGAAACAACGATTGGAGCAAAATTACGGCAAGCCCGTTTAGATAAAAACATTTCATTGATTGAATTACAACAAATGACAAAGATCCAAAAACGCTATTTAGAAGCAATTGAAGCAGAGCGTTTTGATCAATTGCCAGGCACTTTTTATGTCCGTGCGTTTATTCGCCAATATGCAGCAGCGGTTGGAGAAGACGGCGACAAATTGGTAGCCGTTTTTGATGGCAAAGATACGTTAGACGCCCCCTTACCAAAAAGACCGCAGCCTGAAACCGTCAGCGGCTCACGAAAAGCACAGCACGTAGAAGAAAAAAGCGGCTCGTTTGTCGTCCGCTATTTGCCGATGATTCTATTAGGTCTGGTGGCCATTACGATCGTGAGTATCGTGGGCTACATGGCTTGGCAAGACCGGAATACAACGCCGATGATCCAAGGAAGCTCTTCTCTTGTGGTAGAAAATTCAGCGTCTACCGCTTCCACCACGTCAAGTACGGAAGAAACCAGTACTTCGAGTGAAGCGACGGAGTCTTCAAGTACGACGGAATCCAGCGAAGCGAAAATGACGATGACTGCCAGTGATTCGACGCAATCGTCGATCACGATCACGATGAAAGATGCGGAAAATCCTATTGAATTCGCATTTACTGGGCTAGATGCTTCTTGTTGGGTCGGTGTACAAGTCGACAACGCTTATGTGTACCAATACACTGTTCAAGCGGGAGAAACGCAATCGATGACGCTGCCAGAAGGCGCCACGAATGCGACTTTGACCCTGGGCGCAAGTCAAAATATCTCCATCACTGCCAATGGTCAGGAAGTGGACTTTTCTGACCCGCAATTTGAATTGTTACAAAAGACAGTCCGCCTCGTGATTGAATACCAAGACGATGCGGCATAAATCTGACAAATACGCCTTATTGAGGTATCATTAGCTAAAAAGTTATCTGTTGCATCCGACCATTGAAAAGCAGAAGTAGTGGCATGATTTGCCGTTATTTCGTACAATAGTCGGCAGAGAGGAGTCTATTTCGTGAATTTACCCAATCAATTAACTGTATTACGGATCATTATGATCCCCATCTTTATTTTGGTCTTGGTTTTGCCAATCGATCTTGGCACGCTGACCGTTGGTACGACACAATTAGAAAACACGCACCTTATTGCAGCGATCCTTTTTGCGGCGGCCAGCATTACAGACTGGCTAGATGGCAAGATCGCTCGTTCCAGAGGCCTTGTTACCAACTTCGGGAAGTTTGCTGACCCGTTAGCAGATAAAATGCTCGTCATGACGGCTTTTATCATGCTGGTTGAATTAGATAAAGCCCCAGGCTGGGTAGTTTCGATCATCGTTTGTCGCGAGTTGGCAGTGACAGGTTTACGCTTGTTGTTAGTGGAACAAAGCGGGGAAGTCATGGCTGCTGCGTGGCCAGGGAAAATCAAAACCGCGACACAAATGGTTGCGATCATTTTCTTGTTCTTGAACAACATTCCCTTTTCAATGATCGGTTTGCCTATCGATCAAATCATGTTGTATCTATGTTTGATCTTCACGATCTATTCCGGGGTCGATTATTTCATAAAAAATACGAATGTTTTTAAAGATTCTATGTAAAAGTTCTAGATCTAGATAAAGAAGCGATAAAAACAAGGATACAAGTCACGAAAGTTCAGAAGTTTTCTGGACTTTTTTTGTCAATATGAAAGACTTTTACGTATCTGATAAATGAAGGAGTAAACGAATGAAAGCAGAGATTATTGCAGTCGGGACCGAATTACTTTTAGGACAGGTGGTGAATACGAACGCAACCTTCTTGTCAGAAGAACTGGCAAGTCTTGGGATCGATGTTTTTTATCATAGTGTTGTCGGGGACAACCCCAATCGCTTAGAAGAATTGCTGACGATCGCCGACAAACGCAGCGACTTGATCGTATTGTGCGGCGGCTTAGGGCCCACCGACGATGACTTGACGAAACAAGTCACTGCCCGTCATGTGGGACAAGAGTTAGTCAGAGATGAACCAGGCTATCACCAATTGAAAGCCTTCTTTGAAAACAGTCAACGGAGGATGACGGAAAACAATTTGCGGCAGACCCTCGTTTTTAAGGACGGTGTGTCTTTGCCAAATCCCAATGGACTAGCGATCGGGATCTTTTATCAGACAGCCGCTACCAGTTATTTGCTGCTGCCAGGACCACCAAGTGAACTACAGGCGATGTTTCTTACCCACGCAAAACCACTTCTGTTAGAGCAGTTTCCCCAAGAAGAGGTCTTGCTGTCTCGCGTTTTGCGCTATTACGGGATCGGGGAATCGGCATTGGTCACAGAATTGGCCGATTTGATCGAGAATCAAGTCAATCCCACCATCGCTCCTTATGCCAAACCCAATGAGGTCACGCTGCGTCTGACGGTCAAAACTGCAGACGAGGCGCAAGGGATCAAACAATTGGATGCGTTAGAAGAAACCGTCCAAGCACGGGTCGGTGCGTATTTCTATGGGTATGGGGAACAAAATTCGCTGGCAGAAACAGTCGTCGAGCGACTGATCGAGAAAAAGAAAACCGTCACCGCAGCGGAAAGTTTGACCGCTGGTTTGTTCCAAGCGACCCTAGGAGGGATTCCTGGCGTCTCTGAGGTGTTTCCCGGTGGGTTCGTGACATATTCTGCTGCAACAAAAAGCAAGCTCTTAGGCATCGATCCAGGGCTTTTGGAAAGCTATGGAACTGTTAGTCAGGAATGTGCAGAAGCAATGGCCGTCTATGCCCGCAAACAAGCCGAGACTGATTATGCGGTGGCGTTTACTGGTGTTGCTGGTCCAGACGAGTTAGAAGGTCAGCCCAAAGGCACCGTTTGGATCGCCTTAGCTTCTGACAAAGGCGTCTCGAGCCAGCTGTATCACTTCAATCGCGACCGCGCCTATATTCGGCATAGTGCTGTCATGGCAGGCTTAAATCAAATACGTAAGGAATTATTAAATTAATGCGAATGTTTGTTCGTTTTTTCTTGCAATTTCCCTTCAGAAGGACTATTATTATCTTATGAACGACACACGAAAGTGATGAATATAAGGAGGATTATCCGTTTGGCAGATGATCGTAAAGCAGCCTTAGATGCTGCACTAAAGAAGATTGAAAAGAACTATGGTAAAGGTGCCATCATGAAGCTTGGCGAAAAAGTTGATCAACAAATTTCAACGATCCCAAGTGGTTCATTGGCCTTGGATGTTGCATTAGGTGTAGGTGGTTACCCACGAGGACGGATCGTAGAAGTTTACGGCCCAGAAAGTTCTGGTAAAACGACAGTTGCTTTACATGCCATTGCGGAAGTCCAAAAAAATGGCGGAACAGCAGCATTTATCGATGCCGAACATGCGTTAGATCCTCAGTATGCGCAAAAATTAGGCGTAAATATCGATGATCTTTTGTTATCACAACCAGATACAGGGGAACAAGGATTAGAGATCGCTGACGCCTTAGTTTCAAGTGGTGCGGTTGATATCGTGGTTATTGACTCGGTAGCAGCTTTAGTCCCGCGTGCGGAGATCGATGGTGAAATGGGTGATACCCACGTTGGTTTGCAAGCTCGTTTGATGTCACAAGCATTACGGAAACTTTCTGGTTCCATCAACAAAACGAAAACGATCGCGATCTTTATCAACCAAATTCGGGAAAAAGTTGGGATCATGTTCGGGAATCCAGAAACGACCCCTGGTGGCCGTGCGTTGAAATTCTATTCAACCATCCGTTTGGAAGTACGTCGTGCTGAGCAATTGAAATCCGGTACAGATATCATCGGGAACCGCACGAAGATCAAAGTAGTCAAAAACAAAGTAGCGCCACCATTTAAAGTAGCAGAAGTCGACATGATGTATGGTCAAGGGATTTCCCAAGAAGGCGAATTGCTGGATATGGCCGTGGAACAAGACATCGTCGATAAAAGCGGTGCGTGGTATGCCTATAAAGGGGATCGTATCGGTCAAGGTCGTGAAAACGCCAAAAACTACATGCGTGAACACCAAGAAATGATGTTAGAAGTTTCTGCTCGCGTCCGCGATGCTTACGGGATTGGAACAGGAGAGACCGTAACCCTTGAGGAAGCGCAAGAAGAATTACCATTAGACGACTAAGTCTTGAAAAAGCCAAACAACCTCGTTGTTTGGCTTTTTTGTGGTTTTTGCCAGATTCGTCCATTGTTGAAAAAACATCCGTAAAAAGGAAGGGTTGCGAAAGTTTACTTTATTATTTAAAGTTGACACTCTTGTGTTCAAACATTAGAATAAACGTATGTGGATTTCCACATAAGAAGTAGCGAATTGATAATTTTGTTATCCTTTGTTAATCAAAATTACAAAATATTTAAAAAGATAGTATGGAGGTGGATTCATTGGAACTACTTTACATTCTCCTCGCTATCATCGGTTTAATTGTCGGTCTTGGATTAGGAGTTTATGTGACGAAATCTCGTCATGAGAAAGAAATCAACGGCGCCCAAAATTCTGCAGCTGGAATTATCGAAAGCGCTAAGAAAGAAGCAGAAACTCTTAAAAAAGAAGCATTGTTAGAAGCTAAGGAAGAAAATCAGAAGTATCGGTCAGAGATTGAAAGTGAGTTGAAAGAAAGCAAACTTGATTTAAAATCACAAGAAAATCGTTTACTCCAAAGAGAACAAGTACTTGATCGTAAGGACGATTCTTTGGAAAAACGAGAACGCTCACTTGAAGATAAAGAAGGCAGACTTAGTGAGAAACAACAATTAATTGACGAGCGAGAAAAAGAAGTAGAAAACTTAATCGATGGACAACAGAAAGAATTAGAGCGCATCGCTGCGCTGTCTAGAGATGAAGCAAAAGAGTTGATCATGAAATCAACGGAAGAGGAATTGAACCATGAATTAACGATCATGGTCAAAGAATCTGAACAGAGTGCGAAGGAAGAAGCAGATCGAAAAGCAAAAAATCTCTTGTCCTTAGCAATCCAACGTTGTGCCGCAGACCAAGTGTCTGAAACCACGGTATCGGTCGTATCATTACCAAACGATGAGATGAAAGGTCGAATCATCGGAAGAGAAGGTCGGAACATTCGCACCCTTGAAACATTGACAGGGATCGATTTGATCATTGATGACACGCCAGAAGCAGTCGTCTTATCAGGATTTGATCCGATTCGCCGTGAAATTGCTCGTATGACCCTTGAAAAACTGATTCAAGACGGCCGGATCCATCCAGCTCGAATTGAAGAAATGGTCGAAAAATCTCGGAAAGAAATGGATGAGCATATTCGTGAATATGGGGAACAAGCAGCCTTTGAAGTCGGCGCCCACACCCTTCATCCAGACTTGATCAAGATTTTAGGTCGTTTGCGTTTCCGTACCAGCTACGGACAAAACGTCTTGAACCACTCGATCGAAGTCGCAAAACTAACCGGTGTTCTTGCCGCAGAATTAGGCGAAGATATCCAGTTAGCCAAACGCGCCGGACTCTTGCATGATATCGGGAAAGCCCTTGACCATGAAATCGAAGGCTCTCACGTTGAGATCGGGGCTGAGTTAGCTGCCAAATACAAAGAAAATGGTGTGGTGATCAATGCGA
Source organism: Enterococcus sp. B2E4 (assembly GCF_030499455.1). Lineage (NCBI taxonomy): Bacteria > Bacillati > Bacillota > Bacilli > Lactobacillales > Enterococcaceae > Enterococcus > Enterococcus sp. B2E4. The sequence continues at coordinate 69,430 of NZ_JAUKPK010000005.1, forward strand.
TCGCTTCTCACCATGGAGATGTTGAAGCAACATCGGTTATCTCTGTTTTAGTTGCAGCCGCAGATGCCTTGTCAGCAGCCCGTCCAGGTGCCCGCAGCGAATCATTGGAAAATTATATTCGCCGCTTGCAAAACCTAGAAAATATCGCCAACGGCTTCAAAGGGGTCGATTCCAGTTTTGCAGTCCAAGCCGGACGTGAAGTCCGTGTAATGGTCAAACCAGAAGAGATTTCTGATTTGGATGCTGTACGATTGGTTCGCGACATCCGCAAGAAGATCGAAGACGATTTGGATTACCCTGGTCATATCAAGGTAACCGTTATTCGCGAGACCCGCGCAACGGATTACGCCAAATAGCTAGCAAAAGCAGTATCCTCTCAGAGGATACTGTTTTTTTTGTGTGGTTGATTGTTAATAAGGACGGATGAGTTGTGCAAATTCAACACTATTTCATCAGTCCCATAAATGATCGTGCCTTTTTTATTCGTCGGCAATAGAACAACGAGCAAGCAAAAGGATGGCTCGATAGCGACAGAGGCGAAAAGAGGGAGGGTCGATCCAGTATCATCGAGTGGGGGCTATTGAAAGACAAAACAGACCCAGACTTCTCGGTGAAGTCCAGGTCTGTTTCATGTGTTTCACGTTTATACGTCCATCAAATCTTGCGTCGGCGAGCAAAGTCCACAAAGCGGAATTTATCCAGTCGGTGGATCGATTCGGTGTATTCAAAACAGCGCGTGTCTTCTAGATACACGAGGCTGCGAACCGTAACGACATGCTGATCTTCAGGACGCAGATCCATTAGATCCCGCAATTCTTTGTTGACGGGGTCAACAGTAATTTCTTTTTGTGCATAAGCGATCTCAAGGCCAAGGTCATTTTCAAAGTAATCAAAAATCGATACTTTCGCTCGGTTTTCTGGCAACTCTTCGATAATAGAAGCATCAAGGTAATCTTTATCCAAAATCACCACTTCTCCATCGATTCTCCGCTGACGGATCAGTTTCCATGCCTCAGAGGCGACAGGCCAACCAGTGGTCTCGTGCAGCTTTGGCGAAACGGCGATCTTGCGGATCTCGACAACCTTAGTTTCACTAGGAATGCGTTGGGTATCTTGCAGCTCTCGAAAACTCGTCAAGCCAGAAATCGGGAAATCAAAGCGATTCAAGTCTAAAACGATCGAACCTTTCCCTTGTTTCTTTTGGATATAACCAGCATCCCGCAATAAATTCAATGCCTTACGGACAGTCTCGCGGGAGACACCATAAGTTTTGATCAATTGGTTTTCGCTAGGCAGCAAAGAATGCGGAGGGTATTCGTTTGCTAGAATTTTTTGTTCTAAATCTAAAAATATTTCTTTGAACTTGTTCATCGGATTGCCCCCTCTTTGGCTATTATAGCGAGGCCAATTTGGAAATGCAATCGACTATTTCGCCAAAAGTTCGTCAATGTTTAGGTCCGTTAATTTTTCAACGATCACATCTGCACCGTGTAATTCTTCTCCTGAATAAACGCCTACCGCATACATACCAGCAGCTTTGATGCCGTCGATCCCTGCTTGAGCATCTTCAAAGCCAACTGCTTCTGCCGGTTCAATGCCTAGTGCCAGCGCTGCTTGGATAAAGATTTCTGGATCTGGTTTGCCTTTTTTCAAGGTTGCTGGGTCAACGATCGTATCAAAGTCTTGCATGACCCCAAGTTTGTCCAAAATAAACGGTGCATTTTTGGATGCCGAAGCGATCGCACAAGGAATGTTTTTTGCTTTGGCTTCATCAAGGAATGTCTTCACCCCTGGCAATAGATCATCAGGAGTCAAGCTTTGTAATAATTGTACGTAGTGGGTATTTTTCTTCGTCGCTAACGCTTCTTTTTCGACTTCTGTGTAGGCATCATTTTTGTTGCCTAGTGTTAAGATTCGCTCTAAAGAATCCATGCGGCTGATGCCTTTTAACTGCTCGTTGAACTTCAAATCGATCTCGATCCCAATCTCAGCAGCTAATTCTTTCCATGCAATGTAGTGGTATTTAGCTGTATCTGTGATAACGCCGTCTAAATCAAAAACAAATCCTTTTTTCATGTGTAACACTCCTTTTAGTAAGTAATCGTTGCTTCTTTCTTTGCTTCTAGAGAAACTTGTTGCCCATTCACTAAGATCATGACTGGCTGATCAGCGGTAATCGTCAATGTTTCATGTGTAACATTCATCGCAAAGCGGATGCCGCGAACTTCTAGCTGAAAGGCTAAGCTGTCCCAAGCTTTCGGCAAGTTTGGCGTGATCTGCAGCTGCTCTTCTCGAATATCGATCCCAGCAAAAGTGGTTAATGGAATAAACAACGTAGCAGCCATGACACCGGCGTGAATGCCTTCTGCTGTAGTCCCGCCTTGGATATCACGGTAATCAGAAGAGAGGGCTTCTTGGTATAATGACCAAGCCAACTCCTGATCATCTACCATTGCCGCCAACTGGGCATGAACGATGCGTGACAACGTCGAGCCGTGGGAGGTACGAGCCAAGTAATAATGGAGATTTTTTTCAATATAGTCTGTTGGCAACTGGTAAGAAAGATCTGCCAAAATCTGATTGACTTGCTCTTTTGAGAAATTGTAGAAAATCATCAAACTATCCGCTTGTTTCGCGACTTTGTAGCTGTCAGCACTCTTGCCTTCAGCGTTCAAGATGCGGTCCATCCGATAGATGTTGCCATATTTCTCTTTGTAGTGAGCCCAATCCAGATCTTCCAGCTGGAAGTACCCTTCAAATTGTGCAATGATGCCTTCTGGATCGATCTCTAAGCCCAGCTTGGTACGAATATCTGCCATAGCAGCAATATCTGCAGGGGTTAAAGCCGTTTTCTCTAATACCGCTTGGAAGCTCTCTGCTGAAAGTTGTTGTTGAAGGTTCTCGATCTCTTCAAACAACCATACTACCATCATATTGGTATAGGCGTTGTTTTTCAAGCCGCCTTGTTCACTATTTGGGTAGCTTTCATGAAATTCATCTGGTCCCATGACTTTATCGATAAAGTAACGTTGAGCAGCATCATCCCAGGTGGCAGCACTTTGCCAGAAATGAGCGACTTCTAACATCAATTCTAACCCATATTGTTCCATGAAGACTCGATCTTGCGTGTTGTGCCAGTATTGCCAAATGTTATAAGCGATCGCTAAGGAGACATGGCGTTGCAAGCGACTGTGATCTTCTTTCCATTCGCCGCTGATAGGGTTCAAATGCAGTTCTTGGGATTGCTCACTGCCATCCAATCCTGATTGCCATGGGAACATGGCGCCTTGGTAGCCAGCTTTTTGGGCATCTTTTTTGGCAGCAGCTAAGCGGCGGTAGCGATACAGCAGAATTTCTTTGGCGGTGTCAGGAAAATGTAGAATGTAAAACGGTAAGATAAACAGTTCATCCCAGAAAATATGACCGCGATAGGCTTCACCATGTAGGCCACGGGCAGTGATACTGGCATCTAAGGACTCCTGATAAGCATTCGGTGCTGCGGAGACCAGCAGATGATACGTATGCAGATTCAGCATTTTTTGCGACATCAAGTCACCAGTGACTTCGATGGCCGCTTTCGCCCATAATTCAGCCCAGGCTTGTTTTGAGGCGGTATACATCGTCGCAAAATCAGGTAATGCTAAGGAAGAAAACGTAAATGCCGGTTGCGGCTCTTCTTGGCGATAAGCGGCAACAGTGACTGATTTTTCGACCCGATAAGTTTGTCCTTCCGTCACCTCAAGGGTTACTTGCTGACGGACAACCTGGTCATTTGTTTCAGCTTGCAGCTCAGCCAATGGTAGGTCCTGTGAAAACAGTTCAGAGGATTGGACAACGGTAATCTGTGATTGGTTAGTGGTGACCACTAAATGCGCTTTGTTTTGTTCAGCTGCTGCCTCTTTCACGGTCAAATGCTGGTTAGTTAAACTACGGTAACGAGCGACGTTATAGTTATAGACCGATCCGTCGGCTTCACTGACGAAGGTAAGGGCGCCAGAAAAGTTCAGCGGAGTAAACTGATAGACCAAACTGTATTGGTGAACATCTTGCATATTGGCGATCTTCTTCGTTTCGATTCGCAGACGCTTTTGTTTTTTGGTTTCAATTTCTGCCACTGATTGGAACAAGCCGGTCTTCAGATCCAATGTCCGTTTAAAGGAAAGGAGCTGATTGTTGGCGATATCGATCACTTCATCATCGATCTTTACGTACATTTTTTGCAGATTCGGTGCATTGACGAAGTCTTCATTGCTGATGGTATGACCAGAAACATCCGATTCCACCGTATTGTAAAGACTTGCTAAATACAGCCCTGGATAGTTCGCTTCACAAATGGTCATCTCAGGCGTTGTGCCTCGCAGCCCTAAATAGCCGTTACCGACGGTTAAAAGTGACTCCACCGAGTATTCATCTTTACCAGGGGTGTAGCCATAGTATTCGAGGCGCCAAGGAATTTCAGCAGTTTTTTCTTCATACTGTTCTTTCGTAGTGCAAACAAAGGGACGATTCAATTTTTCTGTCAACCATTGGTCCAGTGAAAAAGTCCCTTCTTCATTCGTAAACACCAGCGATTCAGAGACGATGCCGCCACCTTCCATTTGCTGCAGCTGCGCGGTCAGTGCGGCAACGCGCTCACTGTCAGTCCCAGAAAACGGATAGGTCGTACCAGTTTGATCCGTTAACAGCCATTGTTCCTTAGACAATATAATCGTATTCACAGTAGTTGTCCTCCTTTAAACTTGTCTATACATGCAAAACGATTATAACGTAAATTGTAAGCTATTTCAATTTATCTAGCCTGTTTTTTTATTCTTTTTTGTAAAATAAACAGTAAATAAAGTTGTTAGCAATATTATTTTATATTAATGAAATATTTTAAAAAACGTTTATTTATCAAGGTTTTTATATCGTACCTTTGCTATTTGCTTGTATTGTTTATAGAAAAAGTGAAAAAAATTGGTTTGAAACGCTTGCAATATCAAAATTATCAAGTTATGATTAGTGCGTAATCAAAACATATATATACAAGTGGAGATGAAAGGGGTTTATTAATTATGGGAAAGTATCGTGATGATGCTGAGAAGCTGCTGGAATATGTTGGCGGCAAAGAAAATATCGCCGCAGTAACACATTGCGCGACACGGATGCGTTTTGTTTTGAACGATCAGTCAAAAGCAAACGAAAAGGCAATTGAAGAAATTCCAAGTGTCAAAGGAATGTTTACCAATGCGGGACAATTCCAAGTCATTATCGGCAATGATGTCTCAACGTTTTACAATGATTTTACCGATGTATCAGGAATAGAAGGTGTTTCTAAAGAACAAAGTAAAGCGATTGCAAAAAACAATCAAAATATCGTGCAACGAGCGATCGCTACGTTAGCTGAGATCTTTACCCCGTTATTACCAGCGATTATTGTCGGTGGTTTGATGCTAGGGCTGAGAAATTTCTTAGAAGGTGTACCGCTAGAAGCTCTAGGTGGGCAAACCATTACACAAGCTTCTACTTTTTGGAACGGTGTCAACGGCTTTTTATGGCTGCCCTGTGAAGCCATCTTTCACTTTCTACCAGTAGGGATTACTTGGAGTATTACACGTAAGATGGGAACCACGCAAATATTAGGGATTGTTTTAGGGATTACATTGGTTTCACCGCAATTATTAAATGCTTATTCAGTAAGTTCAACTTCTGCTGCAGAAATTGCTCAAAATTATACGTGGGACTTCGGGTTCTTCACTATTGATAAAATTGGGTATCAAGCACAAGTGATCCCAGCAATGCTGGCAGGTTTCTTATTGGTTTATCTTGAAAGATTCTTCCGGAAATGGATTCCAGAAGCGGTTTCAATGATCTTCGTTCCATTGTTCTCATTGCTGCCAACTATTTTAGCAGCCCACATGGTGTTAGGTCCAATCGGTTGGCAAATCGGATCAGGCATTTCTTGGGTCGTAAATGCTGGCTTGACCTCACCATTAAACTGGTTATTTGGTTTCATTTTCGGTGGCTTGTATGCGCCTTTGGTTATTACCGGATTGCATCATACAACGCTAGCGATCGACTCTCAATTAGTAGCGGATTTTGGGACAACCAACCTTTGGCCAATGATCATGCTGTCAAATATTGCGCAAGGTACGGCAGTATTGGCGATTTGGTTCCTTCACCGTGGCAATAAAAAAGAAGAACAAGTCTCTGTTCCAGCAACGATTTCTGCTTACATGGGGGTTACTGAACCAGCGATGTTCGGGATCAATTTGAAATATGTTTACCCATTTGTCGCAGCAATGGTAGGTTCTGCCTTTGGTGGTATGCTGATCACTGCAACGAATACCCGTGCATTAGGTATTGGTGTAGGGGGACTGCCTGGCTTCTTATCATTTAAAATTGAAAACTATCCAATGGTCTTCATCTCAATGGCGGTGACGATTGCGATCACGTTTGTTTGCACCATCATCTTTAGAAAAGTTACCTTCTTAAATAAATTAGAACCGCAATTGGCTGCTGATACAGCTGCAGCAGCGGCTGTTGCACCAACGACGGCTGCACCGACAACTGCAGCCCCAGAAGCAGCACAAGTTTCAGAAGAAACCCTTTATGCTCCAGCTGATGGGAAAGTAGTTGCCATCACTGAAGTTTCTGATCCTGTCTTTTCTCAAAAAATGATGGGTGACGGCTTTGCTGTTCAGCCAACGAATGGAACGATTTATGCTCCTGTTGCAGGTACGATCTCTAGCATTTTTGAAACAAAGCATGCAATTGGGATTTTAACGCCTGGTGGCGCGGAAGTTCTTGTTCATATGGGCTTAGATACTGTGGAATTAAAAGGTGCGCCATTTGAGGTCCTTGTTTCTGAAGGTGACACGGTCACACCAGAAACGAAGATTGCAGTGATGGATCTAGAGGCAGTGACCGCAGCTGGCAAACAGACAGATGTTTTAACAGTCATCACGAATGCCGAAAAAGTGCGTCAGCTTTCATTGACGACCACAGGCACAGTGACAGCCAAAACAGCGGTTGGTTCCGCTGAATTAAACTAAAAAAATAATCCGTTTCCGAGAGCACCCTTTGACTAAGAAGGGGGATCGGAAGCGGATTTTTTTATGGCCGCCCTCATGGGAGAGCGGCTTTTTCTTGGTTTTCAATGGGTAAAGCCGCAGTTAGCTGACGGCTTTTTTGTCGGTGCTTTTGCGGAAGTAGTTGATCGTTAATAGGAAAGTCAGTAAGACTAAGGCCCACAAAAAGAATAAGGCGATTTGAGAGCCGATGACCGTCCCTTGGGTGTAATCGGTCGCCGCATTTTGTGCCAAATTGATAATGGTCGCTACCACAGCCGTCGCCACTGCACCAGAAAATTGCTGCAGCGTATTAAAGATCGCATTACCGTCCGCGTACAACGCAGGAGTCAGCTTGTTTAAGCCGGTGGTCATCATATTGCTGTAGGCTAAGCCGATCCCGATCATGTAAAAGACATGTCCAGCAACTAGGCTCCAAATGAAAGGCGAACGCAAAACGAGGGCTAAGGCAAGCCAACCAATGGCAATCAACGTCAAACCAGACAGGATCGGTTTTTTCGGTCCAACTTTATCCAGCAACCGACCAGAGATCGGCGCAAGGATCGCCCCGATCGCCGCCCCAGGAAGCATAACTAATCCTGCAGTAAAGGCATCTTTTCCCAAGACGAGTTGGACAAAGTTCGGCAAGACAAAGGAAATGCCCAGTAAAAGGAACTGACAAACAAGAAAGCCAAACAGAAACAAACTGAAGCTGCGGTTTTTCAAAACAGCCAAACGAATCAAAGGGTTCGGGCCTTTTGAGCGTTGATAAAACAAGCCAGCACCAATGAAACCGAAAAGCAGCGGCAGTAGACTCGCTAAGGTGCCTACTTGATTCAAGAACAATAAGAAGCCGCTGAACATCAAGACGATTCCTAATACACTCAGTAAATCCAGGGAAGTGTCTTTTGTCCCAGCCGTTTTAGGGATCGAGTAAAGGCCGAGTACTAGGGAGATCAGCAAGACTGGGATCAAGAAAAGAAAGATCGCATTCCAAGACCAATGGGCGGTCAATAAGCCCCCATATGTCGGTCCGATCGCTGGAGCGATGGAAGTGGTCAAATTCCCTAAGCCGATTGCCGCTCCCCGTTTTTCAAAGGGGGAGTAAGTCAAAATGATGTGGAACATCAAAGGCAGTGCGATCCCTGTGCTGGCACCTTGGAAAAAGCGGCCAATCAGCAAAATGGCAAACGTCGGCGATAAAAAGTCGATCACCAAGCCAACAAGGAAAAAGGCGTTGGCAGCTAGAAACAAGGTTCTCAATGAGAAGCGTTTCAAAAGGTAGGTCGATATTGGGACAATGATGGAGATGACCAGTAAGTAGATGGTCGTCACCCATTGAACATCGGATGTTGAAAGCGTAAATTGATCGATCAATGTCGGAAACGTTACATTCATGGCTGTTTCAATCAGCACACCTGCAAATGACATCAATCCGGTTGCGAGGATCGCCCCCACGAGTTTTTTGTTGTTTTCCATATTCTCACCTCTAAAAATTCGCAAAAAAAGAGACTGTTTCTATTCTCATAGAAACCGCCTCTCTCTCGACAAGCGAACCCGCTTGTTATCTGTACGATTTAATCTATCGCTATTCTACTGACTTCATAAGAAAGTGTCAAGAGAAGTGGATAAAAAAATAGCAAAAAACTTTTTTGAAAGTTTTCAAACTTTTACTTACACGAAAAATTTTCTTCTGCTAGAATAGTCGAGTACGAAAAAGAGAAAGGAAGTTGTTACATGCCCATCAATAAAAAAGAAAGTTTGATCTATACGACACTTATGTGTATTTTCATGGTGTATTTTATGAGTGTTTATAACCTCATGTTTCAAGTCGGTGTTTCGGCATTGGCATTCCAATTGGCGTGGAATGAATTGCCATTAGCCCTTTGTGTCGCCTTTATTTTGGATTGGTTCATTGTTTCTGGTCCGGCAAAAGGTTTGGCGTTTCGATTTTTGGACCATCAATCAGCTACTTGGAAAAAAATCGGTTTGATTTCTTCATTGATGATCGCCGGCATGGTGATCTGTATGTCACTCTTTGGTGCGTTGATGCACCCAAACCCTGATCACTCGGTGTTCGTCAATTGGCTAAGCAACATTGGGAAAAATGTGATCGTCGCATTGCCGTTGCAATTGTTCATTGCAGGTCCAATCGTTCGCCGGGTGTTTCGCGCCTTGTTTCCTATTGGCACTGTGCAAGAACAGCCAGTACTAGGGGAATAATCGATCATTAGAAAAAACGTACTGCAGACAGGTTCTGCCAAGGTTAGCTAAAACAGCTGGCTTGGCGATACCTGGACTTGCGGCACGTTTTTTTGCTTTTATAGACAGCAAAAAAACCCATAGGATGGTATGGGTTTTTTTGGTTACCCTATGAAATAGGATACAGGATGTACCTATATAGTAATATGGTTCCGTCAAAAATAGAAGTTCAATTTTTTCACCGATACATGAAATTAATGCAAATTGCTAGTTTTTCTGACGAAAAAATCAACTTATAATTATTTTCCGTCTGTTATTCCGTATAGAAACCAACGAGTTGATACCAGCGACGATGCTCAATATGGTAGGCATCAGGTGAGTAGCCTGACATTGAAAAACCGATAAAGGTGATGACCAGTCCGAGAATAATAAACAACAGACTGAGAAAAACGAAAAAGCGCTTATTGATTTTGATCATAGGACTGCCTTCTTTCGATAGTTTTGAACAAATAATTTCGGCCAAACAACAAGGGAGTGGGTAAGACGTGAAAAAGGTCGGCTCATACTATAAGTGGCGATCAGGCAAAGCAGCCCTAAACCAAATAAGAAAATCCCCATGCCTAACTGACTTAAAAAGAGATAGAAACCATCCGCCATCAGCATGGGACTTAAGACAACGCTGGCGATCCCACCGATAAACGTAGTGACACCAATCATGCCAGTGGTGAAAGGTACACACCAGATGATTATTAAAAAGCTTAGGATCAGCAAAGCGGCACTTAACAAGAGGCTGCCCCACAATGGGAAGCCCAGCACTAAAATCAAGAGCAAGAAGGGATGAAAGCGGCGGGGAATCTCTACTACGACCTCTTCCGTTTCGGTAACTGCTTGGATCAGTTCTTTTGGGGAGCCAAGGCGTGCCACGGCTTCTTCTTCGGTGTATCCTTCTTCCATCAAATCTTCGATCATCTCGTCATAATAGTTGATCAGCTGATGAATCTCGCTAGGTCTGACTTTTTCAGATAATTCCGCAGCCAATGCCTTGATAAAATCAACTCTGTTCATCTAATGTTCCTCCTTTAATAAATCGCTGGATCAATGTCAATTGGGGCCAGTCGTTGGTTAAAAAATCGTCGATCCGCTGTTTTCCGATTTTGGTCAAGCGGTAATATTTTCGGGTCCGTCCTTGATGGCTTTTATTATAAGTCTCAACCGCTCGGCTGGCTTCTAAGCGCTTCAAGATAGGATAGAGCGTTGATTCTGAGATTGGCAGTAAAGGAGATATGTTTTTGACTAATTCATAGCCATAAGAGTCACCATGCTGCAAATAAGCCAAAACACAAATTTCCAATAATCCTTTTTTTAATTGGGCATCCAAAGGCTCTCCTCCTGTTCATACTCATACTATACATTACATAGTATCATTCCACAAGCAGCACCAGTCAAAATCAGCCTTAAGTCTGAGCACCATAAGACAACAAGAGTTTCTTTAATAAAATGGTCAAAAATAAAAAATAAAATTAAGAAAATCGGCGGAAATTATAGGTTAACGTGCTCTTTTTTGTTAAAGTAGAAGTATAAAGATTACTTTCAGTAAGAAAATGGGCGTTGGTTGTGCTTCTAAAAGCTGCAAGTAGTCAAAGTGAATGAGACGAACATCAGCAAGAATTGGTGACGTCCAGAAAGGAAGGGGTATTATGAGAAAAGCAACGATTACGAAAAAATATTTGATCAATTGCTTAAAAAAATATCTGGTGGAATATCTTTATCGACCAATCACTGTCCGCGACATTGCTAAATATGCACGAACATCGACCCAACCGATCTATTTAAATTTTTCAAACATGCAAAATTATAAACAGGCGATGGTTGATGATGTGTTTCGCGACATTCACGAAACAAAAAAAGAGTCAGAAGAGACACTCGATTCCTTATACAGCTTTTGGCAGGACTATTACGTATTTGCCAGCCGCAATCGCAACCTCTTTTTCGCACTTTTTTTAAATGATATTGGCTGTGGTCCTTACATAAAAGAGCGTTCTTTTGCTTATTTTCAAGAAGCAATTGCTAAATCAGCTGTTTTTCAATGTGCGCATAAAAGCGATCTGAGAAAATATCATGAAGAAGCCTTGATCTTTTTTAGTGGGTTGGTATTGCTGTTTATTCGTGAAGGGTGTAGTGACAGCAAGAATGATTTTATGAAAGATACCATTGAGTATTGGGAACGAATGTTAAAGGAACCAAAAAGCGCGCCACGTGATCGGGGACCGCAAGCATTGTTAGAGGCTGGTGCGTTTGCTGTAGAAGAATAGGTACTTGAAATCAAGCATTAAAATAAATATCTGAATATTTCGACACCAAAAAACCGTTAGTGATCAAACATTCTTCACTAACGGTTTTTTTTGAGGAGGCAAGTCTTGCGGTATGAGTAGAACAATTGTGGTTTTTTCACCTTTTACTGATTGAATCGCTAAGGAAGCTTGCGTGCCATAGTACAATGCTAGCCGCTGGCGTACATTGTTGATACCATAATGTTGATCAGAAGGTTGCTCCAGTTGTTTTAGCTGTTCAGGATCAATCCCAGGACCATTGTCTTGAATCTCAAACCGCAGCCATTGTCCTTCTTTGAGGCAGCGGATCGTCAATACACCTCTGCGGTCATCTTCAATATGATCCAGCCCATGAAAGACGGCATTTTCGACAAACGGCTGCAAGAGTAGATTGATCATCGGATATTCATCGATATTTGAGTCAATTTCGAGGACTAAATCAAAGGAATGGTGATGCATTTTTTGCTGAATTTTAGCATAGGTGATCGTCAGATCGAGTTCTTTGCTGACGGATAACCGATTGGATCCTTGGTTTAGGCTGAGACGGTAGAATCGAGACAGCAGCTGAGCCATCTCACGGATTTCGTGATTGCCGTTTAGTGTGGCAGTATTGCTGATCAATGCTAAGGAATTATAAAAGAAATGCGGATTGATCTGGGCTTGCAGAACCCGCAATTCGTATTCTTTTTGTTTCAGTTCGGCTTCATATACTTCATTGATCAGCTCAGCGATTTTATCTAGCATTTTTTGAAAATTGGTGTATAACTGTCCAACTTCATCTTCTGAAGAATAACTATGCTCGATTTTGAATTGATCCATTGATAAAGAAGCCATTTGCTGGGCCAAAGAATTGATCGGCTGTACCACTGTTTTTGCTAGCCACCAGCTGGATAAAACCAATATCACTAATACAAAACCAAAGATAATGAGTGCCGCACCAACTAGATACAGTAGACTGCTGAAAAATGACTGTGCGGTTTTAACAAAAACGATTTGCCAATGATTATCCAGCAGTACAGGGGCTTCTTCAATAACTGCGCTTCCAACCAACCACTGTTTTTGAGTACGCTGCTGCTTCGTCAAATAATCAATGCGGTAAAGCGTCTGCCCGGTCTCTGACTGGATCGTCAAATCGTAAGGTTCCTCAGTGACTGCATCAAGATTCGTGAACAATGCTGCTCGATCGATGGTCAAAACGATGTAGTTTAGGGAATCTGCGGTATGGCCTTTTAAAAAAAGGTTGGTATAAAAAGAAAGTTCCTCCCGTTCTTTGTCAAAATACGTGCGAATTTCAGTCGAGGGTTTCTCTTTGAGAAAAGGTAGCGCCGTGTCAGCAGTGATTTTTTTGACATATTGCCCATGATCATAAAGATCGATCGTGGTGTATAGCGTGATGCCTTTGATATCTGCTTGCGGAAAACGAACACTGTGAAACAAAGGCAAGATCGTATTTTGAAAGAGATTGTATTGATCAAAGTTTGAGAAGCGTTGACTAGAAAGTTCTTGCGTCAAGGCGGTATTGTTGGCTAAGAAAAGCAGGCTGTCCCGATAGGTATGGATCTTGCTTTCTAACTGATAGCTGATACTTTTGAGATTATCGGAGTAAGCACTTTTTTCCTGCTGTTGGATAAAGGCTCGGATGATAGATACCCCGACAAAGGTCAAAACGATCAGAGGAACAATGCTTGAAAGAATCGAAATAAGGGCGATCTTTTTTTGAAAACGAAAATTTTTAAAACAATCGTGGACTTTTCTTAACAAGAGGGACCTCTCTTTCTATAGGCATCCGGCGTCATTCCGACAATTTCTCGGAACGTTTTGCAAAAATAGGAATAATGATTAAAGCCAACTTGTTTGGAGATAGTTCGAATGCTGCAGTTCGAGTTCTTTAAACGCTTCTGAGCCTGTTTGATACGGTAAGACTTGATGTATTTGGTGATACCCATGCCTTCAGAAGTACTGAATAATTCGCTTAGGTAGTTAGGATTGATATTGACTTCCTTTGCTAAGCGCTCCAAGCTCAACTCTTGGTGAAAATGAGCGAATATATAGGATTTTACTTGGCGCACATAGTCATTTGACTGACTCCCGTTGATTTGAAGCAGTGCATCATGGATATAACGGAAGAGGGCATCAAAAATATCCGCAATTAATTGTAGACTTGGCGCTTCCAGTATTTTTCCGATCTGATTAGCGCCATGCTCCGCATCAAAGGCGATCGTGCACTGATCGATGATGGTTTGATAAAAGGTCGCAAAATAAAATTTGGTATTGGTTGGTTCCTCACGTCCATTTGTTTCAAAGCAGTCGAAAACTGTTTTCACAAGCGCGTGTGCTTTTTTACTTTCGTATTGATTCACATACGAAATGGTTTTTTCAAAAAGAGCTTTCTTGACGATGTAGTGATCTCCCGGAAGCAGCTGGCAGATATTCCCTTTGTTTTGCTGATAAAAAGACCGCTGACTGGTCTTCAGTAAGTCATGATAGGTGCCGTACATTCCTGAATGGTGGGGAACTGGTCCGCTGTCAAAAAGTGTTATTTTTTGCTGAAACTGCTCGGAAAAATAGGTAGTCAAGTTGTTTTTTCGCTCCTCGATTTCCCTTTTTGGCAAAGGTTCGTTAAAAAAGAGCAGTTGTGCTGGAGCTAAAAACAAACTGAACATTTCAGGAAATGCAGCAGACAGCGAAGGAACAAAATCCGGCGCATTCCAAGAATCCAGCGGCCAAGTAACGAGAAAAAAAGAGGGATGAGTCTTAAAAAAATCTTGTGCAACCGATTGCTCTTCTTTCGGCAGTGAATGCCAAGGATAGCCATAAAAAAGTTTACTCAAAATCTCTTTCAAGTAATGGGTTTGTGCGATTGTTTTTGTGTAAGCGCGCTGCTTTTGTTGATCAATAAAGAGAATGATTTTATTTATTTGTTCATAAAAATCATCAGGGTCGATTGGTTTTAAGAGGTAGTCAACCGCTTGTAACTGTATGGCTTTTTTTACATAATGAAAATCTTCAAAGCCGCTGATAAACATCACAGGAATTTCAGGAACTGCTTCTTTGATTCTCGCTACGAGGGCATGTCCATCCATAAAAGGCATTTTTACGTCGGTAATTATCAAGTCAAAGGGCTGTTTCTGAAAAAGTTGCCAGGCTTCGCGGCCATTTTTGGCTTCTTCGATCAGCCATTCTTTTTCATGCTGACTCAAGAAGTATTTGATCACTTCTCTTTGATCGTAACTGTCATCAGCAAGCAGCAGTCGGTACATGGTTTTCGCCGTCCTTTCGTATAGAGAAAATTACACAGTCGCTTCTTCTTTCTATAGTAAGCGATAAACAAAAAAAGCAACAGAGCAAATTTGTAAACGTTTTATTTTCTGGAAATCGTGCTATAAATCTGAAAAAAGTGCTATATTTTCTATGGAAGCGATTGCGTATAATAAGGATATCAAAAAAGTTTGAGGAGGAAAACAATGAAATTCAGGCGGGGAACAGCAATTTTAACAGCCATGGCTTCAGCACTTATTATGACAGGATGCAGTTCAGAAGAAGCAAAGACCAATGAAAATGGGGATACCGTGATTACGATCGGACGCCAAACCGCACCGAACTCAAAACTGCCGGAGGGGGACTCTTACAGCAACAACGCGTATACTCGATTGATTCAAGAACGCTTGGGCATCGAACTGGAGAGTGCCTTTGAAGCCCACGGGGAAGATTACGATCGGCAAGTATCGCTAGCGATCGCTTCAGGGGAATTACCGGATACAATGATCGTCGGATCAAGAGATGAATTGGAAGAATTAGTTAACAATGATTTAGTGGAAGACTTGACCGAAGTATTTGAGGAACATGCCGACGATTTTCTAAAAGACATCTATGATTCGTTTGATGGGATTCAGTTAGAAGCAGCTACGTTTGATGATCGCTTGATGGCGATCCCATCTACTAGCGATGACTTCGGGCCCAATCTTGTCTGGTTGCGCCAGGACTGGCTAGATGAGCTGGGTATTGAACTGGATAAAGATGGCAATCGCTCAATTACATTGGATGAGTTAAAGGAAACAGCGATTGCTTTTCAAGAAAATGATTTAGCCAACACCGGAAAAGCGGTTGGTTTGCCATTGGCCTTCTGGTTGTCTTCGCCAAATCATGGCGGCACGGCATATACAGGGACAGCCATCATGAATGCGTTTGGAGCCTACCCAAAATCGTATCTCCAAGATGAGAATGGACAGATGTTCTATGGCTCCAATACGCCAGAAATGAAAGAAGCACTAACGCTGTTGAAGGAATGGCAAGATGAAGGGTTCATGGATCCGCAATTTGGTACCCGGACGTATGACGATATCCATGCCATGATGGTTAATGGAGAAACGGGCATCGCTTTTGGTCCTTGGCACATGCCTGACTGGGGGTTAGTACAAGCTAAACAAAATGATCCGAATGCTGAATTTGTTCCTTATGCCCTTGAAAATGCTAACGGCGATGGCGGGGTCAATGCCGTGGCTAACCGCGGCACTGGGCAATACATCGTGGTACGCAAAGGTTTTTCTGAGCCGGAAAAAATCATGGAGATGATCAATCTGATTTATGGTGAAGTTGCCAACTCGGAAGATATTGAAACCGAGTTTCCGGAAATTTATGACTATGCGAAAGTGGATGTCGATGGGACGGTTCGTCCATGGAATGTTGTTTTCTTAAAAGCCTATAGTGAGATTGATGATGCTGTAGAAGCTTCCAAGGCGGCGGTTGGTGAAACATCTATCGATGATATCTCTAACTTCTTCATCAAAGAAAATGCCGAAAAAATCAAGCAATATCTGGATAGCCCTGAAGAAACCGATCCGGTGGACTGG
The DNA here is from genome assembly GCF_030499455.1 of Enterococcus sp. B2E4. Classification (NCBI taxonomy): domain Bacteria; kingdom Bacillati; phylum Bacillota; class Bacilli; order Lactobacillales; family Enterococcaceae; genus Enterococcus; species Enterococcus sp. B2E4. The sequence goes on from NZ_JAUKPK010000005.1 coordinate 85,861, forward strand.
ACCCGCTATGCTTCCCGCTATTTAGCCGTCAATAATGTGATGGGCGGTATCAGAGAGCAAGGACGTTTGAATGAAGTCAAACCACCGCGTTTTGATTCGATCAAAGCCAATGAACGAAACGGCGCACAAGTAGGGAAACTGGAGGAAGAGACCTTCATTAAGTTTATCACTGGAGAAGAACCCCTGGAAAACTTCGATAACTATGTTGAAACCTGGAATAGCCAAGGTGGAACAGCCATACTTGAAGAAATGCAAGAAGTAGTAGATCAGCGAGCAGATAATTAAGCGGCCACTCCAGCGGTTCTGACACTCGTCTTTCGAACAAAGAAAAGCAAGGTTGTATGCAGGGAAATCGACTGCAGGTGCCTTTTCTTTGTTCGAATTTTTTCATCAAGCGGCTGGTGAGGCAAAAAACTTATGGAGGAGTAAGTAAATGGAACTTTCTGTTGAAAAAGAAAGCAAAAAAGAAAAGAAAAAGTGGTTTTCTCGAGACCAGCTTTTCTTTTTAGGGATGATTTTACCAGGCATCATTTTTATTTTGATTTTTTCTTATGGTCCTATGTTTGGGCTGTTGATGGCATTTCAAGATTATGTGCCAGCGAAAGGTGTATTAGGTTCTGAATTTGTGGGATTCGAGCACTTTCGCTATTTGTTCAGTTTACCAGATATTTTCTTAGTGACTAAAAACACGATTTTTATCGCTTTTTGGAAAATTATCTTTAATACGATCGTACCGATTCTTTTTGCGATTCTATTAAATGAAGTACGTGTAAAGTGGATGAAACGCTCCATTCAGACCATCGTTTATTTGCCCCATTTTCTTTCATGGGTCATACTGGCTTCAGTAGTGGTCAATTTATTCAGCCTTGATGGAACGGTGAATCAGATTTTACAAAACTTTGGTGTAGAACCATTAAACTTTTTGGGTAGTAATCAGCTGTTTCCGCGTTTGCTGATCGGGACCGATGTTTGGAAAAGTTTCGGTTACAGTTCGATCGTGTACCTTGCTGCCATTACCTCGATTGATCCAGGGTTATATGAAGTAGCAACGATGGATGGTGCTTCTTGGTCAAAAAAAGTCTGGCACGTAACCCTGCCTGGGATGATGCCTTTTATTTTGCTGATGACGATTTTGTCGCTGCCTAATATCTTAAATGCCGGCTTCGACCAAATTTATAACCTGTATTCTCCGGTTGTGTATCAAAGCGGTGATATTATCGATACCTATGTCTACCGAATCGGTCTGATTGGTAGAGACTACAGCTTAGGGACTGCCGTTGGTCTGGTCAAATCGGTGATCGGTCTATTCTTGATTTGGTCTTCCAACAAAATTGCGGAGAAGAAGACTGACAGAGTGATGTTTTAAGGAAAGGAAAAAAGAGATGAAAGAAAAATTTAGTATACGGCATGCAGTAATTTATTTGATCGTCATTGTTTTAGCTCTTTCTTGTTTAGTACCGATGTTGAATGTCGTGGCACTTTCTTTAAGCAGCAGCAGTGCGGTCGCGGCAAATGCTGTGGGGCTATGGCCAGTGGATCTGACCTTAGCGGCTTATGAGCGCATCATGAGCGATCAGCAATTTTGGCGTTCCTTTGGGATCTCGGTCATTCGTGTGATCGTTTCGCTGCTGTTGAACCTTTTGATGATCGTAACGATGGCTTACCCGCTGTCTAAATCAAAAAAAGTATTTCGAACGAGAAAATTATTCATGGGCGTGATGGTTTTCGCTATGCTATTCAGTGGCGGCATGATCCCAACGTATTTGGTCGTTCGCAATCTAGGATTATTGAATACGATTTGGTCCCTGATTTTACCTAGTGCAGTCCCTATCGGCAGTGTGATCTTGGTGATGAATTTCTTTCGGGGAATTCCCAAATCATTGGAAGAATCTGCTCGGATCGATGGTGCCAACCCACTGCAGATTTTGGGACGAATCTATATCCCAATGTCTTTGCCGTGTTTGGCAACCGTTTCTCTATTCAGTATTGTCGGTAGTTGGAATGATTTTTTCAGTGGACTGATCTATATGACCAAGACTGAAAACTATCCTTTAATGACCTATATCCAAACACTATCAGTCAACATTGCTGAAACAATGCAACAAGCTGGGAATTTGACTTCCGAGCAGCTACAAAGTCTGCTAGCGGTCTCTGATCGAAACTTGAATGCAGCGAAGATCGTGGTGGCAGTGGTGCCGTTATTGATTATTTATCCGCTTCTACAAAAATATTTCGTTCAAGGAATCGTTGTCGGATCAGTAAAGGAGTAAACCCAAATGATACACTTTTTTCATTCAGAAAACTTCTTCGCACGAATCGCTTGGAAATTCAGCCAGTTGCTCTTATTGAATGTACTACTCTTGTTTTTTAGTTTGCCGATCTTTACGATCGGCGCAGCCATCACTGCGGGCTCAAAAGTGGCGACTGACCTGATAGAAGGAAAAGCACCGGCTGTTGTTCAGCAGTTTTGGTCGACCTTTTGTCAAAGCTTTCGAAAGAGCACTCTCATCTGGCTTAGTCTACTTTTTTCTTTGTGGCTTTTGACTGCTGATTGGTTGTATTATTTCCAACTAAAAGGGACGCCTGATCTTTTTACCGTAGGCTTAGTAATTTGTACGTTCATGTGGCTTCAGTTTTTCCAAGTTTCGTTTTTCTTACTCGCCCGTTACGATAGCGGAATCAAAACGATCCTTTTGAACAGCATCAAAGTCGCCGCAAAGCATCCTTTTAAAATACTTTGTCTTCATCTTCTGACTGCAGCCCCTATTGTCATCATGCTTCTTTCACCCTATGCGCTGGTTTTCAGCATGTACATTGCCTGCTTTTTTGGTCTTAGCTGTTTTTTGTATGTACGCTGTCAGTTATTGTTGGCAATTTTCAAGAAATATGAGAAGGTAGAAATAGCAGAAAAGTAACTGGGTTTTATAGTTAGCAATGTTGAATGGAGGAATTTTGATGGGACAAAACACGCAGTATGGAGAAAAAAAGATTGCGATCGATCGCAGGATCGGTTTTTTAGAAGAACATACGTATCACGGGAATGATCTTGGTGTGACTTTTCAAGGACAGCAAACCACGTTCAAATGCTGGTCACCAGAAGCAGAGGCCGTTTCAGTATTGATTTATCAAAGCGGTGTCGCTGGGGCTGATGATCGCCTGCTGTCGCTGCCAATGGTCCAAGAAGACAACTGTTGGCAAGTCACGACGGAAGAAAACGTCAAAGAGCTGTTTTATACGTTTGAATTTCAACGAGACGGTCAAAAAGTCGAAGCGGTGGATCTTTATGCCAAGGCAGTAGGGATCAACGGAAACCGTGGGGCCATCATTGATTTAAAGGAAACAGATCCTGAAGGCTGGCAGGAGACTCACGGCGTCGGTCAACAATCGATCACAGATGCCTATATTTGGGAATTGCATGTCGAAGATTTCAGCGGCGCCGAAAACAGCGGGATTTCACCAGAAAATCGCGGAAAATATTTAGCCTTTACTGAAAAAAAGACCCATCTGGTGGGGGATGAAAGTCAACCAACTGGCATGGCTTATTTAAAAGAGCTGGGGATCAATTATGTTCATCTGCTGCCGATCTTCGATTTTGACAATGATGAAACTTCGTCTGCCTATAACTGGGGCTATGATCCGAAGAATTACAATGTACCTGAAGGACGATACGCTTCTGATCCTAGTGATCCCAAGGCGCGGATTCGTGAATGCAAGCAAATGATCCAATCGCTGCATGAAGAAGCCATCGGCGTTGTGATGGATGTGGTCTTCAATCACACTGCGATCACAGAAGAATCGTGGTTTAATTTGACGGTGCCTGATTATTACTACCGCCAAGATGATGTGGGGAATTTTGCAGACGGTTCTGCTTGCGGAAATGAAGTGGCTTCTGAACGGAAAATGATGCGTAAATTTATCATTGATTCGGTTTTATATTGGGCGCAAGAATACAAAATCGACGGCTTTCGTTTTGATTTGATGGGCTTGATTGATGTGGAAACCATGAACCAGTTGCGTCAACGCCTAGATGATGCCGGCTTCAGCCATGTGATTTTATACGGCGAGCCATGGGATGCCGGCAGCAATCAAATTATTCAGCCGAATATCCCAGCGAACAAAAGCAATGTTTGGGCACTGTCAGAAGGCGTTGCGGTTTTTAGCAATGATTTAAGAGACAGTATCAAGGGCGATGTCTTTGAAGAAACAGACGGCGCGTTTATTCAAGGAATGAATGGTCAACCGCAAGTCAAGCAAACCTTTTATGCAGCAAATTTGGCAACGGCGATTCAAGGAAATACGAAAGTTGCTGGACAAGAAGGCGCCGAGCGCTGGGCAAAATCGCCCCGTCAAGTGATCGCCTATGCGTCAGTCCATGATAATTTGACCTTATGGGACAAACTGGTTGCAACCATGCAGGCTTCAGCGAAGGAAAGAAATTATGATTTTGATCCTGAGCTTTTAGCTCGTAACAAACTAGCAGCAGCCATTTTGTTTACTAGCCAAGGAGCCGTGCTAACCCAAGCTGGGGAAGAATTTGGCCGTACCAAAGAAGGCGATGAAAACTCCTTCCGTTCGCCACTGACAGTCAATCAGCTGGATTGGGCACGTGCCAAAACTTTCAAAGAATTTCGCGAGCTGTATCGGGGCTTGTGGGCATTGCGACAGTCCTATGCACCATTGAGAGATGCCACGACCCAAACGGCTGAAAGCATGGTCTTTTATGAGACAAAGGATGAAAATCGCTTGGCGTATCAAGTACCCAATCGTGACGAACAGCATCCATGGCGTTCCTTGTTCGTTTTACTCAACAGCACGGAAGAAAGCTGGTCCTTTGACTTACCGACGGCAACAGAAAATACTTCTTGGCACCTCGTTGCTGACCCCAAAGGAGCTGGGATCGTTTCTCGCGGCGTAGCAGCGCCAAGGATAACCATCGACCCATTGTCCTTCTGCATTTTGGCGGAACAAAGTAACTAATCAAAGTAGAAGCTAAAACAAACTAAAAATTTTAGTTTGTTTTAGCTTTTTTGGTAGTAAAAAAACAATTCTTTTGCTATACTTTTAACAGAATGAGAAGCAGAAAGCGGTGAGCAAATGAAAGTTGTGATCTCTGATATTGCCCGAAAAGCTGGCGTTTCCAGCGGAACAGTCTCTAATGCGATCAACAATCGGAAGGGGATCAGTGAACAAAAACGGCAAGCGATCTTGAAGATCGCTCGTGAGATGGGGTATTTTGATCAGCGAGAAATTAAAAAAACGGAAAGCCAAAAAATCAAATTTGTCGTAATGAACAAGCAAGGAAATGTCGTAGGGGATACGCCTTTCTTTTCTGAATTGATCCGAGGAATCGAAATGGAGTGCAGTACGTTAGGCTATGAACTGGTCATTTCCCATATCACACTGGCACCAGAAGAAGACCCGATTGAAAAGATCCGTCCAGAATTAGCAGATGGTTTGCTATTGTTAGGAACGGAATTGGAAAAACAAGATTTAGCAGTCTTCCGTCATTTGGAAGTACCCTTAGTGATTTTAGATACGATTTTTAATTCGCAGGACTTTGATTTTGTCGCCATCAATAATCGTGACAGCGCCTATGAGATCGTTGAAAAGATGATCGAAAAAGGCCACCGTGACATCGGGATCATCAATTCAACCTTTCAAATCAACAACTTCCGTGAACGCAAGCAAGGGTTCGTCCAAGCGATCCAAGAGCATGATCTGATCCATTATGAAGAGACGGAAGCCTTAGTAGAACCCACCTTGGAAGGCTCCTATCAAGACATGAAGGTCTATTTGGAATCCATGCGTGACGATCAGCGACCGTTACCAAGCGCCTTTTTTGCGGTCAATGACAATATCGCCATCGGTGCAATGAAAGCCATTCGCGAAGTGTTTCCCGATCATCCGTTGACCATCGTTGGGTTCGATGATATTCCTTTGGCGGAATTTTGCAACCCACCACTGACCACCGTCAAAGTAGATAAAGTGTACCTTGGTCGCCAAGCCGTGCGACGCTTGATCGAGAAAATCACCAGTGAAGATGAAAACCATCTGAAAATGCTGGTCGCCACGACGATCGTCGAACGTGAAAGCATCAATTAAGATAAAAATAAGAAAAAGGACAAAACGTTTAGCAAGCGTTTTGTCCTTTTTTAGTTATTAAACAAAAATATTTATCTAAAACTATTGCAAAAAATTTAGCTTATGCTATATTTAAGGTGTAAAAAGTAAGGGATTACATTTTGAGGAAGTGAATAGATGACACAGATCGGTCTCTTTTGTGCAACTGGGCTCTCCAGCGCACTGCTCGTCAAAGCGATCAAAGAACAACTAGCGGATGATCAGCATTACCAAGTGAATTCCGCGCCTTTTTCAGAAATATTTATGGTGGGGAATGACTATGATTTTTTGATTTTAGCTCCTCAAACCCGCTTCAATCAAGCGAAAGTCGCCGCAGCCTTTCCTGATAAAAAAATCGTTTTACTGACGGATGAGGAATTTCTGAGCAAAAATGTAGCACGAATCGTGGAAGAAATAAAAATTTAGCTAAATATACTAAAACGCAAAGGGTGGTTTTATGGATAAAGTAACCATCGGGTTCGCCCCGACTAGAAGAAATTTATTTAGTGCAGAAGCAGCCATTGAGTACGCCAATCTGACACGACAAAAAATGGACGAACTGGCCATTGATTATGTAGATATTTTAGATATCAACGAAGATGGCTTGCTATACGATGATGAAGGGGTTGAAAAAATCGCCGAAAAATTCAAAGCAGCAAAAATCGACGGTCTTTTTCTAGCCAATGAAAACTTTGGTACGGAATATGCCTGTGCTCGTCTAGCCAAAAAACTAGATGTTCCCGTCTTACTGTGGGGACCCAAAGATGAGACGCCAGCCGCCGACGGTTCACGTTTGCGGGATACGCAATGCGGTCTTTTCGCTATTGGGAAAGTCTTGCGCCGTTTCAAGGTACCTTTCACCTATGTCAAAAATTCTGATATTGATTCACCAGAATTTGCCCGCGGCTTGCAAGACTTTATCAAAGTCTGCAATGTCGTCAAGACCTTCAAACAAACACGAATCTTGCAAGTTGGCCCACGCCCCTTTGATTTTTGGACTGTGATCTGCAACGAAGGCGAACTATTGGAGCGTTTCAATATTTCGCTATCACCAGTACCGATCCAAGAAGTGGTGCAAGAAATCAAGAAAGTCAAAGAACAGCAGCCAGATAAATTGCAAGCAGTCATTGATTATTTTGAAACCAATACGGAAGTCCAAATTTCGGCGAAAGATTTGGAAATGGTGGCAGCCCTTAAAGTGGCTTTGCAAAACTTATGTGAAAGTTACGGCTGCAATGCAGGAGTCATCCAGTGTTGGACGGCCTTACAAGACGAAATCGGTATTTTACCGTATGCCTCCTTGTCACTGTTACAAGAAGAAGGTTTGCCTTTTGTCTGTGAGACGGATGTCCATGGGGCAATCTCGGAACTGTTGGTCGAAGCCGCTTCGTTGGGGGAACACCGAGCGATCTTTGCGGATGTCAACTGCCGCCATCCAGAGAACGAGAATGGCGAATTGCTTCAACACTTAGGAGTTTTTGCTTATTCCACCGCAGAGACCAAACCGATCTTGCCGCAACGACATTTTGTTTTTGACTATCCAGGATCAGTCGCTTTTCGGGCAATCAAAGACGAGTATACGCTGTGTCGCTTTGATGGGGACAACGGCGAGTACTCACTACTGATGGGCACTGGTAAAGGGATCGATGGCCCATACAATCAAGGGACCTATCTCTATCTGGAATTTGCGAATTTGAATCGCTTGGAATTCAAACTTGTTGAGGGCCCTTATATTCATCACGTTGCGGCGGTCAGAAAAAATGTGGTGCCGATTTTGTACGAAGCGTGCAAATACATCGGCGTGCAGCCAGATTTTTATGATCCGATCGAAGAAGACGTCAAAGCATACTTGAGAGGGGATCAATCATGGAAATAAACGAGCTGGAGATGAAGGCTTTAACGATTCGAAAATCCGTGTTAGAGCTGATCTATCAAGCAAAAACGGGTCATACTGGTTCGGATCTTTCTTGTACCGATATTTTAGTGGCCTTGTATTATCGGATAATGAATGTCGATGCGAAAGACCCCCAAAAGCAAGATCGTGACCAGTATATCCAAAGTAAAGGACATGCGGCAGAAGTACTATGGGCCGTTTTAGCGGACAAAGGTTTTTTGCCAAAAGAAGAATTAGCCACCTTTTCGCAATTTGGTTCACGACTGATCGGTCATCCAAACAATAAAGTAGCTGGTGTTGAGATGAATACTGGTTCGCTAGGCCACGGCTTACCCGTCGCAGTAGGGATCGCCTTGGCAGGCAAACTGGATCACCGCACGTATCAAACCTATACATTGTTGGGAGATGGCGAATTAGCAGAAGGCTCGGTATGGGAAGGAGCCATGGCGGCTGCCAACTACCAGCTGGACAATTTGACCGCCATCATTGATCGCAACGGCTTGCAGATCACTGGAGCCTCGGAAGATGTGATGGCCGTGGAGCCGCTAGATGAAAAATGGCGTGCCTTTGGTTGGGATGTGCATATCGTTGATGGCAATGATATGGCTGCCTTGGTGGCTGCATTAGAAAAACCGCATCAGCCCAATCAACCGAAGCTGATCATTGCCAAAACCATCAAAGGCAAAGGCTATTCCGCAGCCGAAAATCAAGCGCAATGGCATCATAAAGTGCCGACGGCAGAAGAGCTTGCACAAGCCATTGCCGAACTTGATCAGCAAATGGAGGTTTTGACTCATGGGAAAAAATAATATTGCCAATCGCCAAGCGATGTGCGACGTATTGATTGAAGAAGGAAAAAAGAATCCTGCGATCACGGTGTTGACCAGTGATTCTCGTGGTTCCGCTTCGTTGGCACCTTTTGCCAAGGAATTACCGACACAATTGGTGGAAGTAGGGATTGCAGAGCAAAACATCGTCAGTATTGCGGCCGGCTTAGCCCATATGGGCAAACGCCCTTTCGTTGCATCTCCAGCTTGTTTCCTCAGCATGCGCAGTATCGAGCAGATCAAAGTCGATGTCGCGTATTCGAATAAAAATGTCAAACTCGTAGGCATCAGCGGCGGTGTCAGCTATGGGGCATTAGGCATGAGTCATCATTCCTTGCAAGACATCGCAGTGGCGCGAGCGATCCCTAATTTGCAAGTGCTGTTGCCAGCAGATCGCTTTGAAACGATCCAAATGTTTAAAGCCTTAGCGGCATCAAATGAACCAGCCTATATCCGTCTCGGTCGTAATCCTGTTGAAGATTGTTATGATTCTGCAGATTATCCTTTTGAGATCGGCAAAGCCATTGAGCTGAGAAGCGGTCAAGATGTCGCATTGATCGCCACTGGCGAAACCGTGCGCCAAGCGTTGGATGCTGCTGAGCTATTGGAAAAACAAGGCATCACTGCTACCGTTTTAAATGTTCATTCCTTGAAGCCCTTTGATTCAGAAACGGTCAAACGAGTGGCGAAAGAAACAGGCACCGTGATCACTGTGGAAGAACATAGCCGATACAACGGCTTAGGAGCTGCCGTGGCGGAAACGCTGGCAGAAGAAACGGACATTCGACAAAAAATCATTGCTTTTCCGGATGAAGCCTTGATTACTGGTTCTTCGGCAGAACTGTTTGCCCATTATGGCTTAGACGGTGCCTCCATAGCGAAAACAGCGGTTGCGTTTCTAGGAGCTTAAGATGGACAAGACCTATCAGCTTGTTTTAGATCAGAGTACATCCGGTACCAAGCTCTTACTGTTTCAAGAAGGGAAAATCCTGCAGCGTTACGATAAAAAACATCGCCAAATTTATCCAAAAGTCGGGTGGGTCGAACATGATCCCCTCGAGATTTGGCAAAATGTCCAAGAATTGCTGGCACAAGTGTTTCAAGACCAAGCGATCACTGCAGATCAAATCGTTTCCTTGTCATTGACCAATCAGCGAGAAACGATCGTTGCTTGGGATCGATTGACTGGCAATCCCCTGTACAATGCGATCGTGTGGCAATGCAACCGCAGCGCCTCGATTTGTGAAGAATTGACGGCACAAGGCTGGGAAAAGACGATCAATCAAAAGACCGGTTTGCGCTTAGACCCGTATTTTTCCGGCACCAAAGTGAAATGGTTGGCCCAAGAATTATCAGCCATCAAGGAAAAGTCGGGAACTGGCGAGTTGGCGATCGGTACGATGGACAGCTGGCTGTTGTGGAATTTAACGCAAGGGACAGTATTTGCGACAGAAGCCAGCAACGCTTGCCGAACATTGTTTTACAATATTGAAGAGGGCCGTTGGGATGCAGAACTCGTCAAACTTTTTGGCATTCATTTAGCAGACTTGCCAGTGATCAAACCTGCTGATACGGTTTTCGGTAGCTATCACGGAATCCCTATCAAAGGGATCTTAGCCGATTCACAAGCGGCATTATTCGGGGAAGGTTGTCAAAGCCTTGGGGATGTAAAAATCACGATGGGCACCGGTTGTTCGATCATGATGCAAGTGCAGCAGGAGCAGACGTTGCGGGATCGCCGCATTTTGACGACGGTCGGCTGGCAAACTAGCCAGGAAACAGCATTTGCGCTAGAAGGCATCATCCGTTCCTGTGGTGACGCCATCAACTGGTTCAGTGAGCAAGTGGCTCCGCTGCCAGATGTAGCTGAGATCTGTCAAGAAGTGCTGACCAGTGACAGTCAAGAAGACATCTATTTTATCCCAGCATTGCAAGGAATGGGTGCCCCATTTTGGGATAATACGATGACCGCCAGTTTTGTCGGCATGAAACGCACGACGACGACTCATGAGCTGTTGAAAGCCGTTTTAGAAAGCATCATTTTTCAAATCAAAGCAGTGATCGATGTGATGGAAGAAGTCGCTGAACGACTGATCAATCAGGTAATGATCGATGGCGGTGTTTCGAAAAACCGCGCCTTGATGAGCTTATTAGCGACTTTGATCAATAAACCCGTCATCGTCAGCGAAGTCGAAGAATTTTCAGCCATCGGCACGATGCTTGTTGCCAATCCAACCATGAATGAACCAGCTATTCAGCAAACCACGATCGTTCCGCAAGCCGAACAGGCCGTGATCCGTTTGAAATATGAAAAATGGAAACGGTTCATTGAGAAATCAGCTGCTTTTAGTGAAGGATAAAGGAGGAACTATATGGAGACCCAACGAATCCAATTGAATCAAACGGCTTACGTGGATACCTATTTATTGCACCAATCCAAAGAGTACAATGTCGGCAAGAAACGACCGCTAGTGATCGTCTGTCCAGGCGGCGGCTACGCATTTACCAGTGATCGAGAGGCGGAAGTCATTGCCTTGAAATTCAATAGTATCGGGCTAAATAGTGTTGTTTTATGGTACACCACCGGTGACCAAGTGAAAAACGTTCCTCATAATGCCTTGATGGAAGCCGCCCAAACCGTCAAAATCATTCGTGCGCATGCTCAAGAATGGTTGGTGGATGAGGAACAAATCATCGTTTGCGGTTTTTCAGCAGGTGGTCATCTAGCGTTGCAGTTAGCGACGCGCTGGCACGATGCTGAGCTGGCAGAAGCGTTGGGCGTTAGCAGTGACTTACTGAAAGTGAATCTGGCGATCGCCGGCTACCCATTGGTTTATCAAGAGCACGCCTTCCCAATCGATGAGCTAGGCTTTGCTGCTAGTCTGATCGAAGCACCTTTAACTGCCAACGAACGCTTTTTTGGGAGTAAACAACCGACGGAAGAAGCCATTCAATCCATGAACATTTTGCATCATGTCGATCAGTGGACACCTCCGATGTTTCTCTGGCATACGACGGAAGACGTCTTAGTCGATGTGGCACACTCGTTGAAGCTGGCGGTCAAATTAAGAGAAGCAGAGATTCCATTTGAACTGCATATTTTTGAAAAAGGCGAACACGGACTGGCATTAGCGGATCGAACAACGGCACGCAAGCCAAGTCACCTCAATACCCATGTCGCCAAATGGTTTGAGCTGTGCGAAGGCTGGCTCAGCAGTTATATTGATTAAAAAACCGCCAGTGCACAACTTGTGCCGATGAAAGGAGAGCACCACCGTGAAAATCACCGTAAGCCAAAACAAACGCACCTTATTGCGAGACGGCCAGCATTTCTTTTATTTAGCCGATACTTGCTGGAGTGCCTTTACTAGTATTCAAGAAAATGACTGGATCACCTACTTAGACAAACGCAAAGAGCAGGGCTTCAATACCCTTCAAATCAATGTGTTACCGCAATGGGATCGCAGCCGTGGTCAATTTGACTGCTTGCCGTTTCCTCTTGATGCGGGCGTCTTTGATTTTACTGTTTGGGAGGATGCCTATTTCGAACGGGCTCAGCGTCTTTGTAAAATTGCCGATGAGAAAGGCTTTACTTTAGCGTTGGTCGTCTTGTGGTCAAACTATGTCGCAGGCACGTGGGCTAGCCAGTTGGACAAAGAACGCAACGTGTTGCCGAAGGATTGCCGCCAGGCCTACTATCAAAAAGTGATTGCGACTTTTGATGCCTTCCATCCGATCTACTTTATTGGTGGCGATACGGATTTCCCAACACAGCCAACCATCGATACGTATCTAGAAGCCTTTGCTTTCTTTGAAAAGCATTCGCCCAATACCCTGAAAACGATTCATATCAAGGGACGTTTTGAAGAGATTCCCGCAACGATCGTCGAACATTTGGACTTATTTTTATACCAATCAGGTCATAATAGCGCCTTTTTGAATATGCCTTATTATTTGGCAGAGCGTTTTTATCAAAGACAACCGCAGCTGCCGATCATCAACTCAGAACCTTGCTATGAACAAATGGGCTATGCCCGTCACGTATACGGCCGATTTGGTCAAAAGGATGTCCGCAAAGCGGCATGGCAATCACTGTTAGCCGGCGGCGCGGCTGGGATCACGTACGGTGCCCACGGCATCTGGAGTTGGCAAACCCCGACGGCGACTTTTGCGGAAGAAATCGGGGAAGCGTTTGATCGTCCGATGATTTGGCCAGAAGCTTTATCTTTTCCTGGGGCAGATGACTATGGCTTTATCAAGCAATTATTCGAATTATTAAATATTCAGGAGCTTGTGCCTTGCCAAGAGCGCTTGATCGATGCAGATGAACAGATTCGCATGGCAGCCATCGCAGGATCGAAGGATGCGTTGCTTTACTTGCCAAGCAATACAACAGTTCGCCTGCAAGGAGATCTTTCTACAGCGACTGTCACATTGATCGATTTGAATACCAATCGTTTCTTGAAACCAAAACTGACAGTTACCGATGGTATCACTGTTTTCCATCCCCACAATTGTCATGAAGATGTATTGTTTGTCATCCAAATAAAGGAGTGAAAAGAAAATGGATAAATATATGGATAAGGTGTTAGTATTTGCAGATAAAATCTCCAACAATCGGTATTTAAAGGCAATTTCAAACGGGTTGATGGCGACGCTGCCGATCAACATTATTGGTTCGATCGCCTTATTGTTAGCAGTTTTGCCGATTCAAGGATGGACAGACTTTATCAATTCGATCAATATTGACGGCTATTTTTCCGTCGGTTACAGTATGACCGTCGGGGTTATCTCAGTGTACACTTCCTTTCTGGTCGGTCACCGTTTAGCTACAGAATTTAAGCAATCGGCGGTTCCTGCCGGCATCGTTTCACTGTTTGCCTTTTTGATGATGACGCCAATGGTTACCTTAGAGGAAACAACGACCCTCGATATGAGCAAACTCGGTGCTCAAGGCTTGTTTACCGCTATGATCTGTGGCTTAGTCTTTGCTCGTTTGTACTGCTTTATTTTAGAAAAAAATATCGCCATCAAAATGCCAGCAGGCGTGCCGCAATTTGTGACGGATACCTTCGCCGGTTTGATTCCAGCAATTATTTCTGGGTTTACCGCGATCGTCATTAGCTGGGCATTCAGTTTTACTTCTTATGGCTCATTCTCAGATTTCATCTATCAAATCTTGGCAATGCCGCTGCAAAGCTTGTCTTCTAGTGTAGGTTCGTTGTTATTTATTGTACTGATCCAAATGGTGCTATGGTTCTTCGGTATCCATGGTTCGTTGGTGGTGGGTAGCTTTGTCACCGCTTTGTACTTACCAATGGATGTGGAAAATATGGATGCTTTGGCTAGCGGCGTTGCTCGTTCCGAGTTGCCGAATATTTTGAGCAAGTCGTTTTATGATTTGTTTGCTGGTATTGGTGGGGCTGGGGGAACATTGTCATTGATTATCGTTATTTTGCTGTTGGCGAAATCAAAACAATCACGGACAGTCGCTAACCTGAGTGCCGTTCCTGGATTGTTCACCATTAATGAGCCGGTGATTTTTGGCTTACCGCTGATTTTGAATCCAATCATGGCGATTCCGTTCATATTAACACCATTGGTTCAAGTGCTTGTGGCGTACCTAGCGATCTGGAGTGGGATCGTCCCACGACTTAGTGGCGTACAAGTTCCCTTTGGCACACCGATTTTTCTAAATGGGTTTCTAGCTGGAGGCTGGCATGTCGCAGTTCTACAAGTCGTTTGCGTTTTGGCAGGCTGCTTGCTGTACATTCTTTTTGTCAAAATATTAGATAAAGGAAAATTAAAAACAGAAGCAGAAGCAGCGCAAGCGGAGGTTCAAAGTGAAAGTATCGATGCAACGGGGGAAACGGTTTAAAAGAAACCGATTTTATGGTGACAAGCCAACGAGTTAGTGCTATAGTTAAAGAAAGAAAACCCACGTGGATTGTTACTGACTCGATCAGGCAAGACCTAAATAAGAAAGCGCTCTTCTCGTTTTAGCAGCGGCTCTTATTTAGGTTTTTTGTTTTTTATCGGGGATTTTTCAGTAATCAGCTAGGTAGGTTTATCAAAAGAAAACAAAAGGAGAACGAGCAAATGGCAAAATTTCCAGAAAATTTCTTATGGGGCGGCGCGACCGCAGCGAATCAATTAGAAGGGGCGTTCGATCGCGATGGCAAAGGCTTGTCAGTGGCGGATGCAATGCCTGGCGGCAAACAGCGTTTAGCGATTTTAGGCAGTGATACGTTTGATTGGACGATCGATGAGGACAAATACACCTACCCAAATCATCGCGGGATCGACCATTATGACCGTTTCAAAGAAGACATTGCGTTGTTTGCAGAGATGGGCTTCAAGAGCTATCGTTTTTCCATCGCTTGGACACGTATTTTTCCAAAAGGCGATGAAACGACACCAAACGAAGCTGGACTGGCATTTTACGATGCGCTGATCGATGAATGTTTGAAGTACGGGATCGAGCCAGTGGTTACGATCTCTCACTATGAAATGCCTTTGCATTTAGCCAAAGAATACGGTGGCTGGAAAAATCGAGCATTGATCGATTTCTATGAACGTTTTGCAAAAGTTGTCTTGGAACGGTTCCACAGCAAAGTCAAATACTGGATGACCTTCAATGAGATTAACTCTGCTTTCCATTTCTCCGCATTGAGTCAAGGAATGGTCAATAGCACGGGTGCCAGCGACTTTACAAACGTGATTCAAGCGTGGCACAACCAATTTGTTGCCAGCAGTAAAGCAGTCAAAATCGGCCATGAATTAAACCCAGAGTTACAGATCGGTTGTATGATCATTTATGCAACGACTTACAGCATTGATGCGAACCCGGTCAACCAAGTGGCGACGATGATCCATAATCAAGCCTTCAACTACTACTGTGCCGACGTGCAAGTACGTGGAAAATACCCATCTTTTACGGATCGTTTGTACAAAGAACACGGCGTCAATAAAGAGGATCTTGAGATTACCGAAGAAGACTTAGCCTTGATTGCTGAACATACTGTTGACTATGTTGGCTTCAGCTACTACATGTCTTCTGCCGTGGATATCACCACAGAAGAAGCCGATGAAGTGCAAGGAAACTTGTTAGGCGGCGTCCGCAATCCATTCTTAGAAGCAAGTGAATGGGGCTGGCAAATCGACCCAGAAGGGCTGCGCATCGCGTTGAATGAATTGTATGATCGTTATCAAAAACCGTTGTTTATCGTGGAAAACGGCTTAGGAGCCATTGATACCTTTAACGAAGAAGGTAAGATCGAAGATGACTATCGTATCGATTACTTGCGCCGCCACATTGAAGCAATGGGGGAAGCGATCGCTGATGGCGTAGACTTGATCGGTTACACGCCATGGGGCTGTATCGACCTTGTCAGTGCTTCAACAGGCGAAATGAGCAAACGCTATGGCTTTATTTATGTTGACTTTGATGACGAAGGCAACGGCACGATGGATCGTTCCAAGAAAAAATCCTTCGATTGGTACAAACAAGTCATTGCAACAAACGGAGAAGAGTTGGCCTAAGTGTTTCGTTAGACTCACGGATGACACAGGATCCGTTATAAAAGAAAACCGATCAACGGTGCTCCTATATAGGCGCATCGTTGATCGGTTTTTTGGTGATATTTGGGTTTAACGGGTACGCTCATAGCTGTCTCGTAACAAAGATTGGAGTTGTTTTTCTGATACAGAGCCATCTAGTAATGCGGTGAGCCAATGGTTTTTATTCATGTGATAAGCGGGTAAATAGCCGCGGCTTTGATTGATGATCGAAACCATTTCGGACGCTGCTTTGACATCTAAAATCTCGATCATTCCCGTTTCTTCTAGGCCTAATTTTTGCTTTTCTACAGTCATCAGCAAGCCAAACCATTTGCCGCTTTTGCGGTGCCGCAAGACTTGGTACTCGGGAAACTTTGCAAATGGATGGTCGACCTGAACATCATTAAAGGTCTGAGCGAAGGCGATCAGCCGGTTTTTAAGATCCATGGGTATCCCTGCCTTTTTATAATAGAAAACTACTTATATTATACCATTGATTCCTTTTACCTAGCGTAACCGTTTCTGATAAAGCATCCGTGCCAAGAACCAGCTCACCACTACGATACCGCCACACCAGCTAAAGGCACTGATCAAGGTGGTATCTTTCAAGTTTAACAAAAGCCCGCGCAAAGAATGGATGATCGGCGACATTGGTTGGTATTCAGCAAAAACGGCTAATGGGCGCGGCATGGTTTCCGTAGGGACGAAACCAGAGCTTAAGTAGGGCAAAAGGGTGATCAAGACAGTAAACAAGGTCGCTGTCTCGGGGCTTTTGGCGATGAGACCAACCAGAACGGAGACCCAAGTAAAGGCGAAGGTGAAGCAAAAGATCAATAGGAAAGCGAGTCCCCAGCCAGCAACTGTGGCTTGAGGGCGAAAACCGATGACCATGGCAACGATCAACACGACCAAGGTGCTGATCAAGCTCCGAAGAGTCGCGGCGAAGACATGGCCGTTTAAAAAGGCTGAGTTAGAGATGTTCAAGGTCATCAGCCGTTCCACCATGCCGGATTTCAAATCTTCCGTCACCGTTACCCCAACGGAGGAGGCGCTTTGGGCGATACATTGGACGAGAACACCAGGAACGACAAAATCGACATAAGAGGTATCGCCGACGTTCATGGCTCCCCCAAAAACATAGACGAAGAGGATCATTAAAATCGCTGGGGTCAAAATCCCACTTAGCAAAGTCTCCATACTGCGAATCGATAGCAAGAGATTGCGTTTGAATAAGGTGTTGGTTTCTATAATTGCTTTCATTGGTTTCCTCCTTGGACAAGTGTTAGAAAAATATCTTCTAACGAAGCATTCTTTTGATTAAAACTGGTTATAGTGATCGGTAGTTGATTGAGTTCCTGCAACAGCGTGAAGGAATGCTGGAAGTCTTGACTGACGGGAAATGCCAGAGAGAGACTGGACTCATTGACTTGCAGCGGAAAGTCAGACAGATGCTGTCGCACGGTCTGCAAGTGTTCTTTCGTCAATACGCTGATTTCCATCGTTTGTGAAGGATGCAGTGCTTTGACTTCCGTTGGTGTTCCTTGCAAGATGATTTTCCCTTCATGCAAGATGGCGACTTGATCTGCTAAAAATTCAGCTTCTTCGAGGTATTGAGTCGTCAGGAAAATCGTTCGTCCTTGAGCGGCGATCTCTTTGATCATGTGCCATGTGGCTAAGCGGTTTTGCGGGTCTAACCCGGTCGTTGGTTCATCCAAGAAGAGCAGGTCAGGTTCGCCGATAAAACTCATGGCGATGTCTAAGCGTCGTCGCATGCCACCAGAATAATTTTTGACTAGTCGGTTGCTGGCATCCACCAAATCAAAACGCTCTAACAAATGTTGGACGATAAACTGTTTGTTTTTGACATGGCGCAAGGCAGCAATCATCAGCAAGTTTTCTCGCCCGGTCAGTTCTTGATCGACGGCGGAAAATTGCCCCGTCAGACTGATTTTCTCGCGAATCGCTGCTGGATCTTTGGTCAAGTCGATCCCGTCGATCAGCGCGGTTCCTTGGTCAAAAGGTAGGATAGTGGACAAAATTTTGACTAAAGTGGTTTTTCCAGCGCCGTTTGATCCTAGTAAGACAAATACTTCGCCAGGAGTGACGTCAAAAGTGACCTCTTTCAAAACGGTTTTGTCTTTGAAGCTTTTTTGTAAATGTTTCACGTGAAGCATTTTCTTTTTTATATGGGTATCCATAGCTTTTCCCTCGTTTCTATAAGATAATTCAACTATAAAGGCTCTTTGGGAAAAGCAACTGCTTATTTCAATATATTGAAAAAGAAGGTGAAAAAATGAACAATTATGGTGCGACAGTGAAAGAGCTTCGCAAAAGCAAAGGCTTGTTGTTGAAGGAATTAGTGGATGAACAATTGTCGATGTCTTTGTTATCGCAATTTGAAAATGGCAAAACGACGATTTCCTGCGAACGATTTCATCGTTTGCTAGATAAACTAGAAGTGAGTTTTGCCGAATTTCAGCTGCTGCATACGGGGGAGCATCATTCGGAGGCTCAAAAGCTAATGGTTGACTATGTCCGTTCGATGGGGATCGAATCCATTGATGAAGTACCTAAATTAAAAAAGAAATATCAAAAGCTGACCACGTACTTTCAACAGCATTACTCCTTGGAGCTGGACCACTTCTTACAACTGATCCGTTTTGACTACTTGATGAAAGAGGAGCTTTTTAAAGGGGTGCCCGTCGAGGAGGCTTACCTGAAACACAATTACTGTTTGGACTCTGCCAAGCATTACTTGCTGAATACCGATACATGGGGTGTTTATGAGCTGCGGCTGTTTGCCCGCGTAGCAATTTCGATGGAGCCAGCTTTGCTTTGGCGCTGCTTGACGATCGCCATCAAAAAGAGTCAGCGCTTTGCAAAAATTCCTGGCAATGAAGATATTTTGTACAACACGTTTGAGACGGTATTTTCTGTTTTTGCTGTTTTCGACGAGGCGAATTATGCGGAAAAGACCTTTCATTTATGGCGAGATCATGTTTATGAAAAAGAACACATTGAACAAGCGATCTTTATGCCGTTTTTTGAAGGCTGGACGCATCTATTAAAACAAAATAAGGCACAAGCGGCGGACTTGATGCAGCAAACGTTAGATCAGCTGGAAAGATTAGGGATGAAGAACACGTTTGCTATGTATCAATTATTAAGCACATCTGTATTGAAAGAAGAGTTTCCGGGGATTTTATTGAGTGATCCATTGCTTTCTGAAGGAACCCGTTTTGGCTGGGAGTAGCTAGAATAAGCTGTATTCCGCTGATGAAAGCGCCTTATGTTTAAGAATCGGAGAGGAAGTGATTAAAAATCAGTAAATGCAAGCAATTTGCTTCTTTTTTACTGATTAGAGGAGTATATTCGAAGTTGGAATTTTTCTTTATTTAGAATTATTTTAATGTACTTTTTTATGAAATAGGAGGATGTAGGATGGATATTGTGACACTAGCGCGAATCCAGTTTGCGATGACGACGATTTTTCACTTTTTCTTTGTACCGTTTTCGATCGGAACTGGTGTCGTCGTTGCAATTATGGAGACACTTTATGTGATCAAAAAAGATGAAAAATATCGCCGGATGACGAAGTTTTGGGGGAATATTTTTCTATTGAGTTTTGCTGTCGGGGTCGTGACAGGGATCATTCAAGAATTTCAATTTGGGATGAACTGGTCAGACTATTCTCGTTTTGTCGGGGATATTTTTGGTGCGCCCTTGGCTTTAGAAGCTTTGTTGGCGTTCTTCTTAGAATCGACGTTCTTAGGATTGTGGATCTTTACATGGGATCGGGTCAGTCCTAAGCTGCACGCCACCTTTTTCTGGTTGGTGACGCTTGGTTCGATGCTATCGGCGTTTTGGATCTTAGCTGCCAATAGTTTTATGCAGCATCCAGTGGGGTATACCTTGAACAATGGCCGGGCAGAAATGACTGACTTCGGTGCATTATTGGCAAATCCACAAGTGTGGTATGAGTTTTTACACGTGATCACCGCAGCCATCACGATGGGCGGAATCATTGTTGCTGGCTTATCAGCCTTTCGTCTATTGAAGAAAGACAAAGACATTGACCGCGATTTCTTCAAAAAATCAATGCGGATCGGTTTTGCGGTGGCATTGTTCGGTTCATTCACCGTCTTGCTAGCCGGGGATGAACAAATGAAATACTTGGTTGAAGAACAACCAATGAAATTTGCCGCAATGGAAGGAACTTATGAAGATACCGGGAGTCCTGCGGCTTGGACTGTCGTTGCTTGGGCGAATGAAGCGGAACATCACCAAGTCTTCGGTATTTCGATTCCATATATGTTGAGTATCTTAGCCTTCAATGAACCCTTCGGCTCAATCGATGGGATGGATACGGTCAATCAGCAATTGATTGAAACCTACGGCGACCGTAATTACTACCCGCCGGTCAACACACTCTTTTGGAGCTTCCGGATCATGGCTGGTTTTGGTGCCTTGATGCTGTTGGTTTCTGGTCTGGGGTTGTATTTTACGCGTAAGAAGAAACCGTGGCTCTTTGAAAAACGCTGGCTGCTTTGGGTAGTGGCGATCACTTTGTTCACCCCATTTATTGCCAATACAGCTGGTTGGTTGATCACGGAGTTAGGACGTTACCCATGGACGGTTTACGGCTTGTTTACGATCGAAGATAGTGTGTCACCAAACGTTTCCGTGACCTCACTCTTGATCTCAAACATCGTTTACTTCCTCTTGTTCTCTGGCTTAGGTGGAACGATGGTCTATCTGGTGAAACGGGAAATGGATCATGGACCTGAAAAAGAGGCCTTCGGTGAAATCAGCCAAGGAGACAACCAAGAAGGGTACGAAGACCCATTTGATAAGGAGGCGTTTGAAGGATGACCGGTCTGCAATTACTATGGTTCACGTTGATTGGGCTTTTATTTTCTGGCTTCTTCTTCTTAGAAGGGTTTGACTTTGGTGTGGGGATGTCTGTGCAGACATTGGCTCACAATGAAGAGGAAAAAGACCAGATCGTTAAAACGATCGGGCCTGTCTGGGATGGCAATGAAGTGTGGCTATTGACCGCCGGCGGAGCGATGTTCGCCTCGTTTCCATACTGGTATGCTTCTTTGTTCAGCGGTTTTTATTTGATTTTGTTATTGATCTTAGTCGGGTTGATCATTCGCGGTGTTTCCTTTGAGTTTCGAGCGAACTTCCCGAAAGAACACAAAAACATTTGGAACTGGACGTTGACGATCGGCAGTACGATCGTACCGTTTTTCTTCGGTCTGATGTTTGTCAGCATGATCCAAGGAATGCCTTTGGGTGAAGATGGCAACATGACGGCAACCTTTACGGATTACGTCAATCCCTTTTCAATCGTTGGCGGTATCGCGTTGACTTTGTTGTGCTACTTGCACGGATTAAACTATATCGCTTTGAAAACGGAAGGTCCGATTCGGGCACGGGCACGCAACTATGCAAGTATTTTTTATGGCATCTTATATGCAGGCTTAGTCGTCTTTGCTGTGATGCTTTACTTCCAAACGGATTTCTTCGAAAATCATTTTGCGACAACGCTTGGTTTGTTGCTCGTGATCGTTGTACTGACACTGATTGCAAATATCGGCGTCTTTAAAGGCAAAGAAATGATGGCTTTCATTGCGAGCGGCTTGACGTTGATCGCTTTGGTGGCATTGATCTTCACAGGGTTATTCCCAAGAGTCTTGATCAGTTCGATCGATTCAAGCTATGACCTGTTGATCGCTGATGCGTCTTCAAGCCGCTACACATTGAAGATCATGAGTTATCTTTCACTGACGATCTTGCCTTTCGTCTTGGCCTATACGGCTTGGAGTTACTATATCTTCCGTAAACGGATCAGTCATACGGAGGCGTTGGAGGGGTATAAATGATTGATAAACAAATCATGAAGCTCCCAGGAATGAAACAACTTTTAGGGCTGCTTGCGGGACTTTCGTTCCTGCAGGCGCTCTTCATTATTGGGCAGGCGTATGGATTGGCACGTGCCATCACTGGCTTATGGGAAGGACGACCATTAGAGGAACAGTGGGGCTGGATTCTGCTGTTCTTTTGTTCGTTTATCGCCCGACAAGCCGTTATCTATTTCCGTTCCAAAAGACTCGATGATTACAGTTACCAGCAAGCCGCCGATCTGCGGGATCAATTGTTGGAGAAATTGTTTCGGGTCGGTCCTCAGATCGCACAACAGCAAGGGACGGGGAATGTAACAACGATGGTCTTGGAAGGGATCAACCAAGTCGAAAACTACTTGAAATTGATTCTTGCCAAAATCATGAATATGTCGATCATTCCTTGGGTCATTTTGGCACTCGTTTTTTATCTGGATTGGGAATCCGGCTTGGTCTTGCTGTTGGTGTTCCCCTTGATCATCATTTTTATGATCATCTTGGGCTATGCCGCGCAAAGCAAAGCGGAAAAACAATACCGAACGTTTCAATTACTGTCCAATCATTTCATCGACTCCCTGCGAGGGATCGACACGCTGAAATTGTTTGGGGTCAGTAAAAAATATGGCAAGAGTATCTTTGCTTCCAGCGAACGGTTTCGGAAAGCGACGATGGCTTCATTAAAAGTCGGTATTTTATCGACCTTCGCCTTAGACTTTTTCACGACCTTATCGATTGCCGTCGTGGCAGTCTTGCTAGGCTTGCGGCTGATCAATGAAGGAATCTTGCTGTTTCCAGCGTTAACCATCTTGATTTTAGCACCAGAATACTTCTTGCCGATCCGCGACTTTTCCAGTGATTACCATGCAACCTTAGACGGAAAAAATGCGATGACTGCGGTGACGGAAATCTTGCATCAGCCCGAAGCCCAAGTACCGGCAGTAACGGTGCCTCGTTGGCAGGAAGACGCCCAGTTAACGATCGATCAGCTGGCGTTTTCCTACGAGGAAAAAGCGGCTTTGACGGATATCAACTTGAACGTGACTGGCTTCAAAAAGATTGGGATCATCGGTCTGAGCGGTTCTGGCAAGTCTACCTTGATCAATACTTTGAGTGGCTTTCTCGTGCCAGACAGTGGCGAGATCACTCTCGGAGGGGCCAAGACCACGGCCTTTCGCCAAGCAAGCTGGCAAGAACAGCTGATTTATATTCCGCAAAATCCTTATATCTATCGGTTGACCTTGCAGGAAAATGTCGCGTTTTATCAGCCGACAGCTACCAAAGAAGCCGTACTGAAAGCCATTGAAGTGGCAGGCTTGACTGAGCTTTTAGCAGAGCTGCCGCAAGGGTTGGACACGATGTTAGGAGAAGGGGAACGGCATCTAAGTGGCGGACAAGCCCAACGGATCGCTCTAGCCCGTGCCTTTTTAGACCAGCAACGAAAGATTCTTTTGTTTGATGAACCAACGGCTCACTTGGATATTGAAACCGAAGTTGCCTTAAAGGAACGGATGCTACCGCTGATGGAAAACCGTTTAGTCTTTTTTGCAACCCATCGCTTGCACTGGATGGAAGAAATGGATGAAATCATCGTGATGGATCAAGGAAGAATCGTGGAACAAGGAACCTTGGCACAACTGCAGCAAAAGCAAGGTGCTTTTACAGAACTAGTCAATGGAATGAGGAGGGAACAGCTTGAATAAAATCGGCTTATTGCGCTCGTTGAAAACTGATACGTGGGTCAAGCCTTTCTTGTCAAAATACAAAAACGTTTTGGCGCTGGCCTTATTCCTAGGCTTCTTGACCTTTTTCTGTGGTGGGGCACTGATGTTTAATTCTGGGTACCTGATCAGCCGCTCGGCATCGATCCCAGAAAACATTCTATTGGTTTACATCCCCATCGTACTGACCCGAGCGTTTGGGATCGGCCGTCCAGTCTTTCGCTATTTGGAACGGTTGACCAGTCATAGCTGGGTCTTGCGCATGACCTCTAATTTACGATTGAAATTGTACAACGTAGTAGAAAAAGATGCGATCTTCTTTAAGCAAGCGCATCGCACAGGGGATATCTTGGGCTTATTGGCAGAAGATATCAACCATATACAAAACCTGTATTTGCGGACGATCTTTCCTACCGTGATCGCTTGGATCTTGTATGCGTTCTTGATCATTGGACTCGGCTATTTTTCTTGGTGGTTTGCTTTGGTGATGCTGCTGCTATTAGGGATCATCGTCTTTGTCTTGCCGCTTTGGTCGGTGATCATCAACGGCGCGCGGCAAGAAAAGCAAAAACACATGAAAAACAACTTGTATACGACACTGACGGATAATGTATTAGGGGTTTCTGATTGGGTCTTCTCTCAAAGAGGCAGCGAGTACGTGGCTGCCCATAAGGAACTGGAAACGCAGTTGCGGGCGGTGGATGAACAGATGCTGTCCTTTGATCGCCGGCGTGATTTTCTTTTACAAAGCATCTTTGGAGTGATCGCTGTCGCATTGCTGCTTTGGACCAGCATTCGCTTTCCAGGTAACCACGGAGGAGCAGCCAACTGGATCGCTGCCTTTGTCCTGTGTGTCTTTCCTTTAGTTGATGCATTTGCGCCATTACCGTCTGCTGCTCAAGAAACCAATCGCTACAAAGACTCTATCGATCGCTTCAATGCATTGCCAGAAGAAAATCGCCAAGTCTCCATGGAGCAACCGTCAGTACCTGAAGTGACGGGCCTCGTGTCGATCACAGCCAAGGACTTGCATTTTCAGTATCCTGAAGGCAAAGAAGTGCTTCATGGGCTGGATCTAACGATTCCTGCGCATCAAAAACTAGCTATCCTTGGTCGCAGCGGTTCTGGGAAAAGTACATTTGCCTCCTTGTTGCGAGGCGATCTGCAACCGACGCAAGGGTCGATCACCTTAAACGACGTGCCTGTGACGGCATTGAGTGAGTCGATCAGTGACTTGATCGGTGTCATCAATCAAAGTCCCTATCTTTTCCATACGACCGTCTTGAATAATATTCGGCTAGGCAATGAGTCGGCTTCGGAAGAAGAAGTCTGGCGCGTACTGGAGCAAGTCGGGTTGAAAGAAATGGTGGCAGCTTTGCCTAACGGCTTGGCGACGATGGTGGATGAAGCCGGCTTGCGTTTTTCTGGTGGAGAACGGCATCGTTTGGCATTGGCGCGGATCTTGCTAAAAGACACTCCGATCATCTTATTGGATGAGCCAACCGTCGGCTTAGACCCGATCACGGAGCAAGGTGTGCTCGAAACCTTTTTCCAAGTGCTGGAGAACAAAACGATCATTTGGATCACCCACCACTTGCAAGGAATTTCGATGATGGACCGTGTGCTCTTTATTGAAGATGGTCAGTTGACCATGAGCGGAACACCTGCCGAATTGGCAGCAGAAAACAAACATTTTCAACACTTATTGGCCATTGACCAAGGACGACGATAAAAAAGAGCGTCCATCAATCAGTGATGGACGCTTTTCTTCTCATTGCTCTATGGCTCAGTAATTGCGCTGCAAGAGCAGTTCAGTTAATGAACGAATTTTGGCTTTGCTAGGTGCTTCGGGCAGCAGATCGATGTCGTCTAAGGCTTTTTGCGTGTAGGTGACCGCGAAAGCGCGCGCTTTTTCGACACCGCCGTAACGAACGACAAGATCCGCAACTTCTTGGGCTTCTGCCAAGGAGAGTGCTGCTTTTTTATTCAAATAAGGAGCGAATGCTGCAGGTGCCTGTTCTTTGGCAAATAGCAGCGGTAAGGTATAGACCCCTTGCGCCAAATCTTCTAGAATCGGTTTTTTCAAAGTGCCGCTATCAGAGGTGTAGTCGAGAATATCGTCGAATACTTGAAAGGCGATCCCGATGTTGCGACCGATCTCACCCGCCCGCTCTTGGTTTTCTGTGTCGAGGCCGCCAAAATGAGCGCCTTCGAGACAAGCGAGCCAAAACAGTTCAGCGGTTTTGCCGTTGATGCTTTGCAGATAGTCGTCAATCGATTCATGGATGTTGTAGCGAGTGTGCATTTGATCAAGTTCACCTAAAAGGAGTCGTTTCATGGCTTGTGCGTTGGTTTTTAAAAACGGGGAGCCATTCATACTTTCGATCAAAAGCTCAAAAAATTGGGTGAACAAAAGATCACCCGTGTAGACCGCGATATCCTTGCCGTATTTGGCTTGAACAGTGACTTGACTGCGCCGCAGCGGCGAATCGTCAATGATGTCGTCGTGGATCAAAGTGGCCATGTGTAAAATTTCTAGAGAAGCAGCAATTTTTGTTAATTGGTCGGTTTTTTTATAATGGGGATCGCCTAAGTCAGCAAACAAAAAAAAGAGCGCTGGCCGCAGCATTTTTCCACCTGAATAAGTAAAGTCGATCAAAACATCTTGTATCTCTTTGTTACGAACAGTAACGTGTTCTTCAATGATGGAACATACGGTTTTCAATCGTTGTTCGATCGTCGGATAATCGATCCAAAAGTCAAACATAGTATAACCCTTTCTAACAGTCATTCAGCCCTTATTCTAGCGTAAAGGGGCGTGATTGACTAGTTTAATGCACTCACTAAAGGAGGTGAAGTTGTGACGCTACCTGTATTTTTAGAACTCGTCGAATTTAAAGCAAAAACCGCCAGTATTTTGCCATTTTTCATTGGTGTCTGCTACAGCTGGTACAATTATCAAACGATTCATCTTGGCTATGTCCTATTGTATTTCATTGCCATGCTGATCTTCAATATGGCGGTGGATATTTTAGATAACTACAACGATTACCATCATGCCACAGAAGGGCATGATTACAAAGAAAAAACCAATATCATTGGTCGGGAACAGTTGTCTGTCAAATTGGTTTTTTGGTTGATGGTCTCCATGATCATCGTTTCCGCCGCCATGGGAATCGCCTTGGCAATGGTGGTTGGTTGGCCGCTCTTTTGGATGGGGCTGTATTGTTACCTAGTCGGGATCTTTTATTCCTCTGGTCCACGGCCGCTTTCTAGTTTGCCTTTAGGCGAGTTCTTTTCTGGCTTTACGATGGGCTTTATGATCTCGTTGATCTGTGTCTACCTTAATGCCTATCAAACCTTTGAATGGAACATTGCCACGATTGGCAGTATTTTCTTGATCTCATTACCCAACACATTATGGATCGCCAACTTGATGCTGGCAAACAACATTTGTGATCTGGAAGAGGATGAAAAAAATGAGCGCTATACGCTGGTGCATTACCTTGGTAAAGCCCGTGCGTTGAAATTATTTATCACGATGAACGTCTTGGCGTTTGTTGCGATCATTGCCTCAGTTGCCCTCAACATTGCGCCTTGGTCACTGGTTCTGACCTTTTTCGCGGCGCCCTTTGTCTGGCAGCAGACAAAACGATTTATGCAAAAACAAATCAAAAGAGAGACCTTCATTTGTGCCGTTCGGATCCTTGCGGTCGGAGCATGCGTACAAGTGCTGAGTTTTGCGATTGGTTTGATTTTATAATTTTTACAGCAAAGAAAGGAAGTAAGGAAACATGAAGGAAGTTGTCATTTTAGGAGCAGGGTATGCTGGATTGCGAGCATTGCACGTACTGCAAGGAGCAAAAGAAGCGTTTCACATCACATTGATCGACAAAAACGATTATCATTATGAGGCAACCGATCTTCATGAAGTTGCGGCCGGTACGCAACCAAGAGACCGCATTTGCTATCCCATCAATGATGTCGTTCGTCCCCAAAAGACTACCTTTGTTCAAAAGGAAGTGGCGTCGATCGATCGTAACCAACAAGTGATCGTTTTTAAAGATCAATCCACGTGCACCTATGATTATTTGATCGTGGCGTTAGGCTTTGAATCAGAATCATTTGGGATCCCTGGTGTCGAGGAGCATGCGTTGGAAATGGTGGATGTCGACTCCGCAGAAAACATCTATCATCATTTGTTGAAACAAATGAAGGCATACAAAGAAACACAAAATCCTGACTACTTAAAAATCGTTGTCTGCGGTGCTGGTTTCACGGGAATCGAATTGCTAGGTTCATTGGTGGAAAACCGTAAAACCTTCGCGAAAGCAGCAGGTGTCAAACCAGAAGACATCAAACTGTACTGTGTCGAAGCAGTGACTCGTTTATTACCGATGTTTGATGAAAAACTATCGGATTACGGGATCAAAAATCTCGTTAAATGGGGCGTAAACTTCCTGACTGGTAAACCCATCAAAGCAATCAAACCAGGTGTCGTTGTCTATCAAAATGATGCCGATACAGGAGCAACAGCAGAATTATCAGCCAAAACCATCGTTTGGACCACAGGCGTCAGCGGCAGCCATGTGATGGCTGAATCAGACTTTTCTGCTCGTCGTGGTCGCGTGATGGTCAATCAAGACCTAACAGACCCTGATCATAGTAACGTCTATGTTGTCGGTGATGTTTCAGCAGTCATGGACCCAGCGACCAATCGCCCGTATCCAACAACGGCTCAAATCGCTTTGAAGATGGGGCAGCATGCGGGTAAAAACATCTTACGTCAAATGAACGGGGAAAAACCAGCAGATTTCCACTTTGAATCATTAGGTTCAGTGGCATCGATCGGCAATACCCATGCCTTTGGCTTAGTAGGGAAAATGGGCATCAAAGGCTATCCCGCTTCCGTGGTGAAAAAAGCCATTATGGACCGTTCCTTGTACCAAACCGGTGGGGTCAAAGAAGTATTGGCGAAAGGCCGCTTCGACTTTTATCATTGAGCAATAGAAACAGCAGACTGCGAGGGTGACCTCGCAGTTTTTTTTCAAAAAAAAGCAGCAGCGGTATCCCGCAGACTACTTTTTTCTCCCAGAAACTGCTATGATAGCCAAAAGAACAGAACAAAGGAGCAAGGACAATGCCAGAATGCCAACGAGTGTTACAGGGAATGGGAACGGTGATCACGATTTGGGTGCAGCATGAAACCCCAGAAGCGATCTTAGAGGAAGCAGCCAAAAGAGCTGCGGCCTTTGAACAGCGTTTTAGTGCCAATGACCCGACGTCGGAGTTGATGCAGATCAATCAGCAGGCAGGACAAGGAGCGATCGCTGCCACACAGGAATTGTTTGAATTGATCGCACGAGGGAAAGCCCATAGCGTACCCAAAGATAGCTACTTAAATATTGCCATCGGTCCTTTGGTGCAGGAATGGCGGATCGGGTTCCAAGATGCCCATCTACCAACGCCTGAGAAAATCGCGGAGCTGCTGCCAAAGACTGATCCTGCCAAGATCATTTTGGATGAAACGCTGCAGACCGTCGGGTTAGCTGCTGGCATGAAGCTTGATCTAGGGGCTGTGGCAAAAGGATATTTTGCTGATTTGTTGATGACCTATTTCAAACAGGTTGGTGTCACAGCCGCTTTGATCGATCTTGGAGGCAATGTGGTGACTTACGGCGATGCCCCGAGCCACCAAGATGGCTATTGGCGGATCGGGATCCAAAACCCTTTCTTACCAAGAGGAAATTTTGTCGCAGCGTTGAAGGTTCGTAATCAATCAGTCGTTACATCAGGGATCTATGAACGAACCTATCAGGTAGCGGGCAAGACCTATCATCATATTTTTGATCGAGAAACGGGCTATCCGTTAGAGTCAGCCATTGCCAGTGTCACGATTCTCTCCGACCAATCGGTTGATGGAGAGATTTGGACGACCCGCTTGTTCGGCAAAGAGCCACAAGCCATCTTGCAGGAGCTGGCGCCGTTAGAAGGGATCACTGGGTTAGTCATTACCAAACAAGGAGAACTGATCTATCCGCAAGAATTAGCCCGTTTGATCGAAACGCCAACAGCAGAATGAAAACAAGCAGCGATCACCTAGGAATATAGGTGGTCGCTGCTTGTTTTTTTGTAAAAAAGAAAGCTAGACGTGTTGCAAAAAGGTCTCGATCAAGTCGGCTTCGCTGTTTGACAATGCCCGTTCGGCTTGATGGGCAATAAAATAGGTGAGGGACAAGAGTTCCTCTGGCATCGGATAAAGATTAAAAGGAGTCGCATTCGCTGCTTGCAGCACGCTTTCTGGTACGATCGCAATCCCAAGGTTGTTTTCTGCCAATGCTGCTGCTGTATAAATATTGCTGCTTTCTATGAGAACGGTCGCCTCTACTTTGTATTTTTGCAGCAATTGATCGATTTGGCGCCGAATCGCCGAGCCGCTGGCAGTCAAAATCAACTGACTTTGCAGCAAGTCTTTGACTGCCAATGAATCAGGTGCTAAATACCGCTTCTCTGGTTGATACAGGGGAGAACAAGGCGGAATGATCGCTAGATACCGTTCTTGATTGGTACTGTGGACTGTTAGATTCGGTGCGATCGTCTCAGGATTTTGTCCGATAAAAAAGTCCAGCTGCCCATTCAAAAGTCGTTTTTCATTGTGCTTCGGCAGGTCTTCCCGTAAGAAAAAGTGTACGTTGGGATAGTGTTCATAATATGCAGGCAAAAAGAGTGGCAGCAGATAGGAACCAAGGCTAGGCAAGATGCCTAAGCGCAAAGAACGCTTCTCGGTCGCGGTATACCAAGACAGCCGACTTTTCAATTTGGCAGACTCTGTTTCCAAGGTTTCCAGATATTGATAATAGATTTTACCAGCTTCCGTCAGTTGAAAATGACCCGGCTGCCGATTGATGATGGGGGTCCCTAGCTCTTGTTCGGCACGTTTCACGGTTTGTGTCAAGTAAGGCTGTGAGATGTAGAGGTCTTTGGCGGCTTTGGTATAGTTGCTATGCTTTAACAAGGTATCGAGGTATTGCAGCATCAGATGGGAATCTTTAAGTGCCATTGCGTGGTCCTCCTAGTCATTTTTTTATTATAACAAATTTGTTATCGATAGATAGTTAAATAAATATTTCACAAATAAAGAATTCAGTCGTACACTAAATGGGTACTTGGGGAAGATTTTTTTGTTTAGAAAGAAGCCTTTCATCTCAGTAGGTCTTAAAAACCAACTTGAGAAACGATTAAAAAAAGAAATCAAAGCCAATGGTCAAAAACTTTTTATTTATTGTTAAATGTTAAATTATTCACAATTAGGAGAGATGATAATGAAATTGATTGGAATCGTAGGAACCAACTCGACGCGTTCGACCAACCGTCGCTTACTGCAATTTATTCAAAGCCATTTTAGTGACCAAGCGGAGATCGAACTTTGCGAAATCAGTGATCTGCCAGCATTTAATGAACCAGAAGATCGGACGGCACCAGCGGCAGTCCAAGCCTTGTCAGAGAAGATCGAAGCAGCAGATGGGGTGATCATCAGTACACCAGAATACGATCACTCGATCCCAGCGGTGCTAAAAAGCATGATTGAATGGCTTTCTTATACGACGCGGCCTTTGATCGATAAACCAGTGATGATCACGGGTGCTTCTCTTGGTGCATTAGGTTCATCGAGAGCCCAAGCCCACTTGCGTCAGATCTTAGATGCACCAGAAGTAAAAGCTCGAATCATGCCGAGTGCGGAATTTTTATTAGGGCACTCCATGCAAGCCTTCGATGAACAAGGAAACTTGATCGATAGCGAAAAAGTTGCCGAACTAGAAGATTGTTTCAATGAATTTGTCTTGTTTGTCGAAATCACGAACCGTCTGGTCAGTGAATATTCAACGGCTAAAGAACGAGCAAAGAAATTTTCGTGGGAACAAGCATAAGAAAGAGAGGAACCAGTCATGAAATTTGTCGGCCTAATCGGAACGAACGCCAAAAAATCCACCAATCGCCAATTAGTGGCGTTTATGCAGCGAGAATTTGCTGCCCTAGCAGAAATTGAACTACTGGAAATCAAGGATGTCCCAATGTTCAATGAAACACAAGATCAAACCAATAGTGAAGTGATTCAACGGTTAAATAGCAAGATTTTAGCAGCCGATGGGGTGATCATTGCGACACCAGAGCATAACCATTCGATTCCTTCCGCATTGAAAAGCGTCTTGGAATGGCTCTCCTTCAATCTCCATCCCTTTGATGGCAAACCGGTAATGATCGTCGGTGCATCCTACGATGTACAAGGCTCTTCGCGAGCACAGCTTCATTTGCGCCAAATCCTTGATGCACCGGGTGTCAATGCGACAGTCATGCCAGGAAATGAGTTCTTGCTGGGACGTGCCCATCAAGCCTTTGATGAACAAGGCAATTTAAAAGATCAACGAACGGTCGATTTTTTGGAAAGCTGTTTCCGCAAGTTCGTTCGGTTTACGGAAGTCGCTAATTTGTTGAACGTACCAGAAGAAGTCGTTTATGAGCCTGGCGAATACACCGTCACAGCACCAGGACATAACGGGGATCTACCAATGGTCGTCAAATTGAGCGAAGAACGGATCGAAGCTATTGATATCGATACTTCTGGTGAATCCGAAGGGATCGCTGATGTCGTTTTCGTACGGATTCCTCAAGAGATCATTGAAGGGCAAACCTTAAATGTCGATGCGATCTCTGGTGCTTCGGTTACTAGTAACGGTGTCGTTGATGGCGTAGCAAAAGCCGTGAAAATGGCTGGTGCGAACCCAGATGTCTTGCGCAAACGGCCAAAAGCCGCCAGTGCTTTGCAAACAGAAGATGAAACGTATACCACCGATGTCGTTGTCGTAGGTGGCGGCGGTGCGGGTCTGAGTGCAGCTGCCAGTGTGCTGCAAGCCAATAAAGATGTGATCTTAGTAGAAAAATTCCCAGCGATCGGTGGCAATACTGTACGTACTGGCGGACCGATGAATGCCGCGGATCCAAAATGGCAAAACGGCTTTTCCGCATTGCCTGGCGAACGCAGTGCTTTAGAAGAAGTGCTGACGATCGATGAGCAAGAGATCGATACAGAATACTTACCAGACTTCAAAGCTTTGAAGGCACAAATCACTGCGTATCTTTCAGAAACGACGCCAGAAAAAGAATACTTGTTTGATTCTGCTTTGTGGCATCGAATTCAAACCTATTTAGGCGGAAAACGCAAAGATTTGAATGGTCAACCGATCTATGGGAAATACGAGCTAGTGAAGATCTTGACGGATCAAGCATTGGACTCAGTGAAATGGCTAGAAGAAATCGGCGTAGAATTTGATATGAACAATGTCGATATGCCAGTAGGAGCGAAATGGCGCCGAGGACATAAACCAGTCAAAAACGAAGGGTATGCCTTTGTCTCTGCTTTGCATCAATTCGTGAAAGAACATGGGGGAACGATCTTAATCGATACGCCTGTCAAAGAATTATTGATCGAAGATGGCAAGGTTACTGGAATCATCGGGGAAGGCCGTAACGGTCAAAAAGTCACGATCCATGCCAAAGCAGTGATTTTAGCTTCTGGTGGGTTCGGAGCGAATACGAAAATGTTGAAACAATACAATACCTATTGGACAGAGATCGAAGACGATATCAAAACGTCAAATTCACCAGCGATCACTGGTGACGGGATCAAACTAGGGGAAAGTGCTGGCGCGGACCTTGTTGGCATGGGCTTTTCGCAAATGATGCCCGTATCTGATCCAAACACAGGGGCTTTGTTCAGTGGCCTGCAAGTGCCACCTGCTAACTTTGTGATGGTCAATCAAAAGGGTGAACGCTTTGTCAATGAATACGAAAGTCGCGATGTATTGACCCAAGCGGCGATCGATAATGGCGGATTGTTCTATTTGATCGCGGATGAAGAGATCAAGAAAACCGCTTATAACACGAGCCAAGAAAAAATCGATAAGCAAGTAGCTGCTGGTACGCTGTTCCGCAGTGAGACCTTGGCTGGTCTGGCAGAGCAGATCAATGTTGATCCAGCCGTCTTAGAGGCGACCGTTGCGAAATACAACAGCTATGTGGATGCTGGGAAGGACCCAGAGTTTGGCAAGGATGTCTTCGACTTGAAAGTGGAAAAAGCACCTTTCTATGCCACACCAAGAAAACCAGCGGTTCACCACACGATGGGGGGATTGAAGATCGATCCGCAAACCCATGTGTTGACGAAGGAAGATCAAATCATTGAAGGGCTGTATGCAGCAGGGGAAGTTGCTGGGGGGATCCATGCTGGCAATCGCTTAGGCGGCAACTCGTTGACAGATATCTTTACTTTTGGCCGAATTGCTGGAAAAACAGCAGTCGCAGAACATCTCGAATAAAAAGCCTTGCGCGTTGTGTTTCGTCACGCGCGCTAGCTTTTGAAAAAACATGTGAATAAAGTAACATGCTTAAAGCAAAGGAGGGAAAAAATGGAAACAAAAATCAATCGCTGGCTGATTCTGATCGCTTCGACCGCGGTATTGCTGTGTACGGGCGCTGTTTACGCCTTTAGTGTTTTTGCAGGACCTCTTAGTCAATTAAAAGGCTGGTCCATGGAAGAGATCATGTTAGCCTTTACCATCAATGCCGCAGTTGGCCCGATTACCATGATTTTGGGTGGTTTGCTGACAGACCGAGGAGCCGCTAGATGGGTCATCGCTGGTGGAGGCGTGTTGTTCGGAGCGGGCTTCTTCTTGACGGGATTGGTCAACTCACCCGCCATGTTGTACCTGACTTATGGAGTCTTTGCTGGTTTAGGGCAAGGCTTTGCCTATTCGGCTTGTTTAAGCAATACGATTCGGCTATTCCCGGATAAACGGGGACTGGCGTCGGGCTTGATCACAGCAGGTATGGGTGGGGCAGCGATTATTGCCGCACCGATTGCGAATCGTTTGATCGAATCACAAGATGTACTAGCAGCGTTTCGGATTTTAGGGATCGCCTATATCGTGATCGTCTTAGTGGCTAGTCTGTTTATTCGCAAGGCACCAGAAGATTATCGCCCAGCAGGTTGGCAACCAGCTGCGCAAGGGAAAAATGGCCCACAAATCAATCTGAATTGGTTGGACATGCTAAAGACCCCAACCTTCTACTTGATTATCGTTATGTTAGGGGCAGGGGCTTTCTCAGGTTTGATGATTGCTTCTAACGCATCAGTGATCGGGCAAAGTATGTTCGGTTTGACGGCAGCCGCCGCTGCTTTTTATGTCAGCTTGTACTCATTGAGCAACTGTTTTGGTCGTGTCCTTTGGGGCACCGTTTCTGATAAAATTGGTCGGACGAATACGTTGATGATCATCTATGGCGTGGTGGCATTGTCCTTATTCTTATTAACGCTTGGTCAAACAACCGTGATCTTCACTGTCGGGATCATCGGTTTAGGACTGTGCTTCGGGGGCGTGATGGGGGTTTTCCCATCGATCGTTATGGAAAATTACGGACCGATCAATCAAGGAGTCAACTATGGAATCGTCTTTATTGGTTATTCTACGGCGGCATTCTTTGGGCCTAGAGTGGCAGCAGCAATCGCTGAAAGTAACCAAGGAGATTATACAAAAGCCTTTTATACAGCAATTTTCTTGGCGGTTTTTGGGCTCGTTCTCAACATTGGCTATGCGATGCTGAAAAAAGCCAAAAAGCCCGCACCTGTTATTAAATAACAATTCAACCAAAGCAGTCTTTTTGATAAAGGCTGCTTTTTTGGTGCCAAAACCACTCTTTTTTCTTTTTTTAAAACAGAGGATTGGCGGATGAAGCAAAAGAGAGAACTGTTTCATAGCAAGAAATTATCTCGTTGATTTCACTGTTTTTTCATCTTAACCCCCCATTTTTTAATAAATCGTGTTACAATAAAAAAAGGCTAATACGACGGAGGGATTAAATGACAATTCGTAAAGAACGACGCCGCTTAGAAAAGCGCTTGAAGCGCACACAATATACCCAAAAAAGTATTACGATGGCTACTACTTTAGTAGCGGGATCAACGTTTATCCCGACCTTAGGGCATGCGGCTGAAACGGCAACGACAGAAACTAGCAATGACCTCAAGGTCGTTGAACAAACAACAAACACTACACCAGAAACCGACAGCACACCGGTTGAGGAAACGACAGCATCGACGACAGCACCTGTTGTGACCGAAGAAACTTCGGAAACGACGGAGGAGTCAGGGACGGAAGTAGTCACTGAGGGATCAGAAACAGCGACGACAGAAAGCACAACAGTCGCTAGTGATGAAGTCTTAGAAGCAGATGAAGTACCATCAGCCCTTTCGGATTTGACCAGTCGGGCATTATTTTCACGGGCAACGATCGATCCGGCTGCCTTTATCAGTCAGATTTGCGGCTATGCAACGGAAGTAGCGGCAGCAAACGATCTGTATGCCTCTGTCATGATGGCACAAGCGATTTTGGAATCTGGCTGGGGCGCATCAACTTTGACGACCACGGCCAACAATATGTTTGGGATCAAAGGTAGCTATAATGGCCAATACGTGACAATGGATACGTATGAAGATGATGGTTCAGGCAATTATTATTTGATCAGCGCCAAGTTTCGGAAATACCCATCATTAAAAGAGTCTTTTGAAGACAATGCGTATGTGTTGCGCAACACGAGTTTTTCTAGCGGCAACTACTATTACAGCGGTGCGTGGAAAAGCAATACGACCTCTTACACGCAAGCGACCGCTTGGCTGCAAGGGCGGTATGCAACCGATACTTCTTATGCCAGCAAATTAAACAATTTGATCAGTACGTATAATTTAACGCAATATGACACTGGCAGCTCAAATGCAGGCGGCGGCAATAGCAATGAAACGATCGTCAGTGATGAAACAGCGATCAATCAGCAAATGAAAACCACGTCATCCATGAATATTCGTTCCGATGCCTCCACCAGTGCCTCTATTACTGGTTCGTTAGCAGCCAATACGACGTTTACGGCAACGGCGACCAAAACGGGCACCAGCGTCAACGGCAACACCACGTGGTATAAGATTTCTGGCAAAGGCTGGGTCAGCGGTGCATATTTGACGAAGGTTTCGACCGATGATTCAAATAACAATAGCGGATCAGGCAACACCGGTTCTGACAATAGCAATTCTGGCACGACGATCAACAAAAAAATGAAGACGACGGAAGCGATGAATATTCGTTCCAGCGCTTCTACTAGCGGATCAGTGGTAGGATCACTTAGCAAAGGCACGACCTTTACAGCCACTTCTATGAAAACCGGCACATCAGTCAACGGCAACAAAAATTGGTACTATGTCTCTGGCAAAGGTTGGGTCAGCGGTGCCTACCTTACTGAAGTGACCAACAATAATGCTTCTGAAGCAGAAAAAGAAGACAACAGTTCAAGCATCAATCAAAAAATGAAGACGACGGCCGCATTGAATGTCCGCTCGGATGCTTCTACCAGCAGCCGTGTCGTGACGACGCTTGGTCAAGGGGTGACCGTTACCGTGACAGCGAAAAAGAACGGCACTTCAGTGGAAGGCAATAAAACGTGGTACTACGTTTCTGGCAAAGGTTGGGTCAGTGGTGCCTACTTGACAACAACCAGCAGCTCTTCCAATAACAGCGGTTCAACGACGACAAATCAGAAAATGAAAACCACCGAGATTTTAAATGTTCGTTCCGATGCTTCTACCAGCAGCAGTATTACTGGTTCTTTAAGTAAAGGGGCAACCGTCACGGTTACCGCAACAAAAACCGGGACGACCGTCAATGGCACGAACAAATGGTATTATGTTTCTGGCAAAGGCTGGGTCAGCGGTGCCTACTTGACAGCTGCTAGCAGTGGGTCTTCTAATACGAATACCAGCAGTAGTTCAACGAAGACGCACACGGTGAAATCAGGTGACAGCCTATGGTCACTGGCACAAAAATACAACACCAGCATCAGCCAAATCGCATCATGGAACAAGATCAACAGCAGCTATACGATCTATGTCGGGCAAAAGTTGATCGTTTCCAAATAATAAGCAAAAGCAACCGCGTGTATGCCATTGGCTCACGCGGTTTTTTATGCTGGATCAAGCGTTCACTAAGATGCTAGCGGTTTATCAAGAAACTACTTGTTTTTCGTAAGCGCAATCAAACTATTTGGTCAATCATAGAACCCTGCGTTAGAATGAAAGAAGCAATAGAAATTGCTAGTTTTAAAAGAATTGCTTCAGAACCAGAACAATCGAAGCGTACACAAAATAAGGAGGATTTCACATGCACAACAGAAACCTAACGATTATTGGCAGTTACGACACTCGAACAGAAGTATTACCGGTTATTGAGCAATTGACAAACGAAGGCTATGGCAAAGACGATATCGTGCTGTATGCGAATCAAACAGTCATCGATCAATTTGGGTTAGAATCCATCGATGATGTGGAAGTGGAGCATGCTGCTAGTGAAGACGAAGATCGTTCGCTTTGGGAAAAAATCAAAGATGCGTTTTCTTTTGGCGATTCAGATCACAGAGACGATGAACATGATCCATTATACGGCTACCGAGATGACATCGAACGAGACAAACTCGTTGTCGGCGTCTACGATTATCAGCCGATGGACAAAATAACGGATCGTGATGCAGATACTGAGCCAATCATCGATCAACCGTTACCAGGTGAAACAGCGATGCCCGATGAGTCCGTTCATCCAACACCGCGCATGGGAGACAGTGATATTGAAGCACCGATCCATGACCCGAATCATCTGCGAAACTTATAAGTAAAAGAATTTCTTAAGTAAAGGAACCATTAAAGCCAGAGGAACGAGCATCCGTCGCACCTGCCAACCCTTAGTGAAGGGATGGGCCCGCAGGTGATCGACCGTCGCCCTCGGGCTTTTTTTGTTGCGCAACGGGCATTCATGTCTTTGTCATCTTTGAAAATAAAACTTAATTTGTTGACGATTGCTTTTTTTTGTATAATATAAGAATGAGATAGATCATTGACGGAAGGTCCAACCATATTTTTGGGAAAGGATGGGGAGTGCGATGAAATTCAAGTTCAATATGCAGTCGGCATTAGTCAGTTGTTTTGTTGCGGTTTTTTTGAGTGTGGCGATCAATCAAGATGCCAATGCCTTTGTTGCCGCGCCCTTTGTTCGAGATTCTTCCAGTAGTTCCTCCGAGCCACCTTACCAGACCGCAAGCAGCAGTATCGAAGAAACCTCTGATTCCAGTCAGATTTTTTATGAAGCCAGTGTTAGTTCGTATACACCGTCTTCAACGACTAGTCGCTCGATCGAAGCGTCGACAAATGAAGGCACGTCTGTTTCTGTAAGCGAAGTAGAGACAGAGCCTAGCGTCAGTACTTCTGCAAGTAGCGAAAGCAGTTCGAGTACCGCGCCGAGTGGCGGCTCAACGACCACCAGCGATACCTCCAGCAGTAGCGCTAGCAGCAGTTCTTCAAGCTCTTCGTCTACGAGTTCGACCAGTACTACAACAAGCAGCTCCAGTAGTGAAACGACTGAACCGTCTTCGGAAACCTCCAATAGCGATGACGAAGCTGCGGAAGATACGAGTGAAAACGTTGATCTAACAGTCGAAGGGGTCAACTGATCCCAGTTTATAAGGAAAACCAGTCCAATCCAAAGGCACCATTTCAGCTAGGCTTTATGCCTAGCTTTTTTATTTGCTTGTGTGAAGGAGGTCACGCCCGGCCATTGCTATAAACAGGCTTTTTCGTTGCTGTGTTTCCGTAAAGTCGCAGAAAGCAGCTATCCCTTTTGACTAGTGAAAAAAGCGACTACCCTCAGTCCTGCGTGTTTATTTCCTTCCTTCCTAAAAAAAGCTGCACTTGCAAGCATATCGTAAAGTGATTTTGAACAGTTTCGCTATAATAAGTGCGAGGAGGGGTGTTATGGGAAAGTATTTTAAGCACTTCGAAAAAATGATTAGTGTGATTGTTGATATTATGTTAGGACTGTTGGTTCTGTTGGTTTTGGTGGTGATGGCGGAAGCGATCTACAAAATCGTTGTCCATGTGATCCCGCTGCATGAAGTCAGTGATCTTTCCTTATTGATCGAAGAGATCGCGACATTGTTTATTTTACTGGAAATTATTTTGATGTTATTGCGTTACGTAAAAGAAGGTCACCATATTCCGGTGCGTTACTTGATTTTGATCAGTATTACAGCAATTTTAAGAGAGCTGCTTTTGGCACAAGGAAAAGGGTTAGAAACGCTCTTTTTGGCCTTAGCGATCTTGGTCTTGATCATTGTGCTGCAGGCGTTGGAAAAACTCAAAGCCTTTCATAGTTCTAAAGGACTGTAAAAAAAAATCATCCGATTGGTTGACGAATGACTCGTCAAGGGATCGGATGATTTTTTAATTCTTCAAAAAGCACTCGGCTTTCTTGCTGCAGCCGCTTGCCGATATCTGTTTGCCCTACCGTTGTTCTTTCCGTTTGCCGCACGACGATTTTTTTCTGAGTGACGATGTCACGTCGCTGCTGGATGGCTTGCTGGCGATCTGTAAAGGGTTGATGGGCTGCTAAGGTCATGCCGAAGGAATTTGACAACAGCGTGTAACCAGCAATGCCTGTGACGGATTGATAGGAGCGAGAGAGTCCCCCATCGATCACCAATAAACGACCATTTGCCTTGATGGGCGTCTCACCTTTACGCACTTTCACAGGGGTGTGGCCATTGATGATGTGGCCTGTCGGCGGCAGACCGAAGGCAGCTAGGACACGGCAGCAGAAGTCTTCGTTTTCCCTTAAAGAATAATAGGCATTTTTTTGTTCCGTATGGGTGTTGCGATCTGCTATAAAGTAGCGCTCAAAGGTTTTCATGGCTTTTTTGCCGAAGAGGGAAGAGCCTTCGCCGCACCAAAGATACCAGATCATATCGGTGGCAAGGTCTGTTTGCTTTTCTGGTTGGGTAAAGCTTTCCTGCAAGCATTGCTGAAAAAAGTCCATCAACGCTTTGCCTGCTAAGGGCTGCTGCTGGAAAGTAAAGGCCAGGAAATCGCCGTTTTCCTGACAAGGCAGGCAGCCGTGATACAGCAGGTTGTCGTTGAAGCGCTGGTATAATGTGCCATGCTCAACTAAAAAGCGCATATGCGCAGCTAAACGGGGCGAGCGTTGAAATTGGCTCAGCAAATCTTGCAGTACCTCATGTTCTTCTGCTGTCAAACGGTAAGGATCATCGGGAGCTACTAGTTGAAAACAGCCGTTGATCAAAGGATAGGTCTGGTCTAGCTGGATTTGTTGCCGATCTTGAGACAAGCGATGCAACAAGCAGCGCTCTGCCATCGCAAATGCTGGGCGCCGCTGGATCACGGCTGCTTCGACTTTGAATTGGATGATGGCAAACGCCTGTTGCAAAAGCATGGCTGCTTTTTTTTGCTGGCTTGATAAAGGGTCCACTGTTTTTTGCGGATAAAAGCCTTCATTTTCTGTGTAATATTTTTGGCTAAAAGCCAGTGCTTTTGATAGATCGATGCCATAACCATCTTGTAATAATGCCAGATTGCCGTAGCGAGCAGCGATGCGGATCGTATTGGCCAAACAGGGCAGCGAGCCGCAAAAGCTGCCGATCCACAAAATATCATGGTTGCCTAGCTGAATATCCAGTGAGGGCAAAGTCATCAAGCGATCGACGATTTTGTCTGGCGCTGGTCCGCGATCATAAATATCGCCTAAGACGTGGAGATGATCCACTACGAAGCGCTGAATCAAGTACGCCAGTTCTTGGCAAAAAAGCGGGGCTGCCTCTAATTCAATGATCTTATCAAAAATCGCCCGATAGTAAGCTTCTTTATTGAAGTCAGCATCATATTGGTACAACAGTTCTTCTAAGATATAAGCAAAAGAAGACGGCAGTGCTTTGCGTACCTTGGAGCGTGTGTATTTACTGGAAGTAAAGCGGGCAACTTTCACTAGCTGTGCCATCTTTAAGCGCCAATCGGCAGGGGTCCATGCCTGTTCTTGTAATAGCTCCTCTGGATAATAAATGACAAAACAAAGTTCGGTCTGTTCTTCTTTCGTCAAGACGCCAGTAAACAAAATCTCGACTTTTTCTCGGATACTGCCAGAACCATTCCGCAAAATATGGTCAAAGGCATCGTATTCACCATGCAGATCGCTGACAAAGTGCTCGGTGGCTTTCGGCAGCTGCTGGATGGCTTCCAAGTTGATGATCTCGGTCAGGTTTGCCAAGGCGTCTTTATTGAACATGGGCCTGTTCTTTGGCTTGTTCTTCAATCAGCATCGCGCTTTCTTCAATGGAGCGTTTGCTGACATCGATCACCGGAATGTTCAGCTTTTTGAACCATTCATTCGCGTAAGCTAATTCTGCTTCGATTCGTTCACAATTGGTGTAATGGGTCTCTTCTTTTAAGCCCAATGAATGCATTCGGGATCGCCGAATCTCGGTCAGAGATTCTGGATTCGTGGTCAAACCGACCATTTTTCGCGGGTCGACTTGGTGCACTTCGGCTGGCAAAGCAACTTCAGGAATCAAAGGCAGATTTGCCACTTTGTAGCCGCGGTTTGCCATGTATAAACTCAATGGTGTCTTCGAGGTTCGCGAAACCCCTAAGAGGACAAAGTCAGCATCGAGAAATCCCCGTGGGTCTTTGCCGTCGTCGTATTTCACCGCAAATTCCATCGCTGCCACCCGGCTGAAATATGCTTGGTTCAAGCGATGCAAGGCACCAGGCTCTTGGACGGCTTCTACACCGAATGTTTTTTCCAGCATCGTGGTCAAGGGCGACATAAAGTCGACATACTGCAAACCAGTCCGCTTGGCAAAGGCATCAACAAAGGCGACTAACTCTTTATTGACTAAGGTGGTAACGACGATCGATTTGTCTAGCAAGGCATCTTTGAGGATCTCGCCTAAGCTCTCTTCATCATTAGTAAAGGGAAAGAGCTGGATGTCTGAAAGGTCGATCGTGGGAAACTGCGCGGAAACGGCTGCGATCAGCTTTTGTGCCGTTTCGCCTACGGAATCTGAAATCAAATATATTCGAACGTTCTTCATTGTTTTTGCCCCCTAAAAGTGTGTGTTGTCACTGTCATTGCCTGCTTGAATAAAGTAATTCATCAGCCGTGTCTTCGTGATTTTGCCGATGACTTTTTTTGGTTCCTGCGGATCGACCACAGGCAAGGTATCGACTTCATGTCGCCCTAACAACGTACCAGCCGTCAAAATCGTTTCTTCGGGTGTGATGGTCACGATGTTTGGCATGCGAGTCATGATCATCGCTACAGGTGTTTTTTCTGGTGCGGCATTGCTGATCGCAAAGCGCAGTAGGTCTTTGCGGGAGAGGACCCCAATCAGCTCGTCTTGGTCATTTTTGACATAGAGGGAACCGACATCGTACATAAACAAAGTCGTGACCGCTTCATAAACGGAGACCGTTTGTGAGATCAGCAACGGTGGGATCATGATTTCTGCAACTTTGGTATGATAGAGTTTTTCGAAAAGCAAAGGCTCAACGGTTTGTCCTGTATAGAAATAGCCGACTTTCGGTCGGGCGTCTAATAAACCGGTCATGGTCAAAATCGATAAGTCATTCCTCAAGGTTGCGCGGCTCAAGCCCAACTGCTTCGCAATGGTCTCCCCACTGATCGGCTGATGCTCTTTGACGATCTCAATGATTTTCATTTGTCTTTGGCTTAATTCCAATGTGTCACCTTCTTTCTTTTATGTGCTATGCTATTGATTATATGATTTTCCGAATAAAAAGGCAATCCTTCTCTATTTAAAAAGGATAAATCCCTTAAAAGTTTTCTTTTTTCAGCTTGACGATTAAATGTGTCATACTATATACTGCTAATTAATCGAAATAGTATATAACATTTAAAAGGAGGAACATGATGGAAAAAGCAGTCGTATGGTTTTCAGAAGGCACAAAAGAGCAAAAAGCACTATTAGGCGGGAAAGGGGCAAATCTTGCGGAGATGACCAATTTGGGTTTGCCTGTTCCCCAGGGATTTATCGTCCCTGCGACTATTTGCCTGACCTATTTAGAAGAACAGGTTCTTCCTGAGGCGATCATCAAGCAAGTCAAAGCTGCCATCGAAGAATTGGCAGTCCGCAGGAACAAAACATTTGGCGGACTGCAGTCGCCGTTGTTGGTTTCTGTCCGCAGTGGGGCTAAGTTTTCCATGCCAGGGATGATGGATACGATCTTAAACCTTGGGTTGAATGATGAAACCGTCCAAGGCTTGGCTCAGCAGACGGGGGACCCCGTTTTTGCTTATGATTGTTATCGCCGCTTGATCCAGATGTATGGGGATGTGGTGAAAGGTGTAG
Source organism: Enterococcus sp. B2E4 (assembly GCF_030499455.1). Taxonomy (NCBI): domain Bacteria; kingdom Bacillati; phylum Bacillota; class Bacilli; order Lactobacillales; family Enterococcaceae; genus Enterococcus; species Enterococcus sp. B2E4. The sequence continues at coordinate 130,190 of NZ_JAUKPK010000005.1, forward strand.
CAAAAGAGCACTTTGAAGCCTACTTGACAGATTATAAGAAACAGCAGAATTATGCGTCAGACCAAATGATGACCGGCAATGATTGGCAAATGATCTGCCGCGTGTTTCAAAGTATTTATATGGAACATACTCAAGAAGCGTTTCCGCAAGACCCGTTTCAGCAATTGTTGGCAGCCATCACGGCGGTTTTTCGCTCATGGAACAACCCACGGGCAAAGACCTACCGATCTCTCCATCGCATCCCTGACGATCTAGGGACTGCCGTAACGATTCAAGAAATGGTGTTTGGTAACACCGGGATAAATAGCGGGACGGGTGTCGCCTTCACCCGCAATCCAGCAACCGGGGAACCGGGACTTTTCGGCGAATTTTTAGTGTGTGCCCAAGGGGAAGATGTGGTTGCAGGGATTCGTACACCGCAACCGATCCAAGCGTTGGCACAGCAGCATCCCATGATCTATCAGGAATTAAAGCAACTGGCTGAGCGTTTGGAGGATCACTATCAAGACATGCAAGACATTGAGTTTACCATCGATGACGGCCAGCTGTTTGTCTTGCAAACGAGAAACGGCAAACGAACCGCCGCTGCCGCAGCGCAAATCGCAACAGATATGGTCGCAGAAGGTCGGATCACTATTAGGCAAGCACTAGATCGCATCACACCAGAAATGATCGATCAATTGCTGCACCCGTTATTTGCCCCCGAAGCCTTACAGCAAGCCAAAGCCTTTGCGCAGGGCTTGCCGGCTAGTCCAGGAGCAGCTTCAGGACATGTCTATTTCACTGCAGAGGCGGCGGAAAAAGCCAACCGCGCAGGAGAAAAAGTCCTGCTGCTGCGGCAGGAAACCTCACCTGAAGATATTGAAGGTATGGTGGTGAGTGAAGCGATCATTACCGCTCGTGGGGGGATGACTTCGCATGCGGCGGTGGTCGCCCGTGGTCTGGGGGTCTGCTGTGTGGTAGGGTGCGAGGCATTAAGTGTCGATGTATTTTTGAAGCAGGCTCGCTGTGGTGAGCTGCTGATTGAAGAAGGTGACGTGCTTTCGGTAGACGGCAGCACTGGCAAACTGTATCAAGGGCAGCTGCCTATGACCAGTGTCCAGGAGCGGGTCTTGCTGGATCAGCTTTTGACGTGGGCACAAGCCCAGGCAGATCTAAAGGTTTACGCAAATGCGGAAACAAAAAATGACATTGAGGCTGCGCTGGCCTTTGAGGCAGCGGGCATCGGTCTGGCACGGACGGAGCATATGTTTTTTGGGGAAGAGCGTTTGTGGAAAATGCGGGAAGTCATTTTGGCAGAAACGAAGGCGGAACGATTGAAGGCGTTGGCTGAGATCAAGGCTTATCAAAAAGCCGATTTCCAAGAAATGCTGCAGGCCGCGCAAGGAAAGAAGTGCACGATTCGTTTATTAGATCCGCCACTTCATGAATTTTTGCCCCATGAGCATGAACGCCTTGAAATGGCTCGCCGCAGTCAAAAATCATTGGCAGTGATCGAGCGGCGAATTGCCGAGCTGCAAGAGGTCAATCCCATGATGGGGCATCGCGGCAGCCGTTTAGGACTGAGCTATCCAGAAATTTATGAAATGCAAACAGCGGCGATTTGTGAAGCGGCTGTGGAATTACGGCAGCAAGGAGTCGAGGTAGAGGCGGCGATTTTATTGCCCCTGATCAGTTTGCCCGCAGAGCTGCAGGTGTTGAAAGCGACGTTGACGCAGGTGATCGCTCAAGCAGAAGCAACCCTGCAGCAACCGTTGCACATCGAGATCGGCATGATGATCGAGACACCTAGAGCGTGCTTGATCGCTGGGGAGTGTGCTGAAGATGCTGCGTTCTTTAGTTTTGGTACCAATGACTTGACCCAAATGACCTTTGGCTTTTCGCGGGATGATGCAGGCAGCTTTATTCAAGCCTATTTGCAGTCGGGGATCTTACAAGAAGATCCTTACCAGCACTTAGATCAGGCGGGTGTTGGCACGTTGATGCGCCAAGCGATCACTGGCGTAAGAGATCGTCAGCCAGAGCACTCGATCGGTGTTTGTGGCGAAGTCGGTAGTGATCCCTATTCCATTGCATTTTTGCGAGAGATCGGCATCGACTATGTTTCTTGCTCCCCATACCGAATCCCTGCTGCCTGGTTAGCGATCGCCCAATCCGCCCCCATCATCGAAGAGGCGTCAGTGGGCTCCCGCTAAAATAGGAGAAAAAAATACACCGCAGTCCACTAGCAAGGCTCGCCTGCTTGGTAGATTACGGTGTGTTCGTGCAGCGTCGTTCTTACAGGGGCTGATCCGTTTTTTGAATCGCGGGTTTGCGTCCTTTTAAATACCAAGTGATCCCAATGACATGGGCGAGGTAGATGGCAGCGAGGACGAAACGTACCAGCAGATTAGGGATCAATAGTGCAGGAATTGCAAAGACTACCAGCATCATGGCAAACATCCGAACCATTCCCTTGGTGCTCAGCTGTTTTTGTACGAGTGGTTTTTCAATGTATTTTTGATAATTTTCTGATTGAACCAAGCGTTGATAATAGGTATCGGAACTCCGCAGCCAGAAATAAGCCGTCAGCAAGTAAAAGACCGTTGTGGGTAAGAAAGGTAAAAAGATTCCTAAAGTACCTAGACCGAATGTCAGTGATCCACAAAGAAAAAATAGTGTTTTTTTCAAAAGTAACCCTCCTTATTTGGGTGTTTCGTGTCTTACCCTCAGTATAACGGAGGAGGGGCAGCTTGAACATGCGTTTTGTGTTTTTCCCCGTTTTTTAGCGGCAATAAGAGTTTTTCTTCCCCTTACTCCTGCTTTTTTGATAGACTAGAAACAACACAAAGGGGGAAGCAGCATGGAAACGATTGAATTGAATACCGGCATTCAGATTCCAGTGATCGGCAGTGGGACGAATACATTTGGGAAAGAAAACCGAGAATACCAAGGTGCGATTAATGATGATACGACAGAGCTGTTGACTGCCATCAAGCTTGGGTATCGGCATTTTGATACGGCGATTTCTTACCGCAACGAAGCCGTGGTAGGCAAAGCCATCAAGGAAAGCGGGATCGACCGCAGCGAATTTTTCCTGACTTCTAAGATTCCTGGCAAACCAGAGCATACGCAAGATGCAGCTGCCGTGAAAGCGTCTGTCGAAGCGAGTTTAGCAGCCTTGCAGACGGAATCGATCGATCTTTATTTGATCCATCATCCGTGGGACAACTTGGCAGAGATCGCAGCTGTCTGGGCGGTTCTTGAGGCTTATGTCGATAAAGGAGTCTTAAAAGCGATCGGGGTGTCCAATTTCCAAGAAGAAGAACTTAGCTATTTATTGGCAAACAGTCGGATCAAACCAGCGGTCAATCAAATCGAATCGCATCCAGGCAAGTGGAACGATGCGATCATCGCCTATTCCTTAGCCAATCAGGTAGTTCCAGAAGCCTGGGGGCCCCTTTCGCGGATTTCAGAAGCGGCTCGGGAAACCTTGACCCAAATCGGTGAAGCGTATCAAAAAACCTGGAGCCAAGTGGTCTTGCGTTACCAAATCGAGCGTGGGGTGATCGTGATTCCGAAATCCCATTCAGAAAAACATCAAGCCGAAAATTTAGCGCTCTTTGATTTCGCTTTGACTGCGGAAGAAAAAGCCGTCATCAAAGAATTATAGGCAATAAAAAGCAGTCCCATTAAAGGGGCCCCTGCAGCCAGTGCGGAAACTTCCGTGCTGGCTATTTTTATGCAGTCGCAACGCTCCTTCATGACTGAGGAGCTTTTCTATTCGTTAGATCAGCAACCGTAAGCCTTAGCAAAAAAAGAAAATGCGCTTGCAGCCGTTTCTGCCAATGAACCCTCTTAATCATTCAAAGAAATAACCGATTATCCTTACTAAGGGTCGTCTACGGACGAGTCTTCATTGGATCGTGTGAAATTGGAAATGAAGGAGTGGCACAGTTGTGAAAAAAAGAAAAAAGACGATAGGAATTTATGTGATGATCACCTTGATGCTGGTTGCGGGGATCCCGATCATTGTCATGCTGACAAGTTCCTATTTAACCACCAAGAACTTATTGATTGAACGAAATGATTTGAACAAAGAAAGTGCCGTCAATTTGATCTTGGCGGAAGAAAAGAGTTTGCGCCGATCGACGGAAAGCAAATTGAAATCAATGGCTGAACTGCCAGCGATGAAAACAGAATTCAGCATGGGGCGCATCCGTTCAGATCTTTCTTTAGCGATTGCTGGAAGCAACAGCTTCTTAGCGGTGACTTTTGGGACAGAAGATGATGAGTATGTGACCTTCAATCCCTTACCAGATGATTATAAGCCTACGATTCGGCCATGGTACAAAGGGGCCGTAAAAGCTGAAGGAGAAGTGTATTGGACAGCACCTTATTTAGATACGGTGTCGAATCAATTTGTGACGTCGGCTTCGATCAGGGTCAAAAATTCCCATAATCAAGTGGGGGTTTTAAGCGTCGATGTTTCCTATGAAAGCATTCAAAATATCTTGTCTTCCTTTACCGTAGGGCGGACTGGGAATGTCACCTTAGTTTCAGAATCTGGGGTCATCGTGACCTCAAAAAACACCAAACAAATCGGTAAGAATATCAAAGAAGAAGAAGTGTTCCAAAAAATCAAAGAAGCTAAAAACCCGACAGGCATGGTTGGCTTAGGCGACTCGAATAAAGTCAACGATGTGTTGTATGACAAGTCTGCTGATTCCAATGTTTGGGCGTACTCCGAAGTCAAAGCTAGTGATCTAGACAAAGAGTTAGGGGCGTTAGTCCGCACCACCATTATCGTTACGATCTTGATGCTGCTCTTTGTAGGACTGGTTTCTTATGCCGCGATCAAAGTAGTCGCAGCGATCATCGATTGCTTCAATCGTTACTTTAGAAAAGTCGGTGAAGGCAAACTAGAGAAGATGAGCAAAACCAAACGAGCCAAAGGCGAAAAATGGACATGGGATCAATTGGCACGCCGAGTTGTGTATCCAGACAAAGCAGGCAATGAGATCCAGCAAATGGCGGACAATTACAATGTGATGATCGAAGGCACGGGTGCATTGATCCAAAAAGTACAAAAAGAAAGCAACAGTGTCGCAGGAATGTCGGATTCTTTATTAGAATTGTCAAAACAAACCAATATTGCGACAGAAGAAGTCTCTCAAACCATTACGGGGATTGCTGAAGTGACCGGTGCTCAAGCCCAAGAAACAGAATACAGCGTGTCACAAATGCAAAACCTCTCGCAGGTCGTGAAAGAATTACGAGAAAATGTTGGCGGCATGAGCAGCAAGTCACAAGAATCTACGAAGATCAATCAAGAAAACTTAACGATCATGGATCAAGTCGATGACAGCTGGCGACAAGAGTTGGCACAGATGGAGCGTTTGATGTCGAACATGACGGGAATGAATGATAGTATCCAAAACATCAACTCGATCATTGGGGTCATCAACGATATTTCTTACCAAACCAACTTGCTAGCCTTGAATGCATCGATCGAAGCCGCAAGTGCAGGTGAGTCGGGCAAAGGCTTTGCCGTCGTGGCTGCTGAGATCCGTAAATTGGCGGAACAAAGCAAGGCTTCTACCAAAGAGATCGAAGCGATCATTGAAGAAATTCGTGAGCAGTCTAGTCAAATGGTCAAACAAACGTCGGCGTCTGTCAAAGGCGGCGTTCGCCAAACCAACTTGATCAAAGAAGCGATCTCGTCTTCAAAAGAAGTTTTCCAACGCAGCAGCTATATGATCGAAGGCATCCATCATATTGAAGCAGCCAGTGCCCGTATCGAAAACATTCAAAACAGTGTACTGGAAAACTTAGAAAACATTTCCGCATCAACGGAAGAAAATGCCGCTGGTACACAAGAAGTTTCCGCAAATGCAGAAGAAGTCTTGGCAACCATGGATGAATTTACCAACCATGTGGCCGATCTCAGAGACATTGCAGAAGAGTTGAAGCGATTGACCAATCGGTTTGAAGTCGAAAAATAAATGATTGACTAGCGAAAGCTGATCATCCCCCCATTCCCAATAAATTCGTTGGTAATGGGGGTTTTTTGATGTGTATGGTTAAATCAGAATTGTCCAACTGCAAAAAAAGAAGGTCAGTTAGGAAACCGTAGGGTGAGGCATGAAGCATCTGTTATAATGAGAAGAAGCAACCAATGGCTGTCGACTTTTGCCAAGCAGCAACATCAGACAGGTGAACTGTGATTGCTCATTAAGAAGCGTACACTTTAAGTTGAGAAAAGGAGGGGTACGGTTGCTGAAGATTTTTGGAAAAGAATACCAATTGATTCGTCTCGCCTCTTGGCTGATGCTAGTTATGGGTATCATCATTTTAGGCTTAAAAGGGTTGCTTTTTATGGTTTTTGAGATTCCTTTTATTGACCGTTCCACATTGGTGGGCATTGTCATCATTTGTTACGGCTACTACAATTTATTTATAGATAAAAAAAACGATCGCCTTTGAAAGGGGATCGTTTTTTTAATTGGAAAAGGTTATTTATTGAGCAGCTGCCGTTTCAGTCCGCTGAATGATCATCTCCACGCGGCGGTTTTCCGAGCGGCCTTGGGGGGTGTTGTTATCGGCCTTCGGTTCGGTATCGGCAAAGGCTTGGATGGCAGCATTTTTTTCTAAAACAGCGCCTTTGCTGATGAAGTACTCCATAACGGTAATGGCCCGAGCGGAACTAAGATCCCAGTTAGATTGGTAGCGGCCATTGCCTTTTTCAGGTACGTTATCGGTATGCCCAGCGATCACGATTTTGTTGGCTTTTAATTTTTTTAGTGAGTCCGATAGCAGATCCAGTGACTGACGAGTGGTGTCCGTGATCTCGGCGCTGCCAGAGGCAAACAAGATACTGCTGGCAAGCGTGATATGCAAGCCATCGGATTCCAAGCGGACTTCTGTCTGCTCTTTTAAGCCAGAAGCTGCCAGCTCTTGTGACAGCTGGTCGCTGATTTTTTCTAGTTGCTGATTTTCCAGTTGGGTCCGAACCGCTGCTTCTTGCGCTTGTGCTTCGGCAGAAGTGGCGGCTTTTTTTCGCGGCGTGGTCTCGCCCATATCGATCACCGACCCAATCACAGATGAATTGCTGTGGTGGCTGGAAAGGATGGTGCCAAATTCGCTTTTGATTTCTTGGAACTTCTCATCATCGACTTTCGCCATGGCAAACATGACGATGAACAAAGCCAGCAGCAAGGTCAACATATCCGAGTAAGGCAAAAGCCACGCTTCGTCTACATGTTCTTCATGTTTCTTTTTTCGCTTCATGTCGCTTCACCCTTTATAATTGTTCTTGCCGTTTTTTCGGATCGATCAAGCTGTATAATTTTTTCTCAATGCTTTTCGGCGATTGCCCGGCTTGGATCGCTAAGACCCCTTCCACGATAATCGACATCATTTGGACCTCTTGTTCCGATTTCAAGGTCAGGCGTGAGCTAAAGGGAATGAACAGGACATAGCCGAAGAAAATACCATAAAGGGTCGCCACGAAGGCCGCCGAGATCATGTGCCCCAGTGCCTCTACATCCTCTAAATTACCTAGCGCCCCAATCAGCCCGATCACGGCTCCTAACACCCCTAAGGTCGGGGAACTCGTGCCGGCGGTTTTAAAAATAGCCGAGCCGATGCGATGCCGTTCTTCGATCCCATAGATCTCATTCTCCATGATTTCTTGGATCTGTTCGGCAGCGATGCCATCAACCACCATTTCCAAGCCCTTTTTTAAAAAAGGATCTTCTAAGTTTTGGATGGCACCTTCAAGAGATAACAAGCCATCGCGCCGGGCTTGGTTGGCTAATTCAACGATGGTATTGATGGTTGTTTTTAAGTCGTATTCTTTATTTTTCAGCAGAACGCCGAAGATCTTCGGGATTTTTTTGATATCACTGCTGGGAAATGAATTGATAACGGCTGCGATCACACCAACGAAAATGATGATCGCGGCTGCCGGATTGATCAAAACGGCCACATTGGCACCTTTTACAATCATCCCAACCACCACAGATATCAATCCTAAAATAATACCGATCAGCAAGAAAAAATCCATTTGTTGCGTCCTCCTAAATTCTATTTCCAGGTTTTAAACCCTCATTTATTTTATCGGTGAATTAAAATCATTCTTAATAGCAAAAAAAAATAATCCTAAAAATAACTAAAATAAATTTTCATCTTCTTCTTTTTTTGTTGTTTTTTGGGCAAGTGGCGGCAAACTTTTGAAATGGTACAGCTTGCAATTTTTGTGAATATTTATAGATGGTACCGTTTTTTTTTCGTGAAGCGTTTCTCAGGGTTTGTCATGTCATTCAGCACAAATGAAAATGTTTTAATCAATTTTTCGAATAATGCTTGTTTTTTTATCAAAAATCATCTTTTGATCAAAAAGCATAGATATGCTTGTAAAACGCTTTATATCGATCGTTTACTTTTTATAACTGGGGACGAAATTGCGATGAAACAGTGTTTAACAAATAACATAACATGGTTGTAACTTAAATGTCATATCCGTAAAGTTGCAAAAATCAAATTGTAAAATAAAAATAATTCTACTATAATGACATCACGTCTTCTTGTTTTTTTAATCTATAACAAAAAAATAAATAAATATATTTGTTTCTGTTCCATCGCTGAAAAAAACGTTTGGTACAGAAGGTGGAAGGAGCAATTATTGTTGGATACCTATGATTTATTAAAAACAGCCATGAACGTTTCTGCCCAACGCGCAGAATTGATTTCGTCTAATATCGCCAATGTCAACACGGATGGGTACAAAGCAAAACGCATCGTGTTTGAAAGCGAATTAAAGCAGGCACTCGCTTCATCAGGGACGGACGCTGCAACCGAAGCGTCAGTTTCTCAAGTAAAACCGAAAATCACTGAAAATGCAACTACCAGCATCAAAGACAACGGCAATAACGTGGATCTTGAAGTGGAGATGTTGGATCAAGCAGCCAATGGGTTATATTACAGTGCATTGACCGCACAAGTCAACGGTCGCTTGCAAATGATGAACCTTGTATTGAGTAATTGATAGAAAGCGCAGGAAAAACAAATGGGTATGTTTAATGGACTAACGATCAACGCGAGCGGTCTAGCATTGGAACGGTTAAAACTAGATACGATCTCCAGCAATATCGCAAATGTAAATACGAATCAAACACAAACAACCGCTGCTTATCAAAAAAAGAGTATTCTTTTTTCAGAAAATTTAAAAAATAGTCGCGAAGGAACACCGGCGACATATGGTGTCAAAGTGACGGGGATCGCTGCCGATGAGACGGAAAAACTGACCTATGATCCTACGAATCCCGCTGCCAACGATGAGGGATATGTCGGTCAATCAAATGTGGATATTGCCGATGAAATGGTGGCAATGTTGCAAGCGGTTCGAACGTACGAAGCCAATGTTTCTGCTTCAGAAATGAATAAAACGATCTTGAAAAAAGCATTAGAAATATCAAAGGGGTAACGAGAAAATGGATGGACTTTTAACGACAGGATTAACGGACTACCAAAACGTTTTGCGGACACTAGGCACGGGGGCTGCTTCAAACGAGACCAGTGCTGCAGGCGCCAAGGAAAATCAGTTTTCTTCTTACTTGACCAATGCGGTTGATCAGTTGAATCAAAAAACGGCGGTCATGGATCAAGATACTGTAAATTTGATCACCGGCGATGAAAGCGATCTAGGGAATGTGATGATTCGCATGACGGAGGCGCAATTGGCGCTACAAACAGCCGTTCAAGTACGAAACAAGTGTTTAGAAGCTTACAATGACGTGAAAAATATGCAGTTTTAGCAGTGGGTGAGGGAATAAGGATAAATGATGGATAAAGTGAAAGAATGGACAGAACAACTCAAAGACCGTTGGCAAATGCAAAGCTCTTTAAAGAAAATGATCGTTGTTCTTTCCGTTATCAGCGTTCTCGGAATCACAGCAGCTGTGTATTATTTAAATACGCGAATTGAATACGGTATCTTGTTTACGGATCTAAGCGATGCCGATGCGGGAACGATCAGCAAGGATTTGGAGGAACAGCAGATCGCCTACAAATTAGCCGACAATGGGACGACTATTTTGATCGACAAGGACCAAGTCGATGAATACCGCATCAATCTTGCCGTGGACAATAAATTACCAAATACCAGTACAGGCTTTGAATTATTTGATGATGCCAACATGATGACAACCGACGAAGACCGCAAGATCATGTATCAGCGGGCAGTAACGGGCGAACTGCAACGGGCGATCGAGTCGATCGATGCGGTCAAATCCGCCAAAGTTTTACTCGTAATGCCAGAAGAAAGTGTCTTTTCTTCTGAGGAAAGTGCGCCAACTGCTTCTATCGTGTTGACCTTGAAAAATCAGCAGATTTCAGATGAGTCCGTGCAAGGGATCGTTACCTTGACTTCAGGGGCAGTGGAAAAGCTGAAGCCAGAAAATGTAAAAGTCGTTGATAGCGCGGGCAATACCTTGACGAGAACCGAAGATGAAGCCAGTCAATTAAGTGGCCTGAACAATAAATACATTGCCATCAAAGATTCCTACGAAAAAACGCTAGAAGAAAAAGTAGCGAAGTTGCTGACACCGATCTATGGTGCAGACAAATTCCAAGTGTCGATCAATTTAGACTTGAATTTTGACTCGATCGAGCGGAAGAAAGTTACTTATGATGACCCAGAGATCAAGAGTGAGACAGTGCAGGCTGCTGGTTCGCAAGGGACCGTCCAAGAAGCCCAAACAGGGACGGTGGATGACAATGTCTCCAATGTGACGGGCACGGATGGAGAGGAAAACAATTCCTACAGCCGTTCGGTGGAAAACGAATTGGATACCGAGACCACCACAACCATTACGGCCCCTGGCATGATCGAACGAATGACCAGCTCGATCGTGATCAATGCGAACCTTTCGCAAGCGGATCAAGCAGAATTGCAGCAGTTGATTGCTAGTGCCGTCGGCTATGACAATGACCGTGGTGATCAAATCGCGATCCAAGGATTTGACTTTGCCCAAGCAGAGGTTGATCCAGCCGTTGATCCGCAAGGGAATGAACCGATTGCAGCTGCCAAAGGTTATCTCAAGTATGCCATCATCGGCGGCATCGTGTTGGCCTTGTTCTTAGTGATTTTAATGATCGTTGGCGTGATCCGACGTCGTCGTAAAGAAGACGAGCTGGAAGTCGATGTGACGGAGGAAATGGTCACTTTTGCACAACCGTCAGCAGTTAGCACTGGTACAAGTCCGTCAGTTGCACAAGAAGTCGTTTTTGGCGGTGTCGGCAATCGGTCTGCTGAAACGAAACCAGCGGTGCCAGAAGCATCCACACAAGAAGCCGCAGCAGAACATTCAGGAGAACCAACATTGGATCAAACGGCTAGAAATTATGCCGAAAGCAATCCTGAAGTAGCGGCGGAATTGATCAAAGCTTGGATGAAAGAAAAATAAGGGGGCAGCCATGGATACAATAGACGGGGTAAAAAAAGCAGCGATTCTTCTGATCTCTCTAGGATCAGATACCTCTGCAAAGATCATGAAGCTGCTGCCAGAATCATTTATACAAAAGGTGAGCTATGAGATCGCCAATATCGACTTTGTCAGTCCCGAAGAGCGGGATCAAGTGTTGGAGGAATTTTCTCATACCGCAACGGCTCGCAAATATGTCTTAGACGGCGGGATCGATTATGCCAAAAATTTGCTGAACCAAGCATTAGGCCCTCAAAAAGCCAAAGAAGTTATTGACGTATTGACTCAGATTCAGCTGCGGGAACGGCCCTTTAATATCGCTCGCAAAGCCGATGTTCAACAGTTGACCAATCTGTTGATCGGTGAACATCCGCAAACGGTAGCGTTGATTTTGTGCTACATGCAGCCGGACAAAGCGGCCAGCGTCTTGTCGCAGTTTCCCGATCATTTGCAAGTGGAGATCGCTGAACGGATCGGGACGATCTCCAGTACGTCGCCTTTGGTGATCGAACGGATCGAAAAAGTGATCGAGAACAAATTCTCGAATTACATTGAGAACGATACGGAAAATGTCGGTGGTGTGCATACTCTGGTTGAGATCTTGAACTCAGTCAGCCGCAGCACCGAAAAGAACATTTTGAACGACTTAGAAAAGCGGCAACCAGAACTCTCCAACGAAGTGAAATCCAGCTTGTTTACTTTCGAGGATATCGTGACCCTCGATCGCTTGGATGTTCAAAAAGTCTTACGAGATGTTCAAAACGATGTCTTAGTCTTAGCGCTTAAAGGCACGACCGATGACATCAAGAACTTTATTTTCTCCAACCTCTCATCACGGGCGGTGGAAAATCTGCAAGAAGAAATTCAATTTATGGGTCCTACCCGCTTATCTGCTGTAGAAGAAGCCCAACAAAGTGTGGTGGCTGTGATTCGACGGCTAGATGAAACCGGTGAGATCTACATCGGAAGGGGCGACCAAGATGCAGTGGTCAAATAGCAGTTTATTGAAGCAGCAGGCGGTCAAAACGACCGAAGCTGCGCGCAGTATTTTGACGGATACGACCATCAAAGCGCCGATTGAGAAACCAAGCTTAGACCCAGAACTGCAAGCGGCTAGACGTGCACGCCAGTTGGAGCAGGAACGGCATCTGCAGCAAATGGAAGCCTTGAAGCAGCAGATTTTGACCGATGCACAAGAACAAGCGGCGCAAATTCTAGCAGAAGCGAGAACGGAAGGCTTTCAAGCAGGACAAGCAGACGGCTTTCAACAAGGCTATCAAGAAGGACTCAATGCCAGCAAAGAAGCCGCGCAAGCATTGATGGCACAAGCCCAAGCCAATGTCGCTGAAGCCGTTTCTGAGATCAACACCTTTCGCTCAGAGAAAAAGCAAGAAATGATCGCTTACGGCACGGCAATCGCTGAAGCCTTGATCAATCAACGTTTTACAGATGAGCAAGCAAGCTTCCTGCCTTTTGTGGAGTCTGTGCTATGGCAATTTGAACAACCCGATCAATTTGTGACTGTTCGCAGCCAAGAGCAGCATCTTGCAGGGTTGCGAGAATTGTTGGAAACCAAAAAGCAGACGATCAGCGGGTTTCGCTATTTACTCATGGCAGATGACAGCTTGGCGGAACACGATTTTTGTATCGAATCTGAAAATGCCTTGGTGGTTTTTGAACTGAGGAAAGAAATCGCGCGCTTTTTGAGCCAATTTCTAGAAAGCAGTGTGAAGGAATGACGTTTGAATTACCGATCACAGCGCTGCGCAAAACGGCGCAAGCACAGCCGTTTTTTACCACCTACGGCAAAGTCAGCGAAGTCGTAGGTCTGCTGATCAAAGTCGAAGGGCTGGCGGTTTTCATAGGGGAAATCTGTGAAGTCGCATTGCAAAACAAGACACATACAGCCTTAGCTGAAGTCGTAGGCTTTGTGAAAAAAACCGTGCTCCTGATGCCCCTTGATCAGCTAGAAGGCATCGGACCGGGCTGTTTGGTGCGGCCAACTGGCAAATCGTTGACGGTAAAAATCGATGATACACTGCTAGGGCACACCTTAGATGGACTAGGGCGACCGTTAGATATGGCGCTGGAGCTGGAAAGTGCGCCAGAATATCCAGTTAGTCAAGATTCTCCTGACCCCTTTCGCCGTCAAAAAATCGCTGAGATCATGCCGACAGGTGTCCGGGCGATCGATGGTCTTTTGACCGTCGGTCTTGGCCAACGGATCGGCATTTTTGCCGGCAGCGGGGTCGGTAAGAGTACTTTATTGGGGATGTTGGCTCGTTATTGCGAAGCCGATGTCATCGTGATCGGCTTGATCGGCGAGCGGGGACGAGAAGTCAAAGAATTTATTGAAAATGATCTAGGCCCAGAAGGTTACCGCAAGTCGGTCGTTGTCTGTGCTACCTCCGATATGCCGCCTCTCGTACGATTAAAAGGGGCTCATGTGGCAACAGCGATCGCTGAGTATTACCGCGATCAAGGGAAGAAAGTCGTATTGATGATGGATTCGGTGACCCGTTTTGCGATGGCACAGCGGGAGATCGGTCTATCGACAGGCGAGCCGCCGACGACCAAAGGTTATACCCCTTCTGTGTTTACAGCTTTACCGAAGTTGTTAGAACGCAGTGGGATGTCGGACAAAGGCTCGATCACGGCCTTTTATACTGTCTTGGTAGAAGGGGATGACATGAATGAACCGATCGCTGATGCGGTGCGGGGAATTCTTGATGGACATATTCTGTTGTCCCGAAAAATCGCCGCTCAAAATCATTATCCTGCCATCGATATTCAAAACAGCCTCAGCCGCTTGATGAAGACCCTTGTTTCTGAGGAACAGCATAAACATGCGGGGGAACTAAAAGAAAACATGGCCGTTTATGCAGAGGCCAAGGATTTGATCGATATCGGTGCCTACAAAAGCGGCAGCAATGCGTTGACCGACCAAGCGATCGCGTTGCATCACCCCATCCTGAGGTTTTTACAGCAAAAAGTGGATGAGCGGATCCCATTTGAACAAACGATTTTTGAACTGGCGCATTTGTTCAGTGAAGAAGCGCTGATCGAGCGCCAGCGTTCGACCATGTAAAACAGATCATAAAGGAGCAGCTATGCAAGCATTTCACTTTTCCTTAGAAAAAGTATTGGATCACCGAAAAACCATTGAGCAAGAAGCCAAACGCGCTTACGCCCAAAAACAACAATTGTTGATTCAGCAAGAACAGCACCTGAATACGCTGACACAGGAAAAAGCCCAGCTTTTTGATGTCAATGAGATGACCATTGGGCGGATGCAAGTGCAGCAACGCTATTTGCTTGCGTTGAATGCCACCATCGATGAGGTTCAGAACAAAATGTTTCACGTGAAGCAAGAATTGGCAGAGTCTTTATCGGTGGTGGTAGAAGCGCAGCAGGAACGCAAGATCGTGGAAAAGCTGCGAGAAAAACAATTCGCTGAATACACCTATGAACAGCAATTGGAAGAGCAAAAACAATTGGATGAGTTTGGCAATCGCGCCTTATTTTCTTAAAGCACTAATGGTTTTAGTGATGAGACGACCTTGGTTTCAAAGCATCAGCTGAGAGGAGGTGAACAATGAAAGAGATCACAACAAGTGCCGCAACCGCTGTACCTGTCGGTAGCAAATCAAAAAAGACGGAGGCGTCACCAGAAGTCTTCAGTTTGCTGATGCAACAGCTGACAGAACAAACAGCAAGCAATCTGCCAGCATCCTTCGAACCATCAGGTATGACGGAGCAAACCGCCACCGCACCAGAAATGGGGATTGCCAGCAGTATGGAACATCTGCCGCAGGAGCCAGAAATCACTCCAGCAGTCGAACAACCTGCAACGACACAAGCGCCAGGAATGAGCCAGATCAGCCAGGCACCTTTTGCAGGCTTGCTTCAAGAAGCGCCACAGGCATCAATGGCAACGACGGAGCAGAACCAAACGAGCGCCACAGCAGCTTCTCTCGACAGTGTTTCAGCAGCTTTTCCAGCACCAATAGACGTAGCCACCACAGTCATCAACCCCTCCGAGCCTGCGCTTGAAGGTCTAGCTTTGATGACAAATGACAGAAGTGAAGCCGCAGCAACAACGCTTGAAACACCTTTGCCAGAAGACTTAGTAGGCGAGGAGCAGACCACGGCAAAAGAAATCGCTCCTTTCAAGGAAATCAAGGAAGTCGATTCAGTAACACAAGCCGCGATTGCGCAAACGACAGAAGCACAGCTGAAACAGTCCACCGAAGGGACCGCGCAATTGGGCCAAACGGGACCATTAAATCAAGTGTCGCCAGTGACCAACCAAGCGACGGATACGACTAGCACCTTGCAACGCACGAATGAAACAGTCGCCAAAAAAGCGGAAGCTGTTTCTGCACAAGCCATTGCTTCTTCAGCAGCAACCGACAATGAAATAGCGGCACCAGCACTGCAGCTACTTGATGTTTCTCCCCTTTTGACCAAGCAAGGACTAACGCCAACAAAAGCGAGTATGGAGCAAGCGGTCCTGCCCTTAGCAAAAGCGACTGCCCAACTCGTCCAAACGAGCAGCACGGCAAGCGAGAAAAAAATCACGCTGCAATTCGTTCCCGAAAAATTAGGCACGATCCAGCTTTCCCTAGAAACGAATGCCCAAGGCAGCCGCTTAGAACTGACCGTTCAGCAGCCACAAGCCAAAGAATTATTGCTGTCCATCAAGCATGAGCTAGAGCAAGTTTTGCAAAAGCAAGAGCAGCCGATCCTAGCGATCAAAGAACCTACGTTAGCTTCTGTCCAGCAGGCTAGTCCGCTGGCAAATCAATCCTTTGCCGGCAGTATGATGGCAAGTGACAGTCAGTTAAGCCAACAGCGGTTTTTACAGGCTCAAAAAGGACAAAGCAAAAAGCCATTTCATCAAAGCAATACGGCTGAGGAAGAGCCGCAATTAGCACCGATCGATCATGCGATCAGTATTTTAGTGTAAAGGAGGAGACCTATGGCAGATGAAATTACAGCAGCTGCGGCCGGTATTGCCAATACATCGGCATTAACGCAAACAAAAAAATCTTCAGATATCTCCATGGATGATTTTTTGAAGATCTTAGCCGCATCTATGAGCAACCCATCGATGGGAGGCAGCGATTCTTCTGGTGGTGGTAGCACCGACTATATCTCGCAACTGGTTCAATTTACGACCTTAGAGAGCTTGAATGAATTGAGCGAAACATTGACGACCTCGGTGATTTTACAGCAACAGCAGCAAGCCTTTAGCTTGATCAATAAACAAGTCACTCTGATGGACGGCATAGAAACATTGTCAGGAACCATCGAAAAAGTCCGCTTTGCCAATGGCTACGCCACGATCGTCGTAAATGGCAAAGAATACAGTATGAGTGCGATCCAAGAGATTGGCGGCGAAGCAAAATGAGTTTGAGGATACAACAGGGGCTGCAAAAAGTTGCCGGGGAGACTTATCAACATCCCCGCAAAGGCGTGGACAAACAAGCCTTTTCTGCAATGCTTGAACAAAAACAAAGCGACATCAAAGTCTCGCATCATGCGCAAAAGCGTTTGACCGCAAGAGAATTGACCTTACAAGACGATGATTATCAATCCCTTTCAACGGCGCTTAGTGAGCTCGCGGAAAAAGGCAGCAAAGAATCACTGCTCGTGTACAAAGATATGGGCTTGATCGCCGATGTCCATTCACGAACCATCATTACGGCGATGGGGATGAATGAGCTTCACACCGTCACCAATATTGACAGCGCCACATTTATCAAATAGCAGCTGGACTGAAAAGGGGCTGCAAGTATTTTCTGAATGACAGAGGAAAATACGCCAACCATAAGGAGGAAAACAAGCATGTTACGATCATTATATTCAGGTGTCAGTGGAATGAAAAATCTTCAAACGAAAATGGACGTGGTTTCCAATAATATCGCCAACGTCAATACGGTTGGATTCAAATCAAGTCGAGTCCTTTTTCAAGACATGATGAGCCAAACGATGTCTAACGCAACTGCGCCAGGCAATGGCTTAGGCGGGATCAACGCAACGCAGATCGGTTTAGGGGTTCAGACGGGCTCCATCGATACTATCAATACAGTCGGTGCCCCGCAATCGACAGGTCGCAGCATGGATTTTTATATCAGCGGACAGGGCTACTTTATGGTACAAGGACCAGGAGCAAATGGCGAAACCTATTACACACGAGATGGCGCATTCGTGCGCGACAGCAACGGAACCTTGACCAATAGTGATGGGATGCAAGTCTTAGGTCGTTCAGTCAACGGCGGTCAACCAGTTGTCTATGATGACAACTTTGATGAAAACACGGCATTGAGCGGACAAGATGCGGTATCTCCCTTGTCGATCCCAAGCACACTGACCGTCAATGGGGAAACCTTGACCTATAACTCCATGGCGATCGATGCCAATGGCTTAGTGTTGGCAAAATACGGCAATCAAACCTTTGTGATGGGAAAAGTCGGTGTCGCAACCTTCAATAACCCAGAAGGCTTAGAAAAAGTCGGCGGCAACAACTATATCCAAACCAGCAACTCAGGGAATCCGATCGTTGCAGGACCTGGCAACAATGGCGCAGGAACGCTGCAAGCAGGTGCCTTGGAAATGTCCAATGTCGATCTTTCGACAGAATTTACCGAAATGATCATTGCGAGCCGTGCCTATCAAGCAAATTCAAGAAGTATTACGACTTCTGATGAAATGCTGCAAGAATTATTGAATCTAAAACGTTAAGAACGTGACGCTTCATCATTGAGAGGAGTTTGACCATGATTCTAGTGACAGCATTGAATGGCAAGCCATTCTATTTAAATCCAACATTGATTTATCGGATCGAAGAAATGCCGGATACATTGATCACACTGACAGACGGCAAAACATTAGTGGTGACGGAAGCTGCGCAAGAAGTTGCGCAGCGGGTGATCGAGTATCATACGGTGATCCATTCGAACCAAGTGAAAACGTAAGGGTGGGAAAGATGGCAAAAGAAGAAAAAGCACCAAAAGCAGAAAAAGAGAAAAAAGGCTTGAGTATGGTTGTTTTACTGCCGATCCTCTTGATCGTGGTAGTCGGCGGCAGTATCGGCGGGACCTTAGTGACGAATCACTTTTTGACGGGGGAAAAAACAGCAGCTGCTGAAACAGCAAAAGACAGCAGCAAAATCTCCTCAGACGAAGCGATCGTGGCATTGGATGAATTTTTAGTCAATCTGGCCAAAGAAGACAACCAAGAGCAGCAATACATGAAGGTCAATTTATCGATTTTAGTGGCGGATGAGGAAAAAAGCGCGGAAGCCACGAAAAATGTGGCCGTCATTCGTGACAGCGTCGTAAATTTATTGCGCCAACAAAAGGCCAGCGGTATTTTGAGCTCCGCCGAAAGTGTACCGAATTTAAAAAAAGCATTGAAAGAAACAATTAATCAGGAATACGGATCAGAAATCGCCAAGGATGTTTATGTGACGGATTTAGTGATCCAATAGAAAGAGGCATGTTGATGGAAACATTTTTATCGCTGGTCAAAATGATTGGGTTTTTGCTGCTTATTCTTTATTTGATCAACATCAGTTTGAAATACTTGAATCGTTACACGAACCAGCACAATCACCAGCTGCGTATTTTGCAAAAAATCGCCGTCAGCAAGTCGTCTTCGATCGGGATCGTCCAAATCATGGACAAATGTTATGTCATGAGCTTTTCTGAACAGCAAAACCAAATCATCAAAGAGTTGACGCCAGAAGAAACGGCCGCTTTTTTACAGCAAAGCCTAGAAAGCACCCAAGTGCAAGCTGGCAAAGACTTTTCTGAATGGCTCAACAAAGCCAAGGCGGAAATTGCTGGAAAACGAGGCAAGCAAAAATGAAGATCAAAGGCAGAGATATCAAGATCATGGCTGCGGTCCTTTTCAGCAGTCTGATGCTTCCGCAGACGGCATTTGCGCTAGACACGGAAGACGTCAGTTCCACCATCAACAATTTATTGTCGAATGGGAATGGCTCAAGTGATACGATCAATACCTTCTTGTTGCTGACGCTGCTTTCCCTTTTACCAGTCTTGCTGATCATGATGACTTCTTTTACTCGTATCATCATGGTCTTGTCCTTTGTGCGCAGTTCGTTAGGTACACAGCAAAACCCGCCCAATCAAGTGTTGATCGGGTTGGCCTTATTCTTGACATTTTTTATTATGAAACCTGTGTATACCGACGTCTACCAGCAAGCGATCGAACCGTTTGATCGACAAGAGATCAGCCAAGCCGAAGCCTTTGACCGCTCAGAAAAACGGATCAAGGCCTTTATGATGGTACAGACACGGGAAAAAGACATTGCCTTGTTTGCGGAAGCTGATGGGGAGACCGAAAAGTATCATTCTTCTGACGATGTTCCTCTGACCGTTATGGTACCGGCGTTTATTATCAGTGAGTTACGAACGGCTTTCAGTATCGGCTTTTTGATTTTTATCCCCTTTTTGATCATTGATCTGGTCGTCTCCAGTATCTTGATGTCGATGGGGATGATGATGCTGTCGCCGATCATGATCTCACTGCCCTTCAAGATCTTACTATTTGTTTTAGTGGATGGCTGGTATCTGATCGTGGAGTCGCTGATCAAGAGCTTTCAATAGCCGCTAAGAAAGGAGCCAAGAGGAAATGACAGTAGAAATGGTACTTGATGTGCTAAGGGAAGCCTTTCTTCGAATTTTAGCGATATCTGGCCCTGCCTTATTGGTTGGCATGCTCGTTGGATTGGTGATCAGTATTTTTCAAGCCACTACCCAAATCCAAGAACAAACGTTGAGCTTTGTGCCGAAACTATTAGCGATTTTTTTGACCTTGATCTTGGCGGGGAATTTTATGCTGAATCTCTTGTTGAATTTTACCAAAATGATTTTCAAGATGATTGCGGCAATGTAAGGAGGAAACCTGATGGCGCCGATTCAAGCGACGGTGTTGATTTTTTGTCGAATATTGGCGTTTGTCGTCCTTTGTCCGATCTTCTCACAGAAAAATTTTCCGTCACTGGCAAAAATCGTGATCGGCATGGCGTTGACGGTCCTATGTCTGCCGACGACACCTGCGATTCCCGAGCTTTCCCTCTTTATGCTGACGGTTTTCGTCATCAAGGAAGTACTGTTTGGGATGGCGATGGGCTATTTGAGTCAGCTGGTCTTTACTGGTGTGGAAATTGCGGGTCAACTGATCGACTTTCAAGTAGGCTTTTCGATGGCGCAAGCCTATGATCCGACGTTGCAAATCGCCTCTTCCCAGTATGGCAAAACGTACTATTGGCTGACGATCGCTGTGTTTTTTGGACTTGATCTGCATCATCGACTGATCACAGCATTGCTGTTGTCTTTTCGGATCGTGCCCTTAGGCTCTGTGGTGATCCAAGGAACGACGGTTGAAGGCATCGTCAAACTTTTCAGCCAAATGATGGTGATGGCAGTCAATCTTGCGGCACCAATGATCATTGCGCTGCTGTTGGTGGACCTGGTGCTAGGTGTGATTTCTCGGTCGATTCCCCAGATCAATATTTTGATGATGAGTCTTTCGATGAAAACCGCCATCAGTTTTGTGGTGTTTCTCTTGCTACTACCCAATGTTCTTTCGTACTTAGGCAAACACTTGCCAGATACGGTCCGCTATTTGCAGGAGTTTATCGAGTCCTTTCAATAAAGTAACAGGTAGCCAGCAGGAGGTGAGAAGATGGCAGAAAAAGATGGCAAAACCGAACTACCTAGTGCCAAGCGGCTGCGGGATGCCCGCAAACGCGGGGAGGTCCCTAAGACCCAGGAATTAGCAGCAGCTGTTTCGCTATTGGTCTTCTCGTTTTTGATCCTGTCTTTATGGCAGTTTTTCGCAGCTTCTTTTTTGCCTTATTTTTCCCGAAGTTTGGCGCAGCTGGCTGATTATCAAACCAGTTTGGCGGATCTGCCGAAACTGGGGGTGCAGAGTATCTTGCTGCTGCTTTTGTTGTGTGCGCCCGTCTTTCTGGTCGCGCTCGGAGTCGGGCTTATCACGAATTATGCCCAAGTTGGTCTGTTGTTTTCTGGCAAGGCCGTCAAACCAGACTTTAAAAAGCTGAACCCCATCAGCGGGATCAAGCAGCAATTCAGTTTGCGCTCGTTGATGAATTTAGGCAAAACATTGGCGAAATTCGGCGTGATCGTCTACTTGTGCTACCAACAATTTTTAGCCGCCGTCCCTGTTTTACTGGGTTTGAGTGAAGTGGGGTTGGAAAAAACGATCCTGTTCATGCTGCTGCGGGCCAAAGAATTGTTTTTACAGATCTCGATTTTCTTGATCATATTGGCCGTAGTCGACTACGGCTACCAACGCTATAGCCATCGTAAGAACTTGATGATGAGCAAGCAGGAAGTCAAAGAAGAGTTCAAGCAAATGGAAGGTGATCCGCAAGTCAAAGCACAGCGCAAAGCGAAGTACCGTGCGATGACCCAAAATGCCATCGCCAACGTCAAAGAAGCGACGGTTTTGATCACCAATCCGACCCATTTCGCCATTGCGATTCGTTACGATGCCAGCAGTGAAGGGGTGCCGCGGGTCTTGGCCAAAGGGGCAGATCAGCTGGCGCAGCGGATGAAAGCAGAAGCACTGAAAGAAAATATTCCACAAATCGAAAACCGTGAAGTGGCACGAGCCCTTTATCGCCAAGTAGAACCCGGGGATCTGATCCCGGTTGAGATGTATGAAGCCATTGCCGAAATCATCGCTTTGGTCTATCAGTTAGAAGAAAGCCAACGCGGCAAGATTTAAGGAAACAGGAGGAACAAAAATGAATGAGGCTGCCTCAAAACCGAAAAAAGGCATTGGTCTGGCGGATATCTTAATCTCGGTGATCGTCCTAGCTATTATTGGTTTGATTATTATTCCATTACCGAGTGCACTATTAGATATTCTGATCATTATCAATTTGACGATCGCGATCAACATTTTACTGATCACCCTGTTTACCAAATCAGTGTTGGAATTCACTACGTTTCCAACCTTGCTGCTGATCACAACGATGTTTCGTTTAGGTTTGAACCTATCTTCCACGCGGTTGATCTTGACCCAAGGAAATGGCGGACACGTGATCGATGCCTTCGCCAATGTCGTTGCTGGCAGCAATTACATCGTGGGGATCATTTTGTTCGTGATCATCATGGTGGTTCAGCTAGTCGTCGTGACCAATGGTGCAGGGCGTGTCTCAGAAGTGACTGCTCGCTTCACATTGGATGCGATGCCTGGCAAGCAAATGGCGATCGATTCCGACCTAAATGCCGGTTTGATCACGGAAGCGGATGCCCGCAAACGACGAAAAGATCTGCAACGAGAAGCTGATTTCTTTGGTTCGATGGATGGTGCCAGCAAGTTTGTCAAAGGGGATGCGATCGCAGGGATCTTGATCACTGTCATCAATTTAGTCGGCGGGGCGATCATTTTCTCCATGGGGGGACAAATGACCGTCATGGAAGCCTTCGCCCAATTCGGGAAACTGGCGATCGGGGATGGCTTGGTCAGCTCGATTCCCTCTTTATTGATTTCGATTGCTTCTGGGGTGATCGTGACTCGTTCCGATAACGATAGTTCCTTTGGTTTGGATATTGCGGCAGATGTGATGCGTAATCCCCAACTGTTTCGGATCGTGGGGGCGATTCTCTTCGTCTTAGCCTTAGTTCCTGGGTTTCCGTTTGTGCCTTTTGTGTTGATTGGTTTAGGCCTTTTCGCAGCCAGCTTTCTGGTGACGCAAAAAGAAGAAAAGCAGCGAGTGGAACAAAAACAATGGGAACAAAAATTGGCACTGGAACGCAAAAAAGAAGCACAGGAAGAAGACGATTCCGTGGCTTCCTTCCAAGTGGAACCAATCTCAGTGGAAATCGGTTATGGTCTGATCCCTATCGTGGATAGTTCGATCGACAACAGCTTGATGAACCGCATCGTGGCCATCCGTAAACAGAGTGCTAGAGAATTAGGGATCTTAGTCAGTCCCGTTCGTATTCGCGACAACCTCTACTTGGATGCCAATGATTACGTGATCAAGATCCGCGGCAACGAAGTCGGCCGCGGCGATATTTACCCGAATAAAGTCATGGTGATCAGTCCGAATGAAGAGCCGTTTCCTTTTCAAGGAATCACAACAAAAGAACCAGCCTTTCATCT
Organism: Enterococcus sp. B2E4; assembly: GCF_030499455.1. Lineage (NCBI taxonomy): Bacteria > Bacillati > Bacillota > Bacilli > Lactobacillales > Enterococcaceae > Enterococcus > Enterococcus sp. B2E4. The sequence goes on from NZ_JAUKPK010000005.1 coordinate 153,826, forward strand.
GGATGCTATGTGGATCGATGAATCCGATAAGGAGATGGCGGATCTGCAAGGGTTTACGATTATCGAGCCGTTGACCGTGATCGCAACACACTTAAAAGAAATCATCTATGCCCATGCACCAGAGCTGTTAGGTCGCCAAGAAGTCAAGAAATTATTGGAGGGCATCAAAGAGCAGTACAATGTCGTGATCGATGAATTGATCCCCGATATTTTGCGGCTCGGCGAGGTCCAAAAAGTTTTACAAAATTTATTGGATGAACAAATTCCCATCAATGACTTAGCAACGATCTTAGAAACCTTAGCCGATTACGGCGTTGTCACGAAAGACGTAGAAGTTTTGACAGAATATGTTCGCCAAGCACTTAAACGGACGATCGCTGCCAAGTATGCCAATGAGAACCACGAGCTGCAAGTGGCGGTGATCCAGCCGAAACTAGAAGAAATCATCGCTCAAAGTATCCAAAAAACCGCAACTGGCTCGTACCCGGTCTTAAAACCAGATACCGTGACCAAGCTGTTGGATTCCATCAGTGGGATCCAACATGCAGCGATCGCTCAAAATATCAATTTCGTCATTTTAGCATCGCCTAAGATCCGGTTAGCATTCAAAAAAATGATCGTTTTTAATTTTCCAGATATCGCCGTTCTTTCTCTAAATGAGATTCCCAATGAAATTGCGATCGAAACGGTGGGCAGTATTGACATTTAAGCAGAATTTTCTTAGGAAGGGGCATCGCCGATGTATGAAGTCGATCGAGAAGCGGAGATCATCAAGTATCTGCCGCTAGTGGAACGGGTGGTTCAGCGCCTGTCTATCAAAACCGCCGATTATGAATCAGGCGATCTCTATAATATTGGGGTGATTGGGCTGATGGATGCCTTGCGGAAATTCGATCCCTCAAAAAAAGTTCCTTTTGAAAGCTATGCAGCGATTCGCATCAAAGGGGCAATTATTGATGAAGTACGCAAGCACGCCAAAATCTCCCGATACAAAATGGCGGCAGTCAATCAGTTTTATCAAGCACGGCAAGAGTTGGAGCAAAGCCTCAAAAGAGAAGCGACCGACACCGAGATCTGCAAACAGCTGGGAATCAACCAAAGTCAACTAGCGGATATTTATGAGAGTCTGCACTACTTAGCCAGCGTCTCTTTGGAAGATACCTTGTTTGCTTACCAAGAAGAAGGCATGACCTTAAAAGATATGGTTCGGGATCCAGCCGAAAATGTCGAAGAGACCTTGGTCGCTGAAGAAAAACGCACCGCCTTGGTGGCGTGCATCAAAAAATTAGGGGAACGGGAACAATTGATTTTAAGTTTGTACTATACCGAAGAACTGACGTTAAAAGAAATCGCTGAAATCTTAGAAGTCTCGATTCCGCGAGTTTCACAAATTCATGGCAAAACGATTGCCAAATTGCGCACATTGATTGAGGAGGAACTGGCATGATTCGAGGATTGGATGTCTTATCACGGAACATTTCATTATTACAAAAGCGACAAGAGACGACGAGCGGCAATATTGCCAATGTCAATACAACAGGGTATCAAGCAAAAACTTTGTTCCAGTCGGCGCTAGATGAAGTGGCATTGCATAATTACCAAGGCGGGCCCAATGCGGATACCCGCCGTGATATCGGTGGATTGTCTTTAGGGACCCAATTGGCAGGCAGTACCATCAGTCAAGACCAAGGCGCCGTCAAACAGACCGGACAAGCCAGCGATTTTGCACTGCTTTCCGAAGGCTACTTTGTCGTTCAAAACAATGCGGGGCAGCGGTTGTATACGAGAAATGGCGACTTTACCGTCAATCAGCAGAATCAATACGTGACACAAGAAGGCTATCTTGTCTTGGGTGCCAATGGACAAGCAGTCAGCGCCTTGGGACCAGCGAACTTTCTGATCCAAACATTCCCCCCAGAAGCATTGACTACAGCTGGTCAAAACTATGTGACTAGCAACGCAGCAGGAACCACGGTGAATGCACCCGTGATCCAGCAAGGTGCCTTAGAACAAGCCAATGTAGCGGTTGCCGATGAAATGGTGGCGATGATCCAGACTTCTCGCGAATTTGAAGCCAATCAGAAAGCCTTGAGTTCAACGAATCAGACATTGCAAAAAGCGGTCAACGAATTAGGAAAGATTTGAGGATGAGTCAATGAATATCAGTGGATTATTAGGAATCAGCCGTTCTGGGTTGAATCATTTGCAGACAAACTTAGACACGACAGCCAACAACATCGCCAACGTCAATACCAATGGCTATCAAGCACAAACGACCCATTTTCAAGCATTGATGGAAAATGCCATCGGTGCAGAAGAAACGCTATTTAATGGCAACGCCGCCCAATATGGTGCGTCAATGGGGGCAAAAGCGACTACGACTACCAGTTTTGCCCAAGGCAATCTGGCGGGCACTGCTCAGCCATTAGATCTCGCGATCCAAGGCAATGGCTTTTTCGGGGTCCGGGACCAAACTGGTCAATTGCTGCTGAGTCGAGCAGGCAATTTTCATTTAAGTGAGAACAAGCAATTAGTCAATAGTGAAGGGTACCCTGTGGCAATGACCACAAACGTACCGACCCCTCAGTGGCCAGATGCGCAGCAAATCGCAATAGATGCCAGCGGTCAGCTGACGACGGAAGAAAATGGTCAGACTCGCGTGTTGGGGCAGCTGACCCTTTATCAGCCGACGAATACAGAAAACATCACGCCAGTGGGCAACCAACTTTACCGTGCCGGTGATCAAGCGTTGCTTACTTCGCAAACCAATCCAGCAGCCTTTGGCAGCGTCTTGCAAGGACAGTTAGAACAGTCGACGGTGGATCTAGCGACGTCCATGACAGACTTGTTAACGACCCAGCGTGCGTATGGATTGAATACGAAAGCCATGCAGACAGCCGATGAGATGTGGTCCGTGATCAATCGTTTTACAGATTAGAGGAGAAAGAACATGATTCGCTTAACCAAGGTCAGTAAAAAATTCAGCAATGGCACGTTGGCATTGGCCGATATTTCTGTTGCGATCCCTCAAGGAGAATTTATCTATGTGGTGGGTCCCAGCGGTGCGGGCAAATCGACCTTATTCAAATTGCTCTTGAAAGAAGAAGAGCTTTCGGCTGGTTCTATCCAAGTCGGCAATGTCTTGTTGGAACAACTCAAAGACCGTCATCTCTATATGGTTCGACGACAAGTCGGTATCGTCGGACAAGAAGACCTTTTGCTTCCTTATCTGACGGTTGCCAAAAACGTCGATTATGCGCTGCAAGTACTAGGCACTCCCCGCAAGCTGCGTCAGGAAAAAACCGCCAAAGCGCTGCAACTGGTGGGCATGTTTCCTCAAAAGGATCACTATCCTGAGGAGCTTTCCGTGGGACAGCGCAAAAAAGTAGCGATTGCGCGGGCGATCGTCACAGAGCCAGCAGTCTTGATCGCCGATGAGCCCACCGCCAATCTAGATGCCAAATCAGCCGTTGAAGTCATGAAACTGCTCTTGCGGATCAATCAAGTCGGTGCCACGATCCTCTTGGCGACCCACGACAGTACGATGGTCAATACGGTCCGTAATCGGGTGGTCGAGCTGCAAAACGGTCGCTTGGTTCGTGATGAATATCAAGGCGGCTATACGCGCTTTGCTGATCCAAAAGATACATATGTCTGGTGAAGATGCTTAACTTTTCTAGCAAAAGATCCGATTAAAGAACTAGAAGATTGTTTTCATAATCGGATAAAGAAGGAGTGACCCAACGATTATCAAGTGAAGAGCGAATCTTGATAAACAGCACGACTGATCATTTTGCATAGGAAAGGATACTGTTATGAAGAAGAAGGTACAAGCTATCATCAAAAAAATCCGCTTGGCGACGTTGATTCCGCTAGGATTTACCCTGATCGTATTATTAGGATGCTATTTCTTCGTGATCCGCACCCACGGAGACGGACAAGCAGCAAAAAGTTTCTTTATTTTTTCAGTAATCGTACTGCTGCTAGAAATCGCAGTGTTAGTAGGAATGACCTATTTGGTAAAAAAAGAGACCCACTCGGGCATGGATACGTTATTGACAGAACTAGAAGCAGTCGGTTCTGGCGATCTGTCGCATATTGATGAGATCGGCAGCAGCGACCAGACTTCTCTTTTTGGGCAAGTTCAAAATCGTTTTCAAGGGGTTTTAAACACCTTCAAAGCGGTGATCGTTGGCATGCACGAAGAAAGCAGCCGAATGGAAAAAATGGTAGGCGGCTTAACGACAACCTCAAAAAATGCCAAAAATTCAATTGAAAATGTGCGTCAGACGATGAATGCCATCGCAGATGCCACTAGTTCACAAGCCTCCGAAGCGGAACAAACCTCCTTTGATATGGACGAGCTAGCCTTAAGTATCGAAGAGATCCACAAAGAGATCGAATTGATGAATGGCTATGTCGGTCAATCCCAAAGCAGCAATGTCCACAATTCAGAAATGATGTTCCATGTATTTGAAAGCTGGGAGATCGAACGGCAAAACCAAGCAGAATTAGTAGAAAGCATGAACGACATGAACGAAGATGTCCAAAGCATCGGTAAGATCGTTCAGCTGATCAATGACATTTCTGATCAGACCAACTTACTGGCATTGAATGCATCCATCGAAGCAGCTCGAGCTGGAGAAGCGGGCCGAGGGTTTGCCATCGTTGCGGAAGAAGTCCGCAGCTTGGCGGAACAAAGCAGTCAATCAACGAAAAGCATTCGTTCGATCATTGAAACGATCCGCAAAAAATCGGAAAAAGTGGTCTCTGCAGTGACGGATTCCTTTGAAAGCGGCGAAAAACAAACCAACAATATCAACAAAGCGATCGAGTCAGCCAATGAGATCTCTGATATTGTCGAAAAATTGGTTTCAAGTATTCAAGCCGTGGAAGCCCATATTACGGGGATCGTTGAGAAAAAAGACATGGTTCAAGTTTCCGTCAGCAACATTTCGGCTGCTGTTTCGGAAACCTCTGCCGGCACCCAAGAAGTAACGGCAAACTTAGAGGACTTCTACTTAGTCATCGAAGACTTTGAACGGAATGTACAAGAGATCGAAACGATCGCCACTATCCTTAAATTCCAAGTGGATAGTTTCAAATTCTAAAAAGGAGCAGTGACGCCAATGGAACAATACGTTGTATTTAAAAGTCATCAACAACTCTTTGCCTTGCGTATCGACTATGTGGTACGGGTCATTGAGGCTGCTTCTTTTACCCAGCTGCCGGAAGTGGCGGATTTCGTGCTGGGGATCCAGCCTTTTGAAGAGGCAATGGTGCCGATCATTGACATCCGCAAAAAGCTGTTTGATGAATTTACACCGGAAACTGGGCAAAATGTGGTCTTGTTGTGTCACTGGCAAGAGCAGGCGATCGGCCTTTACGTGGAAGAGATCGTCGGCATTTTACCGCTCGTTGAAAGTCCTAGCAATGCGGAACTAAATACATCAGGACTCAAGCAAAACTATATCGAAGCCTTTCTGAAAAAAGACGATGAACTTGTGCTGGCATTGGAGCTGCCGTTTCTCTTCAGCTATGAACAAGCCGCTGAGATGACGGCGGAGTTAGACGCCTATCAGACAGAGGAATTGGCAGCCGCCAATGACCATGACAATGATGACCGTGAATGAGGAACTGCATGTGGGGATCTCGGAGTATAAGATCGCCCAAGCGCCGACGCGTTTGATCACGGTGGGTTTAGGTTCTTGCATCGGCACGATCATTTACGATGAAGCCAGTCATATCGGCGGCTTGAGTCATATTATGCTGCCAGATAGTCAGCCTTTTTTGCACAAGCGGGAAATCAAGCCCGAGAAGTTTGCGGATTTGGCATTGCCAGCGATGGTGGCTGAGCTGGAACAAAAGATCCGACGGCCTCGCTTTCAAGCGAAAATCGTTGGCGGCGCCAATATGTTTCAGTTCCAGACGCTTAACGCTGCCAGCAATATTGGTCAGCGCAATATTGAAGCCGTCGAGGAAGTCTTGGCTCGGCTAAACATTCCGATCGTAGCCAAACATGTTGGCGGCAGCGCTGGTCGAACGATGATCGTAGATCTTCAGGATTTCAAGACCATGGTTCGGCAAGTCAAACAAGAAATCGTTTATTTGTAAAAGGAGTACAGGGACATGAAAAAAGTAATGATCGTCGATGATTCGGCATTCATGCGGAAAGTAGTGACAGATTTATTGAATCAGCTGCCTGATATCGAGGTGACCGTCGCTGCCCGCAATGGCAAACAAGCATTGGACTATCTGACCAAAGAAGCGATCGATTTGGTAGTAATGGATGTGGAGATGCCAGTGATGAACGGATTAGAGACCTTGCGGAGGATGAAACAGCAATCAGCCATTCCCGTCATCATGCTTAGTTCATTAACCAATCAAGAAACCACGATTGAGGCTTTGGCGCTTGGAGCCCGAGATTTTGTGGAAAAACCCGTCAGTCTATCGATGATCGAAAAAGAATGGATCGCTGAATTTCATCAAAAGATTTTGGCGATGGATCATGAAGTCGGTACGGTTCAAACCCTGATGCCAACGATTGCCCAGCCCACTAAGCTGACACAAAACAGCTTGCCGGTATCACTTGATGCGCTAGTCATTGGTGCTTCAACAGGCGGCCCCCGTGCTTTGCTGGGAATTATTCGCCGTCTGCCTGCGCGTTTGTGTTGCCCGATTTTGATCGTTCAGCATATGCCAGCGGGCTTCACGGCTTCCTTTGCAAAACGCTTAGACACAGAGACAACCGTCCGAGTACAAGAAGCAGTCGACGGCATGCGGATCGAAAATCAAGTGTATCTTTGTCCAGGGGATTACCACATGACGGTCCAACAAGGGCACCTGCAGCTGGACCAGCGAGAAAAACGGCATGGGACGCGGCCAACCGTCGATTATCTTTTTTCCTCAGCAGCTGACTACTATGGCCCGCAACTAGCGGCAGTGGTTTTGACGGGGATGGGAAAAGACGGCACCGCTGGCTTACGACAGATCCAAGCGGCTGGGGGCTATACGATCGTTCAAGACAAAGAAACGTGTACAGTCTTTGGGATGCCGCGGTATGCCATTGAACAAGGAGTCGTGGATGAAGTCCTGCCATTGCAGGGCATTGAAGCAAAAATTGCACAGATGGTCAGGTGAAGAAGATGGAAGAAGAATTTGCCTTATTTAATGCGTGGGTGGATCGCCGATTAGGGATTCCCTTAGCCGCATACAAAGAAAATCAAATGCAGCGCCGCATCCTTACGATCATGGAAAACAGCGGGGCAAAAACGTTGAGGGAATACCAGCAATTGATCGAAGGCGATGACGGGGTGCGGGCGGCTTTTTTAGCCCATATCACCATTAACGTAACGGAATTTTATCGCAACAAAGAACTGTTTGACGCCTTTGAACGCGTCTTGAAAACCATTGTTCTCCCGAAAACCACGCTGCCCAAAATTTGGAGTGCCGCATGTTCGATTGGGGCAGAACCCTATACGATCGCGATGCTGCTAGAAAAAAACCAAATTGCCGCAGCCAATGTCTTGGCTACCGATATCGATACGCAAATTTTGGCAAAAGCCAAGCAAGGACTCTATCGAGACCACGAATTGCGGAATGTCTCAGCGGCAGAACGTACCCGTTTTTTTGATGCAAAAGAAAAGAACCAGTTTCAGATCAAACCAGAAATCAAACGGCGGGTTCATTTTAAGCAACACGATCTTTTGAAAGACCCGTACAATGGGCCTTTTGATGTGATCGTTTGCCGCAATGTGACGATTTATTTCAAAAGTGATGCTCGGGATGCCGTCTATCAAAAATTCAGCGATGCATTGGTCCCAGGGGGCATTTTGTTTACGGGAGCGACAGAAACGATCAATTTTGCGGAACAATTCGGCCTCAAGAAAATCGATTCGTTTATCTATCAAAAAGTATAATTTTGTAAAGGAGGGACCCATTTGGATGACAATAGTGTCTATCGTACCCTTTTCTTTGAAGAAACAGACGATCATTTAGCACAGTTGAATGATCATGTCTTGCAATTGGAAAACGATCCAAAAGATAGCGCCTTGCTGAATGATATTTTCCGTTCTGCCCATACCCTTAAAGGGATGGCGGCAACGATGGGCTATGACGTCATGACGCAGCTGACCCATAAAATGGAAAATATTTTTGAGTTATTTAAAACTGGGACCTTGCAAGTGACCCAGCAATCGATCTCATTGATTTTCAAATGTCTGGATCGCCTGTCAGAACTTGTGGAGGACTTGCGGGAAGAACGAGACCTGCAGCCAGCTCAAATTGCCGATTTATTGGCCGAACTTGACCAAACGGAACATTCTGGCGGTATATCAACCGAGACAGAAGCAAGCCAAAAACCCACCGCAGTGGGCGCGTTAACCCCACAGCTTCAACAGATCGATCCTTCTGATCTGTATGTGATCGAGCAAGCGGCTGGAGATGGCTATCAAGCGGTCCAAATTGCTGTTCGCTTAGATGCCCAATCCATGTTAAAAGGTGCTCGTGCCTTCTTGATCATGGAAAAGCTTGGCCAAGCAGGGGATGTTCTTTATACAGAACCAGATGCCCAAACACTCGAAGAAGGCACCTTTGAATCAGATTTTTCACTGCTGTATTTGACGCAGCAAACACTGGCTGATGTCGAGCAAAACATCGCCAGCAATAGTGAGATCGAAGCCTTCGTGGTGGCACCGTTTGATCCATCAGCCGCTGTGTTGGAGGAGGCAGAAGAGCTGCTTCAACCAGTGCCGACCCCAGAGCCAGAGACTTCTGCTCTTCAACGAGCGACAACAGAAACGAAAGAAAAATCGCCGACGCCCGCGCATCATGCGTCCGCCCAAAATCAATCGATCCGAGTCGACTTGAATCGCTTAGATTCATTCTTGGATCTCGTGTCCGAATTGGTGGTCTATCGCAATCAATTAGAAGATGTCAGTGAGCGGGAAAACATCGAAGCAGTCAAAGACCCCTTAGAGCAAGTTTCACGATTGACCTCTGAGCTGCAAGATTTGGTCTTGCGGATCCGCATGCAGCAAGTCAATGTCGTCTTTAGTCGCTTTCCGCGAATGGTTCGGGACTTATCCAATGAACTGCAAAAGGAAATGGAACTTGTCATTTTTGGGGAAGAAACGGAATTGGATAAAACAGTAGTTTCTGAGTTGAGTGAACCTCTGGTCCATCTGTTGCGTAATTCTGTCGATCACGGCATCGAAGCACCCGATGTTCGGGAAAAACTGGGCAAACCGCGCAAGGGCACGATTCGCTTGGCGGCCTACCAAGAAGGCAATCGCGTAATCATTACTTTAGAGGATGATGGCAAAGGCCTTGATCCGCAAGTAATCAAAGCAAGTGCTGAAAAGAAAGGCTTAGCAACGGAAGGTCTTTCCGATGAAGCGTTGCAGCAGTTGATTTTCCATCCTGGTTTTTCAACGGCACAAGAAGTGACTAACATTTCTGGGCGCGGTGTCGGGATGGATGCCGTGCAATCCAAGATCACCCAACTAGGGGGTACGATCGAAATGAAGAGCCAGCCAAATAAAGGCACGCAGTTTGTGATCAAATTGCCATTGACTCTGTCGATCATTCAAGCGTTGATGGTTCGCGTCGGAGCAGAAACCTTTGCGATCCCATTAAATCTCGTCGAACGCGTGGTGATGGTCAAAGAAGAAGAGATCATCCAGACGGTCTCGGATGAGGTCTATCGTTTTCAAGAGGAGTTGATTCCCTTGGTTCGGACCGATCAACTCTTAGCGATCGAAGGCGATCCATCTGAGAAAAAATTCGCCATCATCGTCAACAATGACCAGCAGTTTCACGGCATTTTGGCAGATGAGCTGATCGGCCAGCAAGAAATCGTCATCAAGAAAATCGATCCATTGCTGCAAAAGCTGAATCGCTATCAAGGGGCAACGATTATGGGCAACGGCTCGATCGCACTGATCCTAGACATTCATGCCATCTGTCAGGAAAAAAAGGATGACCGCTTATGAGCTATACAGCGCTGCAGATCGATGGCCTAAAAGAACTGATCAATATCGGCGGTGGTCACGCTGCGACTAGTTTATCAAAGCTCGTCCAACAACCGATCGATATGCGGGTACCGGAAGTCGAGATTCTAGCGTATGAGGACCTGTATCAGCAGATCATGGCGGAAGACAAAGAAGTTCATGTGGTGATGAGCCAGATCGAAGGGGCGTTTCGAGGGATCTTCTTGTTTGTCTTAACGGATGAATCCGCCGCAAAATTGCGTCAGTTGATGATCCAAGAAAGCGATCCGTCTGAAGAATTGAAGCAATCGGTCATCAACGAGTTGACCAACATCCTTACCAATTCTTTTTTGATCGCTATCGGCCAACTGTTGGAAACCCAGCTGAGTGCGTCTTTACCAAGCGCCAGCTATGATTTCTTTGGCGCAGCGATCAGCTCCATCTATTTGGCGATGGCCCAGTATGATGAGCAGGTGATGGTGATCCGTAATGAGTTCGTCTACGCCAAAGAAACATTAGAGGCATCGTTATTTTTGATTCCAGAAATCGGTGTACTAGAAAACATATTTGATTCATTAGGAATTTGAAAGGGGCAAATACAATGTCAAAAAAAGTATTGATCGTGGATGATGCGGTATTTATGCGCATGAAATTAAAGGATATTTTAGAAAAAAACGGCTATGAAGTCGTGGGGGAAGCCCAAAATGGCCAAGAGGCTTTTGAAAAATACCAAGCAACGACACCAGACTTAGTGACCATGGATATCACGATGCCAGAAGTGGATGGCTTAGAGGCATTAAAAATGATCCGCACGTTTGATGCGCAGGCCAAAGTCGTAATGTGCAGTGCCATGGGACAACAAGGAATGGTGATGGATGCGATTCGCGCCGGTGCGGTGGACTTTATCGTGAAGCCCTTTGACACGGACCGCGTAATCACTGCCATCGACAAAGCCTTTGCCTAATGCCTAGGAGGATAGCGACATGCAGATGATTCTTTTCAAAATGGCTCAGCAGTACTATTTGATCTCGGCGGATTCGGTGGACGAGGTCATTGATGCCCCTTCCTTTACGAAGGTGCCCCTAGCACCAGAGTGGGTGGAAGGGCTGATCAATTTGCGGGGGTCTGTCGTAACGGTGATTCGTTTGGCAAAATTGATTCCCATCATGGAACCAGCCTACGAAAAAAACATATTGATCATGAAGAAGCAAGAGGAGACCAAAGGGGTCCTTGTAGAAGAAGTAATTGAAGTTCTTGATATCACCGAAGACGATATCCAACTAAGCAATCAAGAGACAGAACATGCCGTTGGGGTCGTGACGATCGGTGAAAAAGTAGCCAGTGTGATTCAAATCGATCACATGATTTTTTAAAAAAATGGGGGATTAGTGTGGATCAGGTATTGACGCAGCAAGAGATTGATTTATTGTTGAATGCGATGAGCAGCGGAGAGATCGATCAAGAAATTATTGAGATAGAAGACAAACAAGCCAAAGTGAAAGCCTACGATTTTCGCCGACCAACAAAGCTGTCGAAAGAATACGTCAATACCCTGCACATGATCTTCGAGGATTTCTCGAAGATGAGCAGCAGCATGCTTTCTACCCAACTGCGGACCAATGTTTCTTTGCAGTTGGCAGCTATCGAACAAGTCAGTTATGACGAATTTATCCATTCGATACCAAAATTTACTTTGTTGGGGCTCTTTCATTCGCAGCCTTTGAGCGGGATCCAAATGATCGAGATGAACCCACAACTGTGTATGATGTTGGTGGAGTTGTTGTGCGGCGGCTTGGATGTCTATCAAAACAAGCCGATCGAAATGGATTTTAGCGAGAAAAAAAGTTTTACTGATATTGAAACAGCAATCTTGGAAGAAGTGGTGGCACAATTTGTCCGGGTCTACCAAAATGTTTGGAAGGACATCGTTGCCTTGGATTCGGTTTTGGATGGAATCGATACGAATCCGCAATTGATGCAAAACATGTCGCCCAACGAACCCGTCGTGTTAGTGACCTTTACTATCAAAATTTTTGAAGTGAAACATTTTATCAATCTATGTATCCCTTATGTCTTCTTTGAAGGGATCATTGATAAATTAAGTTTCCGCAATTGGTTTGATAGCAATCAGCCAGTCAACCAAGACGATAGCCGCGAGTTGCAAAAAAGTTTGAATGGCGTCGGATTGAATTTAGAAGTTCTGCTGGGCCATGCTCAAATGAGTCTTTCTGAGTTTCTCCACTTAGAAGAAGGCGATGTCATCAAACTAGACAAAAAAATTACTGAACCATTGGAGACTTTCATCGATGGAAAACCTTACTTCCGAGCAAAACCTGGGAAGCAAGAGGACCGTTTAGCCATTGAATTATTAGACAAGTTAGAAGAGGAGCAAGAACTATGAGTGAACGTTTATCCCAAGCAGAAATCGATGCATTGTTGAATCAAAGTGCCCCAGCCCAGCCGCAAGGATTAGAAGAGCAAGTCAAAGTCGACATTATCGGCGAAGTTGGCAATATCTCCATGTCGCAAGCGGCGACGACGTTGTCTTCCATTCTTGATCGTCGGGTCAGCATCACGACTCCCCGGGTGTCTAAAATCAAATTTGGTGAGATCTTAAACGACCTCGTTGCACCAAAAGTAGCGACGACAGTTGAATTTAAAGAAGGCCTTTTAGGCAGTAATTTGATGCTATTAGAAGTCAAAGATGCCATCGTGATCGCCGATTTGATGATGGGTGGAACTGGTGAAACCAGCAACACTCAATTTACGGAACTAGAGCTAAGTGCTGTGGCAGAAGCTATGAACCAAATGATTGGGACTGCCTCGACTTCGATGGCGACGATGATCAGCCGCAAAGTGGATATCTTGCCGCCGATCGTCAAACTATGGGAGACACCAGAAAACATTGAGTATAGCGGGATCGAGGCAGAGGAAGAGATTTACTGTATCTCATTTTCTTTGCGCGTCGAAGGTTTGATCGAAAGCAAAATCATGCAGATCTTTACCGATCCTGTGGTCAACGATATCGCCAGTGCGATGCTGTCCGATGAAGCGACTGTCGTTACTCGGGAAACACCAACACCGCAGCCAACGGCACCCGTTGCTGCACCTACGCCAGAACCAGCGGCTGCATCAAAGCCCGTGGAAGTCAGCAAACCTGCGTTTCAAACATTGGCCTCCAGCGGAGTGAGCGATGGGGATAATTTGGACTTGATCCTTGATGTGCCATTGGATCTAAGTGTCGTCTTAGGCCGCAGCAAAAAAACCATTAAGGATATTTTATCTTTCAATACGGGGTCCGTCATCGAGCTGGAAAAACTGACGGATGAACCGCTAGAGATTTTGTTGAACGGCAAACTGATCGCCACTGGGGAAGTCGTGGTCATCAATGAAAACTTTGGTGTGCGGATCACCAACATTCTTTCGCAAAAACAACGCATCCACAATTTGCATTAATTTGAAGAAATCGCAAAAAGTTAAACATATGGGTTTAACTTTTTTGTGATTTGACCGATAGTAGAGGGTAGAAGAATGAGAACGGAGGAGAACCTATGAAAATCGAAAGAGGTTACGCAGAATACAGCGACAAGGCCATCAAACGTGAAGCGGTCAAACAAGAAAAGCCATCTGCTGCTCAGACAGAAAAAACCGTCGATGTTCAATTGTCCGAAACAGCTCAAGCTATTCAAAAGAGTGCCAATCAAACAGCCAGTCGCAGTGAGCGAGTGGCAGAATTGAAACGAGCGATCAAAGAAGGCACCTACCAAGTATCTGCCGAAACGATCGCAGATAAAATGCTGCAACAAGATGAAAAGCAGGTCGACTAGATGACAGAACGGGAATTTGAGCGTCGGCTTCAGCAGTTCTTGCGGTTGCTGCAAAAAGAAAAGACCTGCTTGATCAAAAATCAAGCAGAAAAATTACCAGAACTCGTCGAGAAAAAAACCGCCTTCGTACCCGTTTTTTCCACGTATGAAGGAACTCTTTCAGTGGCGATCAAAGAACTCATCCGCCAGATCCAAGTGCAGCAAGCCGAAAATCTCCTGCTGACGGAGCAAGCCATTAGTTTCCAAACTGTTTTGATGGATGCAGTCAAAGAAAATATCAAGACACCGGCAAATACGTATTCGAAATACCAAGAAAAACAAGCTGTCTCAACAGCGATCATCGATCAAAAAATGTAAGGAGTACTTCTATGACAGGACTATTTGGTTCATTAGGCACCGCAACCCGAGGCATGACCGCCAATCAAGCAGCGTTGCAAACCAGCAGCCATAACATTGCAAATACCAATACAGACGGCTATTCAAGACAACGAGTCAACTTGCAAGCCGAAGCGTCTTATCATTTAGCGGGTGTCGGCAGCATCGGTATGGGTGTGAAAGTCGGCAGTGTCGAACGGATCGTCGATGATTTTGTCATTGGACAAGTACGCAATGCCAATTCTACCTATACATATTATGAACAAAAAGCAGACATATTAGGACAGCTGGAAAGTTTAATGAATGAGCCTTCTGACAACGGACTGTCCAAACAGCTGGCAACGATGTTTGATTCTTGGACCGCATTAGCCAACAATCCTGAACTGGATACGTCTAAGACCCTTGTGCTGGAAAACAGCAGTACGTTTGCCGATACCATCAACCAAATGGGCAAACAAATGACGCAGCTGCAAAGCGATACGCTGGATACCATCGAAAAATCCGCGCTGGACTTCAATGAGAAGGTCAAACAGCTGCAATCCTTGAATGAACAGATCTATGGGTTGACGACGAGTGGTGAGACACCCAATGATCTTTTAGATCGTCGAGACAGTCTGTTGAAAGATCTCTCGGGTCTAGCAGGGATCGAAACCAAGACCGATCAGTATGGTCGTGGGTTTGTATCCATGAGCGGACAGACGATTTTAAGTGCGGAGGAACGCAATACCCTTAGTGTGGTGGTGGGACAAAGCGACACGGGCGCCTTGGTTTCCAAAGACGGCAACGCCTTGAATCCTGCCGAAACCATCACAGGGTCTTATCCAGCTGGAACCGTCTTGTTGACGAAAACCACCGACAATGGCGAAACCGCCTATACAGAATTGCCGATCAAAGAAGGCGCGATCGGTGGCCTGCAAGCATCATCTGGGGAGATCGGCAGCCGCTTGACGGAATTGAACAACTTTACGACGACGATCGCGCAAGCCATGAACATGGTCTTTACCGGCGGCGCTTCTCCTACTAGCGGTCTATTTGAGATCGGCCAAGATGATACTGGTACAGCGACGACGATTCGGGTCAGCCAAGCACTGTTAGATAACCCAAGTCTGGTGACCGGCGGAACGAGCAATGCAGCAGGAGATGGTTCAAGAGCTGCTGCAATGGCGAAACTCAGCAGTGCCAAATTGGACTTCCCGTTGTCAGAAAAGACGATCGCTTCTTTTGATTCTGAGACATTGACGTTTGCCAATGCAGCATCTGGCATGAGTGTCAGCAGCTATTTTAACAGCATCGTCACCAAAAACGGGATCTCAAAACAGCAAGCCGACAATACAGTCAGTGCCCAATTGTCGCTGCTGAATCAACTAGAATACAAAAATCAATCGGTGTCTGGGGTTTCATTAAATGAAGAAATGTCCGATGTGATTCGTTTCCAACAAGGATTTCAGGCCAATGCCCGCATATTATCGGTCGTTTCTGAAATGTTAGACACATTGATCAATCGAACAGGAGTGTAGACCATGCGTATTTCCAATTCAATCACCTACAATGATTTTTTACGAAATCTAGGAACCAACGCCTCCAAAGTCCAATCCACGTTGAATCAGCTATCGAGCTTAAAAGAAGTCAGCAAGTCCTCGGATAATCCGCTGCTGGTTTCAAAAATCATGGATCTCAATGTGTCGTTAAATCAAAACAAAACTTACAACAATACGATCAAAGACAGTATTTCTTGGACAAAAGCCCAAGATTCTGCTTTAGAAAGCGTCAGTACCTCGATGCTGCGGATTCGCTCGTTGGTTCAATCTTCTGCCAATGCGACAGCTGGCAGTGAGGAATTAGGGGCAAATCGTTCAGAGATCGAGCAAGAGATCGAAGGCATCGTTGAATCATTAAACACCAACTTTGATGGCCGCTATCTATTTAGCGGAACGAATACGACGACGGCGCCTTTTGAGATCGTCAAAGAAAATGACGCCATCGTCGGTATCAAATACAATGGCACGAGCGAAGACTTGCCGCGAGAAATCGCAAATGGGGTCTCGGTGGATCTGTTAGCCAGCGGTGATCGTCTGATGAACGAGACGGGCACCGCTGCGGATCCCCAAAATTTAAGCACCTATTTCAATGATTTGTTGTCTGCGTTGCGCAGTGATGATAAAGATGCTTTAGGGGGCGAGCTTTTAACCGCTCATGACCAGCATGCCACTAATGTGGTGAATGTACGGGCGCAGATCGGCACCCTCTACAATCGCTTGGAGGCGGCAGCTGATCGAAATGAGACGGAAAAGCTGAACTTGACCGAAACACTGTCCAACAAACAAGACGTCGATATTGCGGAAAAGTATATGGAATATCAAAATCAAATGACTGCCTACCGTTCAACATTAGCGATGGGAACAAAGATCATGCAGATGTCCATTCTAGATTATTTAAATTAACCCAAAAACTTTTGTTCTTTGCTGAGAGCAAAAGTTTTTTATTTTTTTTTAGAAAAAAGGCTTAACCCTGAACGGTTTCTTCCGATAAATAGTAGCAGAGGGAAACCTTAGCGAATAAAAATTAGGAGGAACTACACATGAGAATCAATACAAACGTTTCAGCATTGAATACTTACTCACGCCTAACGGCAGCAAATGCTTCTAAAAGCAATTCTTTGTCTAAATTATCTTCAGGCTTACGCATCAACAAAGCTGGGGACGACGCAGCTGGCTTAGCAATTTCTGAAAAAATGAAAGGCCAAATCGGCGGTTTGTCACAAGCAAAAAGCAACGCACAAGATGGTATTTCATTGATCCAAACAGCAGAAGGTGCATTAAATGAAACCCACAGCATCTTAGGCCGTATGCGTGATCTTGCGGTTCAAAGTTCAAATGGTACGTTAAGTGATGACGACCGCAGTGCGATCAACAAAGAATACACCGCATTGTCTGATGAAATCGACCGTATCAGCAATACCACTGAATTCAATACAAAAAGCTTGTTAACTGGTGAAGGCGATGATGCGAAATCATTCACTTTCCAAATCGGTGCCAACGCAAACCAAACAATGAGCGTTTCAATCAACAACATGAGCTCATCTGCATTGAAAGTAAAAGGCTTAGATTTAACACAAGCCATTGATACAAGCGATGCTAAAGCTGTTGCTGCAGCAAAAGATAAAGCAGTAGCGACTGCCTTCAAAGCAGATGCTACAACAAAATATGCAGCGGACGGCACAGTTGATGCGGCTGCTGGTAAAACAGTTGCTGAATTACAAACAGCCATCGATACAGCTGCTGATGATACAGCAAAAGCAACAGCTCAAAAAACATACGATGATGCTTTAGCAACATTTACCGCTTCTGATGAAGGCAAAGCAGCAGCGGCAACTGTCAGCGTTGAAAACAATCCAATCACAAAAATCGATGAAGCGATCAAAGCAGTTTCTGCACAACGTGCGGATCTTGGTGCGGCGCAAAACCGTCTAGAACACACAATCAACAACTTAGGTACAACACAAGAAAACCTATCTGAAGCAAACTCACGTATCCGTGACGTTGATATGGCGCAAGAAATGATGAGCTTTACGAAGAGCAACATCCTTTCTCAAGCAGCAACTTCAATGTTGGCACAAGCAAACTCAATGCCTAACAGCGTATTGAGCTTGTTACAAGGATAATTTTTGATCAAGTGAACCAATGACACAAGGACTGCCTAGGGGAAGCGCAGTTCTTGTGTTTTACATAGCAGCACAAAAACGCTTAGAAATGAGGAAGCTCTGATGGATATTCAGCCAATGTCAGGAATACACCCGATCGAAGCCGTTGCGTCGGTCGCTAAAGCACGTCCGATCGAATCCCTAGATCAAGAGAACGCCAACCTTCAGCCGCAACACCAAGAGGGGAAACTGGCGGAGAAAAAGGAACAGACAGTGGCCACTGAACCGCCGATCCACTATTTTTCAGTAGCCGATCAGCACAAGATCGCAGCCTCCGTGGAGGAAGTGAATCAGCGACTACTTGGCAAAGATATGAAATTGGCTTATGAAGTACATGAGCGCACGGGGCGTACGATGGTGCGTTTAGTGGATATGCAGACCAACGAAGTGATCAAAGAGATCCCGCCCGCCAACATGCTAGACGTGATTGGAAAAATATGGGATGACATGGGCATCGCGGTCGATCGAAAGGGATGAAAACATGGCAAGTGTAACCAGCAGTTCAGGAATCAGTACAACGCTAGGGAGTTATTCTGGCGTGACTTCAGAAGATATTGAAAAATTATTGGCGGCAGATGCGATCAACAAGACCCGCGCTGAGAATAAAATCACGTCGCTAAAAGCACAAAAAACGGCGTGGAGTGATATCAGCACTCGCTTGACTAACTTTTTGTCAAAAGTCGATGCATTACAAAAAGATGATGCTTATCAAACGAAAAAAGCGACGACCACCAATAGCAGCATCGCTTCAATTGCAGGAACAACGGAAGCTCCAGAAGGAACCTATGATCTAAAAGTCAACCAACTAGCAACAGCCACGAAGGTGACGGGGAGTCAAGTAGCTCAAAGCAGCAAAACGGCCCTAAATGTCAGTGGTCAGCTGTCATTGACCAGTTCGGAAGTCGATGAAGATGGCAAACCGATCACCGCTTCGATCGAGATCACGGCCGAAGACAGCTTAAAAGATGTGGCAGCCAAGATCAATAGCCAAAGCAAGACGACCTTCGTCGCGGCGAGCATCGTGGATAACCGTTTGATTTTAACAAATACCAAAATGGGCGACAAAAATTTCTTGATCGACGGCAATGCTGCCGAAGGGTTAGGGATCGGTTCAACTGCGACAACGACGCAAGGCCAACCGGCTATTTTTGAGCTAGACGGCATGAAGATCACTCGCGACAGCAACAGTGTGACGGATGTTATCGATGGTGTCACGCTGACGTTAGCGAAAAAAAGCGAGGAGCATGTGACGCTTTCTTTAGCCAATGATACCTCGAAAGTCGTTGATGCAGTGCAAGGATTAGTGGATCAATACAATAGCTTGATGAGTTTTATCGGCGACAATTTGACCGTGGGAGATCCTAGTAGTGAAAACAACAAGACGGGGACCTTGGTGGGAGACAGTGCGTTGACCCGTCTACAGACCCAATTGCGAAATTTGATCACCATTCCAGCCGTCAGCGGCTCAAAGCTGACCGCCAATAAGCTAGGCATCTCCACCGTTGATAATGATGGTACATTGGGACTGGATACGACAAAGTTAAAAGAAGCCTTAGCGGAAGATCCCGCTGCTGTGAAGTCTTTCTTTTATGCAAGTACGAAAACCAAAGAAGCCGATGGCACTGCGAGCACGAAAGAGACTGGCTATACACTAGCCCTAAAAGAATTAGCCAACAGCTATGTCGTCAATACTTCAGCCAATAAAGGGATCATTGCCACCAAATCTGCGACCTATGACAGTACCATCAAGGATTTAAACAAGCAGATCACACGGTTTGATGATATTTTAGCAATGAAAAAAGAGCGTTACATCACAATGTTTACCAAGTTAGACTCCGTGATGATGGAGGCTGAAAATCAGCTGAGCTACCTAAGCAATCAGTTTGCCAATACGTCAAACTAGGCTGGATAGCCGATTAAAGCAGTC
This sequence comes from Enterococcus sp. B2E4, assembly GCF_030499455.1. NCBI lineage: Bacteria > Bacillati > Bacillota > Bacilli > Lactobacillales > Enterococcaceae > Enterococcus > Enterococcus sp. B2E4. The sequence goes on from NZ_JAUKPK010000005.1 coordinate 173,644, forward strand.
ATTTTTTCATTTGCATAAGAAACCCTCGTCAACATGAAAGGAAACAACCTATGGAGCCACACGTATCATTAGATGAACGTTTGAATCAGATCTTAACTGGTTTTGCCCAATGGCGCGGCGACAGCGAAGAAGCCAGTCGTTTGATGGCAGCCAATGCAGCGGTCATAGCAGCCATGCAAGCAGAAGCACAGAGCCATAGTCCACAAACCAGTGTATTGGCGCAACAAGTGATCCAAGCGTATCAAGCGTTCTTAGACCAGGTCAAAGCCCAGCAGCAAGAGATCAAACAAGAATTGGGGCGTTTGAACCGCAAAAACAATCTTGTCAAAACGTATTTGCAGCAAGAAGACAGTGCCGCCTTCGTCGAATTTGATTTATAGTGAGGAAAAAAAGATGAATTATCAAAAAATGCAAAACAACTATTTGCAGAACCAAGTAATGAGTGCCTCCCCCAACAAACTGATTGAAATGCTGTTGCAAGCAGCGATCAAAAATATCAAATTAGCAGTGATCGCATTGGAAAAAGAAGAGTTGAGCCAAGCTCATCAGCAATTTGTCAAGGCGCAGAATATTTTATTGGAATTACGGGTCTCTTTAGACCGTGAGCAAGGTGGCGCTATCGCTGAAGATCTCGATTCTCTGTATGGCTATATGTACGATCAGCTAGTCAGTGCCAATGTCCAAAAAGAGGCAGCCCCTGCAGAAACGGTCGTCCCGCTTTTAAGCGAACTACTGGAAAGCTGGCAAACGATCACCCAATAAATTTGAGAAAAAGCACAGAAACGACCACCTAAAACCTAGAAAAGTTTAGTAATTGGTTAAATTTTTACCATGTATCCCTTTTCACTAAGCTTTCTTTTTCCCCTCCTCGTCCCTATCTGGTACTCTTTTTATGAGCGTACCGAAAAGGTGCAAGGAGGTTTTTTTTTGAAACAAAAAATAGTACAAAAGCCGCTTTTCTGGCAAGTGGTGATTCTGATTGCAATGAGTGGTGTTTTTTTATTACCGCAGATCTTAGGCCAAGGCATGATTTTGGGCTCTGATGTGGTCTTTCACTTCAATCGTTTTTATGAGACCAGCCAGCAGATCAAAGAGGGCAATTTTCAATATTTTCTTTCTATCTACGGGTTTCAGCAATCTGCTCGTATCGTCAATGCATTATACGGGCCCTTTTTTGCCTATTTCCAAGGATTGCTGGTCTTGCTGAGTCCTTCGTGGTTTTCCTACCAGCTGCTCGCCAACGGGCTGCTCTATTTGTTAGCAGGGTTTTCGATGTTTGGCTTATTAAAGAAATTACGAGTCAATGGTTGGCTGTCAGTGGGGATGAGCGTCCTGTTTATGGCGACCTATTCTGTCCAGTATTGGATTGAGCGACAGGGCTTTTCTGCTTGGGGGGCGGCTGTGCTGCCGCTGTGCCTGATTCCACTGATCGCACTAGGGGAACATAAACGGTTACGGCCTTTTGCGGTAGGGGTTTCCGTGGCGGTCTTATTTCAAATCCATGTGTTTTCCAGCATCTTGTTAGTGTTCTTATACGTGCCCTTTTTCTTACGCGCCTTTTTTGTTGGGACTTCTGGCGAAGAAAAACGACAATTGGTGCTGCGCTTAGCAGGAGCGATCGGGATCTTCTTGCTACTGACCGCCAATATTTGGTTAGGGATGTTGGATCTTTATACGAGTAACACGTTGATCGCGCCTTTTGTGAATCGCAACATGCAGAAAAATACCATTACTGGAACCAGCAGCTATTGGTGGACGACTCCGTACCTGCTGCCCATCTTATGTGCTTTGTTCTTTTGTGGTGCGATCCGTGTGTGGCCACGTCTATCTGGCGGCTTCAAATTAATGACGGCAGCTGCAGCAGTCTTTTTCGTTTTATCATCGAACGCTGTTCCTTGGCAATGGCTAGGCAGTCTGGACAATGGTGTAATCAATTTACTGCAATTTCCTTTTCGGTTCTTTGTTCCTGCCACGATTTTGATCTTAGTCGGTTTGTGCCTGCTAGTTCCTTATTATCGGGGCAAGCCATTGGCAAATCCGCGTTGGTTTGTCCTCGTTTTAGTCTTGAGTGTTGGTCAAATCCTGATCCAAAACACGGTCAAAATGCAGGACTGGCACTCCGATGAAGCTGCGGTTTCACTGCGAAACCACACCTATCTGTCGGCGGAATCTGAAGCGCAATTGAAGGAAGCCTATTTTAGTAAAGACAAGTCCTTAGCATTAGCGCTGTATCAACGTTCTACGCCAGATTATCTGCCCCTCTATCAAGAAACCAAGAAGAACAAGTACAATTTGTACGGGGAAGAAATCATTGAAAAGAATGATACCGTGGCAAAAACCGTAGAAAACGGGAAGCTTACTTTACGTTGGCAAGGTGATCAAGAGACGTGGAAGGCGTTACCGATAATCAATTACCGATATACTGAATTGACCCTCAATCAGCAGCCGCTAACTGAAAAAGATGTCTCTTTGAGTGCCATTGGTGCCGTTTCTGTCCAACAGCAAGCAGGGGAGAATGTCTTAGTCGTTGATTACGACGCGCCTTGGTTTTTCGACGGAGCTTTATGGCTGACGATCATTTCTTGGCTCGCTTTACTCATCGGCTTTATCAGCTGGAAAACCAGACAGCTGTACCGTCGTCGTAAGGTCGTACAAGCTTTATTGAAAGAATCTGAATAAAATGAATCAGAAAAGAACTTCAGCGAGAGGGCTGAAGTTCTTTTTTTGCTGATCAACAACAGTGTACCTGCTTTTTTTCGTCAGAAACAATAATCGTTGCGTGCGCAACGATTATTCCTTATAATAGATTAGACACTTTGAAGAACTAAGAAAGGCAGGAGTGCTCATGGAAGCCATTATCCGCTCAATCAATCATATTGCCCGTCTCGCCACCCTTTATCGGGAAAAAGAATTGAAAAAATTTGGTTTAGGTGGGATGCATCATACCTATATCTTAAACATTTGCCGCCAACCGGGGATCAGTCAAGAAGCCTTAGCCAAGAAGATTTTTGTGAATAAAAGCAATGTTGCCCGTCAACTAGCAATCCTAGAAGAACGAGGATTTGTCACTAGAACCAGCAGTCCCACCGACAAACGACAATTACTGGTTTATCCAACCGAAAAAGCACTCGCCGTTCAACCAGCCATCCAACAGCTACTTCAAAGCTGGAATGAACAAGTCGTAGCAGGTTTTTCTGCTGCCCAACAGCAGCAGTTGATCGCCGATCTGGAAATCGTCAAAGAAATTTCCCAGCGGCTTTTAGCGAAAGATGAGGCGATGGAATGAATCTTTTGACTCAATATTTAAAACCCTATATCGGCCGCATCTCCCTTGGCGTCAGTATCAAATTCTTCGGCTCCCTGATGGACTTGCTATTGCCTTGGATTTTGGCGTATATCATCGATTCTGTGATCCCCACGAAGCAGGTATCTGCGATTTTTGCTTGGGGTGGGGCGATGGTGGTCTGCTCCATCATCGCAGTCGTCACCAATATCATCGCCAATCGGATGGCCTCCAGTGTTGCTCGCGATACCACCGGCAGTATACGCCATGACTTATTTGAAAAAGTTTCCTATCTGTCGATTCCGCAAGTCGAAGAAGTCGGGATCCCTTCCTTGGTGTCTCGCTTGACGACAGACACTTACAACATCCATCAAACGGTAGGCATGATCCAACGGATGGGGATTCGTGCCCCGATTCTGTTATTAGGGGGGATCATGATCACTGCCACATTAGATCCCGTGTTGACGCTGGTCTTAGTGGGCGTCTTGCCCTTCACTTTAGTGGCGGCAGTCACGATCTCGAAACGGGGGATTCCCTTGTTTGCCTCATTGCAAAAGCAAGTGGATGTGTTGGTGCGAACTGTCCGTGAAAATGTGACTGGGGCTCGGGTGATCAAGGCCTTGTCCAAAGCAGATTACGAGAAAAAGCGCTTTGACCACGTCAATCAAGACGTAGTAGCTGCGGAAACCACCGCTAATCGAACGATGGCTGCAACACCGCCCCTGATGGACCTATTTTTGAATATCGGACTGACGCTAGTGATCGTCGTCAGTGCCTTTCGCGTCAATCAAGGATTGACCCAACCAGGCGTCATCATCGCCTTTTTGACTTATTTTACGATCATTTTGAATGCCATGCTCAGTATCACGCGCATCTTTGTGATCGTGTCGAAGGGGCTGGCTTCTGCCGATCGAATCCAATCCGTCTTGCGCCTGCCGCAAAATATGCAAGTCATTGAGGCGCCTGTCAAAGAAGAGTCTGCGCATATCGTTTTTGAAAAAGTTTCCTTCACCTATCCTAACGGTACCCAGGTGCTGAAAGACATCGATTTTTCCTTGCAGCCGGGAGAAACCTTAGGGATCATCGGTGCGACTGGTAGTGGAAAATCAACGATCGTCAAACTACTGCTGCGTCTCTATGACCCAACGAAGGGCATGATTCGCATCGCTGGTCGCGACATTCGCTCCATCGATCCGACGGAGCTGCATCAGTTATTCGGTGTCGTCTTACAAAAAGACGTGCTTTTTGCGGAAACGATCGAAGAAAATATCGCTTTTGGTCGGCGGTTTTCCAAAGAACAGATCGAAGAAGCGGCGGCTCGCGCCCAAGCCAAGGAGTTTATCAATCAACTACCCAAGCGCTTAGCTCATCCACTGCATGCCAAAGGCAGCAATTTAAGCGGGGGTCAAAAGCAGCGGGTCTTGTTATCGCGGGCCTTGGCGGGGGATCCAGAGATTTTGATTTTGGATGATTCTGCCAGTGCGCTGGATTATCGGACCGACGCTCAGTTGCGCAAGGTCCTGAGACAGCAGTTTCAACAGACGACGACGGTCTTGATCGCGCAGCGGATCAGCTCGATCCAGCATGCCGACAAAATTTTGGTGCTGGAAAACGGGCAAATGAACGGCTTTGGCAGTCACCAAGAATTACTAGCAGAAAATGCGATCTACCAAGCCATTTATCAAGGTCAGACAGGAGGTGCCGACGATGCCGAAGAAAAAAACGGAAAAACCGCAGGATAGTAAGAAAACACTACGGCGTTTGTGGGGCTATCTCTACGAGTACAAAGGTCTCCTGCTGGCAGCCGCTGTATTGATGATGGCCAGCAACATTTTCGCCTTGGTGGGCCCGTTGCTTTCAGGGTACGCCATTGATGCCATTCAACCGGGTCCCGGCAAGGTCATTTTTGACCGAGTCTTCTTTTATTGTGGGCTGATGCTGCTGTTTTATCTTGCGTCTTCCCTTCTTAGTTATCTGATTTCGCTCATGATGATCCGCTTGAGTCAGCGGGTGGTGGCAGCGATGCGCAAGGCGATTTTTGATAAAATCACCGAACTGCCGGTGGGGTATTTTGACCGAGTCGCCACTGGGGATATCATCAGCCGCATCAGTTATGATGTCGATACCATCAATACGTCATTGGCCAGCGATGCCATTCAAGTCCTCAGCAGTCTTGTGACGATCATTGGTTCGTTTGTGATGATGGTTTTGATTTCGCCGCTGCTGGTGCTGATTTTTGTCGTAACGGTTCCCGCTTCGATCTTTTTGACCCGCTTTTTGATGAGCAAATTTCAACCATTGTTTCGCCGTCGTTCTCGCAAATTAGGCGAACTGAACGGCTTTGTGGAAGAGATTATTTCTGGTCAGCAAACGATCAAGCTGTATAACCAAGAAGAAGCGATCATCAGCCGTTTTGACGAAAAAAACCAAGAAGCGGTGGATGCCTATTACAATGCCGAGTACTACGGCAGTATGACTGGTCCTTCCATCAACTTTATCAACAATCTGTCGTTGTCCTTGATCAGTATGTTTGGCGCCTTGCTGTTTTTGTTCGGTCATCTGACATTAGGGAATGTTTCTTCCTTTGTTCTTTACTCCAGAAAATTTTCAGGACCAATCAATGAGTTAGCCAACATCTTCAGTGATTTGCAATCAGCATTGGCGGCGGCAGAACGGATCTTCCGTTTGCTGGATGAAGAACCTGAAGTTTCTGATGTTCCTGGAGCCTACGAATACCACGAGGTGTCTGGTGATGTCGCCTTTAACCATGTGACCTTCGGTTATCAAGCACAGCAGCCCATCATCAAAGACCTTTCGCTACAAGTACCAGCTGGCAGCTTGGTCGCGATCGTCGGACCGACCGGAGCCGGGAAAACCACCATCGTGAACCTCTTGATGCGGTTTTATGACCCTGACCAAGGAGCGATTCGGTTAGATGGTAAAAATATCCGCCAAGCGACACGTCGCAGCCTACGGCAAAGCTATGCGATGGTGCTGCAAGATACCTGGTTGTTCACGGGAACGGTTTTCGACAATTTGGCCTACGGCAAGGCGAATGCGACGTTGGCAGAAGTCCAAGCTGCTGCACAAGCCGCCCATATCCATGACTTTATTATGAGCCTGCCAAAAGGCTATGATACTTTGATCTCAGAAGACGGAACCGGTATCTCACAAGGGCAAAAACAGCTGTTGACGATTGCACGAGCAATGCTGTTGGATGCCGATCTGTTGATTCTTGATGAAGCCACATCGAATGTCGACACGCAAACAGAGCTGCTGATCCAAGCAGCGATGACCAAATTGATGAAAGGCAAAACCTCCTTTGTGATCGCCCATCGCTTGTCCACGATTCGACATGCCGATACGATCCTCGTGGTGGAACAGGGGAATATCGTAGAGCAAGGGACCCACGAAGAGTTATTAGCCAAAGAGGGGCGTTACGCCGCACTCTATCAGGCACAATTTGATGCATGATCCATAGCTAGTCCACATCCTTGCAAGGAGAACGCCACTGCTTGCACGGATGTTTTTTGCGTGCCATCGGCTTTCTTGGCATAGGTACAAAATCTTCTTATGACAAATCAGGCAATTATCGGTATACTTAAGAAAGGGGTATCATCAAACAGAAAGAAGGGAAACAATTGGATCATAAACAACTAAAAGAATTCCCCAATGATTTTTTATGGGGTTCAGCATCAGCAGCCTATCAAGTAGAAGGCGCATGGCAAGAAGACGGCAAAGGCGCTTCGGTTTGGGACGATTTTGTCCGCATTCCCGGAAAAACCTTTAAAGCAACTAACGGAGATGTCGCGGTCGACCATTACCACCGCTTCAAAGAAGATGTTGCCTTGATGAAAGAACAAGGATTGAAAACCTATCGTTTTTCCATTGCTTGGACACGGATTTTTCCAGAAGGACGAGGAGAAGTCAATCAAGCAGGGTTAGACTTTTATTTAGCATTGATCGATGAACTGATAAAAGCAGGGATCGAACCGATGGTGACCTTGTACCATTGGGATCTGCCCCGAGCTTTGCAAGAAGAATATGGTGGCTGGGAATCTCGCAAAATCATTGAAGATTTCACCAACTATGCGGCGGTATTGTTTGAAGCCTTTCGCGGCAAAGTCCACTATTGGGTAAGCTTGAATGAACAAAATATCTTTACTTCGTTAGGATATCTTTTAGCTGCCCATCCACCAGGAGTGACCGATCCTAAACGGATGTATGAAGTCAATCATATCGCTAACTTGGCGAATGCTTCGGTGATCAACAAGTTCCATGAGATGAAAATCCCAGGGAAAATCGGACCAAGTTTCGCCTACTCACCAAACTACCCAATCAACAGCGACCCGAAAAATATTTTGGCAGCTGAAAACGCGGAAGACTTGATGGCGCATTATTGGTTAGACGTCTATCTATGGGGCGAATACCCGATTGCTGCAATGAATTACTTGAAAGAGCAAGGGATCGCACCAACGATTGAACCAGGAGATATGGACTTGCTGCGTTCAGCAAAACCAGATTTCTTAGGGATCAACTATTACCAAACAGCAACAAATGCCTACAATCCATTAGATGGAGTCGGTGCGGGGAAAATGAACACCACTGGGAAAAAAGGCAGCTCCGAAGAAACCGGGACACCAGGAATGTTCAAAAAAGCCGAAAATCCATTTGTGGAACGGACGAATTGGGATTGGGAGATCGATCCTCAAGGGCTGCGGATCGCTTTACGACGAATCACTAGCCGTTATCGGGTGCCTGTGATCATTACAGAAAACGGACTTGGTGAATACGACAAACTAACCGACGATCATCAAATCCATGACCAATACCGCATCGATTATTTAGCAGGGCATGTCCATGCCATTAAAGAAGCGATCAGCGACGGCGCGGAAGTTCTTGGCTATTGCACCTGGTCCTTCACTGATTTGCTAAGCTGGTTGAACGGCTACCAAAAACGCTATGGCTTTGTCTATGTCGACCAAGATGAAACGCAAGAAGGATCTTTGGCACGCTACAAGAAAGACAGCTTCTACTGGTACCAAGAGCTGATCAAAACCAACGGGCAAGAGTGCTAGCCTCCTAAAACCAATACCTGAATAAGCGAAACGATCCCTGCAACGGCAGTGATCGTTTCTTAGAAAAAAGTACGTTCCACCTGTAGCGACCGCCCAAAGGTAGACCAAAAGTCTCGCGTTTTGAGCCGCTTCAAAGGAGAACGTCCTTTTTTTGAGTATTATCGTTGACAAGTGTAAACGATAATTGTAAAGTAGAAGAAGATTACAACTGTAAACATAAAAGGTTAATGGGTTTGCATAGCAAGCAAGGAGGAAGGAAACAATGATCGAAAAGAATTATGGGGTAAAAGGGATGACCTGTGCGTCTTGTTCCCAGACCGTCGAAAAAACAGTCAGCAAGTTGGCGGGGGTCGACCAAGCAGCTGTCAATTTGGCTACTGAAAAATTACATATTCGTTATGATGAGCAGCAGCTCACCGAAGAAACACTCGCTGCGGCCATCAAAGCAGCGGGCTATCAACTGATCGGCTCCCAAAGACAAGAGACCTTTGCCATCTCGGGCATGACCTGTGCGTCTTGTGCCCAAACAGTAGAAAAAGCTGTCCAAAAATTAGCGGGTGTGGAGCAAGCCTCCGTCAATCTGGCAACAGAAAAACTGACGGTCAGCTATCAACAAGATCAAGTGACCGCCGCGAAGATCGCAGCTGCCGTGAAAGAGGCGGGCTATGATGCACAGCTGCCGACCGCTTCTGCCGACAAGGTGGATTCAAAACAGGCAGAGATTCGTGCTTTATGGCAACGGTTTTGGCTTTCAGCGCTCTTTACGATCCCCTTGTTCTATTTGACGATGGGGGAAATGATCGGTTTGCCGATCCCTGGCTTTTTAGATCCGATGGCCTATCCAGTCAATTTCGTTACCACTCAATTGCTTTTGGTCTTACCGGTGATGGTCCTCGGTCGCGCCTTTTACATTGCTGGTTTCAAAGCGCTTTGGAAAGGCCATCCCAACATGGATTCCCTTGTTGCATTGGGAACCAGTGCTGCCTTCTTTTATAGTATTTATGGAACCGTGATGGTCTACCTTGGCACGAACCACTATGCGATGCACTTGTACTATGAAACGGCCGCCGTTATTTTGGCATTAGTTACTTTAGGAAAATACCTTGAGTCGGTCTCGAAGGGCAAAACCTCCGAAGCCATCAAGAAGTTGTTGGATCTCGCACCGAAAAAAGCCCGCGTGCTTCGCGGCAGCGGGAATCAAGCCGAAGAAGTCGAAGTGGGTATTGAAGAAGTCGCAGCTGGCGATATCTTAGTCGTACGACCTGGAGAAAAGATTCCTGTGGATGGGATCGTTACCCAAGGCCGGTCTGCCATCGATGAATCAATGATCACTGGAGAAAGCTTACCTATCGAAAAACAAGTCGGTGATCGGGTGATCGGCGCCAGTATCAACAAAAACGGCTCGTTTCAATATGAAGCCACCAATGTGGGAGAAGATTCAACGTTAGCGCAAATCATTCAGTTAGTAGAAAATGCTCAAGGATCCAAAGCGCCGATTGCCCGCATGGCTGACAAAGTTTCGGGTGTGTTTGTCCCGATCGTCATGGTCTTGGCGATTTTTGCAGGACTTGCCTGGTTTTTCTTAGGACAAGAAACCTGGATCTTCTCATTGACCATTACGATCTCTGTATTAGTGATTGCCTGTCCGTGTGCCTTAGGATTAGCGACACCGACCGCCATCATGGTGGGTGCGGGCAAAGGGGCAGAAAATGGCGTCTTGATCAAAAGCGGCGATGCGTTAGAAACAGCTAGAAACGTGACGACCATCGTCTTTGATAAAACCGGCACGATCACAGAAGGCAAACCAGTCGTAACCGATCTCCTGCCTGCAGGTAATCACACGCCGACGGAATTGCTGCAACTGGCGGCTTCTGTAGAAAAAGGCTCAGAACATCCATTAGGCGAAGCCATTGTGATCGAAGCCCGTACGCAAGCCCTCGCCCTACAAGAAGTTGACGGGTTTGAAGCGATTCCAGGTCATGGAATTCAAGGAACGATCGCTGGCAGTCCAGTCCTATTAGGCAACCAGAAATGGTTGGAAAAACAAAACGTTGCCATCGATGGCCTGATCGAGCAAGCCCAACAATTGGCTCACGAAGGGAAAACACCGATGTATGTTGCCAAAGACGGCGAAGCGATCGGGATCATCGCTGTGGCAGATACTATCAAAGAAAGCAGTCGAAAAGCCATTGAACGGTTGCATCAAATGGGCTTGTACGTAGCAATGATCACGGGCGACAATGCCCGAACGGCCCAAGCCATCGCCAAACAAGTCGGTATCGATGAAGTGATCAGTGACGTCTTGCCAGAAGATAAAGCCGCCAAAGTAGCTGGCCTGCAAGCCAAAGGCCAAAAGGTTGCGATGGTAGGTGACGGAATCAATGATGCGCCCGCGTTAGCCCAAGCCGATGTAGGGATCGCGATCGGCTCCGGTACCGATGTCGCCATCGAATCGGCAGACATCGTACTGATGCGCAGCGATCTGATGGACGTCCCATCAGCGATCGAGTTAAGTCGGGCAACCATCAAAAACATCAAAGAAAATCTTTTCTGGGCTTTTGCTTATAACGTCTTAGGCATCCCTGTCGCAATGGGTGTGCTGCATCTTTTCGGTGGTCCCTTGCTCAATCCAATGATCGCTGGGGCGGCCATGAGCTTCAGCTCGGTATCCGTTTTATTAAATGCCTTGCGGCTGAAACGATTCCAACCCTCAGCGAAAAAATAAACGAAGCAACGAATGCACCAACAAAAAGACCTGCCCACGGTTTTCTTCCATAAGAAACCGTGGGCAGGTCTTTTTAGTGCTGGACATCTAAATAAGAGTAGGCCCGCACGTCATAACGGTTGCGACTACGGGAAAATTCGATAGGTGAGCCATTTTTCTGATAGACGATCTGTTCGATCTCTAAGACCGGATCATCGGCTTTACAGTCCAAATACTGTTGATCGTATGCGGTACTTTTATCAGCGGCAATAGTGCGGTAGGCGCCAGCAAACTGGACCCCTAGTTCCTCTTTGACATAACGGTAGATAGAACTTTCTAAATGGCCACGAGTTAAATTGGGCACCAAATGGACGGGCATATAGGTATATTCTAAAATAAACGGTTGGTCTTCAAGAATCCGCAAGCGGACAATACTATAGATCGGCTGTTCTTCCGTTAACATCAACTTTTCTTGGATCGTTTGGTCAGGAAATTCGACTTGAAAATCGATGACCTGACTGACTAGCTTGCGGCCAGCTTTGCCCATTTCCGTTGACAAGCCTTCATAGACCGTTAAAGCAGTGGTGTCTTTTTTTAAGAATGGGTGGTTCAATATTTTTGTTCCAGCGCCCCGCTGAGAATAAACCAGTCCTTCCATGGCTAAAATACCGATGGCTTTTTTGACGGTCATCCGGCTGACTCCGAATTCCTCGACTAAATCAGTTTGGTTCGGCAGTAAGCTGTCAGGCGGATACGTTTTGTTTTTGATACGTGTGCGTAAAATATTGGCAATTTCTTGGTATTTTGGCATCTGATCACCTCGCAAGAAGTATAGCTGAAAAAAGCGGTTTCGACAATCAAACCTTGGTTTTTTTATAAAAAGAACGGCTGACTGAAAAAATTCAGCCAGCCGTTGCGCTTAATCGATCGATGGTTCTGCTTGACGATCTAACACACGTAAGAATGGATACCAGATCAAGCCGACGATCACCACGTCAATGACTTGCAGCAAACCACCTAACCAAGAGTTGGTTGCTAAGACACCACTGAAGACCACTGGAACGGTCCAAGGAACAGAAACACCAGTTGGTGCAGGAACAAGTCCAGCCGCCATCACTAAGTAGTTGAAGGTCGTTACCACAAGAGGTGCTACGACCCAAGGAATCAGGATCGTCGCATTCAAGACGATCGGCATACCGAAGATGGCTGGTTCGTTAACGTTAAAGATCCCTGGTGCTAAAGCCAAACGACCCACATCGCGGTATTGTTTTTTCTTCAATACGAAAGCCATCAAGATAACAACGGCTAACGTCATACCAGAACCGCCTAATCCAACAGTAAAGGTTTCCATAAATGGTTTTGTGACGATATGCGGCAGTGCATCCCCATTTTGATACGCTTCTAAGTTGTCTAACATCAATGTATTCCAAATCGGGTCCATCACAGAGTTGACGATGATTTGACCATGTAGACCGAAGAACCAAAGGAATTGAACAAAGAACAAAGCCAATAGAGTTGCTGGCAAGCTGCTGCCTAGTCCAGTCAATGGTTTTTGGATCAATTCATAAACCAAGTCATGCAAGTTGGCATTGAAGACACCCGTCATGATGGCATTGATCACTAAGAATACCGTTAAGGTGATAATTGCTGGAATCAAAGCGGCAAAAGATTTAGAAACTGCTGGTGGTACCCCATCAGGCATTTTGATCTGCCAGCCGCGTTTTGTGATGCGGCAATAGATTTCAGCTGCCAAAAATGCTGCGATCATCCCGATAAACATCCCTTTTGCGCCAAGACGATCAAGAGACAGCACACCGGAGATTGTTTCGCCAGATTCAGTAGTCATAAAGAAAGGAGTCAAGATCAAAAAGCTGGCAAACGAAACGGCACCACCAAAAATCCCTTCCACATCATATGATTTTGATAAATAATAGCCAATACCGAAAGTAACGAAAACAGTCATGATACTCATTGTTGCATTTTGCCCATTGCCAAACAGTGTTCCTAATGTTCCTTTAGTGGCATCACTGAAGAAGGGCAGGTTGTTTAAAACGACCACGATCGATCCAAACATAGTGATTGGAAACGAAAGCATAAACGCGTCCCGCAAGACGGTCAGGTAGCGATTTTGTCCTAAGGCATTCGCCAAGGGCAAAATCTTTTCAGATAACTTGTCCATAAAACCATTCATTATTATTTCACTCCTTAAATTTCTTTTTGCAATCGATTACATTGATAATGTATCATGTTTTATTTTAAATGTCTATACATTTATTTTAAAAAAGATTGATTTTTGTAACTGCTTCCTTTATGATTAGGGCAGCAAAGAAAAAATGAGGAGTGAATGAAGATGGATTATCAATTTCCAGCAGGCTTTTGGTGGGGGTCAGCCGCTAGTGGCCCACAAACAGAAGGTGTATTTGAAGGCGATGGCAAAGGGGCAAGCATCTGGGATTACTGGTATCAGCAGGAACCAGAGAAATTTTTCAATGGGGTAGGTCCTGAAAAAACCTCGCAAGTCTATACACGCTATCAAGAAGATATTCAATTAATGAAAGAAACCGGCCATACGACGTTTCGGACGTCGATCCAATGGAGTCGTCTCTTCCCGCAAGGCAAAGGAGAAGTCAATCAGAAAGCCGTTGATTTTTACAATGCCTACATTGATGAGTTGATCGCCAACGGGATCGAACCTTTCATGAACCTTTACCACTTCGATATGCCGATGGCGCTGCAAGAAAAAGGCGGCTGGTTGAACCGAGAGACCGTGGATGCCTATGTCGCATTTGCGCAAACCTGCTTTACATTATTTGGTGATCGTGTCAAGAAATGGTTCACTCATAATGAACCGATCGTCCCTGTTGAAGGCGGCTATCTTTACCAATTCCATTATCCGAATGAGATCAACATGAAACATGCAGTCCAAGTTGGGTTCCACGAAACGTTGGCGAGTGCTAAAGCCATCAAAGTCTATCATGAGATGAACCTTGATGGGGAGATCGGCATCATCTTGAACTTGACGCCAAGCTATCCAAGAGATGAGAACGATCCAGAGGATGTCAAAGCAGCGCAAATCGCGGATGCCTTCTTTAATCGTTCTTTCTTAGACCCTGCGGTCAAAGGCACGTTCCCAGAAGAATTAGTGATCATCGTCAAGGAATTGGATATGGTACCAGCGATGGAAGCCGATGATTTACAAACGATTCGCGAAAATACGATCGACTTGTTGGGGATCAATTATTACCAACCTCGTCGTATCATGAAGAAAGAATCACCGATCGATGAAGCGAAAAGTCCAATGCCTGATGATTACTTTGATAACTATGATATGCCGAACAAGAAAATGAACCCGTATCGTGGATGGGAAATCTATGAAAAAGGGATCTATGATATTTTGACGAACACGCGAGAAAACTATGGCAATATCAAGTGCTACATTTCTGAAAATGGCATGGGTGTCGAAGGAGAAGAACGTTTCGTCAATGCTGATGGCGTGATCGAAGATGATTACCGCATCGAATTTGTCTCTGACCACTTGAAGTACGTCCACCAAGCGATCCAAGAAGGAACCAATTGTGTTGGCTACCATATGTGGACCTGCATGGACAACTGGTCATGGACCAATGCTTACAAGAACCGTTACGGATTTATCTCCGTTGACTTAGCAAATGATGCTAAACGAACGGTGAAAAAATCAGGTCGTTGGTTTAAAGAAGTTTCAGATAATAACGGCTTTTAATAACAATGAAAAAAGCAATGCTGTAGGAATCAGCATTGCTTTTTTTGTGTAAAATCGCGGATTTTTTCTGGCTAATTTCAAAGGGGGGATTCTATTAAAAAACCACCTGTTTTTGCAAATGATAAGCTGGGTTAAATAAAAGCACAGTTTTGATAAAGAAAAGACTAGACATGGAAACGTTCTCGTGGTATTCTTTAGTAGAAATCGGTTTCATTATTTTGTTTAGGGTTTGAAAGGAGAAAAAACAATGGATAAATTTATTGGATTTATGGAGAAGCACTTTATTCCGATCGCTTCTAAAATAGGCTCTCAAAGACATCTAGTGGCCATTCGTGACGGATTTATCGTAACGATGCCGTTGATGATCTTAGGCTCTTTTGGGGTATTGATCAACAACTTACCAATCCCTGCCTATATTGATTTTATGAATGGCATTTTTGGTGAAGGAACATGGCAAGCCTTTGGGAACAACTTGTCAGCAGGTACTTTTTCAATACTTGGTCTGTTAATCGCTTTCACAGTAGCGTATAATTTAGCTAAAAGCTACAATCAAGACGCATTAGGTGCTGGGGCGATCTCAGTTGCAAGTTTCTTCGCATTAGGTGCAATGGCGACAGGCCCAGATGGTTTGTTAACAGCTGCCGGACTTGGTTCTCAAGGATTATTTTTAGCATTAATCGTATCGATCATTTCTACTGAGATCTTCCGTCGTCTAGCTGGCAACCCACGCTTAGTCATCAACATGCCTGATGGAGTACCACCAGCAGTCTCACGTTCATTTGCTGCATTATTCCCAGCAATGATCACCGTATCGATCTTTGCTTTGTTTACAGCAATTTTCCAAGCATTTGGTGTGACAAGTATCGTATTGTCCTTCTATGAATTGGTGCAACAACCATTCATGGGCTTGGCAAACTCTTACCCAGCTGCTTTGCTATTAGGTTTTATCTCTGCATTCTTATGGTTCTTTGGTTTACATGGTGCCAACATCATCGACCCGTTCATGCAAACGATCAATGTGCCTGCGATCGAAGCAAACGCACGAGCATTAGAAGCAGGAACAGATTTGCCTTATATCGTGAACAAACCATTCTTTGATTCTTTCGTGAACATCGGCGGAACAGGTGCGACACTAGGTCTTTTGATTGCGATCTTTTTAGTTGCTCGTCATCATAAAGCATATATGACTGTCGCAAAACTATCCGTTGCACCAGGTGTGTTTATGATCAATGAACCAGTGATGTTTGGGTTACCAGTTGTCTTGAACCCAATCTTGTTCATCCCATATGTGTTGACCCCACTTGTTTTAGTAACGACTGCTTATTTTGCAACCGCAACTGGCTTAGTTCCTGCAAGTACCGTCATCGCACCATGGACGACGCCACCAATCATCGGCGGTATTTTGTCGACACAAAGTATTGCTGGCGGAATCTTGGCAGCTGTTAACTTGATCTTGTCGATCGTTATCTACTTGCCGTTCGTGAAAATGGCGCAAATTCAAGAAACACGCCGTTTAAAAAATGCGTAATGTCTGATCGAGTCGATTAGAAACAAGCGCCAAACGTAATAGACCTTATCCGGCCGCGATCAGAGTGCAATACCCCTTATCACACTGCTTCATTGGAAGGTGCAGTGGTGTGATGACACTCTTTTCGTTTGGCCGGTTCTTTTATCGTTTTTCAATCAATACAATACAACACACGTTTTGGAGGTGGCAAAATGCCCAAATATATGGAGATCGCAGATGTTCTGCGTAAAAGAATCAAGGACGGAACTTATCCGAAAGACAGTCTTTTACCTTATCAAACAGAGTTAGTGGAAGAGTTTGGCGTCAGCCGAATGACGATTAAAAATGCGGTGAATATCCTGATTATGGAAGGCTTGCTGCTGACAAAGCGCGGCTTAGGGACCAAAGTTTTGAATCATTCCTTTTGGGGCAAAGATACCTCATCGGTGACAGAATACAAAGGCCTGAGCTATCAGATGAAACAAGAAAAACGGACATTGACTAGCCAAGTCATCACCTTTGAAGTCTGTTTTCCTACAACAAGAATTCAAGAGATGCTTCAGATCACTGCCGAACAACCAATCTATCATGTGATCCGTTTGCGGATCTTAGAAGGCAATCCATACATACTCGAGCATTCCTATATGCCGTTGGATCTGGTCAGCGGTTTGACGAAAGAAATCTTGGAAGAATCCGTCTATGACTATCTACTGCAAGATTTAGGCTACAAATTTGCTGGTGCTTATCGGACCTTTCAGGCCGCCAAAAGTGATGAATACGATCAAACCTATTTAGCGTGCCAAGTAGATGATCCAGTATTGGAATTAGAACAGATCATCTATTTAGAATCGGGACGTCCAGTGGACTATTCCTGCAGCCGCAATCGGTATGATGTTCGTGGCTATTCCATGTTAGACATGAAGCCTGATCTGTTACAGCACCGCAAAAAGTAACGGCTTACAAAATGCTTCTTCAATGAAAAAACGCTTCATAGCTACTGTTGGCTATGGAGCGTTTTTGTTTTGACTTAAGAAGTAGGTTGGTTTTGATCGCCTAGTTTGGCTAAGATAGTTTCCGCAACGGCTTTGGGGATGCCAGCTTGCTGGATCTCTTCCACGGAAGCTGCTTGGATGTTTTTTAACGACTTGAAGGTTTTCATCAGCTGTTGCTTGCGTTTTGGTCCTAAGCCAGGAATTTCATCCAGTTTGGAAGAAAAGCTGTTTTTACTGCGCAGTTGGCGATGGAAGGTGATCGCAAAACGATGGACCTCATCTTGGATCCGTTGCAGCAAAAAGAATTCCACAGAATTGCGTTCCAGCTGGATCGGATCTAAAAATTCCCCGAAAATCAACTCGCTGGTTTTGTGTTTGTTGTTCTTCACTAAACCCGCAACGGGAATATCTAAACCTAGCTGGTTATACAGCACTTCTTGGGCGGCACCGACTTGGGCTTTCCCACCATCGATGATGATCAGATCAGGAAAAGGCAGGTTTTCTTTTAGGACACGAGAGTATCGGCGGTAGATGACTTCTTGCATAGAGCCATAATCGTCGCCGCCTTGTGCGGTACGGATCTTATATTTCCGATAATCATCTTTAAACGGCTTCCCGTCGACAAAAACCACCATTGCAGACACCGGGTCGGTCCCCATGATGTGGGAGTTGTCGAAAGCTTCGATCCGATAAGGTGTCGCGATCCCCATGGCTTCGCCTAGACGATCCACTGCACCGATCGTCCGTTCTTCGGTACGCTCGATCAACGCAAATTTTTGCGCCAAGGCAATGCGGGCATTTTTATTGGCCAAATCGACCAATTTCTTTTTGTCGCCTCGTTGGGGCTGCAGGACTTTGGTTTCCAGCAGCGCTTCTAATGGGGCAGCATCGACATTTTGCGGAACAAAGACTTCTTTGGGAATGAAGTGTTCATTCTTTTGGTAAAACTGGCCGACGAAGGTCAAGAAATCCTCATCCGCTTCATTGTAGAAAGGAAATAAAGAGACTTCTCGTTCGATCAGCTTTCCTTGACGGATAAAAAAGACTTGGACACACATCCAGCCTTTGTCGACACTGTAGCCAAAGACATCACGGTCCATCAGATCTGTCAGAGTCATTTTTTGTCGCGTCATGACGGTATCGATTGCTTGGATCTGATCCCGCAGCTCAGCCGCTCGTTCAAACTCTAACGTTTCAATGGCTTCGCCCATCTTCTCTTTCAGGTCTTTCAAAATATCGACGTGACCGCCGTGGAAAAAGTGTTTGACTTGATCAACGATCTTCTGATAATCCTTGGGATCTACATTGTTGACATAAGGACAGACGCATTGACCCAAATGATAATAAAGACAAGGCCGCTTTTGAGAAGGACCGCATTTTCGCAATGGAAAGAGGCGATCCAGCACCCGTTTGGTTTCGTTGGCTGCTCGTGCATCAGGATAGGGGCCAAAATATAAAGCCCCGTCTTTTAAAACTTTACGAGTGATGATCAGACGCGGATAGCGCTCTTTGGTCACTTTAATAAAAGGATACGACTTGTCGTCCTTTAGCATGATATTGTATTTCGGTTTGTTTTTTTGAATCAAATTGATTTCCAGCAATAAGGCTTCCGTATTTGATTCGGTAACGACGTACTCAAAATCATTGATTTCTTGAACGAGCCGTTCGGTTTTCGTATCGTGACTGCCGGTAAAGTACGAACGGACACGATTTTTTAAAATTTTGGCTTTCCCAACATAGATGATTTTGTTATTTTTATCTTTCATTAAATAACAACCGGGTTGGTCAGGAAGCAGCGCTAATTTGTTCTTGATTTGTTCGTTCATTTCAAGATCCTTTCTTACTGGTTTGCTCACGAACTGCAAAAGTAGTCAAAGGGCGGTCTAAGATCCACCGAAAAGGGGAACATTAGAGCCCATAGCCAGTACTCTTCATTTTAGCACAAATTTCTTAAGAAACAATCAAACGGGCCAGATCGGCAGCGAGGAAGCGTAATCGTAAGAAAAGGTTAAGAAATCCCACGAGGCGGTGGTTTCCTCCCTTAAAAACAAGTGAATTTATTTGCTTTCTGCTTGTGAGGAATCCTTTTGCGACCACTCCTGAATGAAGGTCCGCAATCCCTCGATGGCTGGTTCTGTGACGGCTTTGCGCTGGATGAGGTAAAATTGCCGCTCAAAATTTTTATCCAGCAGTTGATAGCCAATGCCGTAGGCGGCTCGCTTGGAAAGGATCGAACAGCCGAAGCCTTGTTTCAGTAAAGCGACGATCAATTCATTGCTGGCGATCTCAATGATCGGTCCTTGAATATTTTGTTCCTCTAGATAGCGCTTAGTGTAATAGTAGACACCAGAACTCGCTTCTCGAACAAGCCAAGGACCGACTTGGGGATCACCAGCTAAGACGAGCTGATCTTTCAAAATCGGGAAACGCAAAATACTTGGTGCAGATAAGGGTTTTTCAATGATCCCTAAATCTAATTGATGTTGTTCAAGCGCTGTTAAGACTTCAGCGGAGTTCATCATCGATACCCGAAAACGCACCGTGGGAAAGGCGTTGTATAAAGCAATCATCAAGTCAGGCATCAAGGCCATCGCATAGGTATGAGAGATGCCTAGGGCACAGTGGCTTTGATGCTGCGTGTTGGTATGGATCTCGCTGGCGATCGTCGACCACTCATCCAATAAATTCAGTGCCTTTTCGTAAAGGTACTCTGCTTGGGGCGTGGCGATCACGTTTTTACGACCATTGCGTAAAAAAAGCGGTGCATCCAGGTCTTGTTCCAACTGCTTGATCTGAGCAGAAACCGTGGGCTGTGAAATAAACAGCAATTCGGCAGCTTTCGAAAAATTTTTCGTTTCATAGACCATCTTAAAGGTCTCCAGTAATTTTAACATTGCAATCCCTTCCATTAGAAAATTCAATCATAACTATTATACCAATAAATCCTATTGATCGGTCAATCTGTGTATAATGGATGTTATATGAAAGGATGAAAGCAATGAAGCAACGACAAACAGCTTTGATACTTCCCGGTTTGTTCCTATCCTTTTCGGTAGCCGTCATCGCCCGAATCATGGCTTTGGCTGTGCCAAAATTAGGAGGAGCAACCCTTGCAATTTTATTAGGAATCATTTTAGGAAATACACTGTTCAAGCAAGAACGCTATCAAGTCGGGACGAAGGTTGCGGAAAGTCGGCTCTTGGAATATTCGGTGGTTTTGCTGGGCTTTACCGTCACTTTCCAGACCATCAGTGAAATGGGCCTTCGGGGCTTTCTCTTTATTTTGCTGATGATGAGCTTGGTCATTACCGCTGCTTATTTGATAGGGAAAAAAATGGGCTTTAATCAAAAGATGAGCCTGATGATGGCAGGCGGCAATGCTGTCTGCGGGTCTTCTGCGATTGCGGCGATCGCACCAGCCATTGATGCCGATGATGAAGAAAAAGGGCAGATCATCACCTTGGTCAATCTTTTAGGAACGGTGATGATGCTGACGCTGCCGTTTTTAGGCTTGGCCTTATACGGCGATGATCTGTTGCAAAAAAGCGCCTTACTTGGTGGCACGTTGCAATCCGTCGGACAAGTCGTGGCGGGGGCTAGTTTGATTGATACCGACACCGTCAAATACGCGATGCTCTTTAAAATCGCGCGCATCATCATGTTGGCAGTCGTCGTCATTGTTTTTGAACGAATGACGACAAAGACCCCCACCAAAACCAAAGCCAAAGGCAAGCTGCGGCTGCCGATCCCTTGGTATGTGTTGGGCTTCTTGACCATCTGTATCTTGAACAGCTTCTTGCCGCTGCCTAGTTGGTTGAATGAGGGCGCTCATTTTATCAGTACGTGGTTTGAAACGACGGCGTTGGCAGCCATCGGTTTGCGCTTGGATTTCCGTAAGTTTTTAAAAGAAGGCCCGCGCTTTTTATTCTATGGTCTTTCCGTTGGCGCCGTCCAAACCGTTGGTGCTGTTGCATTGATTTGGTTGCTGCGGCTCTAATGTTTTCACATAAAAGCGATCCATCGTGGTATGCTGTGCTGCCAATAGTGGCTGGCACAATGCGCGATAGCCGGCTTTTTGATAGACATGCAAGGCTGCTTCTAGAGAATGATGGGATTCTAAATAGAGTTGCCGATAACCTAGTTCAACAGCTTTGGCCTCGATCTTCGCCAGCAAGGGATAGCTGAGACGCTGCCCTTTGGCGGCATCACTGAGATAAAATTTTTGCAGCTCGGCGATTTGCCCTTCTGAATCATAAGCGGCAAGACCACCGCCGCCTAAAAGGGTACCCGATTCATTAGTGACGACAAAATAATGGCGGCTAGCAGGATCTGCGGCATAAAATTCACTTAAGTGGTCTAACTCGGGATCAAAATAGGCAGTTCCTGGAACCGCCAACTGGTGGTCGGTCAAGCTTTTGCGAATGATAGCGGCTAAGGGCGCATCATCTTGAGATTGGATCGGACGAAATATCGGCTTCATGCAGTTCCTCCTTAACGTAAAAGTAAATGAATAGCTATAGTGTACCACAGCATCGAGGGAGTGTTTAGTGATGATAAGAAAAGACATCCTCGCAATGGCGCACCTCTTTAATAAGAAAATCGCCCCCTCGTTGCCAGGCTCCTAATGTAAAAAGGAGGATGGCGCAACGAGGGGACGGTTTTTGTGCGTTAGTCATGGAAGCAGTAATTAGAGCGTTTCACCATTAGAGGCGATCACTTGCTGGTACCACGCAAAGGAATCTTTTTTCAAACGATTCAAGGTTCCTTTTCCAGTATTGTCTTTGTCGACATAGATCATGCCATAGCGTTTTTCCATTTCGCCGCTGCCGAAGCTGACGATATCAATGATCCCCCAAGGCGTATAACCTAATAACGGTACACCATCTTCAACCACCGCTTTTTTCATCTGTTCGATGTGCTCTTTCAGGTAAGTGATGCGGTAGTCATCATGGACTTGCTGCTCATCAGTTAGGTGATCGTAAGCACCAAAGCCATTTTCCACGATAAATAGCGGCAAGTCATAGCGTTGATAGATGGTATTTAACACATAACGCAACCCGACTGGGTCAATAGGCCAGCCCCAATCAGAAGCACTGATATAAGGATTACTCACGATTTTTGCTCCTGGGATATCCTCAGTTGGTGTGCCAGCCACTTCATCAAGGGTTGAGATCGTTCCTGACATGTAATAGCTGAACCCAATATAATCAACGGTTCCCGCTTTTAATAGCGCTTGTTCCTCGGGCGTGATCTCAATCGTGATGCCTTTTTTCGCCCAATATTTTTGCACATAGGTTGGGATATTGCCTCGTACATGGACATCGCTGTAAAAATAGCGCCGTTCATTGGCTTTGACGGATGCCATCAAATCAGCGGGTGCGCAAGAGTAGGGGTAGACTGGGACATAGGCCATCATACAGCCAATCTGAAAATCTGGATTGATTTTTTTGCCTTCGATCACCGCTGCCGCACTGGCAATCAACTCATTGACGCCCGCTTGAAAGACGAGTGCTTCTTTTTGACTGTCATCCTCGATGATCATGGCAGAATTGGTCCAAACGTGCAGCGGCTCTTGCCCATCTGCTTGATTATTGATCTCATTGAAGGTCATCCAATACGTTACTTTGTCACGATACCGTTGAAAAACAGTCTTGGCGAATTTGACAAAGAGGGGAATCACTTCTTTGTTAGCAAACCCACCAAATTCTTCATAGAGGGCATAAGGCATTTCAAAGTGGGACAAAGTGATCACGGGTTCGATGCCGTTTGCCTGCAATTCGTCGAAAAGATCATCGTAGTATTGGAGACCGGCTTCATTTGGTTCTTCTTCTGTTCCAGTTGGATAGATCCGACTCCAAGAAATCGATGTCCGTAGACATTTCAAGCCCAGCTCTTTGAATAACTGGATATCTTCTTTGTACCGGTGATAAAAGTCAATGGCTTCATGGTTCGGGTAATACTCTCCTTCAATGACGCCTTTGGTGATTTTACGGGGAATACCGTTGCCACCGGCCGTCATAACATCAGCGGTACTCATTCCACGGCCAGCAACATTCCAAGCGCCTTCCGCTTGATGGGCAGCGATCGCGCCGCCCCACAAAAAATCTTTTGGCATTTTTGCGGACATAAATTTCATTCCTCCTCGACTCATTCGTTTGCTTATAATTCTACTTTTTGGGAACGGTTAGAGGCGATCACGAATGGCAAATAGATCAAGACCGAAATCGCAAGACAAACGACACCGACAACTGCAGCGATCGCATTTCCTCCAGTTCCTAAAAAGAGATTAATGATTCCTGGGGTCGTCCATGGTACCCCAATTGCTGGGGTCGGCATGATCGGCCAGACAACAGTGACAAAATAACCCACTAAAATATTGACCATTGGCGTTAATATAAACGGAATGATCATGATTGGGTTCAAGACGATCGGCAGACCGAAGATCATCGGCTCATTGATTTGGAAAATCCCTGGAACTAAAGACATCTTAGCGATCTCACGTTGTTCTGGACGTTTTGAAGCGATGAAGATCGCAATGATTAAGCCCAATGTCATACCAGTTCCGCCCATATTTGCGAACATATCATTTAAAACGCCCCAAGTTTCTTTGTAAGGAACGTCCCACAAGGAGCCGCCTTGGTTGATAAAGTCTAGGTTAGCTAGGTCCTGTTCGGTAAAAATCGCTGAACGAACCGCATTCAAAGTATTTGGTCCGTGGATCCCGATCGCAAACAACGTAGTTTGCAAGAACGCCAAGATCAAGACACCGACGACATTGCCCCCCAGATCCCGCAATGGACTTTGGATCCCATTATAAATCAGTTCATTGATGCCTTCTGGTGCGATCATCAAAACTAAGAAATTGATCAAAGCAGTGACTGCCACGATGATCACGATCGGAATCATGCCAGAAAAGGAACGAGAAACTGCTGGTGGTACCATTTCAGGCATTTTGATCTGCAGTCGTTTGACTTTGAAAAGCTTCGGCAAGAATTCACCGACCAAACAAGCCACGATCATAGCTACAAACAACCCTTGGGCGCCTAAATATTGTGTGGAGATCACATTGACATCATCTACTGCAAAGGAGGTCGGGTACAAGATCATAAAGGCAGCGACACTTGTCAAACCAACTAGCGTAGCATCTGCTTGGAAATGCTTGGCTAAAAGCTGAGCAACAAGAAACGCAATAAATAAACTCATAATGTTGATGGTCCCGTTCGCCACGGAAGCCAGGACTTGCTGGGCACTTTCCAGATTCGGGAAAAGTCGATTCAGTTGAAATAATTGCACGATGAAACTCTCATTGGAAAATAAAATATTGTTGACCAAAATAACGAGAGAAGAAGCGATGGTCAGTGGGAAAATCAGCATGAACGCATCTCGAATCGCTGCTACGTGGCGTTGATTGTTCAACTTTGTTGCGATTGGTACCAACGAGCGGTCTAACAGGTCATTGAATTTTTGCATAATAATAACACCTTTCATTAATTGATGCCATCATTATAGCGAATGAAAACGACTAAAAGTAAGCGGATACGGATTCCGTACATATCTCTCAAGAAATGAAAAAAATTCCGCAGCTGGAACACAGTGTTACAAAAAAAGATGGTTCAGTTAACTGAACCATCAAGAGTGGGTACGATAATCTTGCAAATAGCCGATCAGCGTTTCTAAAATCGCTACTGAAGGCAGTTGACTAGTCAAATCAAGAAAGATGTCTTTGCGTTCCTCTTTGATCGCATACTCGATCGAATAATCGCACAGGCGTGCCAACGTACTTTCCCGATTTGGGGTAATGCAGTACTTCTGCACGATCGCCTGATTGTCTAAACCGGTAATAACTTCGATCAGTTCTTTGGTTTCACCAGAGACACTCAAAAAAACCAAAACATTTTTTTGATCTTTTCGCAAAAAGCTTTTGATCGGGTAGGTCAGCTCATCAATGCTGATGCTAAAGTAACCGAGGCTGGCTAGTTTGCGGGCAACATATTGCGCGATCGCACCGGATGCCCCCATCCCCATAAATAAGATCAAATCGGCATCCCGCATCGCTTCGGCGAGTTTTCGTATTTGGTATTCCGCATCAGGGTGGAAGATCTGCATATTCAAGCCTTTGATGCGCGCTTCTAAACCTAAGTGTTCAGGATGCGCGTTAAAATGGGCTTTTTCTAGATGATTTTTGATATAGAAGCGAAACTCTGGAAACGACTGAAAGCCGACTTTTTGAATAAAACGAAAGACCGAAGTCGAAGAGACATGGGCATCATCGGCAATGTCGCGCACGCGCATATACGGGATCTTTTCTAAGTGATTGACGATAAAACGGTAGATTTCTTGTTCTACCGCAGAGAGCTTGTTCAAGTTTAATTGTTCAAAAAGCGCCATGCTGGTTCCTCGCTGTCCTAGATAATCAATTTACACCAGTATAGCATATCCGAACTTTTAACGGTGCAGCTGTTGGTGGATCTGATAGACTGCGCCGATCAAGCCGGCGTCGTTTTTCAGCTTCGCTGGACGAACAGGTGCGATGGTTTGTCCGCGCAAATAATTGATCGCTTCATGCCGTGTTTCCGTGATCGTCAAGCGAGCCTGCAGGCGTTCCCAGAAATAAGGATTGGCACTGATGCCGCCGCCGATCAATACCAATTCTGGGTCAAAGCAGCTGATCAAATTGATCAGCCCTACAGACAGATCCGTCAGAAATTGGTCCGTCAGCTTCAGCGCCAACGCTTCGCCTTGCTGCGCGCGGTAAAAAATCTCTTTGGCGTCTTGGGTGGGTTCAAAGCCAGGAACTGCTGCCCCCGCTAAATTGTAGAGGCGAATCAAGCCGCCCACGACGGCAGTTTTTTTATTGATGGAACTTTCCTCGATATTGCCTTCTTCTGGCAGCTGATCGATCACCATCCAGCCAAATTCACCAGCCATGCCATGAGCACCTCGGTAGACTTGATTATTGATCACGATCCCACCGCCTACACCAGTGCCTAGGACAAGACACAAATAGTTGGCAGCCTCTTGCGCATTGCCGATCCATTTTTCAGCGATCGCTGCTGCATTGGCATCATTTTCCACCGCCACAGGCAACCCTGTCCGCGCTTCCAAGACTGCTTTGAAATTTTCGCCATATAACGATTTGATGGCGCCCGCAGTTAACATAAAGCCGTCTTTTTGAACGATCCCCGGGGCGCTGATCCCAATGCCATCAATCGTGTGGCGGTTCTGGGCATCTTCGATGATCGTGAGTAGATCCTGATAAAACTGGGCTGGTTCATAGCTAGTAGGGATCGCTGATTTTTCAAGGATCACTCCGCTTTCATCTAAAACACCATATTTAATACTTGTTCCGCCAATATCAAATCCTACGTACATTCTTCTTCCTCACCTTCTAAAACATTGTTGCCTTAAGTGTACCATCTGGCAGGAGGAATTTTTTTCTTTTTTAGCTATTTTTTGCCTGCCGTTTCCGCTGCATCCAAATAAAACAAAATGTCACTTTTGCCTTCCTGATTGGTTCCTTTGTACACTTCCGTATCCAGACCTCCGATACGAAAGCCTGCTCGCAAGTAGAACAGACAGGCAGAAGGATTGTTGTCCTGTGCTTGCGTGTAGATGCCGCGATAACCTTTGGCAAGGGCCGCTTCCAGTGCCTGGTGGATCAGTAGTTGACCGATTCCTTGCTTACGGTAGTCTGTGTTGACCTTTAAGTCATAGAGGTACAGATACTTGAAAAAAGCGTCTTGAACGATCGCTAAGCCGATGCATTTTCCATCATCATAAGCACCGATAAACAGACTGTTTCGGCTCATTTCGTCATAGGAATAATTTTCATCTGGGAAACACATCGTCTGAATGTCTTCGGATGCAAATTTACAGATCGTGTACTGCCAGCTGCCCTCATTATAAGACGGCAGCATTTTCCCCCATAAGGAGAAGGGTTCGTTTTTTAAGCGGATGTCAGCTTGATGTTTTTGATCGATCAGTTTGATTTCTAGCATGGGGCACCTCGATTTTCTATAGATTTCAATCATGAGTATTTAAAAGTAAGTTGTTGCAGTTTAGTTTACTACAAAGAATGAAAAATCACGATACTTATTAAACAGTCTGGTCTTCCTGTGAGAAGGGACGTTTTTGTAGGAGAACTTAGTTGTTTGTCTTTACGTTGAGGTTGGAAAAAGCAGAAATATTCCATTGATACCTTAGTCACAATGACCGACGGAAAAATACGCCTTAAGTTTGATTATATTTATCGCTTGTTTTTTTATACTGAAGGTAGATAGAAAAAACGGAGGACAATCACTTGAAGAAAGCAATTAGTATGATCCTGCTCGTGTTAACGATCGGGAGCGTCACATTGGTTACATGGTCTTATTTTACGAAAGATGATTCCAGCGAACTGGTTCAGCTGGTGGATCGTTTCAATCCTTTCGTACCGGAGAAAAAGGTTTATGTCAAAACTTCCGATGAGTATGGCGTGTTGCAAGAACATGATTCCTACGAATATACGCAAGAAGGAATCAATGAAGATGGACAAAAAATAAAAATCACGTTTTGGGCACCACAAAAATTAAAAGAAAATGCCTACCTAGAGCTTGATGCAAAGGGCAAACATGTGGAGTCGTATCAAGAGGTGACCGAGCAGGATCTCCCTGACACTATCAAAGAAGAGTTGGTTACGACCCATTGATCATCAAGCCTGCTTGAAAAAAAGGACAGAAAGTCATTTCCCGCAAGTTGGGAGATGGCTTTTTTTAGTGCCTTCACCTGAAGAAAGGCTCGCCAAGATTTGATTTAGGTGAAAAAGATTAGAGGATGATAGAATTTTCAGAAAAAATAGATAATTTTTTCAATTCTTAGTTGCAATAGCAGAAGCGTCTGGTATTCTCTATGAGGTAGTTAAAAAAAATCATTCGTATAATTAAAAAAAGCAATAGTGAGAGAATCACCTTTGTATGGAGGATCAACGGTTTTCAAGGAGGAACCTATGACAGAAAAAAATCAATTAAAAAAGCAGATGAAAACCAGACATATCACTATGTTGGCACTAGGTGGCGCCATCGGTGCTGGCCTATTCAAAGGCAGCGGTGAAGCGATCCAGTTAGCGGGGCCTGCGGTCTTGCTGGCGTTTATTTTTGTGGGCTGATCTTATTTGTCGTCATGACAGGACTGGGACAGTTGGTTTTATCTGACCAAAAACAACATGGCCTTTCGGGCTTAGTCCAGCCATATCTTGGCGTGCATACAGCGGATTTCATCGACTGGATCTATTGGTCGATGTGGATGATCAACATCATCGCCGAAGCAGTTGCCGCCGCAAGCTTTTTGCAGTTGTGGTTTCCCAATATTCCAGCTTGGATCTTTGTGTTGATTTTGGCACTGCTCACGACCATCATCAATTTGTTTTCGGTTCGCTTGTTTGCGGAAACGGAATATTGGCTTTCCTGGGCCAAAATCAGTGTGGTGATCGCGCTGATCTTGGTGGGTCTCTATCTGGTTGCCACGCAAGTTTTAGATCTGGGCTTTTTCCCGACGATGAGACAAATGACAGACTATGGCGGTTTTGCCCCTCATGGTCTCAAAGGATTTATCAATTCTTTATTGGTCGTAATCTATTCTTATGGCGGTTCTGAGTTAGTAGCCATCACGATCAGTGAAGCAGAAAATCCCAAAAAAGCGATCCCTCAAGCAATCAAAGGAGTGATGACTCGGATTGCCGCTTTTTACATCATTCCCTTGTTTCTTTTACTGATCATTTATCCGTGGAATCAATTAGCCGATCCAAATGTCAGTCCTTTTGTGATGGTGTTTCAAAAAATCCATGTGCCTTTTGCTTCCGACATCGTAAATTTAGTGATCATTTTGGCTTTGTTTTCCTCCATCAATTCTGGGGTCTATGCTTCTTCAAGAACGTTGTTTTTCCGGTTAAGCAACAATGGACAGAAAAAAAGCCGCTTCACGATGCTGAATAAAAACAGCGTGCCTCAACGAGCGATCATGTTTTGTAGCGGCACCTTATATCTTGGGGTCGTTCTTTCTTACTTCTTAGGCGACAAACTCTTCAATTATCTGGCAGGCTCCCTGTCGTATACTGTATTACTGATTTGGTTGTTGATCAGTGTGGCGGCGTTTGTTTTGGTACGCAAGCAGCAGAAAATGGGCTATACGATTTTTTTGGGTGGGGCGATCCTTGCGTTGCTTTTGCTGTTTGCCGGTATCTTGATCACTAACCCATTAGCGGTCACAGGTTTCACCGCATTGCTGTATACGATCATTTTTCTTAGTTTTTATTGGAACCATCGAAAAATAGGGGAAACCAGTGAAAAAAGTTGAAGAAACATCCCTTAAGACATAAACTGATGGAGAAGGAACCCCGCGTTCGGTTGTTTCTTCGGTTCTCAGGAATGTGACGATAAAATAAAGTGTAGGAGAAAACGAAAATGGTTAATTTTTGGACATTGATTTTCGGCACCCTCAGCTGGGTCGTGGTGGAAAGTCTGCTTTACAATCCGATGCATAAGTGGGGCAAGTTTTGGGCGAAAGAATCAGGAATGGCAGAGAAGATGGCTGATCAGCAGATGACGACCGGTGACATGCTCTTTACCTTTGGCGGCACGATCGTTGGTGGGATTCTCTTATCAGCAGCGACCTATCAAGTCGTCTATTGGTTTGCAACATTCGATCATGATGGTTGGCTGATGACCTCCTTGCAAGTCGCTTGCTTATTGTGGCTAGGGGTTTATGGGGTCGCCACCTTCGTGATGGCTGTTTACTCGGGACAGTCCCGCAAATTAGTCGGGCTGCACCTTGTGAACGGGTTTCTAGGAGTGATCGTTTTAGGACTTGTTGTCGGACTAATTGGACAATAGGCAGCGATCATACCCCAGCGAGAGCGTTCAAAGGTCTCAACGAATCAATCCTAAAGAAAGCCGATCTTGTTTCAACAAGGTTGGTTTTTTTTGTGCGTAAAATTAATCTTACTATAAAAAATAGCTATAAAAGCAAATAATTTATGCTATACTAAAAGCACTTTAATCTGTAGGAAACCAAATCCGCAGATTGCGGAAAAATCATCAAAGAAACAAAATTAGGGGCAACGAGGAGGAAAAAATGAAAACGAAAAGCATGTTAGGTAGAGGAATATTTGCTACCGTTTGTTTAGCGGCGTTATTTTTTTTGGCAAGCTGCAGCCACTCAGAGGTTGACTCTGCAGCTGCGAATCAAGTATTGACCAATAGCAACAGTCATCAACAATATGCTTTGTATCTATTTGAAGATGGAAAGATCACTGTCAATAAAACGCTGAGTTTTTTGGTCGATCCGAATCAGGAACCTGCGGACTTGGTAAAAGAACAAGAGGCGCAATTAGCGCAGATCAACGAACAACTGCAAGCAGAGTTCCCCAAAAGTAAAGAATTGACTGCGGCAGACATCGGTCCTATGCACACCTTTGAAGTGACAAATGCCCAAGTGATCATTGATCAAGAGAAAAAGGAAGTGCGCATGACTGGCGATGATTTTGAGAAAGTATTCAAAATGGCGGACAACAATGACAAGCGACTGATCGATGACGAACAAAACGAGTACGAGTTTTCTTACGATGAGAAATAGCAAGTGATAAAAAAAGCGGCTGTCTCCGTCGAGACAACCGCTTCAGACTGTAGACAAACCTTAGACAAAAATGAGGTTTGTCTTTTTTCGTTGCAAAATTTAGTGACTATTACGGAAAACATTTTGCGCAAGGAGTAAGTCCACGGCTTTGCGCTTCTGCTAAAGTGGCAGGCGTGTAGGTACCGTTGCCGCATTTTCTCGTATGATATTTCGAACCTGTTGGTGTAACAAGGACCGACGTTTGGGCTTGATTGCTAGCAGCGGCTGGCTGACTTTGTTCTGGCACAGCGGCGGCTGCCTGCCGTTCTTCCTCCGCCTTGGCTTGAGCGGCTGCTTGTTCGTTGGCAGCGATCGTTTGCGCCACTGTTTTTGTTCGAGCAGCTAATTCCTCATCGGGGGTCTTGAGACGAGCGACAGCATCTTCTGCACGAGCAAGGGTATCTTTTGTCGGCTCCGCCTCTGCCGCTTCCACCGCTTGGACAGCTTCTGCAACGAGTGCTTCTGCTTCTTTCTCAGAAATCTTAGTTTCTACAGTGGATAACCGACTTTCAAACGTTTCCTTGTTCAAAACCGCTTGTGCGACCAATTCTTTTGCCTGATCGAAATCACTGCGTTCAAGAGAAGCTTCAGCAGTATCAAGGGCTTTGCCGATGGCAAGATGGTCTTCAACTACCGCGAGCCGAGTAGTGAGATCTTCGTAGGTTTTACTTAAAGCATGAATCAGCGTCACGGCTTCGTCGTAATTCTTTTGGTTTGGCTGGGTTTCGGCAAGAGCCAGTGCCGTCTCGGCTTTTACCAGTGCTTCTTGTTCTTGTTTTTCAGCTTGCAAACTCGCTAGAAATGCGCGAGAAGGTTTGACGGTGACGACCTCTTCTTTAGTGATTCCACCCATGGAGGCTTGGAGAGTAAATTCCTGTTCCTCTTCATCTTCCAGTTGGACAGCATAAGAAAATGTTTCGTCCGCCAGCGAAACCTCCACCCCGTTGATCGTCAGTTGCGCTTCTGGGTTGGTTCGCCCAGTGATCGCCGCTTCGCCTTGCTCATTCGTAACCAGTTCTGCTTCATCTACGTGAAGCTCCGGTGTTGCTGCAGGAGTCAATAGTGCCCCGCCAATCAATAAGAGAAAACCACCCATAAAAATAACGATTTTGTTGCGAAGCGGCTTTTTCTTGATCAATCCAAGAATAAAAAAGATTCCGCTTACAACCATTGTCAAAAAACCAATAACAAAAATAAACATCCCCATAACTTTTTCCAATTCCTTTCTTGTGAATATTTTAATTATAACATTTTTATTAACGTATCCGCCATCAATAACCGACTAGTAAGGGTTGCTGAGCGTACGGAGGGAGTTTAATTAGTAAATCATCAGATATTTTTATCAATAATAAATAGATTTAAGGTATTTTTTATTATAAAATGATATAGAAAGAGTTGTTTTCCGTTTGTAGTTGTTTTTTGGCTAAACAGCTCTTGGTACAAATACACTTGTTTGCTTCATCACTGGAAAAAATGTTTCGAACAAACGGATGAGAGCGAGCAACTACCTGCAAACAAGCAGCTTTCCTTCGCTGCTTCCCCCAACTAACACCTTAAAAAAGATATTCCCCCTCACTTGCAACCAAGCCACTTCATTGATAAGAAAATCAGTATGTGCAAAAGGAGAAGCAATGAAAATCACACAAATCCAATGTCCCAGCTGCTTGGGTCAGTTAACCGTTGACTGGGAGACAGGAAAAGCAGTCTGCCAGTATTGCTTAACTAAGTCAGTCCTACATTCGCCGCCAAAACAAACGCAAGAAGCTTCGAATGAACAGGTTCCCGTAGTTTTTCAAGAAGTCAAAGAAGGGTTTTATTCGTTTACCTTTAATGAAGACGAGATAGCAAATGCCTTGAAAAAATGGCTGATCCAACAGGAATCAGTTCCTAAGGACATTGTCGTTCATCTTGAAGTCAGCGAGGTAAAACGATATTTTATTCCGATTTATGAATTTCAGGTGACCTATACGATGCACTGGGAGGGGGCCTTTGGCTACGATACCCATTCCATTGCTTGGGACGGCTCGCATACGACCACGTGGGAAAAGAAGCGAGGCGACCATCCAGATGAGACGGTCATACTCTATCAATGCGGCAGTTCGGAGGTGATCGAGCAAGAAATTCCTCAGAGCTTCGAGGTCAATAATGAAATGAAAAGAAAACCGCACTGTAGTACCGATCAAAAGGAATTTCAACAGCTAATCTCAGCACATGCTATTCATGTTTTTCCCTTTGATATTGAGCAAGAGCAGGCGCTCTTTGGTTCTGAAAAACAAGCGGAACTGAGAGCCCATGCGAATGCCGTGATCCAGAAGAAAGAATCTGCCGATCATCTAAAAGAGCTGCACCTAGATCTTTCCCTGATCAGCTGTGCTACAGAAAAGCTATACTTTCCCCTGTATATGGGCACCTTCAAGTACCAAGAGCAATCCTTTGAATTTGCGATCGACGGCAAAGATCCTGACCGAATGAAGCTGCCGACTATCCCACAGTGCCAAGAAACCTTACAAATGGTTGCGAATTTTTCAAAAGCTCGCAAGGTTTTTGGCTGGTCCTCTGTACTCTTTTTTACGTTAGGTGTGCTCCTGCTGTTCCTTGCACTATTCATTTCTGAATGGCTCCCTCTAGGAAGAGTGTTCAGAGCTGTCATAGGGGGGATTGTCATGAGCTCCCTGCCAACTGCCGTCTATTGGGTAGTATCGGGGATAGTGTTGCACTTTCTAAAAGAACATTATCTCAAAACAGTCCAAAAATTTAGAGATGAGCTTAAAAGAGAATTATTAGGCAAGAAAACGGCTGGGACAGCTTTGTTAGCAAACTATGAGAAGCGTGGGAAGCACCTTGCAAGAATCAGGAAATTTTCTGAATGGCTCGATACACTCGCTTATGTGGTCGTGGCCGCTACCCTTATTTGGAATATTATTTGGAACATTCGTCGATTTTTTTGATAAGCCATCTTGTTGAAAAAAATGATTCATAAAAAAGGAGAAAAAATGAAAATCACACAAATCCAATGCCCCAGTTGCTTAGGGCGTCTAGAAGTTGATTGGGACTCAGGAAAAGCAGTCTGTCAGTATTGCTTGAATGAGCTGTTGATCAAACCAGAACAAAAAAAACAGGAACAAACAAACCAAGTCGTCTCGCTGAAAGAGTTGCCACGCATTCAAGGACCCGTCAAAGAAGGGTTTTATCCGTTTGCTTATGATGAAAAGGCATGTGAAGCGGCGTTGAAAAATAAACTCGCCTGGCAAGAGACCATCTCGGAAAGTATCTTTTTTGAGCTAGAGATGGTTCATCTAAAACGTGTATTCATCCCGATGTATTATTTTCAAATTGCTTATGATGCGCAAGTGAGAGGAAGCTATGTCCAAGAGGACCAGCAGAGGGAGAGTGGGCGCATTACTGCCGACATTTCTTTACATAACAGCGGAAACACAACGGTTTTCAATGAATATTTTCCTACGGATACCCAAAAAGAAGCGGATTACAGTATCGATGGCAAGCTGCCGTTGCATCTTCAAAAAGGCGCCGCCTATTGCACGGATATGCAGCAGTTTTCGGCACTTAGCCAAGACGTTCAGGTGCTGCCCTTTGATATTTCCAGAGAAGCAGCACTTGCTGATACCCATCTATTGGAAGTCTTTGAAGCAAAAGCCAAAGACCATTTGGTGGGAGCTGAGGTTGCCAATGAGGTTCAACTGACTCTTTTTCCGAAACAATGTGATACGGAAAAACTGTATTTTCCTTATTACATTGGCGAATTCAAGTACGGAAACCAAACCTATTCTTTCGTGGCTGATGGCACCGATGCTGAACGTCTTTTTCTAACCCAGCTTCCTGAATGTGAACAGCTCGTGCAAGTGAAAAAAAGTTTTTCCAAAACCAGCAGGATCCTTGGAAATTCTTTCTGTATATTTTTATTGTTAGGTATGCTTTCAGGAACGTTCTTGAATCTTTTTTTTGGTGGATTTTTAATGCCTGCCGTTGCCTTTAGTCTGACTGTTTCAGCGATCATCTTGCTGATTGCTTGTGTCGTGACTTGGTATTTCTTGCTCGTACCAGAGGTCAAGTTTTTCTCAGAGTACGGCAAATTCAAAGCAGAACTTTCTCAGGCATTGAGTCAATCGGATGCATCAGCAACTGCAGTGAAGAAAGCTTTTGAAACGCGTAGGAAGAAACTCGTCCGACAGACAGTATTTTACAGCAGTCTGGAAAACATGGCGTATGAATTTGCCTTGATCCTTTTTTTAACATTCCTTATTTGGTATTTCGGTTTTTATGGCATATCGCTTCTAGTGCTGCTGGCGTTTGTCAGCTGGAATACGATCCGTATCTTTACCACGGATAGCTCCGATACCTGTATCGAAACGAAAGGATGATTCAATGGATATTATTCCGATTCAATGCCCCCACTGCCTAGGAGAACTAGAAGTCAATTGGGACGCTGGCACGGCGATTTGTCTGTATTGTCGTGGGAAAATGGTGATCAAACGGTCCTTCGATCCTACCAAAAGCCCACATGCCAATCCTATGACAGCAAAACAGCTTTCGTTGACGCATCTTGCTTTTTTACTGAAGAAAATCAGTCAGTCATCTGCTGCCAACCAAACGATGGATCCTCTTCCCCTGGGAAACTCCTCAGCGGCAGGGGGTTCAAGTGATCACAAGCAGTCAAAGCAAGCGGCAATGAATCAGACGTCTTTGATTCAGCGGGCGCCACGTGATCCAGTCAAGGAGCGACAAACTCGTTTGAATGCTTTTTTGCAAGAGCAAGATTTTTTGTTCTATTTTTCTGGAGAAAGACAAGTGCTGCCACGGCAATGGCAAAGACAAGTCCTTACCAGTTTTCAAGTGCCTGAAACGGAGACGCCTCTGGCACTGCTAACGGCACAGATGACTGGCAAGAAAGCGAATGCGGGGCTACTTTTTGGTATCGAGCGAGTGTATTTGTGCACGTACGAAAAGAAAGAAAAACGAATAGCCAGTTTTTCGTGGAGTATTTGGAAAAACCTCGCCTTTGAGGTCCAACATAAAATCTTTGGCAGTTTTTTGGTGGTTCAACAGGAATATCGTGTTCCTCTTCAAGCATTGGGCTTTGCGACCCAATCATTTTTGCAAGAATTACAGCAGTTGTTGCAAGAGTGGGAGGCTGGCTAGTGCTGAGTATCAATAAAATCAAATAATGGATCAATTTATTGGTCAAAAAAACAAAGAGAGCGTCGCAAACAGCGGCGCTCTTTTTTTATTCATTTGGTTTCTAGGTTTCCAACTCAGCGTCGTTGGTTTCTGATAAATACTCGGCTTCATCGTTTAAAAGACTGGCCGTCGTTCGCAGCGTGTCGTAAGAATGCAAAACGGCAGCGAGGCTTTTTTGCGAATCACTGATTTTCATGATCGTCGAATCGGCACTATCTAACACGACTAAGGCTTGTTGGTTGATGGCTTGCATGGTTGCGGCAATGGTTTGGGTCAACTGCTTGGTCTGTTCAGCTAATTTTTGCATTTCATCCGCAACCACCCGAAAGCCAGCTGCCTGTTCGCCGATCCGTGCCGTTTCGATGGAAGCATTGAAGGACAGCAGTTTGGTTTGTTGCGCAATGCGGTCGATGTCATGCAGCACCGCTGTCACCTGTTGGCTACCCATTTCTAAGGCATGGGTCGTTGCTTGATTTTGATCAGACAGCTGTTTGACTTGCGCCAAGTTCTCTGACAAATGATCGACTTGCTGGTGTCCGTTGGCAGAAAGTCGTGTCAGGGAAGCAGCACTTTCTTGCACTTTTTTGATAGTGACCGCTAAGGCTTGTTCTCTTTGGGTAATGTCAAAAGCGATTTTGACGACGTTAACGACTTCTTGCTGCTCATCGAGGACGGGGAAGTAAATCCCTTCTAAAATCAGTTTTTCTCCTTGTTTGTTTTTCCGAATGATTTTGTCTTGAAACCGTTGCTTTGAGTAAAGCAGTTGATCCCAGAAAGCTTGGTAATCCGTACTGGCAGCATAATGGTCAAAACAAAAGGTCCGATGCGGCAAGCCAATGATTTCTTCTTGGCTATAACCTAGAATATCCGTCATGTTGGCATTGGCGAAAACAACTTCTTTTTGCGGATCAAAGACTATGACAGCGAGTTCTTGAAAAATAGCAGCGAGCAGACGGTTATTTTGTGTTTCATCTAATGTGAATTTCATACGTACTTACCTACGCCTTTCAGTTTTTTGGGAAGTTTACACAGCGAGTGTCTTACAGTTATCGGTGATGAAGGCAAGGCAGTTAAGAGTGCAAAAACCACCTTTTTTGTCGAGCGAAATGCTTGGAAGCAGAAGGAAGCAAGATTCTTTGCATCAGAATGACTTGGTGGTACCCTTAAGGTCAACACGAACGATTTCAAACAAAAGGAGAGAATCGTATGACAGATAGAATTTCGTTGGAAAAAGCAGCCGTTGAATTTAGTGAGGCAAATGCACCGCACCCACGGATCTATGAATTACCGCCAGAAGAAGGGCGCGCACTATTGGAACAAGTCCAAGAGTCACCCGTCAATAAATTGGCGGTTGAGATAGAAGATCAGACCGTAGATACAGGCGAATGGGGGACCATCAATGTTCGTTTTGTTCGTCCTGAAGGAAATCATGCGATTCTCCCTGTCATTTATTATCTCCATGGCGCGGGCTGGGTCTTCGGCAGTGCCGCGACTCATGATAAATTGATCCGTGAATTGGCGGTACGAACCAACTCGATCGTCATTTTTCCTGAATATAGTCGTTCACCAGAAGCAAAATACCCAACGGCGATCGAACAAAATTATGCGGTCTTGCAGCAATTACCGGGATTTGTTGATGTCAAAGGCTTAGACCTTAGCCGTTTGACCGTGGCTGGCGATTCCGTAGGTGGGAACATGGCGACGGTTATGACCTTGTTGACGAAAGCCCGTGGCGGCATTCCGATCGCACAGCAATTATTGTTTTATCCTGTGACAGATGCCCGCTTTGATACGCCTTCGTATGAAGCATTCGGCGAAAATTATTTTCTGACCAAAGAAGGGATGCAATGGTTCTGGGATCAATACACGACAGATGAAACACAGCGGGATCAAATGACCGCTTCTCCACTACGCGCGACCAAAGAGGAGTTAGCCGATCTGCCGCCAGCGTTGATCATTACAGGCGAAGCAGATGTCTTGCGGGATGAAGGGGAGGCCTATGCGCAATATTTACGAGCAGCTGGCGTGGAAGTCACCCAAGCACGGATGCAAGGGATCATCCATGATTTTGTGATGGTCAATGCGATGGATCAGACCCAAGCCGCACGAGCTGCCATGACACTGGCTGTCGGTTGGCTAACGGAAAAAAATGTCCCTGCAGAATAAGAAACCGACGAAAGCAGCTTCTTTTTAAGCGGTGTTCTGATACAGAAAAGGATGTATGGAGTGGAGCGATCCACTCCTTTTTTTGTCGGAAAAATTGAAAGACGTACACCTACAGTCTGAAGCAGATGCAAACGCTCTCTAAAAAAACTCGTTATTATAATACAGATTTTAATAAGTGTTTTTCGTTGATAAATAAATAAAAAGTGCTATTATATGTATTGTGATTAATACAGTTTTTGAAAAGAGGTAATACAGTGAGCGCAAAAGGATCAGAAATCATTGTTGAAAGTTTAGAGAATCATCGGGTGCCTTATATCTTTGGGATTCCCGGTGCAAAAATCGATGGCGTGTTTGACGTGTTGAGTGATCGGGGACCAGAGTTGATCTTGGCACGACATGAACAAAACGCGGCCTTTATGGCACAAGCAATCGGTCGCCTGACAGGAGAGCCAGGAGTCGTCATTGCAACAAGTGGACCAGGAGCCAGTAATTTAGCGACTGGGTTGGTCACGGCAACCGCCGAAGGTGATCCCGTCTTGGCACTAGCAGGCCAAGTGAAGCGTTCTGACCTTTCAAAATTGACCCACCAAAGCATGAATAATGCGGCGTTGTTTGCGCCGATCACGAAATTCAGCAGTGAAGTCCAAGATCCTGAAACCCTTTCTGAAAGTATTGCCAACGCCTTTCGTATCGCAAAAACAGCGAAAAAAGGGGCGAGCTTTTTATCCATTCCTCAAGATGTGACAGACGGAACCGTTCAAGGGGCAGCGATCAAACCACTATCTTCGCCTAAATTAGGCAGTGCCGATGCAGAAGATATCCAGGCACTCGTCGATCGGATCAAAGAAGCCAAATTGCCTGTCTTACTCTTAGGGATGCGGGCTTCAGGCGTGAAAGAAACACAAGCGATTCGTCAGTTAGTTGCAAAAACTGGGTTGCCTGTCGTAGAGACCTTCCAAGGTGCTGGGATCATTTCTCGTGAGTTAGAAGAGCATTTCTTTGGCCGCGTCGGCTTATTCCGCAATCAGCCTGGTGATATGCTGTTGAAACGCAGCGACTTAGTGATCGCTGTAGGGTACGACCCGATCGAATACGAAGCCCGCAACTGGAATGCGGAAAAAGATGCCCGCGTGATCGTCATCGATGAAGTACCGATGGAGATCGATCCATTTATGCAGCCAGAAGTTGAATTGATGGGCAGTATCGCGAAAATTATTGAACAACTATCAAAAGCCATCGATCAGTATCACTTGAGCGAAGACGCCCAAAACTATTTAACGACGCTGCAAACCAAACTCAATGAAAAACCAGCGGATGTCGAAGGCAGCAACAATACCTTGCATCCCTTGGAAATCATCGATGCTTTGCAACAAGAAGTGACCGACGACATGACGGTAACAGTGGATGTCGGCAGCCACTACATTTGGATGGCCCGTCATTTCCGTAGTTATGAACCACGGCATCTGCTCTTTAGTAATGGCATGCAGACCTTAGGGGTCGCTTTGCCATGGGCAATCGCTGCAGCGCTCGTGCGACCAAATACTCAAGTGATCTCTGTATCTGGCGATGGCGGCTTCTTGTTTTCTGCCCAAGAGTTAGAAACAGCCGTCCGTTTGAAACAAAACATCATTCACTTGATTTGGAATGACGGTACCTACAATATGGTGAAATTCCAAGAAGAAATGAAATATGATCGTGCTTCTGGGGTTGATTTTGGCCCTGTTGATTTCGTAAAATATGCCGAAGCATTTGGTGCCAAAGGTTTGCGGGCAACCACTAAACAAGAATTGATGGCAGCCATCGAAGAAGGCTTTGCAACGGATGGTCCAGTGATCATTGATATCCCTGTGGATTATTCAGATAATGCCGATCTTGGCAAAACGATCCTACCTGATCAATTTTATTAAGACCAAAGGAGCAGCAAGATGAAAGTGAAAAACAAAAGTTATTTATATCAGCATGGCACCCTAGGTGGGTTGATGCAGGATTTAATGGATGGCACGGAGCAAATCGGCAAAATGCTTGAATACGGCAATTTTGGGATCGGTACGTTGGCTGGCTCCAATGGTGAAGTGATTATTTTAGATGGTGAAATCTACCATGTAGACGAGTCAGGCAAGGTGCAAGTGCTCCAAGGCAATGAAGGAACCCCCTATGCGGCAGTCGTTGATTTTTCTGCAGCGAAGCACCTACAGGTCAGCCAAGAAATGACCGATGAAGAAGTGAAAAACCACGTCCTGACAGAAGTCAGCCCGAATTTGTTTTCCGCTGTCAAAATCCATGGGGTATTTACCAAGATGCACGTCCGCGTTGCCCCAAAGCAAGAAAAACCATACCCAAAATTCATTGAGATCATCCAGCATCAGCCAGAATTTCAGGCAGAAAATATCAGCGGAACGATCGTCGGATTCTTTACCCCGCTGTTGTTCCACGGTGCTGCGGCTGCTGGTTTCCACCTGCATTTTATTAGTGATGATCAGACATTTGCTGGCCATGTCTTAGACTTTGAAGTGGCAGCTGGTGAAGTCGAATTGATGGAACTAGCCGAATTTCGTCAGCATTTTCCTATCGACAACCAAGACTACTTGCAGCGGGAGATCGATGTCGCAAAAATTGCCAAAGATATTGAAGCTGCCGAATAAGCAGCAGACAGCAAAAATAATTGATCGCCAGTAGAGTGGTCTTGAATCGAATGGAACGCAAAAAAGCAGTGAAGCCAACGCTTCGCTGCTTTTTTGTGCTTCTTTCTATTCGGATGGTTGGTATCGTCATGTATTATCAAGTACAACTAATCGCAAAATCCTTGGATTGATCCGATTCAAGAGATGATTCCAATCGGCAGCATCAGGTATCGATTTTAATAAGACGCTTTCGACATCCAGCAAATACTCCGTCGCATATTCAGGGTAGTTGGTGATCAGCAAGTTGATATTTTTTTCCTTTAAGTACTCATGGGAAAGTTCGTTTGAATCAGGGTAGTACATTTCATGATAAAACCCTAGATATTTTCGGATAATGCTTTCGGCATGCTCGCAAACATATTCATTGCCTTCAAAAATAACAGCAATGATTCGCGGCTTGCCCCAATTTTCTTCAATAATTGCTTCCATATGGAACGTGAGGCTTGTACAAAAATCATCCAAATGATCGAGAGAATAGAGATTTTTTACAAGCGGGTGGGAAAGGAGAAACTGGCGATTTTTCGCAAATTCTGCGGCAAACTTTTCTTGGACAAAGTCATTGAGGTCGTCAATATTGATATTCATCGTTGGCGATAACAATTCACGGAGTTTGACAACGATGAAAAAAGATTCTAGCCAAAGCAAGTCTTTTTGTTCATCCAAACTATGCCCGCGATTTTGTGCGTAAAAATCTGCAGTGATCTGTTTGATCTCTGGCCATTGGTTGTAATTGCGGCAAAACGCTTCGCTGGCTGCTAGGTCGGTGTTGATTTTGCGGCGACAAATGATACACGTCAAAAGGTAGACGGCTTCTTCTTGAGGGAATTCATAATGAAAATAACGCCGAATGATTGTTTTTAGCGCCTCATAATCAAACAGCAGATCATTTTTTTTGATCAGCTCCTTGAGTTGAGGGGAGGGGGCAGCAAGTAAACCACGTTTGCTGCGCTCCACGCTAATATAAAGGATATAAGCAAAATAAGAAAACGAAGAGCTCTGTAAGGCCTTCGTTTCCAAAAGATCAGTGATTTCCATCACCGCATCTTGGACATGGATCGAAGGAAATAGCGTGTGGACATTAATGTCAGACTCGTAGTAAAAAAGACAGAAAAATTTCCGAATATCGATCTCAGAACCTGCCAAAGAGACGTTGTCCGTTTTGATTTTTAAACCGAAAGGGGATAAAAAAGGCTGTATTTTTCGGAAATAGCTGATCAGTGCTTGTTCAGAAATATTAAGCGTTAAGCTCCAATCAAGGAGTGACTGCTGCTCATTATAAAAAATACTCTCTAAAATTTGGAAAATCGGTTCATCATTTACTAACTCTTGCTTTTGCTTTCGATACCTATCATGATCGATTACTTCAAAAAGGTACCCGATTTTTGCTGTATGGATCGCAATCGCCCCTTTAAAGTGCTCTCGCAGGCTAGCGATGTCAGTAATCAACGTACGGGTACTGCTTTCGGTCACTTCAGCAAGTTCTCCCAATGTACGGGTGGGACTTTTCTCAAATTCATTTAACAATTGCAGCCAGCGAATCAACGTGCGGTTTCGCATGAATTTTAATTGAAATGTTTTCATGTCAGCCTCCAACAAAATAAGTTTAAATAATTATAGCATAATCATTTGCACAGATAATGGCACCTTCAACTGTTCGGCGTTTTTGGTCATAATCTCTTGAAACCTTTGACTGCCAGCAGAAAATTTCCAAGAATATCAACCCTTCAGAGTAAGTATAGCAAGGACCTGAGAAACCAATTGCCAAAAATCATACATAAACTTGAGAAAAATGAAGCACGAATAGAAAGGTTCCCAACGCTCGATGGAAGGTCAATGGAGCAAGAAGAGATAATTGAAACACTGTTGTTCAACGGGCAGCCGCCTATATGAACAGCAGTGTTTTTTTCTGATGACGCCAGAGGATCTTAGGCAACAGAAAAAAACTACTGAAGCCGAGGATCGACAATGCGTTGGATGCAAAACGTGATCTTTTACCAGTAGACCCATTCTCCAAAAGCTCGTTCTCTTTCGCTAGGGCGGGAGTTATTTGCTTGAGTCGAAAAAACGAAGCGTAGTATAATAAAAGAGAATTGATATTTATTTACTAATTGGATGGCAAGATGTTTTTTCAATAGAGGTTGTTAAGAGGAAAAAGAAAGAGAAAGGATTTCGCCTATGAAGCATTCGCAAAAAGGGGTAGCGCTTCTTTTGGTTTGCGGACAACTTTTAGCTGGTGTGCCAGTTTCAGCTGCGGTTGTTGCATCAGAAAGTACGACCGTTACCCAAACATCAGAAACAGCTGCACAAGCAAGTGACAGCAGCACAGCAGGGACGATCGAAGAAACCGCTCCAGCAGTGGAAGGACAAGTGCCCGATTCTGAGCAAGGATCGGTACCTGTAGAAAGTGTACCAGAAGGATCTGAGACAGCGGCGGAGGGAACAGAGCAAACCGAAGAACCGACCCCAGTTCCCCAACCGACCCCAGAGCCAGAACCAGAACCAGAACCAGAGCTACCGAGTAAGCCAGAGCCTTCTCAGCCAGAAGAACCAACGCCAGCACCGAAACCAGAAAAACCAACACAGCCTGAAGCGCCCAAACCTGAGACGCAGCCAGAGAAGCCCCAACCGTCAAAACCTGTAGAAACAAAACCGACACCAGAAGCAAACAGTGAAGCAAGTCAAGAAACACCTGCGGCTGTGTCACCGATCATGCCACCAAGTACCCAAGCACCAAGCGCGCCAAGTCAATCCGATCCGACACCGCAGCAAGGCAGCGAAACGACCTTGACGGTCACACCAGTAAAAGAAGTGTGGGATTTTATCCAAGAAATTGGTGAAGATGCCCGAGAAATCGGCTTGAAAAATGATTTGTACGCTTCTGTCATGATTGCACAGGCTATTTTAGAGTCAGGTGGCGGGCAAAGCAGACTGAGTCAGGCGCCGTACTTCAATCTCTTTGGTATCAAAGGAACCTATCAAGGACAGGGTGTCGCTTTTCGGACACAAGAAGATGATGGTACGGGAAATCACTATACGATCACGGCAACGTTCCGCCAATATACTGGCTACAAAGAGTCATTGATGGACTATGCTCGCTTGTTGAAAGAAGGGGTCGGGCAGCAGACTGATTTTTATAAAGGCGTATGGAAATCAGAAGCGGCTTCTTATCAAGAGGCTGCCCGTTATTTGACTGGTCGGTATGCCACAGATACGACGTATGATCAAAAACTGACAGCTTTGATCGAAGCCTATGCGTTGACCCGTTATGATCAGAAAAAACCTGATGTGACCGCAAGTGAGACGTATCTTTTTCCTGTTGAAAAAGCCGTTGTCACTTCTACTTTTGGCCCACGTTGGGGAAGCTTTCATCGGGGCGTTGACTTTGCCGCAGCGTTTGGGATCCCAATCCTGGCGAGTCAATCTGGAACGGTCATTCGTTCAGAGGTTCATCCTTCTTGGGGGAATTATGTAGCGATTCTCCATGAGGACGGGATGACGACACTCTATGCCCACAATCAACAGAACCTTGTGAAGGTTGGTCAACAAGTGGAACAAGGAGAAACGATTGCCCTCATGGGTAGTACGGGCAATAGCACAGGCGCACACCTGCACTTTGAAGTCAGTGCATCGCCTAGCTTGAGCCAAGCGCAATTGGTCGATCCAATCGCTTTTTTAACAAAATAAGAATAGTCAAAAAAGAGAGTATCAGAGATGCTTTCTTTTTTTTGTTTTTTTCTAGTCATTTTTTCGAGAGCAACGATTTTAATTTTTTTTTCAGGAAAACCGAAAAAATGTTTAAAAAAATCGTGCATAGATTCTTTATAATTTTCACATAACCGTAACCGTTGCTAATCCATAAACTGGCGCGAGCAGATCGGTCAGCAAGCAGCACAAATGGTAGATTCGCATGCTCTTGGTGACGAGCGGAGAAGCAAAATCGTTAC
The DNA here is from genome assembly GCF_030499455.1 of Enterococcus sp. B2E4. Taxonomy (NCBI): domain Bacteria; kingdom Bacillati; phylum Bacillota; class Bacilli; order Lactobacillales; family Enterococcaceae; genus Enterococcus; species Enterococcus sp. B2E4. Next base: position 218,581 of record NZ_JAUKPK010000005.1, read on the forward strand.
AGTTGTTACACCTACGAATAAAAACTTGCTAACGAAGTAGGGGAGCGAATAATCAGGAAGTGCATCAATTATAAGTCTAATCCTTTTTCTATCAGTATTGATCGTTGAAAAGAACTAACAAGAAATGATTAACCATAAAAAAGTAGAAGAGATAAATGAGCTGCTCTTTTTTCTGACAAACGAAAAGAACGTCGTAAACAGTGATGCATAAAATAGAAAAAGAGGGGAACATTTTATGAGAATAAATAAAACGGATTTTGAGACAGTCATGGCTAATAGTGAATTTTTAGACTATTACTGTCAATTATTTGAACGAAATGATGAACGATCCGTCACGGATACGCAATTAGAAAAATTGTACTATTTGATTCAAAAACAGGTGGCACTAACGATTCAACAGACTGCACGCTATTCTTTTTTTACTCAAACATACAAGCTGCCGCAAACACTCGCAAAGGATTACCAACTGCTAGCGGAGTGTACTGAGCGGCTTTCAAAAATAGAAATGGATCAGTTGATACCCAAACAATTTATTGAACAGGACTTTAACGTACAAGTGAAAAAAACAAGTCAAGAATCTCAATATGAGCAGCTTTTAAACATCATGTCAGACACGTTTAGACAAATAAAGAAAACATAGGTGATTTTCAACATAGCAGTTTTTTTCAAAATGAAGCAAATGATACAAAGAATTTTCTTGTTCCTTAAGAAGAATCTGATGAAAGCAAAAGCGAAATCCTTGCACTATTTTCAATAGCCGATAAAATAATTGTTATACAACAGTAGTCTGGAAACAACGCTTTTTTTCATCAGGCTATGAAAAAACCGATTTTTTATGTAGGATGAAAACCGATATAATGAGACTGCTTAGGCGCCTTTCATGCGTAATTTAGCCGCAAAAAGAAATTTTTTAGTAAGGAGCTTATGTTTGAAAAATTTTCAATTGAGTTTTGTCACCAGCAAATCGACCGTCCGATGGTTGCAGATTCTAAGTGAATTTGAAAAAAATGAAATTTGCAGTGCCAGTCAATTGGCTGAAGTAACAACTAGTACCACAAGGACGATTGGCAAAGACATCAGTCAGATCAACGAGTATTTCTGTGGGCTGATCCTGATCACTTCCACCAATCAAGGCTATTCGTTTGAACTATTTGATTATTCACAGTATGAAAAGAAAAAAGCCTCGCTTTTATCGAATGAACCGCTCTTTATTTTATTGGAAAATATTTTTATTGGAGAGTTAAAGACGATCGATGAGTGGGCGGACTGCTTGTTTTTATCCAAGAGTACCTTATCGAAGTACTTGCAGCGCATTCATGAACAACTGGCACGTTTTGATCTCCAGCTAGCATTAGATCCTGTGAATATCGTTGGGGAAGAAGCAGATATCCGCAATTTCTTCTGTACCTTTTTTTATGAAACGGACAGCACCCCCCACACTGTATTTCCGCCAGCTGCGGTCCAGCAGGCAGTAACGGAAATCGGCAGGATGTTTGACAAAAATAGTTACCACACCGTTTCGTTTTCACAATACACGTATCTGCTCTATATTTCGCTTGAGCGATTTATGCAAGGTAAGACTGTGCAAATCAACGCCGAATTGTACCACGCCTTGCGACACAGTATTCAGCTGATGCATTTTCAACGAATCAATGGGGTCATTGAAAAGTACTTTCAATGTCGATTGACGAACGATGAACTTATCTTCTTATTTGTTAGTATTATCACAAAGAAAAAACTGCAAAATGTGATCGTCGAACAAAAGTTTTGTCTTTCGTATAATCATTGGACAGAGATCCGCACGTTGACCAACGATTTTTATCAGATGTTGAAGGTATCGTCGAAAAAACCCAAAGAGGATCAGATTCTGATTGAATCCTTTTTTACCTCTGCTAAATTGAAGGAGTGCTTATCCACGTCTGCCAATCGCAATATCTATGATGTGAATGCGTTTATTAAGAAAACCTTTCCTAAGGAGTTTGCTGCTTACCGAGAGTTTTTAGAAAATAGTCGCGAGTACCACAACCTTTATTCTGAGGAGTATCTGACGGATTTTTGTGCAAACTTAGTGATTTATATCGAGTCTGTTCGAGAACGTCATTGGTTTCCCCGAAAAAATATCGCCTTTATCTTCGAAGGAAATAACAATATCGTTCAGTACATTGAAGGCTGGTCTAACCGCTATTTTAGCCGATCCCATCAAGTCTTTTATCCTGACTCAGGGGAAGTCAATGCTCAGTATTTGGAACAAAACACCATCGATCTGCTAGTGACAAACTATGCCGAGCATGCGACCGAATTTCGAGATATCGTTGAATGCATCGTCTTCAAAACGATTCCTTCTTCTTCTGACTGGAATCGATTGCTTGAACGGATCAATCCTAACGTCACCCGCCAATTTGCCTTAAAAGACCTCTTCTAGTTTCCCATTATGTTTTGACCTAAAGAGCTGCTAGAAAGGGCCTTTTACATGAAAAGAAAGCATTTTTCCTTCACCGCTTAAACAGTGAAAAGGAAAGATGCTTTCTTTTTTAATGGCTTGACTCTCCGAAGCTGTGCAGGAGTGTGGGGAGGGGAAGTGGGGAGTGCATCAGGTACGGATGCAAGCCTTTGGAACCAGCGGTTTTCAATTCAATCGATCGATGTGGGCGAACTCATTGGGCTTCACTTAAGTAAATCAAACTCCAAGGCGCCTTTTGGTTTAGCTGAAGACCGGTCAATTCCCGATAGAAACAGGTTTTGTCTTTGACCGTCAGCTGAATGATCTCTTCTTCCGTATACTCATTTAAAGAAGAAATTTTTAAAACATAAAGTTCTTTTAGTATTTGCAGCTGTGCGTCGATATCTAGTAGCAACGACATTTTTTCGAAAAAAGTACCCTCTTCTTGTTCATAGATCGCCAAAAATCGTTGGCGCAAAGAGAGATAAAAATTAAAGATTTTCGGATGAGTATAAGAACAGGGCGAGTGGATAAATTCTTCGTCAAAAAAGTTTAAATATTCTTCGGCTGATTGGATCGTTTTTAAGTTCATATCAATACTCCTTATAAGTGTTAGGAAAAAGCGACAATACGTGTCATTATCAAAAACAGTCACTGTTAAGCAATGTCTTACTGAGAAGGTCCGTTTGTTTTTTTAAAATGATTGGGGGAAGGACTTTCGCTACATTCAATGTACAGGATATTCCAAATTGGCTCAAACGCGTTTTTTCGTAACCATACGAAGATTTGTTTTTCGCTGGTATTAACGTCAAAAATGTTCAAATATTCTGATAATTGTTGTTATAAAAAGAATATTTCCGAATTGGGCGAAATTGCTGGGTTTCCATTCTTTGCCTGCAGGTTGTTTTTTCATTTGCTGAAATCATGGACGAGGACAAAGCAGTATCAATTGACCGATAGGCTCATCCCCGTCATTTTTTCAAAGGTGTGATACTATAGAATTATCTAGAAAAACGATCCTTTGATTCAAGCTACCAATGCCAAAACAGTGCCAAGACACGCAGTTGCAGTGAGACGCAACCGTCTGTTTTGACGAGAAGGTTTGGCTAAATAGGGACGTTCATTAAAGCAAACGAGGAGCAATTCAATGAAAGAGAAAAAAACAGTTGTAGTGATCGGCGGCGGACTTGGTGGTCTATCAGCGGCGGTCTCATTAGCCCAAAATGGCTTTGATGTATCATTATATGAAAAAAATCACCACTTAGGCGGCAAGTTGAACCGACTGGAAACAAACGGCTTCGGCTTTGACTTAGGTCCATCGATTTTGACGATGCCACAGATTTTCGAAAAATTATTTACTGGTAGCAACCGCGATATGGCGGATTATGTTGCGATTCGCCGATTGCCATTGGAATGGCGCTCCTTTTTTCCTGACGGCACCAAGATCGATCTCTATGGCGATCTTGCACGTATGGCAAAGGAAAACCCGCACTTGTCGGAAAAAGACATGGCCGAGTACCAAGACTTTTTGGACTATGCGCAAAAGATTTATGAAATCACAGAAAAAGGCTATTTTGAGAAAGGCTTAGATACCACGAAAGAAATCTTGAAGTATCATGGCGTGATCAAAGCGCTGAAAGGCTTTGATTATTTCTCTTCGATGCATGATGCCATTCAAAAACGTGTCAGCAATCCGCAGCTGCAAGACATGCTGAGCTATTTTATCAAGTATGTCGGCTCATCTCCTTATGACGCCCCAGCCGTCTTGAACATGATGATCTATATGCAGCATGCCCAAGGTGTCTGGTACGTGCCAGGCGGGATGCACCGTTTAGCCGAAGGCATCGTTCGCTTAGCAAAAGAGATCGGTGTGACCTTCCACACGGGACACAAAGTGGAAAAATTGATCGTTGAACAGGAACAGATCCGTGCCGCTCGTTTGGATGATGGTACGCTGATCGAAGCCGACTATTTTGTTTCCAACATGGAAGTGATCCCGGCCTATGAAGAGCTGTTAGAAGAAGCACCGACCTTTACTCAAAAACTGGAAGAAAAATTTGAACCAGCAAGTTCTGGTTTTGTCTTGCACTTAGGGGTCAAAACCTCCTATCCGCAATTGGCCCATCACAACTTTTTCTTTTCAAATGCCTCAAAAGAAAACTTTGATCAAAATTTCCATCAGCATCAGCTGCCAGAAGACCCAACGATCTATTTGGTCAATGCCAACAAAACCGATCCTTCGCAAACAGTGGCAGGGCATGAGAACATCAAAATCTTGCCTCATATCCCTTATTTGCAGGATAAGCCCTTTACGGAAGCGGAATACGATGCTTTTCGTGAACGGATCTTGATCAAGCTGGAAAACATGGGTTTAACGGATCTACGTAAGCACATCGTGTATGAAGACCGCTGGACACCCGAAGACATCCAAAAGAATTATTTGTCACATCGTGGCGCCATCTACGGCACGGTCTCTAATCGCAAGAAAAATCATGGCTTTAAACACCCGAAACACAGCGAACGCTACGACAATCTATACTTCGTTGGCGGTACGGTCAATCCCGGTGCCGGCATGCCGATGGTGACCCTCAGTGGCCAGCAAGTCAGTGAGATGATCACCAAAAGAGAACACTAAGACAAGAAAGGATGATGACTGTGTACCTGCTGCTCGCTGGTATTTGCGCTGCTTGGCTGGCAGGCTGGCTGATTTTTTTCCGCCTGCCGACGATACCCACCCGCAAGGAGACAGCCGCATCCAAAGACTTGACGGAGAGGGGAGAACTGTCGATCATCATCCCCGCCCGCAATGAAGCAGAAAATTTGCCGCAATTGTTGGCGTCCTTGCAGCAGCAAACCCTTCATCCTGTGGAGATTTTGGTGGTTGATGACGGATCGGAAGACGAGACGATCGCCTGTGCTAAGGGCTTCGGTGCGAGGGTCTTGCAAACCACTGCTGATTCTGCTGGGAAAGCAGCGGCTTGTTGGTTAGGCGCCTCACAAGCAGTGGGCAAGTATCTATTATTTTTGGATGCCGATACCTTCTTTCTAGCAGAAGATGGCTTAGAGCGTCTTTTCGCTGCGTATGAGGAGCGATCGGGACAAGGACTGCTCTCGGTGCAGCCCTATCATCAAACGAAGCGCCTGTATGAACAACTGTCTGCCGTCTTTAATGTCGTCTTACCTGTCGGGTTGAACCGCTTTTCTATCGTAGGCGAAAAACTCTCAGCTGGCGGCGCCTTTGGTCCGTGTATTTTGTGCAGCAAAACTGCGTACCTTCAAGCCAATGGACATCAGGACATGCCACAAGGAATCTTAGATGATCTAGCATTAGCGAGACGCTTTAAGAAAAAACGCTTGCCGATCGCCTTGTATGGTGGAAAAGACTTGGTGGCCTTTCGGATGTATCCAGCGGGTGTTCGTCAACTTGTTCAAGGCTGGACGAAGGACTTTGCCACTGCTTCGCAATCCACTCACCCTTTGATTATGGCGGGCGTCATCTTGTGGATCAGCGGCGGCATTGGGGTACTGGCGGCACCATTTCTGATGGAACCGCTTTGGCTAGGACTGCTTTTTTATGCTGCTTATTTTGGACAAACTCTGTGCTTTGCCCGCCGTGTCGGCAACTTCAACCGAATCCTGCTGCTTTTTTTCCCATGTTACTTTCTTTTTTTCCTAGGCTTATTTGGTTGGTCGTGGATCCAAATCCATTTGTTGAAATCCGTGACCTGGAAAGGACGCAAAATCAATTTATAGGAGGCGATGCACATGCCGCTGATCACCTTATCTCCACTGCTCTTGCTCATTACAGACAGCTTGGCTTGGCTGCTGTTTCATCTAGGCATCTCCTTTGGCTTGCGCAAAGTCAGTGATGCCTTTTTTGAACGTCATGCCAACTGGTTCCGTTCTCTTGCCTTTGAAAAAGGCGGTAGGATCTGGGCGGAGGTGTTTCGTATTCGTCAGTGGAAAGACAAATTGCCCGACGGCACTGTGATTGCCAAAAAAGGCTTTGACAAATCCCGCTTGGCTCAACAGCAAAAGGACTATCTGGAAAAATTCGTCATCGAGACACGCCGAGCAGAGCTGACCCATTGGCTGCTGATGGTTCCAGCACCGTTCTTTTTCCTCTGGAATCCTGCGTGGGCGGGCTGGGTGATGATCGTCTATGCGTTATTGGCTAACTGCCCATTTATCATGATCCAACGCTACAATCGCCCCCGTTTGGAGCGAGTCTTGCGGAAAAAAAGTGCCCTGCAAGTCAAGCAGAAGGCGACGGTCTAGGTTCCTGTAGGTGCCGCTTTAAGATTCGCTGAAAAATAGGCAAACTGGAAATCAAAAGGATCGGAGGGCAACTGCCTTCGATCCTTTTTAAAAAATTGGTGTTAATTTTTATGGGATGTGCCAAGTCCATTTTTTGTACACTAAGGTCATTCAGAGGAAAGGGTGATCGTATGTCATCAGAAGGATGTGGGCAAATTTTCGAACTGCCATTGCAGACTGCTGCATTGGTTGATCGTGTGTTTGGACAGGCACGAAGTATTTTTGTAAGTGTAGAAAAGAGGGAGGGATGCGCAAGATGATTGAAGATAGCCGACAACGGGACCACTATTACGACATGCTGATTGAAAAAAATTCCCAATATGAAGGGATTTTTTATGTTGGGGTAAAAACCACCGGCGTCTTTTGCCGTCCCACCTGCCCAGCGAAAAAACCGCTCAAAAAAAATTGCGAGTTTTTTCAGACGGCACAAGAAGCGCTGCTGGCGGCGTATCGTCCCTGCAAACGATGTCGCCCGCTCAGCTCGCCTAGCCACTTATCCCCTGACGTGAAAAGCCTGGTGGAAGCCGTGGAGAGTAACCCAGAGAAAAAGTGGACCGACAAAGATTTTGAAGCACTAGCGATCCATCCCAATACCGCACGACGACAATTCAAAAAATATTTTGGCATGACCTTTATCGAATACTCCCGTGCACGCCGCTTAGGATTAGCGTTTAAGCAGATTCGTGAAGGAGAACCGCTGATCCAAGCGCAATTAGAAGCCGGTTTCGATTCTGGCAACGGCTTTCGAGATGCGTTTTCTCGGATTATGGGGGAGTTGCCTTCCAACAGCCGCGAAAAAACGATTCTTTCTTCTGCTTGGCTTGAGACCAAGCTGGGGTCGATGTTGGCGATCAGCGACCAGCAGCAGCTTTACTTGTTAGAATTCGTGGATCGCAGAGGACTAGAAACGGAGATTGCTGTTTTGAGAAGCCGTTTGAATGCAGTGATCATTCCCCAGCAAACAGCAATCATTCAGCAACTCAAACAAGAACTGACGGAATATTTTGCAGGGAATCGAACTGTCTTCACGGTACCCATCGCATTGATCGGCTCTGATTTTCAAAAAGCCGTCTGGCAGCAGCTGTTGGCGATGAAGATCGGAGAAACATACTCTTACAAACAATTGGCACAGCGAATCGGCAATGAAAAAGCCACCCGAGCTGTTGCCAATGCCAACGGAAAAAATCAATTGGCGTTGATCGTTCCATGCCACCGCGTCATCAATAGCGATGGCAGTATCGGCGGCTATGGTGGCGGGATCGAACGCAAAAAGTGGCTGCTGGCTTTGGAAAAGCAGGTGCAGCCGACCACAATGATCTAAAAAGGACAAGTATGCGTCGGAATCAGCGCTTCATTGATCGGTACATGGAATGGATCGAATCCTTTTAATTAAAATATATATTTAGCGGAACTTATGGAACTTTTCATAAGTTCCGCTTTTTTTTTAGATTTGGCGGGTTCATAGAGAAAAGGCGGGACCGTCGTTAGTGTCTAAGTGTTCTTTATCTCTACAAAAATAAGCATTGAATGATTTTCTTAAATAACCAAAGCATATCCTTTTACAACTTACAAAAAGTAAGTTATGATTATCTCGAATTCGAAATAAAGAGGTGAGGAAAATGGCGCATCAAGAAGAAGCGCTCAAAGCATACATCGGTTTGCTGCGTACGGCGAGTCGTTTGGAACAAGTGGCAAAAAAAGATGTCCGTTGTTATGGCTTAAATATCACAGAGTTTTCCGTACTGGAATTGCTTTACCATAAAGGCACCCATACGACGCAAGCCATCAAGGAAAAAATCTTGATCGCCAGCAGCTCCACAACCTACGTGGTCGATCAATTAGTCAAAAAAGGCTGCGTGCAACGGGAACCTAGCCAAGAAGATCAACGGGTAACATACGTCAGTATTACGGAAGCAGGCAGGGCGTTGATGGAGAAAATTTTTCCCAGTCATGCACAAAAGATTGCGGCGAGTTTTTCCGAACTCAGCAGTGAAGAATTGCAACAATTAAAAACAATTTTACGAAAAATAACTTACGATCAGAAATGAGGAAAAGAAAATGAGAAAACAAGACCAATTATTAGGGGTACACCATGTGACGGCTATGACAAGTGATGTGGAACGGAATTACCATTTCTTTACAGATGTGTTAGGGATGCGTTTAGTGAAAAAAACCGTCAATCAAGATGACATTTATACGTATCATACTTACTTTGCGGATGATTTAGGGACACCGGGAACGACCATGACGTTCTTTGATTTTCCCAATACCGCTCGTGGTAGCAAAGGAACCAATTCGATCACCCGCACCAGTTTTCGAGTATCCAGTGATGCAGCCCTTGATTATTATGCCGCACGCTTTGATGAATTTGAGGTAAAACACGAGGCAATCACCACCGAATTTGGGAAAAAAGTGTTGCGCTTTTGGGATTTTGATACGCAAGCCTATCAACTGATCTCTGATGAACACAATACTGGCGTGAAAGCTGGTATCCCTTGGAAAAAAGGACCGGTTCCTACTGAGTTTGCGATTTATGGCTTAGGTCCTGTTGAAATGTCTGTTTCTTATTTGGCAGATTTCAAAGGGCTGCTGGAATCCGTCTTTGATTTCAAAACCATTGATCAAGTAGACAATCGCTATTTGCTAGAAGTCGGTGAAGGCGGCAATGGCGCCCAAATCGTTTTAGTGGAAGACACCACGAGCCCACAAGCACAACAAGGGGACGGCGAAGTGCATCATGTGGCTTTTCGCTTAGCCCATCACGATTCGTTAGCAGTCTGGCAAGAAGTCTTTGATAACTTGGGATTGGCCAACTCTGGCTATGTCGATCGTTACTATTTTGAATCGTTGTATGTGCGCATCGGCCATATTCTTTTTGAACTAGCGACAGATGAACCAGGGTTTATGGGGGATGAGCCATACGAAACATTGGGTGAATCCTTATCATTGGCACCATTTTTAGAAAATCGCCGTGAATACATCGAAGGAGTCATCAAACCCTTCAATACAAAACGCGCCTAAGGAGGCACATAGTATGCAACCCATTCAACAGATCCACCATATTTCAGCCATCGTAGGCGATCCCCAAACGAACGTTGTCTTTTACCGTGACGTGTTGGGGTTGCGCCTCGTAAAACAAACCGTCAATTTTGATGATCCCTACACGTATCATCTTTATTACAGCAATCAAGCGTTAGAAAATGGGACCATCATCACCTTCTTCCCTTGGGCAAAGGCCCATCCTGGGCGAGTAGGAAGCGGACAAGTCGGCACGATCGCGTTTCGCATTCCAAAAGACAGCAGTGCCTATTGGCAAGAACATCTGGCGAAACATCAAGTAACTGTCCAAGAAAGTACATTGTTTGACCGGCCAACTTTAGAACTTCATGATCAGCATGACCTGTCTTTGGCGCTAGTCGAAGCCGAAGAATCGGCGGAAACACCAGCGATTGTAGGCTTTCATGGGGCCGTCTTGCTTTCGGCACAACCAGAAGCGACCATTCAAACGCTGGCAGATGATCTAGGACTGAACATTTTTAACAAAACAGAGAAAAGCACCCATCTTCATACCGCAGGCACCCTCGCTCATGAGATCGTCGTGCCCCATGAAGCACTGCCAGCAGGGCGCTGGGGTGTTGGCACCGTCCATCACATCGCGTGGTCTGTGCCAACGGAAGCAGTGCAAAAAGAGTGGCAAGAGTACTTCTACGATCAAAGATACGGAGTCACTGAAATCAAAGACCGCAATTATTTCAAAGCCGTCTATTTCCAAGAGCGGGGCAACATCGTCTTTGAGATCGCAACAGAAACCCCAGGCTTTTTAGTTGATGAACCATTAGAAACGTTAGGACAGCAGTTGATGCTGCCAGCCCAATTTGAAAGCCGGCGTGCAGAGATCGAGGATCGCTTGCCAGACTTATCGGTTTAGAAAAAAGGAGACGCTGTATGCACTATTTAGATCCCAAGGATTTGACCCAACGAGAAAATTATAAGCTACTGATTGGCTCCATCATTCCACGGCCAGTGGCAGTGGTCAGTACGCAATCAGCCGATGGTATCGTCAACATCGCCCCATTCAGTTTTTTTAACATCGTCAGCTCAGAACCCGTGATCCTCTCGTTGGCTATCCAGCGCAAAGAGGGGGAACTGAAAGACACCGCCCGCAATCTGTTGGCGACGAAAGAAGCCGTCGTGCATATTTTGGATCAAACAAATGTCCAAGAGGCCAATAAAACCGCGGCATTATTGCCCGCAGACCAAAGCGAGTTGACGGTTTCTGGGTTTACCACAACGACATCGAAAACGATTGCCGTTCCTGGCTTGAAAGAAGCCAGTGTACGCTTAGAAACGATTCTGCATCAGCACGTACCCATCAAAAAAGACCAGCAGACCACTGCCGATCTCTTATTGTTGGAAGTCGTCGGCTACCAGATTGCAGAGCATGTCTATCAAGACGGCAAGATCGATCCCCATGCCTTACAAGCAGTCAGCCGGCTAGCGGGAAATTCTTACGCAACGATTGGGGAGATTTTCGATATCAAACGACCAAGTTAAAGGAGGAACTTCGATGAAAGCAATCTACCAACAAGGAGCAGCCGACGCACCAGTTTTGGTGCTGCTCCACGGCACTGGTGGCGACGAACAGTCGTTGCTGGAAGTAGGCAAAGCCCTTGATCCCCAAGCATCACTATTAGGTATTCGCGGGAACGTTTTAGAAAACGGCATGCCTCGTTACTTCAAACGTCTAGCTGAAGGGGTGTATGATGAAGCCGACTTAGCACTTCGCGGCGACGAATTAGCCGATTTCATTCGGCAAGCCGCCAAAGAATACAACTTTTCGTTAGCGCAAGTGGTACTGGTGGGTTATTCCAATGGCGCCAACATTGCCATTCGCTTATTACTAAATGATAGCGACCACTTCAAAAAAGCGATCCTCTACCACGCCATGTATCCAGTCGAGAATTTACCGACGAATTCCTTGCCTGACACTCATGTGTTTCTGAGTTTTGGCAGAAACGACCCAATCGTTTCCCTAGCCGACAGTACTTACGTCCAAGAGATCTTCACCTCCCGGGGTGCAGTCCTTTCAACCGTTTGGACCCCAAGTCATCAGTTAACGTATGAAGAAGTCGAACACTCGCGCACGTGGTTGACCGAACAATAAAGCAGTGCCTCTTTCCTAATCAAACAGCGATCCTGCTGGTTGGTTAGGCTTTTTTGTTTCACGTGAAAACAATTCGAAAGAGTGAGAGGGGATACATTACTAGGGGCGCCTAGTTCAATAGCAGCCCACTAAGGATTTACCAAATGATCCTTTTTCTGAAACGAATAGAGTCAAATCAGCATAATCAGTGAATCAAGACAATGTGTTTTAAAATAATCCATAAAAAATCAATTTATTTCAAATGATTTCAAAAGTGAGTTTTAACAAAACAGATGCTTGAAAATCACTTTTTTGAAGTATTTCTTTCAACAAATGCAATGCTTCTTAGTGAATTAATTTGAAATAATATGAAATAAAGTGGTTGTAAATGAAAAAAGTTTGTGCTATTCTGGGTCTATAATAAATGGCTAAGGAGAATGAAGATGAAGTTAGCAACGAGAATCAATTCATTTTTATCAATTTACGAAAATGATTTAGACAATGTATTTGGCGCATTCAAAGAATTGGGGCTTGATTATGTAGATTTAAATTATCCGGAGCACGTCGGTGGGACGGCTGCCTCTGAAATGAAAGAGAGATTGGAACAAGCTGATTTGAAATTGAATGGTGTTGCATTGCGATTTAGAGAAGAATTTATCAACGGTGAATTAGGCAATGCTAACTCACAGGTTGCGCAGCATGCCTTAACGTTATGCAAAGAAGCTGCTGATTATTGTCGTGCAGCAGGTGGAGAAGTCGTAACCATTTGGCTTGGTTTTGATGGCTTTGACTATAGTTTTCAAATCAATTACCAAAAGGTTTGGAATCAGATTCGAGATGCCTTTATTGAAATTGCTGACTACGCACCAGATTTGAAAATCAGTATCGAGTACAAACCATTTCAACCAAGAGCCTATGCGTTCATTGATAGTATGGGTGTCACTGGAATGATGCTTAATGAGATCAACCGCAAAAATGTAGGTGTGACCCTTGATTATTGCCATATGCTAATGAAACACGAAAATCCTGCTTTTGCTGCGGATCTGTTCGCGGGAAAAGGGTTATTATACGGTGTGCATCTGAATGATGGGTATGGGTTAAACGACGATGGATTGATGATCGGTTCAGCAACACCCTTCAAAACATTAGAATTCTTGTATTATGTCAAAAAGCATAACTATGACGGTGTGATTTATTTTGATACGTTCCCTGTAATTGAACACGCCTCAAAAGAGTGCGAACAAAACATGAAAATGATCAAGCAAATGGATCAAATGATCGATAACGTAGGCTTGGCTGCGATTCAAGCTGTGATCGATCAAAACGATGCAGTCGCAGCCAATCAGTTGCTGCTTGAATTTTTGTCACCAACAAATCAATCAAAATAAAAGGAGTGGGGAAGATGGATTACAAAGTGATGGCAAAAAATATTTTAGAAAAAATAGGCGGAGCGGAAAATGTTCGCAATATGACACATTGTGCCACTCGGTTGCGCCTAACGTTACATGACACCGCAAAAGCGGATGATCAAGCCGTCGAGAATATCGACGGAGTGATCAATGTCATTAATAAGGCGGGCCAGTACCAGCTTTTGATTGGGACAGAAGTTGGAAAGCTCTATGATGAGTTTGAGCCGTTAGTTAAAGGTAACGAAAGTTCTGGTAGCCCTACCAAGGAAGAACAAGCTTCTGGCAGTATTATCAGCAATATTTTTTCTGCCGTATCTGCTATTTTTGCGCCACTACTCCCAGTTTTGGCGGGCTCAGGGATTTTAAGAGGACTGCTGATTTTGTTTGTTCAGCTCGGGATTATCAGTGAAGACAGCGGCACTTATTCGATTTTATTTGTTGCTTCTATGAGTGTATTTTATTTCTTGCCCGTATTGTTAGCGTTTACTTCGGCGCGGCGGTTTGGTGCCAGTCCGTATATCTCGGCATTGATCGGGGCTGCGTTAATCAATCCTGATTTTATTGCATTGATGGGAGGAGCAGGCAACGGTGCAACGACGGAGTTTTTTGGGATTCCAGTCGTTTTGATGAACTACAATTCGACTGTCGTACCAATCATCCTTTCGATTTGGGCTTTTTCATACCTCTACAAATTCTTAGACAAACACATACCGGAGACTTTAAAATTAGTGGTCGTTCCGTTAGTCTCACTAGCTATTATGGTTCCATTGACAGTGATCGTTATTGGACCAATCGGGGTCTATAGTGGCGAAGCAGTTGCTAATGTGGTGAATTGGTTGATCGAGCGTAGTAGTGTGCTAACTGGAATCTTAGTTGGTGGTGGTTGGAGTGTTCTCGTAAGTTTGGGCATCCACTGGGCAGTCAATCCAATCATGATCAATAACGTTTCGACCTATGGCTTTGATTACATCGTTCCTTTTACTTTTGCATGCAACTTCGCCGTGATAGGTACAACGATTGGCGTTTACTTTAAAGCGAAAGATAAAAAACTGCGAAGCTTTGCTTTAACTGGCTTAGTCACGATCGCATTATCAGCGATTATCGAAGCTACTTTGTTCGGCTTACTTGTAAAAAATAAAAAACTTTTCTTAGCGCAAATTATTGGTGGTGCTGTGGGTGGTGCCTATTTAGGGTTGATGCAAGTTGTAACGAATGCCTTTGTCTTTGGTAGTGTCACCACTTTTCCCGCCTTTGTAGGCTCAACTTCCTCGAATTTCATACAAGCGATGATCGGCTTACTGATTTCAATGGTGGTTTCAGCAGTCTTAGCATTTGTATTTACCAATCGAGACGAGACATTGGCGTAGAAAGCAGGGGAAATATGGGTCTATTTAAGAAGAAAAATGTTATTTATGCACCAGCTAAGGGCGTGGTGAAAAGGATTGAACAAGTGAAGGACGAGATGTTTTCAACCAAACTATTAGGCGATGGGTTTGCTGTGGTACCAACAGATGATCTTGTTACAGCACCGATTGAAGGAACAGTGGTCTCTGTGTTTCCTACAAAACATGCGATTTCGTTAAAAGCCAAAAATGGCTTAGAAGTTCTAGTCCATATTGGGATCGATACTGTGGAGCTAAATGGCGCAGGGTTCGATACCAAAGTTTCTGAAGGTGACAAAGTTACTGCCGAGAGTGTGTTGGCAAACGTTGATTTTCCATTTCTGGCATCACAGGGCAAAGAAACGGATGTAATCGTTGTTTTCACTAATTCCGCACAGCGAACCTTAGTGATTACAGAGAAGCAAGGGCGTTGTGGACAAGCGATTGGCGTTATTAATGAGTGAGAGCATTTGCTGACAGGAGGTAGTGTTTTGAAGAAAAAAATCTTGTGTCCATCTATGATGTGTGCTGATTTTTCAATGCTAAAGGACGAGGTTGCCGCTTTACAAGCGGCGAAAATCGATATTTTTCATCTTGATGTTATGGACGGACGATTTGTTCCGAATTTTGGTATGGGACTTCAAGATATCGAAGCTATTTGCAAATGGTCAGAAACCTTAGTTGATGTCCACTTGATGATTGAAGATCCGGGAGCGTATGTAGAGAAATTTGCGGATATGGGTGTAGATATCATTTATTTTCATCCGGAAGCAGATCGCCATCCTACAAGAACTATCAACAAAATCAAGCAAAAGGGAAAACAAGCCGGAATCGCCATCAATCCTGGAACAAGTGTAGCAATGATCGAAGAACTGCTGCCATTGATCGATTACGTGATGGTAATGACTGTTGATCCCGGTTTTTCAGGTCAAGCATATTTGACACATGTGGAAGGAAAAATAAAGCAGCTTGCTGCAGTTAAGGAACGTTATTTCTACCAATTGATGGCAGATGGAGCGATTTCGCCTGCCGTAATGACTCGCTTAAGCGCCTTAGGCGTTGATGGGTTTGTTTTAGGGACCTCCGCTCTTTTTGGAAAAGAAGAATCGTATCAAGAACTGATCTCAATATATAAAGAGGAGGATCAAGCATGAAACTAGCAATCGATTGTGATCATGTTGGGTTTGAATTAAAAACTGATATCATCACCTATTTGGAGTTGTTAGGGCACACGGTACAAGATTTTGGGACACAAAGTGCTAAACGCGTTGACTATCCCAATTATGCGGCGGCTGTTGCAGAAGCGGTCGTAACCCAAAAGTGTGATTTGGGAATCTTGATTTGTGGCACAGGGGTTGGTATCTCAATTGCTGCCAACAAAATCAAGGGCATCCGAGCCGTGGTGTGCAGCGAACCCTATAGTGCTAAGCTCTCAAGAGAGCATAACAATACCAACGTACTGGCGTTTGGTTCGCGCGTCGTGGGCATCGAACTAGCGAAAATGATTACTAAGGAATGGCTGGCTGCTGAGTTTGAAGGTGGTCGTCACCAAAAACGGGTAGCAATGATTGGTCAGTTAGAAGTAGAATGATCAAAGGTTAGAGGATTCGCTAATGCGAATCCTCGTCTTTTTTTGTTAATGAGAAATTTATCTTATAATCGAGAGCAAATTGACGAACAATGAAAGTCCTTGCTCATACCAAGAGAAAAAGTATGGTATAATTTGAAAAAAAGTGAAGTTGACTAATTAATGGAGGTTGCTATGATTCCATATGAAAGACAAGAAAAAATTTTAGAAGCTTTGGCTCAAGATGAACTGTTAAAAATAGAGCAATTGCAAAGCATTTTGCCTACTGTTTCTATCTCAACATTGAGGCGGGATTTAAAAGAATTAGAAAAATCAGGAAGGGTTGAATTGTTGGCTGGTGGCGCAGTGAAGATTTGTTCAACGGCTTCCGAAATGCCGATTGCAGCTAAGGCTGCTTTGTATTCCCAAGAGAAAGAAGCGATCGCTACTTTGGCTGCTGAGTTGGTTCACGATGGCGATGTGATCTACCTAGATTCTGGTTCGACTTGTACAGCGTTACTGCATAAAATCATTAATAAAAAAATCACGATTATTACTACCAATACGAGTGTCTTTACAATTCAACAAGAAACTCCTGCCGAGATTTTACTTCTTGGTGGCCGATACAATCCCGTTATTTCATCCTTGAATGGTCCATTGACGGATGCAAATTTACAAACGTTTAACTTTCAAACAGCTTTTTTAGGTGCTAATGGTATTGATGCTGAAAAAGGTGTAAGCACCCCCAACTTGGTAGAGGCGAACAAAAAGCGTGAAATTCTAAATAATGCCAAAACCGCCTATTTATTGTGTGACAGCTCGAAATATGGACAAGTCGCCGCGGTAAAAGCTTTTAGTACAGAAGACGTTGTCATTATTTCTGATGCTTATAACGATAAGATTGGAGAACTGACGCAAATCATCTATCCGAATTAAAAACAGGATGGCATCTGAGTGGTATTGGTAATGTTGGAAATACAATTTAATAAAACGCATAATGGAAAATGAGTTTGGCGATGATCAAAACCAGTTAGGGATTATACCTAACTGGTTTTTTTTATTAAGGCAGCAAATTTGCTGATAGTTCCTTTATTCAACAACGTTGATTGCTGTATCGATGAATGGTGGAGTGACTCATGGTTCTTTAGATACCAGGGCGCAAAAATCAGTGGATTTATTAGTTAAAAATAACGTTGTTATCGTACTATTGATGAATTTCAATACCTTTATCAAGTGGTTTGTTGTTTTAAAATCATTGTTTTGGCGCTATTTTTCGTATTTAAAGATAACAAAGACATTTTTATATAAAAACAAAAATTTTGTTGACAGACAAAATGAAAGCGTTTATATTGGATATGTGGTTACTACCAGTTGAGAGTAAGGGGAGGACATAAGATGCTTGGTTTGGTTTTAACAGGTCATGGAGGATTTGCGCAAGGGATGGAAAATGCGCTTGCGATGATTGCAGGGCCGCAAGAACAGTTTCTAACAGTGCCGTTTTTAGAGGAAAATCCGTTAGCTGACTTTGAAAAAGAGTTGCAAGGAGCAATCGATCAATTAAAGGAAACCTGTGATGGGGTCGTGATTTGTGCAGACCTTGTGGGCGGGACCCCTTTTAATGTTGCGATGACCGCTGCCAATGAGGACCCGCAAGTCGAGGTCATCGGCGGCAGCAATCTGCTGATGCTAGTGGAAGGTTCGTTGACTAGATATACAGCAGCTGATCCAGAGCGTTTTTGCCAAGAACTGGCAGAGATTGGCAAGAGCGGTATTTTTCACGGAAAGATCAAAGGCCATGGGGAAATCAAGGAGGAAGAAGGGATTTAACGATGTGGGAAATGATCTTAGCAGCCTCAATCGTGGTGCTTGTTTTTCTCTTTCTCTTTTTGGGGGTCTCGTCTTTCTTGAATGGGAAACATCTGAAAAAGCAAAAAGGCTATTTCGCTGAATTGCAGCAGTCCTTGAAAAAGGGGCAGAAAATCAAATTATACGGCGGCATTATTGGGGAGATTCAAGCACTTGGGAAAGAGACAGTGGATCTAAGGGTGAAATCGGGAACGGTGATTGAAGTAGAACGTAGTGCGGTTGCAGAAATCATGCAGTAAATAAAAGGGGGAAATATTTATGGGAGAACCAAATATTTTATTGACGCGAATCGACAATCGGTTGATTCATGGGCAAGTTGCCACACAATGGAACGGTACGTTGGGGGCAAATCTAATTTTAGTGGCAAATGATAAGGTCGCCAAAGACAAAGTCAGACAAGGGTTGATGGATATGGCGGCGCCAGCTGGCGTCCAAACGAGGTATTTCTCGCTTCAAAAAACCATCGAGATCATTCATAAAGCATCGCCAAAACAAAAAATTTTCATGGTGGTTGAAAATCCGCAAGATGCGTTGAAATTAGCTGAAGGTGGGGTGCCGATCAAGAAACTGAACATTGGGAATATGCATATGTCAGAAGGGAAAAGACAGGTTGCTACGACAGTTGCCGTCGATGAAGCAGATGTCGATGCCTTTAAAAAACTGAAGGAAATGGGGGTGCAATTAGTGATCCAGCGGGTTCCAACGACACCTGTTGAAGATGAAAAGAAATTGTTTCAGTAATGCAGAGGTAAGGAAGGAGAAAGAAAATGGATTACACGATTTTTCAAATCATTTTAGTCTTCATAGTCACATTCATTGCCGCGATCGATCAATTTAGTTTTTTAGAATCATTGTACCAACCCATTGTTACTGGGATGGTTATCGGACTTATTCTTGGAGATCTTCAAACCGGCTTGATCGTTGGCGGAACCTATCAGTTAATGACGATCGGCAATATGCCGGTGGGCGGCGCGCAACCGCCAAATGCGGTGATTGGCGGAATTATGGCAGCAATCTTAGCGATCACGCTGCAGCTGGAACCCACAGTAGCGGTTGCTACGGCGATTCCGTTTTCTTTGCTGGGGCAATATGGGGTGACGATTATCTTCTCACTAATGTCGCCAGTGATGTCAAAAGCCGACAGCTACGCCCATGATGCCAATACGAAGGGCATTGATCGAATCAATTATTTAGCGATGGCGGGTCTTGGAACGATCTTCGGCTTGATCGTGGTCTTATTCTTTATCGGCGGTGCTGCCTTCGGGAATCAGGCGGTCGCAGCGATCCCTCAATGGTTGATGGGTGGTCTCGGCGCAGCTGGGGGCATGATGCGGTATGTCGGTTTTGCGATTTTACTAAAAGTGATGGTTTCCAAAGAAATGTGGGGCTTCTTCTTTATGGGGTTTGGTTTAGCCACGATCGTAATGGCGGCACCTTCTTTGCAAGGACCAGCCTTGATCATTCTAGCCTTTATCGGTTTTGCATTAGCCTTTTGGGATTATCAAATCCAGTCCAAGTTTAAAGTAGCAGCAGCCAATACCTATGATTTCGGAGGCGATGAAGATGGCATATAATATTCCCGATTCTTATAGCGAACAAGCGCCCGCAGAACAACTGGATAAAAAGACCTTGAACAATATGGTCTGGCGTTCCTTATTTCTACAAGCCTCTTTCAACTATGAGCGAATGCAGGCAGGAGGCTGGTTATTCAGTATTTTACCGGGCTTGAAAAAGATCCATAAAAATGAAAAGGACTTGGCTGCTTCAATGAGCCATAACTTAGAGTTTTTCAATACCCATCCATTTTTGGTGAACTTTGTGATGGGGATCATTTTATCGATGGAACAAAACAAAGCCGATATTCCCATGATTCGGGCAGTGCGAGTCGCCGCGATGGGACCGTTAGGCGGGATCGGTGATGCGTTGTTCTGGTTTACCTTGGTACCAATCACGGCGGGTATCACAGCCAATATGGCGATCAGCGGCAATATCGCTGCACCGTTTATATTCTTACTGGTATTCAATGCGGCCCAATTTGGTTTGCGGTACTTCTTGATGCACTGGTCCTATCGTTTAGGGACAGATGCAATTGGCATCTTAACGGAAAATGCCAAAGAGTTTACCCGAGCAGCGAGTATTTTAGGGATTTTTGTTGTCGGTTCCTTGACCTGCGTGTATGGAGCGACGTCTTTGGATATTCAGATCCCTAACGGCACTACCAATGAAGTGACGCAAGCGACGACGATCGTGGATGATCAAGCAGCCATTGCCGCTTACGAAGACATGCTGTATACCACGGATGAGAATGGTCAATTGACCGACACATTGCAAGAAAATGCTGCGGTCAATGAACTGGCTAACGGCAAATATGAATTGACGTTTAACAAAGTCAACGAAGTGCCTGTGACGATCGATATTCAAAAAATCCTCGATGGGATCTTGCCGCAAGTGATTCCATTGACCATCACATTGATGCTGTATTTCTTCTTATCAAAACGCGGCTGGACGCCGTTGAAATGTATCGCTTTGCTGCTAGTGATCGGCTTGATCGGTTCTGGCTTTGGCCTGTATCCATCCATTTGGCCGCAATAAGCAAGCTAGCAGAAGAAACGACGCAACACGTAGGAGGAGTTTTGCTAAGCAAGCAACAGCTGACTTTTCAGCTTAGCTCGTGCTGGCAATTGGTTCATTTTCCTGCGTGAAAAGACACAAATTCAGGAAACAGAGCCCCTGTAGACGATTGTTTGACACGCCTATCGGGAAATAGTACACTCGTTATGTGGTAGTAACCAGTTTGGAGGGGCTTATGAATATCAATAAAAATCGACAACCATTATACGATCAATTGTTAAATTTACTGATTGAAAAAATCGAAAATGAAATGGAAGCAGACACAATGCTTCCCTCAGAAAGAGAGCTGTCAAAGCGCTACGGATTAAGTCGGACCACCGTTCGCTTGGCTCTACAGGAGTTAGAAAAATTAGGCTATATTTATCGCCAACATGGCAAAGGCACCTTTGTCTCGGATATCCGCAAGCAGGCAACCAATTTATCAGGTTCGTATAGTTTTACCGAACAGATGAAAGCACTAGGAAAACAACCAGAAACTAGAGTATTGGCATTCAAAAAAATGGAAGCGACAAAATATTTTGCCACTCAGTTGCAAGTTTCCATCGGCGAGCCGATCTACAAGTTAAAACGATTGCGTCTTGCTGATGGCCAACCGATGATGATCGAGCGTTCTTATCTGCCCGTCAAACGCTTCATGCATTTAACGAGTGAGATGATCGAGCAAAAACCATTGTACGATATATTCCATGAAGACTTTCATCAAGTGATCCGCCTCGCGGACGAAGAATTTTTTGCCAGCATTGCCAGTGCGAAAGATGCGGCATTGCTGAAAATCCACGAAGGTGCGCCAGTGTTGAACCTGGTACGCAGCACGTTCAATATTGAAAATGAAGTGATCGAATACACCTTGAGTGTTGCCCGAGCAGACCAATTTAGATACAAAGTCCGCCACTTGCGTAACGACGAGTAGCGCATTTCCTAGACAGTCTGAAATGATCCACTCGAGCAAAGAAAAGGCGTGTATTCAAAACCAGTGAGGTCGGGGAAGGTTGCCCTTTGGGTGATCGCTAAGCATTCATCCAAGACAAGCGCTCCTCGCACCGTCACTGGGAATACATACTGGAAAAACAGTAGCTAGGAGGAAGAAAGATGTTTCAACTGTCAACAAAGGAATTAGCAGAATTAGGTGCGGAGATTACAACAAGAGAAATCAAACAACAGCCAGAACTTTGGCACGAAACCTTGACGATCTATCAAGAAAAGCAAGAGGCGATCGCGACTTTCTTACGTACCATCAAGCAAAAGACGGATAAACGCATTCGGGTGGTCTTCACGGGAGCGGGGACGTCGCAATATGTTGGAGATACGATCGTTCCTTACTTGAATAAGACGGGCGCAACTGCGGATTATCTTTTTGAAAGTATTGCTACGACGGATATTGTCGCAGCTCCAGAACAAGTTTTATTTGCGGATGAACCAACACTGCTCGTTTCTTTTGCTAGAAGCGGCAATTCACCAGAAAGTTTAGCAGCGGTCAAAATCGTCGATCAATTCGTTGCCGACAGTTATCATTTGACGATCACTTGTGCAGCCGACGGATCTTTGGCACAACAAGCTGTCGCTGATGAAACGAGCTATCTGTTATTGATGCCTGAGAGGTCAAATGATGCTGGCTTTGCAATGACGGGAAGTTTTTCTTGCATGGCTCTTTCCGCACTGCTGATTTTTGACCAGACGCCTCTGACAGAAAAGAGGCATTATGTTGAAACCCTTAGCCGATTGGGGCAAGAAGTGATCGACAGAGAAACAGAACTCCAAGTACTGACGGACCGTTCCTTTAAGCGGATCGTTTACCTTGGGTCAGGCACGTTGTCGGGGTTGACCAGGGAAGCACAGCTAAAAGTATTGGAACTGACTGCGGGAAAAATCGCCACCGTGTTCGATTCTTCGATGGGCTTCCGTCATGGACCGAAATCATTCGTAGATGATCAAACCCTCGTCTTTGTCTTTGTCAGCAATACGCCCTACACGCGGCAGTATGATCTTGATATGTTGGAAGAATTAAAGAGTGATGGCATCGCCGCCGCAGTGACTGCCATCGGACAGCCGGCAGCCGTGAATTTTTCAGGAACAAACTTTTTCTTTCCAGCTGATACATCATTGCCAGACGGTTATCTAGCCTTAGCAGACATTGTCTTTGCACAAACGATCGCACTGTTGGCATCGATCAAAGTCGGGAATACACCCGACACCCCTTCGCCAACGCGTACCGTCAATCGGGTGGTCAAAGGCGTGACGATTCATCCGTATAACAACGAACGATGACTGAGAAAGCCCACCACGAGCACGTATCTTTTCGTGTACGAAGTCGATACGTGCGGTGGTCAATCAGTTGAACGGCTTCATCAATAGACATTTTTATACGTGCTGACAACCGTTTCACCAACGCTGAAAAAAGTGAAAGCGGTTGATTCTTTGGCATGGACAAAAAAGGAGGAATTTTAATGAAAGCAACTGTAACGAAAGCCAAAAAAGCAGCGATGGATCGTCTGTCAACGAAAGAAGGAGTGATCGCAGCTTTAGCGATCGACCAACGAGGTGCCTTGAAAAAAATGATGGCAGCACTGGGCGCGGAGGCTGATGCAGAAAAAATCAGCCAGTTTAAAACGCTAGTCTCACAAGAATTGACCCCTTACGCGTCTTCTATTTTATTAGATCCAGAATATGGGTTGGCAGCTGCGCAAAGCCGTGATCCAGAGGCGGGGCTTTTGCTGGCGTATGAAAAAACCGGCTATGATGCGACTACGCCGGGACGTTTGCCTGATTTATTAGGGGAATGGTCGGTTGAGCGATTAAAAGCAGCTGGCGCAGATGCTATCAAATTTTTGCTTTACTATGATGTAGATGAAGATGCCCAGATCAATCAGTTGAAACACGTCTTTGTGGAACGACTCGGCAGCGAATGCCATGCGTCTGATCTGCCCTTCTTTTTAGAAGTCCTTTCCTATGATGCTAAGCTGCCTGAAGTCGACTCAAAAGAATATGCGCAACGCAAACCAGAAAAAGTCATCGGATTGATGAAGGAATTTTCAAAACCGCAGTACAAAGTCGATGTGTTAAAAGTGGAAGTACCAGTCAACATGAATTATGTGGCAGGTTTTGCCAAGGGAGAAGCCGTGTATACCAAGGAAGAAGCTGACGAGTATTTCAAAGCGCAAAGCGACGCGACGCATCTGCCGTTTATTTTTCTCAGTGCAGGGGTATCGGCCAGCTTATTCCAAGAAACGCTGGTTTTTGCCAAAGAAGCCGGTTCGACCTTCAATGGCGTCTTGTGCGGCCGGGCAACGTGGAAAGATGGTGTTGAACCTTTTGTAAAACAAGGAACAGAAGCAGCCAAAGAATGGCTAGCAAGTACTGGAAAACAGCACATCGAAGACTTGAATGAAGTGATCCAAAAGACCGCCACTTCTTGGTGGGATAAAGTCGCGGTCGAAGAATAGTTTTTTCGCTGTTTGACAAGAGAAATGGCCAGTAATCAGACATCTTAAGGGCTTTTGAGAAGAAGTGGTAGGCTTCTGACTTAAGGCTCTAGGGTGTCTTTTTCTAGTGAAAAAAGTTGATAGTATAACGGACGCTGACCTCATCTAGACAAAAAAGGGTTAGCAAAAAAATTATGAAAAAAAGTCAGAGCACTATGGATGATTTATCATAATTTTTTCATATAGACTAAGTTAACTTTGCTAGTTAAAAGAAAAAGAAGGGAAGAAAATCAATCCTAAAAGATTTGTTAACAGGTTAAGTCAAAAATCCCTCGAGATCTTTTCTCATTTTTTAGCAGTATTGCCAGTAGAAGATCGCTTGATAAAAAAGCCGTTGCTTGCTATTCTGTTCTGTAAATTGACAGAAGGAGATGGCGTATGAAGCAAATGGCAATCAAAGAGAATCCATTTTTGACGCGTCTGGATTATCAGCGGGCATTGGAAGACATGATCGCTCCTTTGCGAGAAGCGATCTTGGCAGATGACTATCCAGGATTGAATCTAGGTAGCAGTGGGGCCGTATATGATCGAACACGGGCTGAGATGGAAGCGCTTGTGCGTCCTTTGTGGGGGCTGGCGCCTTATTGGAGGGTTTGCCCAGATGATCCGTTACGAGCAGCTTACGTAGAAAAAGTGATAGCAGGGACAGATCCTGAACACGCGTTTTACTGGGGAAGGATCACGGATTATGATCAATACATCGTGGAAGCAGCCGCATTGTCATTGACCCTATTGTTGCAGAAGGACGCTTTTTGGACAGCGTTGCCGCAGAAGAACCAGCGAAAGCTAGTGGCTTGGCTTTCCCAAGCACTTGAGTGCAAGATTCCTAAGAACAACTGGACATTCTTCAAAGTGTTGATACGCGTTGCCTTGTTTCACTGTGGGGAACCGTTGGCAAAAAAAGAATTGTCCCAAGAGTTGGCATTGATCGATTCCATGTACGTTGGCGATGGTTGGTACGTAGACGGGAAAACGACGCAGCGAGATTACTACATTCCTTTTGCGTTTCATTATTACGGCTTGATTTACGCTACATTTATGCAAGACGAAGATCCAGAATGGGCGCAGCGTTTTAAAGAGCGAGCCACGCTATTTGCGCAAGACTTCGTCTATTATTTTGATGAAGACGGCGAAGCCTTGCCCTATGGCCGCAGCCTGACTTATCGGTTTGCGCAAGGGGCATTTTTCTCGGCACTGGTTTTCGCAGACGTCGAAGCGATCCCATGGGGACAGATGCGAGGACTACTGGCGAAGCACTTGCGCAATTGGATGGCACAAGAAATTTTCACTTTCGATGGTCGCTTGTCCATCGGGTACCACTATGAAAATCATGAAATGGCAGAAGGGTATAATGCACCAGGCTCGCCTTATTGGGGGCTGAAGACCTTTTTGCTTTTAGCGGTCGCAGAAACGCATCCTTTTTGGCGGGCTGAACCTGAGCCAATCAAAAGAGAGCCGCAAAAACGGATTGAAAAAGGCAATATGTTGCTGGTGCACAATGAAAAAAGCCATCATCTATTGGGGTATCCTGCAGGCTTGATGCTTGAACAGCAAGCCCATGCTCAAGCAAAATACAGCAAATTCGTCTATTCGAGCAAACTTGGTTTCAGTGTGCCGAAAGCTGGCGTCACGTATGCCGAAGGCGCCTTCGATAGCACATTAGCTATTGCTCGAGATGGCAGCTATTTTCGCACGAAGGGCGCAGTCATGGATTATCGAGTGACGGAAAAAGGGGTCTTTTACCAATGGGCGCCCTTTGAGGAGGTAGTGATTGAAACTGAGATTTATCCCTTTGGTCAGTGGCATGTGCGCGTGCACGAGTTGACGACGACGATTTCGTTGGACCTTCGTGAGGGCGGATTTAGTGTACCGCTGACAGGACGGTTGCCTCAGGCCCAAACAGGACCGACCTGGAGTCGAGTCAGTGAAGAAGGCTTTTGTTCTCAAATCATCAACATCAAAGGCTATCAACAAGCCAGTATTGTTCAGCCAGAAGCCAATACCTCCGTCTTTTTTCCAAGAACCAGTTTTCCATACTTAGCACAACATATCCTGCCAGGGAAGCACCGTTTGATTTGTTTAGTCGGTGGTATCGTAGAAAAAGAAAGGAGCGATCCAAATGATTACGCTAGCAATAAAAAATAAGCAGGACCAGGTGATCGTCGGTCGCATCGACCATGAAAAAGAACCAGCGCCGTTTCAAGTTTCTGGTGATGATTTGGCCGTATTAGCCATTAAAAACTATCCCTATGAGGAAGGAGATAAGATCGTCGTTGAGGTGACAGGGGAAAATCCGTATTATGTCCTTCAGCTTGATGAAACCTTAGCACCGTCACTGATCTATCTTTCCCAATCCACTTGGGAATATCAGATCCCTTGGACGGAATCTCATCGAAAGTCCTCGGTGGAAACGGCCTTTACCTCGCAGCGCCATCACCTGATGGTGCGCAAAGCCCAGGCGTTTGAGATCACAAATTATCAAAATTTATCTTTCAATGCCCATGATCAAAAGTCAGCGACAGGGGCGTATCCTCATGCTTCAGCGAATGTGGAGACGCGAGATGATTCCGTCTTTTTTGCCAAGAATGCGATCGATGGAAAATATGGCAACCGATCCCACGGTTCGTATCCGTTTGCTTCTTGGGGCATCAATCAGCAAGCCGATGCTGCATTGACCATTGATTTTGGTCGTCCCGTCTTGATCGATCGGGTTCGTTTTCTATTACGGGCAGATTATCCCCATGATAGCTATTGGACCAAAGGGACCTTGGTCTTTGCTGATGGAGAAGAGCTGGTGGTGGAAACGACAAATACGGCGTCATTTCAAGAAGTTCGTTTTCCGAAAAAAGAAACGACTAAGCTGACCTATAAAGAGCTGCAAAAAGCAGAGGATGATTCCCCATTTCCAGCTCTTACACAAATCGAAGTATTTGGTTGGAACTGTTAAAAAAAAGAGGACAAGAGCATGACAGGTCTGCATTTGTGGGCAGTTGTCATGCTCTTTTTTTAGGAATCAATGAAGGATGGTCGCTTTTTTTGTTCGTTTACGTTATAATAATTTCAGTTAATATGTTAACAAGTTAAGGAGAGGGTAAACATGCGTCTGCAAGAGAACAAACAACGCTTGATCCTGTTAGGAGAAAAAGTGACCGATGTGTGGTTAGCGGATAAAATCACCGCGTGCATCCAACAGATCGAAAAAAATAGTCAGCGCTTTGGCACACAGTTTCCTTCAGCCTGTGCCACCAATGGCAAATATCGGCTGAAAGGCAACGATGATTGGACCAATGGCTTTTGGACCGGGATGTTGTGGCTCGCCTATGAGTGGACCAAAGAAAAGAACTTTTTGACTCGAGCTATGGAAAATATCGACAGTTTTCAAACGCGTTTAGACGACCATTTTGTATTAGATCATCATGATATTGGTTTTTTATATAGCTTATCTGCCGGTGCGGGCTACAAGATCACTGGCGATGAACACTGCAAGCAAGAAGTCATTCAAGCAGCGGATGTTTTGCTGGCACGGTTTCAAGAAAAGGGGGAATTTATTCAAGCATGGGGCACTTATGGCGACCCACAAGAATACCGCTTGATTATTGATTCGCTACTGAACTTGCCGCTTTTATTTGCAGCAACTCAATTGTCGGGAGAGCCTCGTTACGCAGAGGCCGCGAGTAAGCATTATCAGACAGTCCGAAAGACCGTCATCAAGAATGACGCTACCACCTTTCATACGTATTATTTCGATCCTGAGACGGGGCAGCCAAGTCACGGTGCGACGCATCAAGGAAACAGCGACCAATCGATTTGGGCACGAGGGCAAAGCTGGGCGATTTTAGGGCTTCCTTTAAATGAAAGCTACTTGCATAGCCAGCCTTTTCCAGAAAATTATCCGCAGATCGTGGAGGTGTTCTTAGCGCATTTACCCGCAGATCTCGTGCCGTATTGGGACTTTGATTTTAACGACCAACATCCTGCTGAAAAAGACAGCTCAGCTTTAGCGATCGCAGCTTGTGGCTTGTTGGAAGCAGAGAAAATGGGGGCGTATCCCGATGCTAAAAAAATCGCTAAGGGGATGCTTTACCAATTAGGCGAGCAGTATGCAGCGAGCCAAGTGCCAGAAAATGAAGGCTTATTGCTGCATGGTGTGTATGCTCATGCGGAAGGCAAAGGCATCGATGAACCCAATCTTTGGGGTGATTATTTCTATTTAGAAGCATTGCTCCGATTGGCATTGCCTAATTGGCGAAGATACTGGTAAAGGGGAAGACGACATGCGAACGTTTGAGATAAAAGAAGATTTTTTGTTAGATGGAAAACCAATCAAATTGATTAGCGGAGCGATCCATTATTTCCGCATGACATCGGCGCAATGGGCAGATAGCCTCTACAATCTAAAAGCACTGGGAGCCAACACAGTTGAGACCTACATTCCTTGGAATCTCCACGAACCTCGTGAAGGAGTCTACGACTTTGAAGGAATGAAAGACATCTTTGCTTTTGTAAAGCAAGCCCAAGCGCTAGGCTTGATGGTCATTTTGCGGCCTTCCGTCTACATTTGTGCTGAATGGGAATTTGGCGGGCTGCCAGCTTGGCTGTTAAACGAACCGATGCGGTTGCGCTCAACCGACCCACGCTTCATGGCAAAGGTGCGTAACTATTTCCAGGTCTTGCTGCCAAAGCTTGTGCCGTTGCAGATCACCCATGGGGGACCAGTGATCATGATGCAGGTGGAAAATGAGTACGGCTCTTATGGAATGGAAAAAGCGTATTTGCGCCAGACCAAGGAGTTGATGGAAGAATGCGGCATCGATGTACCCTTGTTTACTTCAGATGGGGCATGGGAAGAAGTCTTGGACGCTGGGACATTGATTGAAGACGATGTCTTTGTCACAGGCAATTTCGGCAGTCGTTCCAAGGAAAATGCGGCTGTGATGAAAGAGTTTATGGCAAAACATGGCAAAAACTGGCCCATCATGTGCATGGAATATTGGGATGGCTGGTTCAACCGCTGGGGTGAGCCAATCATCAAGCGAGACGGTCAAGACTTAGCCAATGAAGTCAAAGAGATGTTAGCAGTCGGTTCCTTGAATCTTTACATGTTCCATGGAGGCACGAACTTTGGCTTTTCCAATGGCTGTTCCGCTCGGGGGGCGCTGGATCTACCACAAGTGTCCAGCTATGATTACGATGCTTTACTGACAGAAGCAGGAGAACCTACCGACAAATACTATCAGGTACAAAAAGCCATAAAAGAAGCCTGTCCCGAAGTGTGGCAAGCCAACCCACGGACCAAGCAATTAGCGGCATTAGGAACCTTTCCCATCGAAAACAGTGTCTCGTTATTGGCCATCAAAGACCAGCTGATGACACCGCAAGAAAACATGTATCCACTAACAATGGAAGCTGCCAGTACAGGCTACGGCTATTTGCTCTATTCGGTTCAGTTAAAAAACTATCATCGAGAAAACAAATTAAAAGTGGTAGAAGCTAGCGATCGGCTGCATATTTTTACCGACGGCCAATTACAGGCGATCCAATACCAAGAGACGCTAGGCGAGGAGCTATTGATCCAAGGGGCACCAGATAAAGAAACCATCGAGCTAGATGTCTTAGTTGAAAACTTAGGGCGCGTGAACTACGGGTTTAAATTGAATGGGCCTACACAAGCTAAAGGCATCCGTGGAGGTATCATGCAAGACATTCATTTTCATCAAAGCTATCATCATTACCCATTGACGCTTTCCGCAGAGCAGCTGCAAGCCATCGATTATCAAGCAGGAAAAAATCCGACACACCCCTCCTTTTATCAAACGACCTTCACGCTGACAGAGGTGGGAGATACGTTCATCGATTGCCGTGGGTATGGCAAAGGCGTCGTTATCGTCAACGGCATCAATCTTGGTCGCTATTGGCAACGTGGCCCCGTGCATTCCTTATACTGTCCGAAAGAATTTTTGAAAAAAGGCAGCAACGAAGTCGTAGTATTTGAAACCGATGGCGTGGAGATCAAGGAGCTCGTTTTCTGTGATCAACCTGTCGTGGAATAAAAAGATAGAAGTAGAGACCCAAATTTACGCGGGCTCTACTTCTATTTTTGTTTTGAAATATTTCCAATGCTTGTAGCTGACGATGTATTCAGCGACACTTCCATCTGCCAAATAGGAGTGCTTGACTTGTTTGACCGCAGGCTCTCTGAAGCTCAGTTGCAATAAGTTCAACAATTCAGCGTCATCAGGAAAGACGATTTCGTTGGTTTCAACAGAAGCTAATGAGAAAAGGTCGATCGCAAAGTCTTTTCGGACCCGCTCATAAACACTGGCATACCGGTTGAGGTTTTTGGCGATCGGTTCTTTCATCAGCTTCTTCGGCAAATGAGTGATGTGAACCAAGAAAGGAACTTCGCCAAAATAGCGGACCCGTTTGATTCGGTAGTAGGAAGCACTGGCAGCCAAGCCTAATTCTTTCAAAATCTCGGGGTCATTTCCTTCTTCCACCGCAAGGACCTTGACCTTTTCTTGGTCTAGTGAATGCAGCTCGATGTCGGAAAACTTCACACTCTGAGATACTTTTGCTTTTGAAACAAAGGTCCCTTTGCCTTGGATGCGATACAGATAGCCAGCACTCGTCAATTCATTCAACGCTTTGACTGCCGTGATCGAACTAACAGAATACATTCGCTTGATATCCGCCTCTGAATAAAACTTATCGCCGGGAATGAATTTATGGTCTTTGATTTCTTGTAAAAGATCTTGCTTGATCTGCTCATACTTTGGCAACACAGTGGTTTCCCTCCATTCCATATGAATACATCAAGCATAACATGTTAAATCCTTTCCTGCCACTTAATTATTGTAGAAAATATGTTGTTTTCCAGTCTGTACAGGCCTAAAAAATAAAATTCAATATGTTAAGATATTAGGTTTACGGATGGCTTGCCATGTGGTATAGTATCCTTACAAGGAACATAACATGTTAAGTGGGGCGACCTACGGAGTAGGAGGGAAATTAGTGGAAAACATTGTATTGATCAGTCATGGCGGCATGGCAGAAGGGGTCAAAAGCAGTCTGGAGATGATCGTAGGCCAACAAGCAAACGTTCACACCGTTTCATTGCGACCAGATAGTGACAATCTGCAGTTTGAAAAAGAATTGAACGAGAAAATGAAAGCCCTTAACGGTTCAACATTGATTATTGCGGATCTATTAGGAGGAACCCCGTGCAACGTTGCAGTCAAGAATTATTTAGAGGATGACAAAGTGGCGATTTTCGCTGGAATGACATTGTCCGTAGTGATCGAGGCAGTCGTCAATCAACGAGCGACGATCAACGAGCTGCTTTGCTTAGCCAAAGAAAACATCGTTGATGTCAAAGCAGGGATGAACCAGGCAGAACAAGAAATTTTAGAAGAAAAGCAAGAGGAATTAGGGGATTACAGTGCGTATGCTGGACAAGAAAATATTGTCAATAGTCGGATCGATGAGCGCTTGATCCATGGACAAGTCGCCGGTATCTGGTCCACCAGTTTAAACACGCAACGGATCATCGTGGCTAATGATGAAGCCGCCGCAGACCCATTACAAAAATCTTCTTTACGAATGGCAGCGCCAACTTCGATGCGACTTTCCGTCCTTCCAGTGGCAACTGCAGCCAAGAATATTCGCGCTGGTCGTTACGGCAAGCAACGGTTGTTTTTACTTTTCAAAAATCCCCAAGATGTTTTGCGTTATATTGAAGCAGATGGACCGATCAAAGCGATCAACGTTGGCAACATGAGCTACAAAGAAGGCGCACGGGAAGTGACCAAAAGCATTCAAGTGCTGCCAGAAGAAGAGCCGATCTTTGAAGCGATCGCCGCAAAAGGCATCACCGTCACGGCACAGCTTGTACCCAATGAACCATCGATCGACTTTATGAAGAAATTACGAGGATAAATCAGGCAGCGCTTCGATCGAGGAGAATATGTAGCGGAAGATTTGTCAAAAAACGAGTGTTTTTCACGATTTATCTGAGGCGACACAACGATCGATAACCAGTCAGTTAAGACTCGTTCATACAATTAGGAGGAAAATTCATGCATTTAGCAGCGTATCAAATCATTCTTATTACTGTTTATGCTTTTATTGCTATTAATGATTCACTTATTTCCAATACGTTGACCCAACCAGCGATCGCCGGAATGATTTCTGGAATGATCATGGGGGACTTGAAGACCGGTTTGATGGTCGGCGGTACCTTGCAGTTGATGCGTTTAGGGATCGCCGCATTTGGTGGTGCATCCGTCCCAGATTATTTTACCGGCGCAGTACTGGGAACGGCGTTTGCCGTGATCTCAGGAAACGGCGCGGAATACGGCATTGGCTTAGCAGTTCCAGTGTCCTTACTGATGCTGCAACTGGACGTCGTGGCTCGTTTTTGTAACGTATTTCTACTACACCGAATCGATAGAGCCATCGACAACATGCAAGTCAAACGAATCCCACGGTTAGTTTTATCGGGTTCTTTCTTATGGGGATTGTCACGGGCGATTCCGATTTTATTGATGCTTTTAGATGGAGATGCAGTCGTTACGACGATTACCGATAACACGCCAGAATGGCTGATGACTGGACTAAAAACCGCTGGTGGCGTCTTGCCAGTCGTCGGGGTAGCGATCTTATTGCGCTACTTGCCAACAAAGCACTACATTCCTTATTTGTTATTAGGCTTCTTTTTAGCTGCGTATCTGCAAGTCCCAATGCTCGGCGTTTCCATCATTGGGCTCGTAGCAGCAATGTTAGTCTTTAAACGAGATAGCGAAAAAGGCACCGTTGCAACGGCAGCTGCTGGAGATTTTGAAGGAGGATATGATGGCGATGAGTGATCAAAAACTGACAAAAAAAGAGTTGAATACCATTAGCTGGCGCTATATTTTGGCAAGCCAATTAAACTGGAACTATGAGCGAATGATGAGTTCAGGTTACCTTTACGGCATCCTGCCCGTCTTGAAAAAATTCTATGGCCACGATGAAACCCAGCTGCAAGATATGCTGCGGACCCACAATCAATTTTTCAATACCAATGCGATCTTTGGGAACTTGATCATGGGAATCGATGTCGCGATTGAAGAACAAGACGGACACAAAGCCAAAGAAACGATCATCGCCTTGAAAACGGCCTTGATGGGTTCCTTGGCCGGTGTCGGTGACTCCTTGTTCCACGTGATTTGGGGAACGATCTTTGGCTCTGTTGCTGGCACATTGGCGCAAAACGGTTCCGTCGTTGGCTGTGTCATCTGGATCATCGCCAACATCGCGTTACTTTTCGGTCGGGCAGCGTTGCTACCTCTAGGTTACAAACAAGGGGTCAAATTAGTGACGACCTTGAAAGACAAATTATCGGCCTTCACCAATGCCGCAACCGTTTTAGGGGTTACAGTGATTGGTGCCTTGATTCCCTCTGTGGTCAAAGCAACTGTTCCTTTTGTCTATAAAAAAGATGGCGTCGAATTGGTGATCCAAGACACGTTGGATGCCATCTTACCATCCCTTGTACCTATCTTGCTCGTCTTGCTGACCTACTGGATGTTAGGCCAAAAGAAACTAAATTCCACTCGAGTGATTTGGATCATCTTGATCTTGTCGATCGTTTTGAGTGCGTTTGGTATTTTGGGTTAGAATTAGCAGTAACAACTGATAGATAAGAATATGTAAATAGAAAAAGAGTGTGGAATATTTTTCCGCACTCTTTTTTTATAAAATAATTTTCTTATTTATACTCATAAATAATTTGATTTTAACAAAAAACCGTTATATTTACTCCTATAAATCAAATATTTTAATTATTTTTATTATATAATGATTGAAAAGCTATTTTTTGTTTGGGCAGTGGACTAGAAAAATGAGGATCTTTGGCTTGGTAACTAATTGACCAATTCACAAGGGTCTTACGGTGATTACGGTGATAATCTACTATTAGTGATAAAGCTGCCACCAAGCAATTCATAAAACAGCTAAAGGAGTGGGTAGGATTTGCTTGCAGTCAGATATGATGAACTATCATTAGAGTTTGAAACAAATGAAAGCGTATTTTCCCCAAAAGGGTTAGATGTAGGAACGAAAGCGATGTTAAAAGCAGCAGTTATCAATGACCAGGATAGAATTTTGGATCTGGGATGCGGTTATGGGTTTGTAGGAATTTATCTGGCAAAAAGGTATCCTGAAGCAGCAGTTACAATGACAGACATTTCAGCAAATGCCATCGACTTGACTACAAAAAATGCGCAACGAAATGACGTAGCACCAGAGATCGTCTTAAGTGAAGGATTTAAAGAAATCAGCGACAAAACGTTTGATGTTATTCTGTCTAATCCGCCGTACCATGTAGATTTTTCTGTACCAAAGGAATTTATCGAGAAAGCCTATCGTCAACTGGCACTCAACGGAAAGCTATACATGGTGACCAAGCGCCGAAAATGGTATGAGAACAAGATTCGCTCCGTTTTCGGTTACGTGAAAGTCACAGAAGCTGACGACTATTACGTATTTTACGCAGAAAAGCGGGCGAAAAATCCGTTAGTAAAAAAGAAAGAAAAAAAGATGTCAAAGAAGCTGCAACGGAAATATGGGAAGAGGAAAGGATGATATGTTAAAAGATTGATGAGGAAAAATTATACAAAAGAAAGTTCTGAAATTCACCTAGCATAGGCACTACAGTCACAAGGAAAATGGCAGTAAAGCTAAATAAGCTCGTTGATAGGACGCCCATTTCCTGACCCCAATTATTTCACTTGTAAGTTAGATTTTCTAAAAAGTGTTGCTAATTCTGGTAAGTTACTTAACGTATTGTTAGCGAATACATTGGTTCGAATAACAAACTTATAGAGGTAGATAAACCTCCAGGAGGAAGTGATAAATTCCCGTTGGCTCCTTCTCATGTATCTATTTTACTCTGAGAAATCACACCATAACGAAATAAATTAAGTTAGGAATATCTTGTTCAATTTTTTTTGCTTTTAAAGACAACTTTAAAAAATCGTTAGACAAATTTTAAATTTACGAGGAGAGCATAGAAATGGGAAATGACTTTTACACCAAAAACCAACAGTTTGACTATTTGGATTATATGGATGAAATGAAAAAACTAAGTAAAAAGAAATATATTGAAAAATTATTTAAAGAAGCGCCTGAAGATATTTATCTTTTTCTGCTTAAAATCAAATCACTTGGCTTAGAAATTAATGAGTATCTGTGTTCCTATAAACCAAATCCATATTTAGAAAAATACAATAATTTACTAAAAAAAAACACAGATACAGGAATGAATAAAGTTTTAGATAGACATTTAAAACAAGTTGACCAGCTACAAAATTTGTTCGTAGAATCTAATAAATCTATCAACAAAGAGCTTGATGAATCTATTATCGACCCCAACCATATTTTGGCTATATTTATAATTTTTTTGGAGAGACAAATGAGATTGTTAAGAGAACAAAATAATTTGGATATTAGTCTTGAACAGAGGGTTGATACTTATGATACTTATGTATTTAGTTCAGGAAATATCTTAAAGTATTTACTTCATAACATTTCTCTGGAAAAACAATGTGGAATTAATCGAATATTTTCAGAAAAAAATTTATTATGGAATATAAATGTATATTCGAAATATCAAGAAAGAGATAATTTAATGGATGCTTTTGAGTATTGGAAGTATTCAGATATACGAATTGAAGAAATTTATGAGAAAGTAATTATCGATTTTTTAGATGAGGATTTTAATAGAGCTGTTTTAGTATCTAATTTTAGATATAAAAGATTTATGACTAGCATTGAATTAGACATTTTAAATTATAAATTAGAAAAAGACAGACGAAGGATTGATGGAGCAATCGACGAAGAACTAACAACTTTTTTATCAGAAGAACTTTGTCGAAGATATATTGGACAAGAAAACTTAGATAAAAAAGTTCATGGCATTGAAATTAGAAAGTGGATAGAGGGAATTTATTTTTTGCAACATGAATCTATTCTATATTCCAATAAAAAGAAGAATAGAAATATTTACTCTGTTCAGAATTTATGTGTTGTAAAAACAAAGTATGATTGGATCAAAAAATTGTCTAAGTTTTCTCAAAATATATCAAAAAAAGAAGCAAAAATGATTTTAGAAAAGTTCATTTTTACTGGCAAATCAAAAGACTTAATAGATGCTCCATTAATAAAGATTCAAGATAAATTAATACTGTTACCAACGTTAGCTAAAGAAATTCGACCACTGTCTGTCATTTTATCTATGTTTTCAAGAGATGAAGAAGAGACCCAAAAAAATAGGGAAGACATTGCATTAGGGTTCAAAGGAGCTATGTTTGAACAACGTACCAAACACTTATTACAAGTTTGTAGTCAAATAGATGCTAAACGATTACATATTAAGATTACAAAGGAAAAAGACTTGGAAAGAGAGATTGATTTAGCATTTGTTTTAGATAAAACGCTCTTCTTATTTGAATGTAAGTCATTCAATCAACCGTATACGGTAAGAGAGCATGCTAAAACTAATAAGAAAATAAAAGAGGCAATTAAATAAAAATGCTGACTATTTTGAGGAGAATATTTCTATAACTCTAAAGCAATTGGGATTGAGTGAAGAAATATCAATAGAAAAAGTCCAGCGGGTATTACTTACCTCTACTATTCTTGGTGAAGCTGGGAAACAAGAGAATGTGTTGGTAGTTGATGAAGCTTCATTTAACGCATTTTTGTTAAGGAATCCTCCAACGGTTTCTCATATTGATGGAGCTATTAAAGAAAGAATATGTTTAGATACAGAAAATATTTATTCAGGTAAAATTACAGCAGAAAAATTGTTGGTATTTTTAAGAAGACAGCTCTCAGTTAAAATTATGCAAAGCTTTATAGTGAAAACACACGATTCAGATAGGAAAGTGGAATATAAATACTGTAAAAAAGACATTGAAGACTCCTATATAGAAAATGATGTGAAAATAAAGATAGCATTAGATAGAGTCTTTGCTACTTATGAGAAAAATTTATCAGAATGATTTTCTACTATGAAAAAATATAAAAAACCAATTGATATCAGACACAAAAAAGCCTTGGTAGGCCTTTTTATAGGAACTCCAAAGCTTTTTATACTATTCCCATTCCATGCGCTTGATGATTTATAAGGATTGATTTGTTGAGTTTATGCAGTTTTGTATCGTTTGGGAGTGATAGAAATTGTAATGTTCTTCTTGTGTTGGTTGCAAATTGGTTGCAGTAATAAAATTTTTTTGAATGAAATGCTTGAAAATGATTGAATTTATGTTATTGTAAGTTGTAGTAATTCAAATAAACAAAAGAGGTGGGGGTTTATGTTGTTCAAAGAAAATCTAGATAGAGTTTTTAAAAGTAGTGACCTAAGAATTCTAATTGATCCAGAATTTAAAATATTAATTGATAACTGGGGAAAGCTTCAATTAAATGAATACTTAAGTAGAGATGAACTAAAAGAATTATGCAGGGGTATAAAATATGCTTTAATCGAAGCGAATAAAAAGGTTGTGGAAAAAGAGAACTTTGTTTTTTATGATTTTGATGCCAAATATTTCATTGATGATGTGCAGTTTTTCTTACTTGCAAGTGCAAACGCAAAAGATTTGATTTGAGAATTTGAGAGGAAAAAAAATGTTATCTGAAAAACAAGAAAAATTAAAACAAATGCTGCTAACACCTATTGTGGTTGATAAACTTACCAATACAATTCAAAAAGAAGGCGACACAATAAAAAGCGCTCAAGTATATAGAGGTGTGGAAGACCCCGACATGTCTGATGTATCAATTGCTTTTTACGAAATCATCTATAAAAATACTATTCCCAAAAATCAACAAGGCGAATTTAATGTATTTGGAAAATCTGATGATAAAGGAAATATTTATATTAATGATTTTGCCAATGTTTCTTTTGCTGGTGATACAATGAACTCTTTTAAAACAATTTCTGGGAAATTGATTAAAGAGTTATCAATAGATGGGGAAAAAATAAATAAGCAATACTATATGCCCAATGATTCAAAAGGACGAATGAGATTGATATTTGACAGTGATGCTGATGAGTATACTCAAAAGATATTTTATGAGTTTTATAAACTGTATCATAGTTTAGCTAATTTTTGGATAATACCTATAGAGATGGGAAGAAAGAGTTCTAAAACAATTTCTATAGATAATTTTGAATTTAGAACACAAGATTATATGGGAAGGTTTTTGAGTGAAATTAGGAATAATTGGAACAGATTGAAAAAACAAGGATTATACAATTTCTATTTTAAAAATTTTGAAGATTACAGCGAATTTATAGAAAAGCATTTTATTATTGAAACGGACTATTTAGAATCTCCAAAAGATGAAACTGAAAACTTCGGTTCACTGAATGAAAAAGATGCTGTTAGCATTGTTTCAGGAATGATTACTGCAATTAAAAATAGAGCGGAACTGTTATCGAAATCAGAATACGCCGAACAATTATGGATTTTACTTAGCAATATCACAACAGATAGCTCTGATAAATTGTAAATAGGGAGTATGACAAATGGCAAGGGTATATAAAGCAGTCAGATTGGCTTATGAGGCTAAAATTTGGATAGACAAACTAATTATTCATAGAGAACGAGAACTAAAAAATGAACTAAAAAATGGCTTGATTAATAAACTAGAAACAGACATGCAAGAACATTACAGTGATTTGCTGGATGGGATATCATTCAATGTGGTGTTAAAAGTATCAGCTGGTAGTGTTATAGAACAAGCTTACAGATATTGTAAAAAACAAAATTTCACTGATGACGATTGGGAAAAAATTCAAAATCGCATGGATAGAACAATTGTAAAAGAAAATTATAAAGATAAATCTTCCGTTACGCCCCGACTTTATTTAGATGAAAATGTATTAGATGGCTTAGAGGAATATCGTTACCATTTTAAAAGTGATGAGCCTAGTAAACGTCTACCGCGATTAAGTTATATCATTAAATTAATTATTTTTGCCTTTTATAGTCAAATCGACTAGAAAGTTATTTTTCTAAATAGTTTAGTCGCTATTTAGAATTTTATTTCAAATAAATGTTTACATGTTGTACCACGATATCGAATAGAGGGTGTTATTATGAAAAAGTGGAACAAGCAAGCCTTATTCTAAAAGAAATCGAATACTACTTACAATTCGATACCCTATAACGTGAATACGCCGAAAAAGCATACTCAAAGCATTATCAAAAATTGAAAGGATTGAAAAAAATGAACGCTGATAATTTTCGTTTCTACTTTTTCTTAGCTCTAGGTATAGGGCTAGCCATAACAAAGGTGACTGGCTTAATGTTTGGTTTACTAGCCGTAGTCAGTTCCCTCAACAACAAATTAACCCCCTCGAAGTGAGTGAAATAGGGAGGTAGTCGCCCCAGCGACTAAACGGAGTGTCCGAGTCTTTTCACTCACTTTGTGGGGGCCAGTCGGGCGGTTTTTGCCTGACACTTAACTTGATATATAAAACAACATCTGCTCGTTTGAGCGCGCGCTGAGAGGTGTGTGATGTCTAAAGAAACTCGTGCGTATAATACTAAAATTATTGAAACTTCCACCTATATTGAGGTGTATCAGTATGATGAACCTATTTTCTATAGTTATTCTGTTGAAAATGAAAATGGTTCACGTCAATTAGATTGGTTAATTGATAGTAATACACGTCGAACTTATGATGAGCTACCAACTATTGAGAAATATGATAGCTTAAAGCGAAAATAACAACATTATGAAGAAATGCGTTGGTCGTTCGTAATCGCTTAGGTCATGAAGATATTCAAACAACTTTGGGAACTTACGGACATTTATATGAGAACGCTAACAAAGAAGTCGCTAAAAAATTAACGAATACTATTGAAATGCCTAAGGAAAATGCGCAACGGAAACTTACAGGCAATCAGTATGTGAAGCATAAAGAATGACGAGGTGTATCAATATGGAAAATACTGTTTTTGATTCAGACAAATTTAAAGGGTAAAAAATACCGAAATATGATTCTAAATCTGGTGTTTGGGCTGTTGATACAGGTAATCGTGTTGAATTTGGCGATATGTATTATGTTTTATCGGAATTTATTGAGGACGGGTTACATTATAGTTTTAATACCTTAATAGCCGGAGATGTACGGCGAGACCATGCACATTCTTTTGATTGTGTCGTTTCAGCTTTACTCAAGAATGTCACCCATTTTTCAATTGTCGGATTTGAGAAAGATTATTCTCAGCAAGAAATAAATTTTCTCAATGACATTCAGACCAAAATTTTAAAAGAAAGTCGGGATTGCCAACATGACAGAATATGATAAATTTAAAAATATGGCTATCGAGGTAGCGAAAAAAGCTAACGCTGGTCAAACTGACAAAGGTGGTGAACCTTACTTTTTTCATGTTCAACGAGTGGCAAATTCACTAACAGATAAAAATGCTAAGGTTGTTGCCTATCTTCATGATACTGTTGAAGACACGGATATTACTATTGAAAAACTGAAAGAGTTAGGTTTTTCAGACACGATTGTTTCGGCAGTACAGGGTTTGACGCATGAACGTTATCAACCCTATTTTGGCTATATTGTAGAAATTAAGAAAAATAAACTAGCCACTATGGTTAAACTTGCAGATTTAAAAGATAATATGAATCTTTCAAGAATTACTTCCCCAACTGAAAAAGATTTTGAAAGAGTTAAGAAATATCAAAAGGCGTTTAAAATATTAGAGTTAGAGGGAGAGTGATTCAAAATGAGAACACTTTTAGTGGGCGATTTACACTTAACAGCACAAATAATCTTGCCAATGGTTGAGCAGAAATTTAAAGAATTAGGCATTAAACAAGTGAT
This sequence comes from Enterococcus sp. B2E4, assembly GCF_030499455.1. Taxonomy (NCBI): domain Bacteria; kingdom Bacillati; phylum Bacillota; class Bacilli; order Lactobacillales; family Enterococcaceae; genus Enterococcus; species Enterococcus sp. B2E4. Next base: position 259,706 of record NZ_JAUKPK010000005.1, read on the forward strand.
TTTGCTAGGAGATTATACAGACGCATACGAGCAAGAAAAAAACGTTGATCTTTACATGAATGAATTAGACTATTTGTTCATATGGAAATCAAAGATGAAAGTTTTCGGTGTCGAAGTGATAAATCTCTTAGGAAATCATGACGTGTCTTATTTGACGGTTACACCTAGAAGGTATTCACTGCAAAGTGCAGATAGTATTGCTAAGTTATATGGCATTTTATTAGATTTTAAAAATGGTCGATGACTGTTGATGATAAAGAAATCTTTTTGAATAGAAAATATCTTTAGAACATAATTAGGAGGTTGTTGTATGCGGAAAAATCAAGTATCTATAAAAATTGAAAGATTTGGCAAAGATATACCAGATGAGTTTAAAGAATTGAATATGCAAGTCATGTCTGTTTATGCTGATGGAAATGATTTATATGAAACATTATGTGGAGCTTTTCAGTTAGCCTTAATTGAAGTTGCTAAATATGAGCATAATAATTTCGGATGTAGAGAAAGTTATGATTCTTTAGAACTTACACAAAGAAAAGTTAAGGGGTTAAAATTATGTAGAAAAATAAAACATGATTTTTCTGATTCTAACTCAAAAGAAGAGTAAAAGCTAATGGTTGAGTAACCTCGAGAAAAAGAGCCTAGACACCCTATAAATAAAGGGTTCTAAGCTCTTTTTTCTTATTCCCACTCCACAGTAGCAGGTGGTTTACTTGTAATATCGTACACGATCCGATTGACGTGTGCGACTTCGTTGACGATGCGGACGCTGATTTTTTGTAGGACTTCCCATGGGATGCGGGCAAAGTCAGCGGTCATGCCATCGATTGAAGTGACAGCACGGATGCCGACGGTATAATCGTAGGTCCGGCCATCACCCATGACACCGACGGAGCGGATGCCTGGTAAGACGGTGAAGTACTGCCAAATGTCGCGGTCTAAGCCGGCATTTGCGATTTCTTCCCGCAAGATTGCGTCCGAGTCGCGGACGATCGTTAGTTTTTCTTCTGTCAATTCGCCAAGGACACGAATGCCTAGACCTGGTCCAGGGAATGGTTGGCGCCATACGATGCTGTCTGGCATGCCAAGTTGAGTCCCTAATTCACGGACTTCGTCTTTGAACAAGGTGTTCAATGGTTCGATCAATTTGAATTGCATGTCTTCAGGTAAACCACCCACATTGTGGTGTGATTTGATGGTTTGAGCAGTCTCGGTCCCTGATTCGATGACGTCGGTATAAAGGGTTCCTTGGGCAAGGAAAGAAACGCCTTCTTCGCCAGCTAGTTTGGTTGCTTCATCATCGAAGACGTACACGAATTCATTTCCGATGATCTTGCGTTTTTCTTCAGGATCAGAAACCCCAGCAAGTTTTGATAGGAAACGTTCTTTGGCATCAACTTTGATGATGTTCAAGCCGAATTTGCCGCCTAAGCTTTCCATTACTTGCTCGGCTTCGCCTTTACGCAAGAGGCCGTGGTCAACAAAAATACAAGTCAGCTGATCGCCGATCGCTTTTTGTAAAAGAACACCAACGACAGAAGAATCGACCCCGCCTGAAAGACCAAGCAAGACTTTTTTGTCGCCCACTTGTTCGCGGATTTTTGCGATTTCCATATCGATGAAGTTGTCCATTGTCCAATCACCCGTACATTGACAAACGTCAATGGCAAAGTGACGCAATAAGTCGTTGCCGTATTCTGAATGGCGAACTTCTGCGTGGAATTGGATACCGTACATTTTGCGCTCGGCATCTTGGATAGAAGCGATCGGGCAATCTTTGCTCGTTGCCACGACATCAAAGACTGCAGGTGCTTGAGTGACCAAGTCTCCGTGGCTCATCCACACGGTTTGGGTTGCGGGCGTGTTTTGGAAAAGGGCCGCTGCATCAGAAGTGACTTCCAATTCTGCTTTGCCGTATTCACGGTTTTTGGCAGGTTCAACTTTTCCGCCTAATTTATAAGTAATCAACTGCATGCCGTAACAGATCCCTAAAACTGGGATGCCTAACTCAAAAATTTTCTCGTCGATGCCGAAAGAGTTCTCGTCGTAGACGCTGTTTGGTCCGCCAGATAAGATGATCCCTTTTGGGTTCATCGCTTTTACTTCTTCAGCGGTAATGCGGTGGCTCAATAATTCTGAGAAAACACCGAACTCACGAATACGGCGTGTAATCAGCTGGTTGTACTGACTACCGTAATCAAGTACGATAATTTTTTCGACGTTTGGCAAAGTGTCAACGTTTGTCACAATAAATTACCTCAATTCTTTTAGTTTTTATTGAAAAAAGGCTGGGCCTTTTCAACAGCATAATCATAAAAATGAAGCGGTCAATACTTGCGCAAGAACACTTCATCGATCAAATGGTGCTTTGTTTTATGAAGAATTATATCGGCTCTGCTGCGTGTAGGCAAGATATACTCGTGTAAATTCTTTAAATTCACATTTTTCCATACTTCTTTTGCCATTTTAATCGCTTCCTTGCGATCCCCGATCGCATATTGGTAATAATAATTGCTGGGATCTTGAAAGGCCGTGTCTAGTAATGATTCAAATCGTTCCAAATACCATTTTTCGATCAGTGCTGGTTGGGCATCCACGAAAATTGAAAAATCAAAAAAGTCACTGATATAGATTTGTTGGTTTGCAGGCAGTTGTAGGGTATTGATGCCTTCCACGATCAAGATATCTGGTTGACTGATCGTTTCATACGTATCAGGAATAATATTGTAGACTTCATGGGAGTAGACAGGGATCTGAATGTCTGGTTCTCCTGATTTGACCGCATTCAAAAAGTTGATCAAGGCTTCCATGTCATAACTTTCTGGAAATCCTTTGCGATTCAAGCTGCCGCGTTCCTCCAAGACTTCGTTCGGGTACAAAAAGCCGTCAGTGGTGATCAGTTGGACGGTTCTACGGGGAAACAAACGGGCCAACAAATTTTGGACGAGCCGTGCGGTGGTGCTTTTGCCGACGGCGACACTTCCAGCGATGCCGATGATAAAAGGCGGCATTTTGACGTAGCGGTGTAAAAAGAGTCCCTTGCTGAGGGTCAATGATTCAAACTCTTTCATATAAAGATGGATCAGATGGCACAAAGGCACGTAAACATCTTCCACATCTTGGACCGAGATCCGGTCGTTCAAACTTTTGATATTATCCAATTCTTCTTGAGTGAAAGGCATCATGCCGTTCGTATAAAACCCTTGCCATTGCTCACGAGGAATTTGATAAAAATTCATGGTTTCTTGCATAGTAGGCTCCTTTTTTGCGGCATCATCGGTTTCTGTTAGAAGCGACGGGCCACTGTTCGAAAGTATTTTACCATAGAAACTTGCGGAACTTGGAAAAAAGACATGATTTCCTTTGCAGAAACAACAAAAAACTGTTTTTTCGTTGTTTTTTTTGCTGGGCGTTTACTTCTGACTGTTTTTCGGTATGATTAGAAAGAAGCAGCAGACAAATCTTGCAGGGCTTTTTTACTGGTGATTTCACTATGTTCACTTGTTCGAATAGAAGAAACAAGGAAAAACTAGTAGAAACCAGTAGAAAAAACAAGCGAAGAGGAAATAGAAGAAAGGAGCATAACCATGAGTAATCATTACTATACAGAAAACCCTGATACGGCCCATGATTTTGAGCAGTGGTCGTTTGAATTAAGAGGAAAGAACTTTCATTTTGTGACAGATAGCGGGGTGTTTTCCCGTGACACGGTGGACTATGGCTCGCGGGTGCTGATCGATGCGTTTGAGTGGGGGGAGCTGCCAGAAGGAAGTCTGCTGGACGTTGGATGCGGCTATGGACCTGTTGGCTTAGCGTTAGCTTATGCGAGTCAACGACCTGTCGAGATGATCGATATCAATCAGCGGGCAGTGGATTTGGCAAAAGGCAATGCCCAGCGTAACGGCATTGAACAGGTAGATATCCATCAATCCAATATCTATGCCCAATTAAATCAACCTGCTTATGCGGCGATCCTCAGCAATCCGCCGATTCGGGCAGGAAAAGAAGTCGTTCATGAGATTTTGACGGGGGCGTTTCCTTTGCTTAAAGCAGGCGGGACTTTAACGATCGTGATCCAAAAGAAACAAGGGGCGCCGAGTGCTCAAAAGAAAATGCAAGAGACCTTTGGCAATGCCGAAATCATCAAAAAAGACAAAGGCTATTACATCATTCAAAGCGTAAAAGAAGCGTAGCTGCTCTTTGATTCTCAACAGATCAAAGGCATCGCCAAGACAAGCACTGGTTAGCGGCAACTGGACCAGTTGGTTTCTCAAAAAGCCTGTTGTCATCAGTCTTTGGAGCAATCGCAGCTCCGCTAAAAGAGCTGTCTGTATCATCGGGCCATTTTTGATCAACGAAAAAGAAAGTCGCACACTTGTTGAAAGTGTGCTATTTTTTTTGAGAAAAATTTGCTACACTTTAGGCAAGAGAGGAGAGAAGCAGATGAAATTGACGATTAAACAGATTGCTGAAATGGCTGGCGTCTCTGTCACGACCGTGTCGCAGATCCTAAACAATAAAGGCAGCCGTTTTAGTGAAGAAACCCGAAAGCGGGTCTTAGATATCGTAAATAAATATCACTATAAGCCGGATTTTTTTGCTTCGAATCTTATCAACCGCCATTCAAAAACGATCGGAATGATCGTGCCTGATGTGACGGATTTCTTTTTCTCTAAAGTCATTGAAGGGGCGGAAAGTTATTTCAATCCACTAGGTTACATGCTAGTGTTATGCAATTCGCGCCACAGCCAAGAAAAAGAGGTTCAATATTTGAATGAACTGTCTCATCGTTCGGTAGATGGCATCTTATTAGCGACGCCGCATTTGCTGCCAGAGGATTATTCCTTGAAGAGCGGGTTCTTTGATGACCGACCAATTATTTTAGTTGATCGTGGGATCAATCAGCGGGACAATGGTCGTTTGATCGTGAAAGAATACGAAGGCGCCTACCAAGCCGTCAGCTATTTGATCAAAAATGGTCACCGCAACATTGCGATGCTCAAAGAAATCACCGGCTACTATCAATTAGAGGAACGGTTCAATGGCTATCGCCATGCCTTAAAGGATCATCAGATCCCTTTTAAAGGCCGATATGTAGAAAATGCTGAATTAACGGTTACCGGCGGGTACGAAGCAACGAAGGAATTATTGAAGTATAAAGAGATCACAGCGTTCTTCTGTGGCAACGATGCCATGGCGATCGGCTGTTATCAAGCGATTTATGAGGCGGGCAAAAAAGTACCAGAAGACTACTCGGTGATCGGCTTTGATGCCTTGAAATTATCGGAATACATCACACCACCGCTTACCACGGTCATGCAGCCGACTTTTGAGATCGGGTTTACCGCAGCGAAGTTTTTAGTGGACGCCATTGAGTTTCCGACACGGCGAATTCCAAATAAGATTTTTGATACAAAATTAATTATTCGTGAGAGCGTGAAGACATTGACAAGCGAGAAATAATGCGGTATATTTCTTCTTGTAAGTGTTTTCATAGTTTTGCGATATTTAGTAAACTGTTTTACTAAAGTGGTTTACCCTACGAAAAATTATTGTATAATGTTAAAGGAAGCGAGGGTCATTTCGATGCGAATGGTGGATTTAATTGAAAAGAAACGTGACGGCAAGTCATTGACGAAGGAAGAAATTGACTACATTGTAACTGCGTATACTGAAGGAAGTATTCCAGATTATCAAATGAGTGCCTTGTTGATGGCTATTTTTTATGTAGATATGACAGATGAAGAGATCACGAACTTAACGCTAGCAATGGCAAATTCTGGTGAAGTGATCGACCTATCTTCAATTGAAGGAATCAAAGTCGATAAGCATTCGACCGGTGGTGTTGGTGATACGACCACATTGATCTTAGCGCCATTAGTGGCTAGTGTTGGCGTACCGGTTGCGAAAATGTCTGGGCGCGGCTTAGGCTATACCGGTGGGACGTTAGACAAGCTTGAAGCGATTCCTGGATTTAAAATCGAGCTTTCTGAAGCTGACTTTATCCGATTAGTTAACGAAAGCAAAGTGGCCGTGATCGGTCAATCAGGAGATTTAGCTCCTGCGGACAAAAAACTGTATGCCTTACGAGATGTGACGGCAACGGTTAGTTCGATCCCATTGATTGCCAGCTCGATCATGAGTAAAAAAATCGCGGCAGGTGCCGATGCGATCGTGTTAGATGTAACCACAGGCGATGGCGCCTTTATGAAAAACTTGGAGGATGCCAAACGCTTAGCCCAAACGATGGTCCGCATCGGAAAATTGGCAAATCGCCAAACGATGGCAGTCATTTCTGATATGTCACAACCTTTAGGGGAAGCGATCGGCAATAGTTTGGAAGTGGTGGAAGCCATTGAGACACTGCAAGGAAAAGGACCGAAAGACTTGGAAGAAATGTGCTATGCACTGGGCAGCCAAATGATCGTTTTAGCGAAAAAAGCTGATTCATTGGAAGAAGCACGCCAACTGTTGGAAGAAGCCCTGCATTCAGGCAAAGCGTTAGAAAAATTCAGACAGATGATCACAGACCAAGGCGGAGACGCTACAGTGATCGATGACCCGAGCAAGATTTTGACAGCGAAATATGAAGTGGAAGTCCCAGCGAAAACTAGCGGCGTGGTGACGAAATTAGTTGCCAATGAGCTAGGGATCGCGGCGATGATGTTAGGGGCAGGTCGTAAGACCAAAGATGAAGACATCGACCATGCCGTGGGCATCAAATTGCATAAGAAAGTTGGCGAATCCGTAAGCAAAGGGGAATCGCTATTGACGATCTATAGCAATACCGAAGCAATCGAGGATGTCAAAGCATTGATCGACCAAAATATTGAAATTGGGGAAGATGGCGCAGAACCGCCATTGATCCATGACATTATTACAGAATAAGGAGCGAATAAAAATGGAATTGAATCGCATGATCGACCACACGATTTTGAAAGCAGACGCAACGGAGGAAGATGTTTTACGAATCATCGAAGAGGCAAAAACCTATCACTTCTATTCTGTCTGCATCAATCCAACGTGGGTTTCATTAGCAGCAGAAAAATTACAAGGCGAACCAACGGCTGTTTGTACCGTGATCGGTTTTCCTTTAGGGGCAAACACATCTGAGGTCAAAGCTTATGAAACAACAGATGCGATCAAAAACGGCGCAGATGAAGTCGATATGGTAATCAACGTAGGTGCCTTGAAATCAAAACAATACAAAAAAGTTCAAGCAGACATCGAAGCAGTCGTTGAAGCAGCCAAAGACAAAGCGCTTGTCAAAGTAATCATTGAAACAGCGTTATTAGACAACGAAGAAATCGTCAAGGCTTGTGAATTAGCCAAAGCAGCTGGTGCAGATTTCGTGAAAACCTCAACTGGCTTTTCAACTGGTGGGGCAGTCGTTGAAGATGTTCGCTTGATGCGTGAAACAGTAGGACCAGAAATGGGTGTCAAAGCTTCTGGAGGCATCCACAACGAAGCAGAAGCTGCAGCTATGGTCGAAGCGGGCGCAAACCGCTTAGGAACAAGCGCAAGTGTTGCTATCGTGACTGGCTCAACAGGTGCTGGCTACTAAGCTTAGCATTATTAAGTAAAGTAGCAAAAAATAAAAATAAGAGCGGGGAAGACAATGACAATAGCGAAAAAAGAGTGGATCGACACCGCCGTTTCCGCCTTAGATAAAGCGTATGTGCCGTACTCTAAGTTTCCGGTCGGTGCTTGTCTCGTTGCCAAAAATGGTACGATATATCAAGGGATCAACATTGAAAATGCCTCATATGGCTTAACAAATTGCGCAGAACGAACCGCTTTTTTCAAAGCCGTTTCTGAAGGCGAAAAAGAGTTTCAACATTTGGTTGTGGCGGGTCATACGCCAGAACCGATCTCTCCTTGCGGTGCTTGCCGCCAGGTCATGGTGGAATTTTGTGCACCAGATATGCCGGTGACCTTAGTCGGCGATGATGGTGTCATCAAAGAAACCACGGTAGAAGGCCTATTGCCTTATTACTTCACGAACAAAGATTTATAAACCATGTTCATTCAGTCGATGCGGCTGTTGAAAAAAAACTATATTTTTAGGGGGCTTTACAGCAATGAAAAAAGCAAAATTATTTAGTTTCGGTATTGTTGCAGTAGCTGGGTTGACTTTACTTGGTGCTTGTGGCGGAGGAAATTCAGGTTCAACTGATTCAACTGGCGGCGGTTCTGCAGACGGTACGACTGATGCAGCGCATAGTGTCGCAATCGTTACCGACATCGGCGGGGTAGATGACCGTTCATTCAACCAATCCGCATGGGAAGGCTTAGAAGCATGGGGGAAAGAACACGGGATCGCTCGCGGTGCTGGTGGTTATGACTACGTGCAATCAAATGAAGCTTCAGAATACACAACCAACGTAAATGGTGCCGTTCAAAATGGTTTCAAAACGATTTTCGGTGTGGGTTACTTATTGAAAGATTCAATCGCAGCAGCAGCTGACCAAAACCCTGATACACAATTCGGGATCATCGATGATGTGATCGAAGGCAAAGACAACGTTGTTTCAGCAACATTTAAAGATAACGAAGCAGCTTACTTAGCTGGTTTTGCCGCAGCATATACAACCAAAACAAACAAAGTCGGCTTCATCGGTGGTGAAGAAGGCGTCGTTATCGACCGTTTCGAAGCTGGTTTCACGAAGGGCGTTCAAGACGCAGCTGAAAAATTAGGCAAAGAAATCACGGTTGATCCTCAATATGCAGCATCATTTGGTGATCCTGCTAAAGGGAAAGCATTGGCAGCTTCAATGTACCAAAGTGGCGTTGACGTAATCTTCCACGCATCTGGTGGTACTGGTGCAGGTGTCTTCCAAGAAGCAAAAGCAATCAATGAACAATTGAACGAAGCAGACCTAGAAGATAAAAAAGTTTGGGTCATCGGTGTAGATAGCGATCAACAAGACGAAGGAAAATACACAACTGCTGACGGCAAAGAAGATAACTTCACATTGGCTTCAACATTGAAAGGTGTTGGCGCAGCGGTACAAGATATCTCAACTCGTGCGTTAGAAGACAACTTCCCTGGCGGCGAACATATTGTTTACGGCTTGAAAGATGGCGGTGTAGACATTACTGAAGGATTCCTTTCAGATGATGCCAAAGCAGCGATCGAAACAGCGAAACAAGACGTGATCGACGGCAAAGTAGAAGTACCAGAAACACCTGAAAAATAAAGTTGTTTTTTCGGTTATCTTGCCCTAGTTTAGGGCAAGATGATCGTTGTTGGATTACTATGTTGATGAAAGCAACGGGTTTTCATGAGGATAGTAATCATCCTAAGCAATAGCAATTATTTTTTTGACATGACGAATGGTTTGTATAAGCGAATTAGAAAGTAAGGATGTGAGTAATTTGGCTGAGGAAAAATATGTTGTAGAAATGCGTCATATCACCAAAGAGTTTGGAACGTTCAAAGCCAATGACGATGTCAACTTGCAAGTAAGGCCAGGAGAAATCCACGCATTGCTTGGTGAAAATGGAGCGGGCAAGTCGACCTTGATGAATATGCTGTCAGGATTATTGGAACCAACATCTGGTGAAATCTGGATGAATGGTGAAAAAGTGAATATCACGAGTCCGACCGCAGCAAACAAATTGGGGATCGGGATGGTGCATCAGCATTTCATGCTGGTAGACGCCTTTACTGTAACAGAAAATATCATTTTGGGGAGCGAACCACATCATCTCGGTGTGTTAGATCGCAAGAAAGCCCGCAAAGAAATCAAAAAAGTTTCTGAACAATATGGTTTATCGGTTGATCCAGATGCTTATGTGCGTGACATCTCTGTCGGGATGGAGCAACGGGTAGAGATCTTGAAGACTCTTTACCGCGGCGCAGATGTACTGATTTTTGATGAACCAACGGCAGTTTTGACACCGCAAGAAATCGAAGAGCTGATCGAAATCATGCGCGGATTGGTGCGTGAAGGCAAATCGATCATCTTGATCACCCACAAACTGGATGAGATCAAAGCGGTGGCAGACCGTTGTACAGTTATCCGTCGGGGACAAGGGATCGGCACTGTCAATGTCAAAGACGTCAGCTCGCAACAGTTGGCCGATATGATGGTTGGTCGTTCTGTGTCCTTCAAGACACCGAAGAAAGAAGCGTCACCAAAAGAAGTCGTGCTTTCTGTTGAAAACTTAGTTGTAAAAGAAAACCGTGGCTTAGAAGCAGTCAAAAACTTAAGCTTAGAAGTACGTGCAGGTGAAGTATTGGGGATTGCTGGGATCGATGGCAATGGGCAATCAGAGCTGTTACAAGCCATCACTGGTTTACGGAAAGTCGAAAGCGGCAAGGTCTTGCTGAATGGTGATGACATCACTAACTTCAAGCCTCGGAAAGTCACCGAAGCCGGCGTTGGTCATGTGCCAGAAGACCGCCACAAATACGGACTTGTCTTGGATATGATGTTATCAGAAAACATCGCCTTGCAAACCTACTACAAAAAACCTTTGAGTAATGCAGGTGTCTTGGATTACGGAGAGATCAATGAGTTTGCTCGTGACTTGATTCAAGAATTTGACGTACGAACAGTTAACGAGATCGTACCAGCACGGGCATTGTCCGGCGGGAATCAACAAAAAGCGATCATCGCACGAGAAATCAGCCGCGATCCTGATCTATTGATCGTTGCCAATCCGACCCGTGGGTTGGATGTTGGAGCGATCGAATTTATCCACAAACGCTTGATTGAACAGCGGGATAAGTTCAAAGCGGTATTGTTAGTCAGCTTTGAATTAGATGAAATTTTGAATGTATCAGACCGCATTGCTGTTATTCATGCTGGTGAGATCGTTGGGGTCGTTGATCCGAAAGAAACATCAGAGAAAGAGCTTGGCTTGTTGATGGCAGGGTACTCCTTGGAGGAAGCAAGACGAGAGCTGCAAATGGAGGAAGTAGGTGGTTCGGTTGAATAACCGCAAAGAAAAGATCCGCAATATATTAGTGCCGATCATCGCTGTCTTGTTGGGATTCGTCCTTGGCGGGATCATCATGGCGGCCTTCGGCTATAGCCCGATCACAGGGTATACACAAATGTTTCGGACCGTTTTTATCAACGGACAAACAGGTGGGTTAAATGCCCGCAACATTGGTGAGATTTTTGTTACAGCAGGACCATTGATCTTTACCGCTCTGGGGTTTGCCGTTGCAAACTCAGCCGGATTCTTCAATATCGGTCTTTCTGGTCAAGCGCTAGCAGGTTGGGTTGCCAGTATCTGGGTCGCACTAGCGATGCCAGATGCGCCTCGGTTGGTGGTCTTGCCATTAGCCGTGATCGTAGGGGCTTTATGCGGGGCGATCGCAGCTGCGATTCCTGGTTTCCTACGGGCATTCTTTGGAACAAGTGAAGTCATCGTGACGATCATGATGAACTATATCTTGCTTTATACGGGGAACCATTTAGTCAATAATGTGATGAGCGAATCCATGATCACGACAAAAGGGGTCACAAAAATGGTGGGGGAAAATGCCTCCATGCAGACGCCGTTTCTAGCAAGCATCACGAGCAACTCTCGCTTGAACTTAGGGATCTTCTTAGCCTTGATCTTCTTAGTTTTGGTTTGGTTCTTGATGAAAAAAACCACTCTTGGTTATGAAATCCGCGCGGTGGGCTTGAACCCAAGCGCTTCTGAATATGCGGGGATGAGCAGCAAACGGACGATCATTATCTCCATGATCATCTCTGGAACGCTTGCTGGATTAGGTGGAGTCGTTCAAGGACTAGGAACGTTTGAAAACTTCTTCGTTCAAGGGTCATCATTGAGCATCGGGTTTGACGGTATGGCTGTATCCTTGTTAGGAAGCGGCTCATCGATCGGAATCTTGCTTTCAGCCCTCTTGTTCAGTATTTTGAAATTAGGTGGACAAGGCATGCAGTTTGCAGGTATTCCATCTGAATTAGTCGATGTCAATATCGCAATTATTATTTTCTTCGTAGCGATCAGCTTTGTGATTCGTTTCTTGTTAGCAAAAATCTTTGACGGCAAAAAAGAAGCGCTGGTCGTACAGGAGATTGAAGCCCAACCAAACGATCAAGATCAGGAAGGAGGAACCATCTAATGGATATTAGTTTAATTTCTTCGATCGTCACTCAAACATTGATTTATGCGTCTCCTCTGATTTTGACGGCGCTAGGTGGCGTGTTCTCAGAGCGCAGCGGGATCGTTAACGTGGGTCTTGAAGGAATCATGGTTATGGGTGCTTTTAGCTCGATTGTTTTCAATATTGAATTTGCGTCACAATTTGGTGCGTGGACACCATGGTTAGGGATGCTCGTCGGCGGACTTGTCGGTGTGCTTTTCTCCTTGCTGCATGCGGTGGCAACCATCAACTTCCGTGCCGACCACATCATCAGTGGTACGGTGATGAACTTGATGGCACCAGCTTTGGCTGTGTTCTTAGTCAAAGCGATCTACAACAAAGGGCAAACGGATAACATCCAACGGACATTGGGGTATTTCAATTTCCCGATTCTTAAAGATATTCCTATCATTGGCCCGATTTTCTTTAATCAAACATTCTTACCGGCGTACTTCGCTATTTTGATCTCAGTGATCGCGTGGTTCGTGATTTTCAAAACACGCTTTGGGTTGCGTCTTCGTTCTGTCGGTGAGCATCCACAAGCAGCGGATACCTTAGGGATCAATGTTTACGTGATGCGCTACTCAGGTGTCTTGATCTCTGGTTTCCTTGGCGGGATGGGCGGTGCCTTGTTTGCTCAATCGATCGCGGGTCGCTTTGCCGTGACAACGATCGCCGGTCAAGGATTTATCTCGATGGCTGCGATGATCTTTGGTAAATGGAATCCACTTGGTGCAATGGGAGCTGCGATTTTCTTCGGTTTTGCGCAAAACATCAGTATCGTAGGTGGCCAACTGCCAATCATCTCTTCCATTCCAGCGGTTTACTTACAAGCTGCGCCTTATGCCTTGACGATCATCGTGCTCGTTCTTTTCCTTGGAAAAGCCGCTGGTCCGAAAGCTAACGGGAAGAACTACATTAAATCTAAATAATTTTTTCAGTATGAAAGGGTGGGGCTATGGGACATGAATGTGTTGCTGTGTCCTGCCCTTTTTCTATCCTCTGGGTGAAAGGAACGCATCAGGAAATTTCCAAAGCAACCCAGCGCAATTTTTGCTTAAGTTTAGTATGATAGAAGTAGTAGATCCGCTTGTAAAAGCATAAAATAAAGAAAGTAGGGAATAGAATGTTTAAACGTGTACACTTGATCGTGATGGATTCAGTCGGAATTGGTGAAGCACCTGATGCGGCAGCTTTTGGTGATGTCGGTTCAGATACGTTAGGCCATATTGCAAAAGAAGCAGGCTTGACGATCCCTCACTTGGAACAATTAGGCCTAGGGACGATCCGTCCTTTAGAAGGCGTGAAGGCGGTAGCTGACCATGATGGGTATGCAACCAAATTGGAAGAAGTTTCCGTTGGGAAAGATACGATGACGGGGCACTGGGAGATCATGGGCTTGAATATCCAAAAACCTTTCCGCGTATTTCCCGATGGGTTTCCCGATGAATTGTTGCAACAGATCGAAGCGTTCTCTGGACGTAAAATCGTCTGCAATGCGCCGTACTCAGGGACAGCAGTCATTGATGATTTCGGCGAACATCAAATGAAGACAGGTGATCTGATCGTTTACACCTCGGCTGACCCAGTGTTGCAGATCGCCGCGCATGAGGAAATCATTCCATTAGAAGAATTGTATCGTATTTGTCAGTACGTTCGGGATATCACGAAAGATGAGCCATATATGATCGGCCGCATCATCGCGCGTCCGTATGTCGGTGAGCCTGGAAACTTTACTCGTACGAGCAATCGTCATGACTACGCACTCGATCCATTTGGCCATACAGTGTTAGATTCCTTGAAAGAAGCTGGAAAAGACGTGATCGCCGTTGGGAAGATCAATGATATCTTCAACGGGCAAGGAATCACCGAGTCTGTACGGACGAAGAGCAATATGGACGGTGTGGATCAATTACTGAAGGTAATGAAACAAGACTTTACGGGTCTAAGCTTTACGAACTTGGTCGACTTCGATGCGCTTTATGGTCACCGTCGCGATGTTGTAGGGTATGCCCATGCCATTGAAGATTTTGATTTGCGTATTCCAGAACTTTTAGAAGCAATGGGAGACGAGGATCTATTGTTGATCACAGCTGACCACGGCAATGACCCAACCTTTACGGGAACGGATCACACGAGAGAATATGTGCCATTATTAGCGTACAGCAAGAAATTCCAAGGCCAAGGCAAATTGCCACAAGGCTACTATGCGGATATTTCCGCAACGATCGCTGAAAACTTTGGTGTTTCAGCTACAGAAAACGGAACAAGCTTTTTACAACATTTAAACTAGAGGTGATGAAATGACAACGTTACATGAGAAATTACAAGAAACAACGGCATTTATCCAAGAAAGCGGCGTCGGTGAAGTGGAATTTGGGTTGATTTTAGGATCTGGCTTAGGTGAATTAGCCGATGAGATCGAAAACCCAATCGTGTTGCCTTACAACGATATCCCGCATTTTCCTGTTTCGACAGTGGTTGGTCATGCAGGACAATTGGTCTATGGAACATTAGCTGGGAAAAAAGTCTTAGCGATGCAAGGACGATTCCATTATTATGAAGGCCATTCGATGCAGACGGTCACTTACCCCGTCCGTGTGATGGCGGCATTGAAAGCTCACTCTTTAGTCGTGACCAATGCCTGTGGCGGCGTAAACGAAAGCTTCCAGCCGGGAGACTTGATGTTGATCACCGATCAAATCAACTTTATGGGGGACAACCCACTGATTGGTGAAAACGAAGAAGAAATGGGTCCGCGTTTCCCAGATATGAGCCAAGCCTACCATTTGCCTTATCGGGAAGCGGCACAAAAAGTTGGTGCATCAAAAGGATTGCACTTAAAAGAAGGCGTTTATATGGGCTTCTCAGGTCCTACGTATGAAACGCCAGCAGAGATCCGCTTTGCTCGGACGATCGGCGCCGATGCTGTCGGTATGTCGACTGTCCCGGAAGTGATCGTTGCTGTTCACAGTGGCTTGAAAGTCTTAGGTGTTTCTTGTATCACAAACTTGGCTGCTGGTATGCAAGCGAGCTTGAATCATGAAGAAGTCGTGGAAACGACGGAACGGGTCAAGGCAGAATTTAAAGCGTTGATCAAAGAAACGTTAGCAGTACTATAAAAAGCAGACCAAAGGAGAAAAACGAATGAGCGTTCATATCGAAGCAAAAGCAGGCGAGATCGCAGACAAAATCTTGTTACCAGGTGATCCACTGCGGGCAAAATATATTGCTGAAACATTTTTAGAAGACCCGATCTGTTACAACAACGTTCGGGGAATGTTGGGCTATACAGGCGTTTATAAGGGCGAGCGGGTCTCTGTCCAAGGAACCGGCATGGGCATGCCTTCAGCGAGTATCTATGCCCATGAATTGATCAACTCTTACGGCGTGAAGAAATTGATTCGGGTCGGTACGTGTGGTGCCATCTCAAAAGATGTCCACGTGCGTGATCTTGTGATTGCCCAAGCGGCAGCAACAAGTTCATCGATGGTAGCAAAAAACTTCCAAAGTTTCCATTTCCCACCAATCGCTGACTTTGCACTGTTGCGTAAAGCCTATGATACAGCGATTGAATCAGGATTTACGACTCACGTCGGTAACATCTTATCTGAAGATACCTTCTACAAAGATGACATGACGGAAACGTTACAGTTGGCAGACCTTGGGGTGATGGGTGTTGAGATGGAAGCCGCAGCCTTATACTATTTAGGGGCGAAATTCCACGTTCAAACCTTAGCGATCTGTACCGTCAGCGACCACATCATCACTGGAGAAGAAACAACGCCAGAAGAAAGACAAACGACATTTAACGACATGATCAAAGTTGGCTTAGAAACAGCGATCGCGTAAAAAAGATACCGCAGGATCGGTGCATGAACGATGCGAAGGCTGCTTGCTTTTGATAGAGCAAGCAGCCAAATCGTATTGGTTTGCATGCAACCGAGAATGTGTTATCTTTTTTTGTTGGCAAAAAGCCACGAAGAAGCGTTGCACTTTTGCCAGAAAATGGTTTAATGAAAAGAAAAGGTGTAAAAGGAGACGAGACAATGAATAATTTTACGTTTCATGTAACGACGGACATTCGTTTTGGGAAAGACCGTCTGAACGAGCTGCCAGAAGTACTGAATACATTTGGAAAAAACGTCTTGCTAGTCTATGGTGGCGGCAGTATCAAGAAAAACGGTTTGTACGATGCAGTCATGGCGCAATTGACTGCCAACGGCAATCAAGTCACTGAATTGACTGGTGTCGATCCAAATCCACGAATCGAAACCGTTCGTCAAGGAGCCGCTCTTTGTCGTTCAGAAACGATCGACGTCATTTTAGCTGTTGGCGGCGGTTCTGTAATTGATTGCAGCAAAGTGATCGCTGGGGCGGCTTGCAGTGAGCAAGAGCCTTGGGACTTAGTTCTTTCCAGAAGCTATCAAGGACCAGCGATTCCATTAGTAACGATCTTGACCCTTGCGGCTACTGGCAGTGAAATGAATCGCGGCGCGGTGATCTCTAATCTAGAAACGAAACAAAAACTTGGTGTGCACGGACCCGAATTTTTACCGAAAGTATCTTTTTTAGATCCAACAACGACCTTTAGTGTCAGTCGCTATCAAACGGCTGCCGGTTCAGCGGATATCATGAGCCATCTGATTGAAAATTATTTCAGTAAAACAGAAGGAACAGATGTCCAAGACGGTGTAGCAGAAGGATTGCTAAAAGCAGTCATTAAAAATCTGCCCATCGCATTAAATGCCCCCACAGACTATGATGCACGGG
This sequence comes from Enterococcus sp. B2E4, assembly GCF_030499455.1. Classification (NCBI taxonomy): domain Bacteria; kingdom Bacillati; phylum Bacillota; class Bacilli; order Lactobacillales; family Enterococcaceae; genus Enterococcus; species Enterococcus sp. B2E4. The sequence continues at coordinate 276,591 of NZ_JAUKPK010000005.1, forward strand.
CGAATTTGATGTGGGCGAGCACCTTAGCCTTAAATGGTTTGACTGGAAGTGGCAAGGGTGGTGCTTGGTCTTGTCATGCGATGGAGCATGAGTTGAGTGCGTTTTATGACATTACCCATGGCATCGGCTTAGCGATCCTGACCCCACGCTGGATGCTTCATGTATTGAATGAAGAAACGGCGCCGAAATTTGCGCGGTTTGCCAGAGAAGTCTTTGGTGTCCAAGAAGCAGTGCCAGAATTAGCTGCCCGAATGGGGATTCAAAAACTGTATGACTTTTTTGCTTCTTGCGATATTCCAATGACTTTGCCAGAAGTAGGGATCGCCGATGACACCCATTTTGCTGAAATGGCGGCTCAAGCAGTTCAATTCAGCTCTATTGCAACAAATGCGTATGTACCGCTGCAAGAAGAAGACGTGATCGCAATCTACCAAGATTCCTTGACTCCTTCAACCTATCTTTAATCATAAAAAAGACCGTTCCTGCGACTTGGTTGTCGCGGAGCGGTCTGTTTATTTACCCTTCAGAAGAAAAAGCCAAACGGGCCATTAGCTGATCTGCAATCAAGGCGTGTCCAGCAGGAGTGGGGTGCACACCGTCATCGCCTGTCAGTGCCTGCGGGGAGCTAGCAACGGCAGCTTCGGCAAATAAGCCATCCAGCGGCAGCAGCTGACAATGAAAGGCGGCAGCTAAGCGACGAACGATTTGGATTTTCGGATCAAGATCGATCCGCCAAGTTTGGCGATCCTCAGGATATGTCAAAACAAAAGGTTCCAGCAAGAAAATACGCGTGATCCCCTGTTGGGTCACTTGTTCCAGAATTTGACGGTAGGTTGCCTCAAAGGACGTTGCGGCCTCTTCTGAACCAAAATTGGGACCACCGGCATTGTGCCACGTGTCGTTGATCCCAATCATAAAGATCAAGACGTCAGGTGCTAATTGAAGGCAATCTTCTTGGAGACGGGCTAAGACGTCGGCAGCTTTGTTGCCGCCGATCCCCCGATTATAAAAGGTAAATCCTGCAGTGGGGAATGTTTCTGCCAGCTGATCGGCAACGAGACGGGCAAACCCATGTCCTAAATCGTGGGGATCTTGGCGATCACGATCGCAATCTGTGATGCTGTCACCTAAAAATAAAACGGTATCATTTTTGACTAGTTTCATAATAAGCTCCTTTCGAGTACGCCCTCAATTATAAAAGAGGGGGGAGGAAATGCCAATAAAAAAACTGCCCTTTTTTAAAAAAGGGCAGCGATAAGCGAGGCTTATAAGTAGTATTTTTTCGCAACAGTCAAATCATCGTTCAATTCATAAACAAGTGGTTGACCAGTTGGGATCTCAAGATCCATGATATCTTCGTCAGAAATACCTTCGATATGTTTTGCTAATGCACGTAGAGAGTTTCCGTGAGCCGCAACTAAGACAGTTTTGTCGTCTTTTAATGCTGGGGCGATTTCATCTTGCCAGAAAGGCAATGCACGTTCTAAAGTAACTTTTAAGTTTTCTCCACCAGGTACGTCGCGAGGGTCAAGCATTGCATAACGACGGTCGTTTGCAGCAGAACCTTCATCTGAAGCTTCCATCAATGGAGGTAAAACATCGTAAGAACGACGCCAGATGTGTACTTGTTCGTCACCGTATTTTTCAGCAGTTTCTTTTTTATTTAAACCTTGTAATTTACCGTAATGACGTTCGTTTAAGCGCCATGATTTGATCGTTGGTACCCAAAGTTGATCAGAATATTCTAAAATGTAATTACAAGTTTTGATGGCACGAGTTAAAACAGATGTGTAAGCAACGTCAAATTCGATGCCTGCTTCTTTGATTTTACGTCCGCCTTCGATTGCTTCTTCGACACCTTCTGGCGCTAGATCAACATCAGCCCAACCGGTAAACTGGTTTAATTTGTTCCATTCGCTTAGTCCATGACGAGAAAATACTAATTTTGGCATGTAAAACTCTCCTTTAGATATTCGATATTTTTCTGAAATTTTCAATTCCGTATTTATTGTACACTCTTTCTCAAAGAATTTCCATGGTTTTGGAGGAAAAGCTGGGGGAAAACGCCATTCTTAAGGAAAAACAAAAGGGGATCATTAAAAAGAGGACCGCTTTTGTTTCATGCTGTTCTAGGGGGAGTCGACAACTATGAACGTAACTTGTTCCATTCTTCTTCGGATAATTTTATGTATTTATAGCATGTACCTACAGAAACACCGCATTTTTCAGAAATATATTGAATCGTTTCTTTTTTCTCGTAGTACAATTGACGGATTTTTTTGATCGTTTTCGGATCGATTTTTGGACGACCACCAATTTTGCCTTTTTTGCGGGCTTTATTTAAGCCGACCAGCGTGCGCTCTTTGATGAGTGAGCGTTCCATGATCGCAAGTCCTTCCATTAAATTGAAGTAAACCTGTCCCATCGGACCGCGGGTATCGATTTGTTCTGCCAGTGAAACCAGATGAAGCTCTCGCTGTTTTAATAGATCAGTGAGATCGGTCAGTTGTCTGGTGGTTTTCCCTAAACGATGCAGTTCCGTAACGACTAAGGTGTCGCCGGGCTGCATTTGTGCCACCACTGACTCCAATGAATGATTTTCTTCACTTTCTTCCACGCTAAATGTCTCATGGAAAAATTCATGACACCCAAATTCTTCGAGCTTGTTTAATTGTTCACTTGTTGAGTTGTCGGTGATCGTTGAACGAGCATAGCCTATGATTTTCATAAACCCTCCTACCTTTCCCTTTTTATTGAATGTATCATAATTATTTCTTAAATGATAGGGTAATTTGCACAAAAAATAATAAAAATTAAGTCGATTGAAGAAAAATAACGAAAAAAAGAGAAGCATTATCGCTCCTCTTTTTTTGTTTCCTTTATCTAACGTGCTTGGTACTCGGGCCTTCAGGCAATCCGACAATGATCGTATGGACCATATCCAAAAACAGACCGTGTTCAACCACGCCCACTGTAGCATCTAATTCCTGTGCCAACTCAGTAGGAGCGGTGATCGTTTCTAGATGAAGATCGATGATGTAATTGCTGCAATCGGTTTTTAACGGTTCGCCTTCTTCATTCAGACGCAGTTTTGGATGGTAGTTTTTCTTCTCGAACAGACGCAGCAGCTGTTGGCTGCCATAAGGGATCACTTCCACTGGCAACGGGAAGGCACCAAGTGTTTCGACCATTTTCGATTCATCAACGATCCACAAGACTTTTTTTGAGTTAGACGCCACGATTTTTTCGAATAAAAGGGCTGCACCGCCGCCTTTGATGCCATGATAATCCTTGCTGATCTCATCTGCACCGTCGATCGTTAGATCCACAGCGTCCACTTCATCGATGGTGCGAATCGGGATACCTAATCCTTCTGCTTGTTTTTTCGATGCCCAAGAAGTTGGGACACCCGTGATCGATAGACCTTCTTCTTTTACACGTCGACCCAGTTCTTCAATCATGTAGTAGGCTGTTGAGCCAGTGCCCAAGCCAACCACCATGCCATCTTTTACATAACTAGCCGCTTCAATGCCGACCATTTCTTTTAGGTTCATTTTCTTCCCGCCTTTTTTAAATAAATGCTTTGTCTCTATTATATAGGAAGAAGCGCAAAATTTGCGGATTTTTTCGTAACAGATTTCTTTTGAAAAAAGCTTAGGAGGATACTTGACAGGTAAGAATAAGCATGATATTCTATCAAAGGTGCTTTATCTACAGGTCTCTCGTTGGAGACGTGCTGACTGTCTATCAAAGCATAGTTGATATGAATGCAGAGAATGCATTATTTTTTATCGCAAAAAAAGAACCACCTGGATGTGTGGGACTATAAAGCGAATCAAGGAAGGAGGACAACTAGGGATGCCTACAATTAATCAATTAGTACGTAAACCTCGTAAATCCAAGGTTGAAAAATCAAATTCACCAGCATTGAACAAAGGATATAACAGTTTCAAGAAAGCTCAAACGAATGTTAACTCACCTCAAAAGCGTGGGGTAGCTACTCGTGTGGGAACTATGACACCGAAAAAACCGAACTCAGCTCTACGTAAATATGCGCGTGTTCGTTTGTCAAACTTGATTGAAGTGACAGCTTATATTCCAGGTATCGGACACAACTTACAAGAACACAGCGTGGTCTTGTTACGTGGTGGACGTGTAAAAGACTTACCAGGGGTACGTTACCATATCGTTCGTGGTGCATTGGATACTGCCGGTGTTAACGATCGTAAACAATCTCGTTCTAAATATGGTACAAAACGTCCTAAAGCTTAATCTTTAAGACAAACAGATCAAATGAATCTTATTTAAATCAGAACTGATATCTCGGAAGGAGGAGTTACGGATGCCTCGTAAAGGTCCTGTTGCAAAACGTGATGTTTTACCAGATCCTATTTATAACTCAAAATTAGTAACTCGTTTGATCAACCGTGTAATGGTTGATGGTAAACGCGGTGTTGCTGCAAATATTATCTACAATGCTTTTGGCATTATCAAAGAATCTACAGGAAATGATCCATTGGAAGTTTTCGAACAAGCAATGAAAAACATTATGCCTGTATTGGAAGTTAAAGCTCGCCGTGTCGGTGGTTCTAACTACCAAGTACCAGTAGAAGTACGTCCTGAACGTCGTACAACTCTAGGTCTTCGTTGGGTGGTAAACTACGCTCGTTTGCGTGGCGAACACACAATGGAAGAACGTCTTGCAAAAGAAATCATGGATGCAGCAAACAACACTGGTGCTTCTGTGAAAAAACGCGAAGACACACACAAAATGGCGGAAGCCAACCGCGCATTTGCTCACTATCGTTGGTAAGATCCTCACTGCTTTTTATTGGAAGGTACTGAGACAACCTTAGCTTAAGTTAAGTAAGAATGAGAGGGGAACAACCTAGAATGGCAAGAGAATTTTCGCTAGAAAAAACTCGTAATATCGGGATCATGGCCCACGTTGACGCTGGTAAAACAACGACAACTGAACGTATCCTTTATTACACAGGTAAAATCCATAAAATTGGTGAAACACATGAAGGTGCTTCTCAAATGGACTGGATGGAACAAGAACAAGAACGTGGGATCACAATCACTTCTGCTGCGACAACTGCGCAATGGAAAGAAAACCGCGTAAATATCATCGACACACCAGGACACGTGGACTTCACAATCGAAGTGCAACGTTCATTGCGTGTACTTGATGGTGCTGTAACTGTGTTGGACTCACAATCAGGTGTAGAACCTCAAACAGAAACAGTTTGGCGTCAAGCGACAGATTACCGCGTACCGCGTGTTGTATTCTGTAACAAAATGGACAAAATTGGTGCAGACTTCTTATACTCTGTATCAACTTTACATGATCGTTTACAAGCAAATGCTCACCCAATCCAATTACCAATTGGTGCGGAAGATGACTTTACTGGTATTATCGACTTAGTAAAAATGAAAGCTGAAATCTACACAAATGACTTAGGAACTGAAATCCAAGAGACTGAAATTCCTGAAGAATACGTAGAATTAGCTGAAGAATGGCGCGAAAAATTAATCGAAGCTGTTGCTGATACTGATGAAGAACTAATGATGAAATTCTTGGAAGGTGAAGAAATCACTGAAGAAGAATTGAAAGCTGGTATTCGTCAAGCAACATTGACTGTTGACTTTTTCCCTGTTCTTTGCGGATCTGCCTTTAAAAACAAAGGGGTTCAATTGATGTTGGATGCAGTCATCGACTACTTGCCTTCACCACTTGATGTTCCTGCGATTAAAGGGATCAATCCTAAAACAGACGAAGAAACTGATCGTCCGGCTGACGATGAAGCACCATTTGCTTCATTAGCATTTAAAGTAATGACTGACCCATTCGTAGGTCGTTTGACATTCTTCCGTGTGTATTCAGGTATCTTGAACTCTGGATCATACGTATTGAATGCTTCAAAAGGCAAACGCGAACGTATCGGTCGTATCCTACAAATGCACGCCAACACTCGTGCTGAAATCCAAACAGTATACTCAGGCGATATCGCCGCTGCTGTTGGTTTGAAAGACACAACAACTGGGGATACACTATGTGATGAAAAATCACCAGTAATCCTTGAATCAATCGAATTCCCAGAACCAGTTATCGAAGTCGCTGTTGAGCCTAAATCAAAAGCTGACCAAGATAAAATGGGGGTTGCTTTACAAAAACTTGCTGAAGAAGATCCATCATTCCGTGTGGAAACAAACGCTGAAACAGGCGAAACTGTTATCGCTGGTATGGGAGAACTTCACTTGGACGTCTTAGTTGACCGTATGCGTCGCGAATTTAAAGTTGAAGCAAACGTAGGTGCGCCTCAAGTTTCTTATCGTGAAACATTCCGTGCAGCAACACAAGCGGAAGGTAAATTTGTACGTCAGTCTGGTGGTAAAGGTCAATACGGTCACGTATGGGTCGAATTTACACCAAACGAAGAAGGTAAAGGCTTCGAATTCGAAAACGCGATTGTCGGTGGTGTGGTTCCTCGTGAATACATCCCAGCAGTTGAAAAAGGACTTGAAGACTCAATGGCGAACGGTGTCTTAGCCGGTTACCCATTAGTAGACATCAAAGCAAAACTTTATGATGGTTCATACCATGATGTCGATTCAAGTGAAACTGCCTTCCGTGTTGCAGCTTCTATGGCTTTACGTGCTGCAGCGAAGAAAGCAAACCCAGTAATTCTTGAACCAATGATGAAAGTAGTTATCACTGTACCAGAAGATTACTTAGGTGATGTTATGGGTCACGTAACTGCTCGTCGTGGACGCGTAGAAGGAATGGAAGCACACGGTAACTCACAAATCGTGAACGCAATCGTGCCATTAGCTGAAATGTTCGGTTACGCAACAACACTTCGTTCATCAACACAAGGTCGCGGTACGTTCATGATGACATTTGATCACTATGAAGATGTACCTAAATCTGTTCAAGAAGAAATCATCAAGAAAAACGGCGGCAAAGCTGAATAATTGATGGAAGTATAGGAAATTAAGTAAAAAGCTATATTTTTTTCTGAGTTTCGTGTACAATATTATCGATGATAAGGGATGGGGAGCTGCGGCTCCCTACCTATCAAATATAAAAAATAAACTGCATTTTTAGGAGGAACATTTTAAAATGGCAAAAGAAAAATTTGACCGTTCTAAACCCCACGTAAACATTGGTACGATCGGACACGTTGACCATGGTAAAACTACACTTACAGCTGCTATCACAACTGTATTATCTAAAAAAGGTTTGGCTCAAGCTTCAGCTTACGACCAAATCGATGGCGCTCCAGAAGAACGCGAACGCGGAATCACTATCTCAACTGCTCACGTTGAGTACGAAACTGAAGCACGTCACTATGCTCACGTTGACTGCCCAGGACACGCGGACTACGTTAAAAACATGATCACTGGTGCTGCTCAAATGGACGGCGCGATCTTAGTAGTATCTGCTGCTGATGGTCCTATGCCTCAAACACGTGAACACATCTTGTTATCACGTAACGTTGGTGTACCATACATCGTTGTTTTCTTAAACAAAATGGATATGGTTGATGACGAAGAATTACTAGAATTAGTTGAAATGGAAGTTCGTGACTTATTGTCAGAATATGACTTCCCAGGCGACGATGTTCCTGTAATCGCTGGTTCTGCTTTGAAAGCTCTTGAAGGCGATGCTTCATACGAAGAAAAAATCATGGAATTAATGGCTGCAGTTGACGAATACGTTCCAACTCCAGAACGTGACACTGACAAACCATTCATGATGCCAGTCGAAGACGTATTCTCAATCACTGGACGTGGTACTGTTGCTACAGGCCGTGTTGAACGTGGACAAGTTCGCGTTGGTGACGAAGTTGAAATCGTTGGTATTGCTGAAGAAACTGCTAAAACAACTGTAACTGGTGTTGAAATGTTCCGTAAATTGTTAGACTATGCTGAAGCAGGGGATAACATTGGTGCATTGTTACGTGGTGTTGCTCGTGAAGACATCCAACGTGGACAAGTATTGGCTAAAGCTGGTACAATCACACCTCATACAAAATTTAAAGCTGAAGTTTACGTTTTAACAAAAGAAGAAGGTGGACGTCATACACCATTCTTCACTAACTACCGTCCTCAGTTCTACTTCCGTACAACTGACGTAACTGGTGTTGTTGAATTACCAGAAGGAACTGAAATGGTTATGCCTGGTGATAACGTAACAATCGACGTTGAATTGATCCACCCAATCGCTATCGAAGACGGAACTCGTTTCTCAATTCGTGAAGGCGGACGTACTGTTGGTTCAGGCGTTGTAACTTCAATCCAAGCTTAATTTGATTGATCGAAGAGCAAAAGCGTACGCGCTTTTGCTCTTTTTTTGACTCTTGTAGAAAAAAAGCCGCTCTCTCTAGCGTGGATGAATCCGTTACGGTTCATCGAAGCTAAAGAGAGCGGTGCTTTTTATTTTATTAGATTTTGCTTCTTCAAGAAGGCGTCAAATCCTTGGTCAGGACGATTGCTGTAAAAGCCAGCGAATTTTTCTGACCATGGTTTGGTCTCGCGGGCTTCTCCAAAAGCAGTCATCGTTTGATCGTACGCTTCGATCGCCTCATAAGAATAGTCCTGATAATGGTTGTAATGAATGACCGCTTCTTCTGGCAAGCGAGGTTTGACCTTCATTTCTACGATTGGTTTACCGATGCTCAAGCCAGCCACAGGATAGACATATTCTGGTAAGTGCAACAATTCAGCGATTTTGGCGCTGTCTTTGCGGACACTGCCAGAAATGACGGTGCCTAAGCCTAGTGATTCAGCAGCGATCGCACCAGATTGCAAAGCGATGCTGGCATCAGTGGTGGCGATCAATAATGGCTGATAGCCCTCATCGATTGGATAGGGAGTCTGTTTTTCGTCAGCAACTTTTTTGGTTCGGTTTAAATCAGCTAAGAATAGCAGAAAGAGTGAACTTGCTGCGATATGAGTATTGCCAGGATTCCATTCGACCATTTGTTGGCGAATCTGCGGGTCGTCGATCACTAAGATCGAATAGGCTTGCCCGTTCATCCAGCTAGGTGCTTGACGAGCCGCAGTCAAAATCGCGGTTACTTGCTCTTGGCTCAAGCGGTAGTCAGGGTCAAATTGTCGGTAAGTGCGGTGATTGTGCAAAAGCTCAATGGTTTCGTTCATAGGTTTGCTCCTTTAACTGTTGGGTGATTTTTGTGAATCGTTCTTGAAATCGCGGTAAATCATCTTTGGCTAAGCGGGTATAGTTCAAACGCAAGCCATTCGTATCGTTACTGAAAAGAAACGCAGGTGCTACTAAGCAATCGTTCGCCAAAAAGAGTGACCAATCTTTGCGAGTCAATGTGCGGTGACGCCAAGTCAACCACAGGTAAAGACCACCTTTCGTCGGCTGCCATTGCCAATCCTCCTGAAATGCCTGCAAGAGTTGGAGTAAGTCTTGCTGACGCTGGGCCATTTCTGCAAGCAGTGTCCGCTGCTGCTGGTGGTAATCAGAGGAGCGTAAGGCGATGTTGGCAAGGACTTGCGGGAAGATCGTGGTATCGATCGCCATCCGTTTTTTTGCTTGGGCAAATTGGTCGGCTAACGCTTCTGGCACCAAAAGCCAGCCGATTTTGATGGATGAACCTAGTAATTTTGAAAGCGAGCCTAAATAAATGACGGTTTCGGGAGCCATGGATTTTAGCTTGGGCGGTACTTTATCAAAAGCCAACTCGCTAAAAACATCGTCTTCTATGATCGGTACTTGGTAGGTTTGGCAAAGGCGGATGATCGCTTGGCGCCGATGGTCACTCATAGTATGTCCCGTTGGATTTTGGAAGGTGGGATTCAGATAGACGAATTTGATCTTCTTTTCCTTCAACACTTTTTCCAATGCCGCAGGCCGCATCCCTTCGCTATCTTGCTTGATCCCGATCAGCTGGACATTCATCGTGGAAAACAAGGGGAGAGAGAACAAGAAAGAAGGGTCCTCTGTCGCGATACAATCCCCCGCATGCAATAAGACTTGCATTAGCAAGGTGATTCCTTGTGTCGATCCAGCAGTGATCACTAGTTTTTGTCCGTTGGTGGGCAAATTGAAGGAATCAGCAAGGTGCTGCAATAAGATTTCTTGCAAAGGTTCATAACCCGTCGGTAATACTTTGGTGCTTTCCTTGCGAATCTCTTCCCAGGTAAAGGCAGGAAACGTGAAATCGGGGATCAGATCGGCAGGTAGATCACCTGTGTACAGATCCAGAACATCCTTCTCGGTGCGCAAATGCTGAATCTGTTGAACGTAAGGGTCTTGCTGCAGATAAGGGCTGCTTAAAGACGAGCGCAAATAAGAAAGTGGCGTTTGGCGGTTCCCCCAACGACCTTCCAATACACGAGAGCCGCTGCCTTGTTTTCGTTCGATCCATCCTAAGCTTTTCAATTCATCTAACGCTTTGACGACGGTGGAACGATTGACGCCAAAAGTCTGGGCGAGGCTGCGCTCTGGTGGCAAACGATCCCCAGGTCCATAGATTCCCGCTTGGATCTCTTCGATAAAATGAGTCACGATCTGCTGGTAAATCGGTTGTTTCTTCTGTTTGTCGATACTTGATGAAGCCATCCTGCACCACCTTTTTCAATTGGATGGTTTAAAAATAAGCCAAATGGCTCTTTTCGTCAAGGGGAAGATTGACTATACTTAGCAAAAAGCACAAGGAGATGAGGAAGATGGAAAAAGTCCTATCAATTGCTGGGTCAGATTCAACCGGAGGTGCCGGTATCGAAGCAGATTTAAAAACATTTCAGGAATATGGTGTCTTTGGTTTTGCCACGATCGCTGCGATCGTCACGATGGACCCGCAAGCAGGTTGGAGCCATGAAGTAACGGCGATGGAAACAGCGCTTGTCGAAAAACAATTGATCTCTGCTTTTGCAGGTGATCCGATGGATGCTCTAAAAACGGGCATGTTAGGCAATGAAGACAATATTGTCCAAGCTGCACAGATGATCCAACAGCAGCAAGTCAAAAATGTGGTGATCGATCCTGTCATTGCTTGCAAAGGGACTGCAGAAATCTTACAGCCAAAAAGCGTCGATGCCATCATCACGCATTTGTTGCCTTTAGCAGATGTTGTCACCCCTAATTTAGTAGAAGCGGGGATTCTTTCAGGTTTGGGTGATTTGACGAGTGTGGAGGCCATGAAGCAAGCTGCTGGAAAAATCCATGAATTAGGTGCTAAATACGTCGTGATCAAAGGGGGACATCGCTTGCCAGGAGCAAAAGCCATTGACCTCGTTTATGATGGGCAATCCTTCCTCTTGTTAGAAAGTGAAAAAATCGCTACCGATTTCAATCACGGGGCAGGCTGCACCTTTTCAGCAGCGATCGCTGCGGGTCTTGCAAAAGGCAAACCCGTCGTGGAAAGCGTTCGGTTAGCGAAAGCCTTTGTCACAGCGGCAATCAAAGAAGGAGTGGTGATCAATCCTTATGTGGGTCATGTGTGGCATGGTGCCTATACCCACGCCCAAGACCGTATGCAGGAGGAAGCGCCGCAATAGCAGGTTTTCTTCTATAATAAATAGGAAATGAAGAAGTGCTTAAAAGAAGCGGTCAACGCTTCTTTTTTTGTGTTACGAAACCAAAAGAAAATTTTCTGAAAGAAATGCAAAAGAATCCCGGTTTTTCCATAAAAAAAGCTTGCAATCAATGTTTATCCGTAATATAATCATAAAGGTGCTGTTTACGTAAATACGTAAGTCACACTGGCAGCAAAGAAATTTTCTGCCGGCTACGAAACGAGAGGTTGCGACACGCCCGGACGCTTTGCCATGGACGAGCGTGACGGAAAATTTTCGTGGAGCTATGTCTACTTTTCAAAATAGGCGAAGGAGGGAAAACAATGGCAAAACAAAAAATTCGTATCCGTTTAAAAGCGTATGAACATCGTATTTTAGATCAATCAGCGGATAAAATCGTAGAAACTGCAAAGAGAACTGGAGCTGGCGTATCTGGTCCAATTCCATTACCAACTGAACGCAGCTTGTACACGATCATCCGTGCGACGCACAAATACAAAGATTCACGCGAACAATTCGAAATGCGTACACACAAACGTCTAATCGACATTGTGAATCCAACACCAAAAACTGTTGATGCTTTAATGAAGCTAGACTTGCCAAGCGGTGTTAATATCGAAATCAAACTATAATAATTAAGATGGAGGTGTAATCATGACCAAAGGAATCTTAGGGAAAAAAGTGGGAATGACTCAAATCTTCACTGAATCTGGCGAATTGATTCCAGTAACTGTAGTAGAAGCTACACCAAACGTAGTGCTACAAGTGAAAACAATCGAAAATGACGGCTACGAAGCAATTCAAGTCGGCTACCAAGATATGCGTGAAGTTTTGTCTAACAAACCTGCGAAAGGTCATGTTGCAAAAGCAAACACGGCTCCTAAGCGCTTCATTCGCGAATTCAAGAATGTAGAGCTAGAGGGCTTAGAAGTAGGATCAGAAATCAAAGTTGATATTTTTGAAGCAGGAGACATCATCGATGTAACCGGCACTTCGAAAGGTAAAGGATTCCAAGGCGTTATCAAACGTCACGGACAAAGCCGCGGACCAATGGCTCACGGTTCTCGTTACCACCGTCGTCCTGGATCAATGGGTCCAGTTGCACCTAACCGTGTATTCAAAAACAAACGTCTTGCTGGACGTATGGGCGGAAATCGCATCACGATCCAAAACTTGGAAATCGTACGCGTAGACGCAGAACGCAACGTTATCTTGATCAAAGGTAATGTACCTGGCGCGAAAAAATCATTGATTACAATCAAATCAGCTGTGAAAGCTAAATAAGTAGATAGGAAGAAAGGAGGAACTAAGGAATGCCGAATGTAGCATTATTCAAACAAGATGGAAGCCAAAATGGCGAAATTACATTGAACGAAGAAATCTTCGGAATCGAACCAAATGAATCAGTTGTCTATGATGCAATCATCATGCAACGCGCTTCATTAAGACAAGGAACACACGCTGTGAAAAACCGCAGTGCCGTTCGTGGCGGTGGCCGTAAACCATGGCGCCAAAAAGGAACTGGACGTGCCCGTCAAGGTTCAATCCGTTCACCACAATGGCGTGGAGGTGGCGTAGTCTTCGGACCAACACCACGTTCATACAGCTACAAACTTCCTAAAAAAGTTCGTCGCTTAGCAATGAAATCTGTATTGTCAGAAAAAGTTGCTTCAAATAACTTGGTAGCAGTAGAAGGATTAAGCTTTGATGCTCCAAAAACAAAAGAATTCAAACAAGTTTTAGCTAACTTGACAATTGACTCTAAAGTATTGGTAGTTTTAGAATCTGAAAACGACTTTGCCGCTTTATCTGCGCGCAACTTGCCAAAAGTTTCTGTAGTTACTGCTGATAACATTAGTGTTTTAGACATCGTTTCTAACGACAAAATGTTAGTGACACAAACTGCTCTTACTCAGATCGAGGAGGTGCTTGCATAATGAACTTACTAGACGTTATTAAACGCCCAGTGATCACTGAAAAATCAATGCTTGCCATGGATGACAAGAAATACACTTTTGAAGTGGACACAAAAGCTAACAAAACTTTAGTAAAACAAGCTGTAGAAGCTGCCTTTGACGGAGTGAAAGTGGCAAACGTGAACATCATCAACGTTCGTCCGAAATTCAAACGCATGGGTAAATATGCAGGATATACAAAAAAACGTCGCAAAGCTGTTGTGACTTTAACTGAAGATTCTAAAGAAATCCAAATTTTCGAAGCTGCTGAATAAGCAACTCACGCATAAACTTTACATGGGAGGGAAAAAGACGTGGCGATTAAAAAGTACAAACCTACCACGAACGGCCGTCGTAATATGACAAGTTCTGATTTCGCTGAAATCACAACTTCAACACCAGAAAAAACATTGTTAGCTCCTTTGAAAAACAATGCTGGTCGTAACAACAACGGACGTATCACGGTTCGTCATCAAGGTGGCGGTCACAAACGTCAATACCGTTTGATCGATTTCAAACGTAACAAAGACAACGTCGTTGCTACGGTTAAAACGATTGAATATGATCCAAACCGTTCTGCTAACATTGCGTTAGTACATTACGAGGATGGAGTAAAAGCATACATCTTAGCACCTAAAGGATTAGAAGTTGGCATGACTGTCGTTTCTGGTCCAGATGCAGATATCAAAGTAGGGAATGCATTACCACTAGAAAACATTCCAGTCGGTACTGTTATCCACAACATCGAAATGAAACCTGGTAAAGGTGGACAATTGATTCGTTCAGCTGGAACAAGTGCTCAAGTACTTGGTAAAGAAGGCAAATACGTATTGATCCGCTTGAACTCTGGTGAAGTACGGATGATCTTAGCATCATGTCGTGCAACAATCGGTTCTGTTGGTAATGAACAACACGAATTGATCAACATCGGTAAAGCCGGTCGTTCTCGTTGGATGCGCAAACGCCCAACTGTACGTGGTAGCGTAATGAACCCTAATGATCACCCACACGGTGGTGGTGAAGGTAAAGCACCAATCGGACGTAAAGCACCAGTTTCTCCTTGGGGACAACCTGCACTTGGTTACAAAACACGTAACAAAAAAGCAAAATCAGACAAACTTATCGTTCGTCGTCGTAAAACTAAGTAATATACTTGACCGTGTGTCGCACATTTTGAGAGGAGGTACACCATGGGTCGTAGTTTGAAAAAAGGACCTTTTGTCGATGACCATTTGATGAAAAAGGTCGAAGCACAAGAAGGCGCTGAAAAGAAAAAAGTGATCAAAACTTGGTCACGTCGTTCTACAATTTTCCCTAATTTTATCGGATTTACAATTGCTGTGTATGATGGACGGAAACATGTACCAGTTTACATCCAAGAAGACATGGTAGGACACAAATTAGGTGAATTTGCACCAACAAGAACTTATCGCGGACATGCTGCCGATGATAAGAAAACAAGACGCTAATTTTGAGGGGAGGATATCCAAAAATGGCAGAACAAATCACATCAGCGAAAGCAACTGCTAAAACAGTCCGCGTTTCTCCTCGTAAATCTCGTCTAGTTATTGACTTAATCAGAGGGAAAAGCGTTGCTGAAGCAATCGCGATCTTAAAGTTCACACCAAATAAAGCAGCTGGAATCATCGAGAAAGTCTTGATGTCAGCTATTGCCAATGCAGAAAATAATTTTGACTTAGATGTTGAAAACTTGATTGTTTCTGAAGCATTCGTAAACGAAGGACCAACGATGAAACGTTTCCGTCCACGTGCGAAAGGTTCAGCTTCACCGATCAACAAACGTACAAGTCATATTACTGTAGTCGTATCAGAAAAATAAGGAGGGACAATCAGTGGGTCAAAAAGTACATCCAATTGGAATGCGTGTAGGCATCATCCGTGACTGGGATGCTAAATGGTATGCTGAAAAAGAGTATGCTGAATTTCTACATGAAGATTTGAAAATCCGTAAATTTATCGCATCTAAACTTGCTGATGCCGCTGTGTCTACAGTTGAGATCGAGCGTGCAGCAAACCGCGTGAATATTTCAATCCACACAGCTAAACCAGGTATGGTTATCGGTAAAGGCGGATCTGAAGTCGAAAACCTAAGAAAAGAATTAAATAGCCTAACTGGCAAACGAGTTCACATCAACATCGTTGAAATCAAAAAACCAGATTTAGATGCTAAATTAGTAGGCGAAGGAATCGCACGTCAATTAGAAAACCGTGTTGCTTTCCGTCGTGCGCAAAAACAAGCGATCCAACGCACAATGCGTTCTGGCGCTAAAGGAATCAAAACACAAGTTTCTGGCCGTCTAAATGGTGCGGATATCGCTCGTTCAGAAGGTTACTCAGAAGGAACCGTTCCACTTCATACATTACGTGCGGACATTGATTACGCATGGGAAGAAGCAGATACAACATACGGAAAACTAGGAGTTAAAGTGTGGATTTATCGTGGAGAAGTTCTTCCAACTAAAAAGAACACTGAGAAAGGAGGGAAATAAACATGTTAGTACCTAAACGTGTAAAACACCGTCGTGAGTTCCGCGGAAAAATGCGTGGCGAAGCGAAAGGCGGAAAAGAAGTAGCATTCGGTGAATACGGCTTACAAGCTGTTGAATCACACTGGATCACAAACCGTCAAATCGAAGCTGCCCGTATCGCAATGACTCGTTATATGAAACGTGGCGGGAAAGTATGGATCAAAATTTTCCCTCACAAATCTTATACTGCCAAAGCTATCGGGGTACGTATGGGTTCTGGTAAAGGGGCTCCTGAAGGATGGGTATCACCAGTTAAACGTGGTAAAATCATGTTTGAAATTGCCGGTGTACCTGAAGAAGTTGCGCGCGAAGCGCTACGTCTTGCTTCTCACAAATTACCAGTGAAAACGAAGATCGTAAAACGTGAGGAAATGGGTGGTGAATCGAATGAAGGTTAAAGAAATCAGAGAATTAACCACTGCCGAAATGCTAGATCAAGAAAAACAATTGAAAGAAGAATTGTTCAATCTTAGATTCCAATTAGCAACAGGTCAATTAGAAAACACTGCACGTATCAAAGAAGTACGTAAATCGATTGCACGCATTAAAACAGTATTGCGTGAACAAGCTAAGTAATAGTGGAAGGAGGCCATTTAGCGTATGACTGAAGAAAGAAATCAACGCAAAGTTTACCAAGGTCGCGTGGTATCAGACAAAATGGATAAAACTATCACTGTTGTCGTTGAAACAAAGAAAAACCACCCTATCTACGGCAAACGTCTGAACTATTCTAAGAAATACAAAGCACACGATGAAAACAACGAAGCAAAAGTTGGCGATATCGTGAAAATTATGGAAACTCGTCCATTATCAGCTACGAAACGTTTCCGTCTAGTAGAGATTGTTGAAAAGGCAGTGATTATCTAATCACACGAGATTTTCCTATATAGATTGTGAATTGCAAAATCTGAAAGGAGGATACACATCGTGATCCAAGCAGAAAGCCGATTAAGAGTGGCGGACAACTCAGGTGCCCGTGAAATTCTAACGATCAAAGTCCTTGGCGGATCTGGTCGTAAAACTGCCAATATTGGTGACGTGATTGTTGCTACGGTTAAACAAGCAACGCCAGGTGGGGTTGTCAAAAAAGGTGACGTCGTTAAAGCCGTTATCGTTCGTACTAAATCAGGAGCTCGTCGTACAGACGGTTCATACATCAAATTCGATGAAAATGCTGCGGTTATTATCCGTGACGATAAGAGCCCTCGTGGAACTCGTATCTTTGGCCCAGTTGCCCGCGAATTGCGTGAAGGCAACTTTATGAAGATCGTTTCCCTAGCACCAGAAGTATTGTAATAGTGATTCTTATCTAAAGGAGGTGCGAAACAAACATGTTTGTTAAAAAAGGCGATAAAGTTAAAGTTATCACTGGTAAAGACAAAAACAAAGAAGGCGTTGTGCTAGCAGCGTTTCCTAAAAAAGACAAAGTCGTTGTTGAAGGTGTCAATGTTGTCAAAAAACACCAAAAACCTTCTCAAACTGCTCCTCAAGGCGGAATCGTTGAAATGGAAGCACCAATTCATGTTTCTAACGTGATGGTGGTTGATCCATCGAACGGTGAAGCTACGCGTGTCGGTTACAAAGAAGTTGACGGCAAAAAAGTCCGCGTTTCTAAGAAAACCGGAGAAGTTCTTGATAAATAATCTGATGAAGGAAGGAGGGGCTAACAGATGAACCGCCTTAAAGAAAAATATTCAAAAGAAGTTGTCCCATCATTAATGGACAAATTTAACTACAGCTCAATCATGGAAGCACCAAAAGTTGATAAAATCGTTATCAACATGGGTGTCGGTGACGCTGTTTCTAATGCTAAAAACTTAGACAAAGCTGTTGAAGAATTACAATTGATCTCAGGTCAAAAACCATTGATCACAAAAGCGAAAAAATCTATCGCAGGATTCCGTTTACGTGAAGGAATGCCAATCGGTGCGAAAGTAACACTACGCGGCGAAAGAATGTATGAATTCTTAGATAAACTAGTAAGTGTGTCATTGCCACGTGTCCGTGACTTCCACGGTGTGAGCAAAAAAGCGTTCGACGGACGCGGAAACTACACTTTAGGTATCAAAGAACAATTGATTTTCCCTGAAGTAGATTATGATTTGATCGACAAAGTACGTGGTATGGATATCGTGATTGTAACAACAGCAAACACAGATGAAGAATCTCGTGAATTGTTGACACAATTAGGCATGCCATTCCAAAAATAAAAAAAGGAGGCGAACTACGTGGCTAAAAAATCAATGATTGCTAAAAACAAACGCCCTGCTAAATTCTCAACGCAAGAATACACTCGTTGTGAACGTTGCGGACGTCCACATTCAGTTTATCGTAAATTTCATCTTTGCCGTATTTGCTTCCGCGAACTTGCCTATAAAGGACAAATTCCCGGCGTGAAGAAAGCTAGCTGGTAAACTATACTCGCATAAAGGAGGTAAATTATCCCATGGTCATGACAGATCCAATTGCAGATTTTCTAACGCGCGTGCGTAACGCAAACATGGTTAAACACGAAAGCCTAGAAGTACCTGCTTCAAAAATCAAACGTGATATCGCTGAAATCTTGAAACGTGAAGGTTTCGTCCGCGATGTTGAATACATTGAAGATGACAAACAAGGCGTGATCCGCGTATTTCTTAAATACGGTAAAAACGGTGAACGTGTTATCACAAACTTAAAACGTATCTCTAAACCAGGCTTGCGTGCTTATGTCAAAGCTGACGAAGTACCAAAAGTATTGAATGGTCTAGGAATCGCGATTATCTCAACTTCTGACGGTGTAATCACTGACAAAGAAGCTAGAGCAAAAAATGTTGGCGGCGAAGTAGTCGCTTATGTATGGTAATTTAAAATATTCCACAAGGAGGTGCCTCTAAGTGAGTCGTATCGGTAATAAGATCGTCGTTCTTCCTGCTGGTGTTGAAATCAAGCAAAACGGAAACGACATTACAGTTAAAGGACCTAAAGGTGAATTAACACGTACTTTCTCTTCTGATATCACAATGAATATCGAAGGAAACGAAGTAACATTCACTCGTCCAAATGATAGTAAAGAAATGAAAACTATCCACGGAACTACCCGTGCAAACTTCAACAACATGGTTGTTGGTGTTTCTGAAGGTTTCCAAAAAGCGTTAGAATTAATCGGGGTTGGGTACCGTGCTCAATTACAAGGGAAAAAACTTGTATTGAACGTTGGTTACTCTCATCCAGTTGAAATCGAAGCGCCAGCTGGAATCGAAATCGAAGTTCCTTCAAACACTTCTGTGATCGTTAAAGGATCAGATAAAGAAGTCGTTGGCGAATTGGCTGCCAATATCCGTGGCGTTCGTCCTCCAGAACCTTATAAAGGCAAAGGAATTCGTTATGTTGGCGAATTTGTACGCCGTAAAGAAGGTAAAACTGGTAAATAGTCGTAATTCTTTACGACTAGCAGCTTAGGCTAGCAAAATTAAAAGAGGTGACAAATTGTGATTACAAAACCAGATAAAAACAAGACACGTCAGAAAAGACATCGTCGTGTACGTAACAAAATCTCTGGTACTGCTGAGTGCCCACGCTTAAACGTGTTCCGTTCGAACAAAAACATCTACGCACAAGTAATTGATGACGTAGCGGGTGTGACGCTAGCAAGTGCCTCTGCCTTAGACAAAGAAGTTTCAGGTGCAACAAAAACTGAACAAGCACAAGCTGTCGGTAAATTAGTCGCAGAACGTGCAGCAGCAAAAGGTATTAAAGTAGTAGTCTTTGACCGTGGTGGATACCTTTACCATGGCCGTGTAGCAGCTTTAGCTGAAGCAGCTCGCGAAAATGGACTGGAATTTTAAGAGAAGGAGGAACACCATTCATGGTTTATATTGATCCAAAACATTTGGAATTAGAAGACCGCGTTGTTGCGATCAACCGTGTAACTAAAGTTGTTAAAGGTGGACGTCGTCTACGTTTTGCTGCATTAGTTGTTGTCGGTGACAAAAACGGACACGTAGGTTTCGGTACTGGTAAAGCACAAGAAGTACCAGAAGCAATCCGTAAAGCAATCGAAGACGCGAAGAAAAACTTGGTGGAAGTACCAATGGTTGGTTCTACAATCCCTCACGAAGTTATCGGTGTATTCGGCGGCGGACGCATCCTTATGAAACCTGCTGTAGAAGGTTCTGGGGTAGCTGCTGGTGGACCAGTTCGTGCCGTATTGGAATTAGCTGGGGTAGCTGATATCACATCTAAATCTTTAGGTTCTAACACACCAATCAACGTTGTTCGCGCAACAGTTGAAGGTTTAAAACAATTAAAACGCGCTGAAGAAGTGGCAGCACTTCGCGGCAAATCAGTAGAAGAATTAATCGGTTAAGGAGGACACTATAATGGCTGAATTGAAAATTACTTTAAAACGCAGTATTATCGGACGTCCCCAAAACCAACGTGATACTGTAAAAGCGTTAGGTCTTACAAAGTTGAATTCAACAGTTGTAAAACCTGCTAATGATGCAATCAAAGGCATGGTTAACACTGTTTCTCACTTAGTGGACGTTGAAGAGGTCTAAGGATCAGCAGATCTAGTTTGATTAAGGAGGTGCCAAACCTATGAAACTTCATGAATTAAAACCATCAGAAGGCTCACGCCAAGTACGTAACCGTGTCGGTCGAGGAACTTCATCTGGTAACGGTAAAACAGCTGGACGTGGACAAAAAGGTCAAAAAGCTCGTTCAGGCGGCGGAGTACGTCTAGGATTCGAAGGTGGACAAACACCATTGTTCCGTCGTTTACCAAAACGTGGCTTTACAAATGTGAACCGCAAAGAATATGCAGTCATCAATCTTGATGTCTTGAACCGCTTTGAAGACGGTGCTGAAGTAACACCTGTTGCTTTACACGAAGCTGGAATCGTCAAAGACGAAAAAGCTGGAATCAAAGTATTAGCTAACGGAGAATTAACGAAGAAATTGACTGTGAAAGCAGCTAAATTCTCAAAAGCAGCTGAAGAAGCAATCGTTGCTGCTGGTGGATCAATCGAGGTGATCTAATGATCAGACTATTGAAGGATGCCTTTAAGGTTAAGGATATTAGATCCAGAATATTGTTCACCGTCTTAATCTTGTTTGTCTTTCGTCTGGGAACACATATTACTGTGCCAGGCGTAGACGCAAGTCGCCTAAATACCATCGCGGATCTACCCTTTTTAAACATGTTAAACTTGGTAAGTGGTGGCGCCATGCAACAATTTTCGATTTTCTCGATGGGGGTTTCGCCTTACATCACTGCCTCAATTGTTATTCAGTTGTTGCAGATGGATATCGTACCAAAATTTGTTGAATGGTCGAAACAAGGTGAAGTGGGTCGTAAGAAACTAAATCAGGCAACACGTTACTTAACGTTGGTATTGGGCTTTGTCCAATCCATGACATTAACGGCTGGATTTAACTATTACACTCAACTCGGGTTTGTAAACAATCCTAATATGGCAACCTATATCGTGATCGGTCTGATTTTAACAGCCGGAACGATGTTAGTCACTTGGTTAGGAGAGCAGATCACCGAGCGTGGTATCGGAAACGGTGTGTCAATGATCATCTTTGCAGGGATCATTTCACGCTTACCAGCAAGCATCAAAGAATTGATTGAAGATTACTTCATTAACGTGGATCAATCAGATATCTGGCTAAATGCTATCTTTATGGCGCTGCTTGTGATCGCTGTGTTGATCGTCATTACTTTAGTAACGTATGTTCAACAAGCAGAACGCAAGATTCCGATCCAATATACAAAACGGGTAGCAGGAGCGCCTACCAGCAGTTACCTTCCTTTGAAAGTAAATGCTGCCGGGGTTATCCCAGTTATCTTTGCCAGTTCTTTTATTACAACACCAAATGCGATCATTCAAGCATTAGGTAGTTCATATAGAGGAGAAACTTGGTACGAAGTGGTGCAAACGATCTTTAGTTACAACACTGTACCGGGTGCGATCATCTATACTGTCTTGATCGTTGCGTTTACTTTCTTCTACGCATTTGTTCAAGTAAACCCTGAGAAATTAGCGGAAAACTTGCAAAAACAAGGAAGTTACATTCCGAGTGTGCGTCCTGGTAAAGGAACCGAAGAATATGTATCACGTTTGTTGATGCGATTAAGCACGGTTGGATCGATCTTTTTAGGATTGGTTGCTTTACTTCCAATCATCGCTCAGATGGCTTGGAATCTACCGCAATCGATCGGTCTAGGTGGAACGAGTCTATTGATCATTATCGGTGTGGCACTTGATACTGCCAAGCAGTTAGAAGGGCTTATGCTGAAACGGAAATATACTGGTTTCATCAATTAAAGTTATTGAAGTGTTGAGGATTTCCTCAACACTATTCAAAAACTTACAGGAGGAATTAGAATGAACTTCATTTTAATGGGATTACCTGGTGCTGGAAAAGGTACTCAGGCAGAACGTATCGTTGCTGAATACGGTCTTCCTCATATTTCAACAGGCGATATGTTTCGGGCTGCGATGGCGAACGAAACAGAACTAGGCCTTAAAGCAAAATCATACATGGATCAAGGCGCATTAGTTCCTGATGAGGTTACAAATGGGATCGTTAAAGAACGTTTAGCTGAACCTGATACCGAGAAAGGTTTCTTATTAGATGGTTTTCCTCGTACATTGGATCAAGCAAAAGCGTTAGATGAGATGCTAGCTGACCTTAACAAAAAACTTGATGCCGTTATTGATATTCATGTTCCTGAAGAAGTTCTTGTAGAACGTTTAGCCGGCCGC
This sequence comes from Enterococcus sp. B2E4, assembly GCF_030499455.1. Classification (NCBI taxonomy): domain Bacteria; kingdom Bacillati; phylum Bacillota; class Bacilli; order Lactobacillales; family Enterococcaceae; genus Enterococcus; species Enterococcus sp. B2E4. The sequence continues at coordinate 299,406 of NZ_JAUKPK010000005.1, forward strand.
TTCATGTGCCGCAATTGTGGGGCAACTTATCATAAATTGTTCAATCCTCCAAAAGAGGAAGGAACATGTGATCGTTGTGGAAGTCATGACTTCTACCAACGTGAAGATGATAAGCCTGAGACGGTCAAAAATCGTCTAGCTGTCAATATCAAAAGCAGTGAACCAATTTTGACTTATTACAAAGACAAAGGGTTATTGCAATCGATTGATGGGGATCGCGACATCGACGCTGTATTCGAAGATGTTCAAAAGATCATTGACTAATCATAGATTGCCCGAGTCCAACTTGCAGCTTAAAACTTTCTCTTGAAATCTTTGACAGGATATGATAGAATATGTCAGTCCGACTTCTACTTTTCATTAAGTAGGAGCATAGTTTGAGAATATCAGGTGGGAACCGAGTTTCCGCCATTTTATCGTGTGAAAATCACAAGTACAAGGAGGTACTGTGCGTGGCAAAAGAAGATATGATTGAAGTCGAAGGTACAGTCGTCGAAACTTTGCCGAATGCAATGTTTAAAGTAGAATTGGAAAACGGACACCAAGTTCTAGCGACCGTTTCTGGTAAGATCCGGATGCACTACATTCGTATTTTACCTGGAGACAAAGTGACGGTGGAATTATCCCCGTATGATCTGAACCGTGGCCGCATTACTTATCGCTTTAAATAATTGTACTCCGTAAAACCACAGGAGGTATTATCATGAAAGTAAGACCATCAGTAAAACCAATGTGCGAACATTGTAAAGTAATTCGTCGTAAAGGACGCGTTATGGTGATTTGCCCAGCAAATCCAAAACATAAACAACGTCAAGGATAATCGGAGGTGTAACAAATATGGCTCGTATTGCAGGAGTAGATATTCCTCGTGATAAACGTGTGGTCGTTTCACTTACTTATATCTATGGTATTGGTAACACGACTGCAAAACAAATTTTAGCTGACGCTGGCGTGTCTGAAGAAGTTCGCGTTCGTGATTTAACGAATGAACAAACAGATGCTATCCGTGCGGAAGTTGATAAATTAAAAGTTGAAGGTGACCTTCGTCGTGAAGTGAACTTAAACATCAAACGATTGATGGAAATCGGTTCTTACCGTGGAATCCGTCATCGCCGTGGATTGCCAGTTCGTGGACAAAACACGAAAAACAATGCACGTACTCGTAAAGGCCCGTCTAAAACAGTCGCAGGCAAGAAAAAATAATTCCTAAGTGAAGGAGGTTAAAACTTCATGGCAGCAAAAAAAGTGAGTCGTAAACGCCGTGTGAAAAAGAATATTGAAGCGGGTATTGCACATATTCACTCAACATTCAATAATACAATCGTAATGATCACTGATACTCATGGTAATGCATTAGCATGGTCATCAGCTGGTTCATTAGGTTTCAAAGGAAGCAAAAAATCTACTCCTTTTGCCGCTCAAATGGCAGCAGAAACAGCTACCAAAGCAGCAATGGAACACGGATTAAGAACTGTTGAAGTAACAGTTAAAGGACCTGGTTCTGGACGTGAAGCAGCAATTCGTTCATTACAAGCAGCAGGTTTGGAAGTGAGTGCGATCCGTGACGTGACTCCAGTCCCTCATAATGGATGCCGCCCTCCAAAACGCCGTCGTGTTTAATGAGTGCTGCTCATTTTGAGTGTAACAAATACGTCATTGAACAAGACACTTTTCGTTTTGAAAGGGGTAATAGATAAGAATGATTGAATTCGAAAAACCAAGAATCGCAAAGATTGATGAAGACAAAGATTATGGCAAGTTCATCGTGGAACCTCTTGAAAGAGGCTACGGAACTACACTAGGAAATTCCCTACGTCGTATTTTATTATCTTCTTTACCTGGTGCGGCAATCACCAATATTCAAATCGATGGAGTTTTACACGAATTCTCAACTGTTAAGGGTGTTCGGGAAGACGTTGCTCAAATCATCTTGAATATTAAAGGTCTTGCATTGAAAATGTACGGGAATGAAGAAAAGACCCTTGAAATTGATATTTCAGGACCTGCTACAGTAACTGCTGGCGATATCATCGTTGATAGTGATGTAGAAATCCTTAACAAAGATATGTATATCTGTACCGTTTCTGAAGGTGCTACGTTCCATGCTCGCTTAACAGTGAAACCTGGCCGCGGCTACGTTCAAGCGGACGAAAACAAAAAAGAAGATATGCCGATTGGCGTTCTTCCAGTCGATTCAATCTATACACCAGTACGTCGTGTCAACTACCAAGTAGAAAACACACGTGTCGGTCGTCGGGATGATTTCGACAAATTAACGATGGAAATATGGACTGATGGCTCAATCGAACCATTGGAAGCAATGAGTTTGTCTGCGAAGATCATGACTGAACATTTAGACATCTTTGTTAACCTAACGGATGAAGCGAAAAACGCTGAAATCATGGTTGAAAAAGAAGAAACACAAAAAGAAAAAATGTTGGAAATGACGATCGAAGAATTAGACTTATCTGTTCGTTCATACAACTGTCTAAAACGTGCAGGAATCAATACTGTACAAGAATTGACAAACAAATCTGAACCAGAAATGATCAAAGTAAGAAACTTAGGCCGTAAATCTCTTGAAGAGGTCAAAGTGAAATTACATGATTTAGGTTTAGGACTACGTAAAGACGATTAAACCGTTTTCGATTACGTTAGTTCGGTTCGTCTGACCGATACAACATTCGAAAGTGAAGGAGGGAAACCACGTGAGTTATCGTAAACTAGGACGCACATCTAGCCAACGTAAAGCGATGTTGCGTGATTTGACAACTGATTTATTCATTAACGAACGTATCGTTACGACTGAAGCTCGTGCGAAAGAAGTTCGTTCAACTGCAGAAAAAATGATCACTTTAGGTAAACGTGGTGATTTGCATGCACGTCGTCAAGCAGCAGCATTCGTTCGTAATGAAGTTGCAAGTGTACGTGAAGAAAACGAAGAAGTAGTTATTGAATCAGCATTACAAAAATTATTCAATGATATCGCTCCTCGTTACACAGATCGCCAAGGTGGATATACTCGTATCTTGAAAACAGAACCAAGACGCGGAGATGCTGCACCAATGGTTATCCTAGAACTTGTTTAAAATCACACTTATCATCACTTTATAGATGTTTACTAAGAGTGTTATGATGTTGGAAGAAACTTTCCGAGTCTAGCTCAGCGCCTACACCTCGATGTATTTCGAGGTGTACGCACTCATCATAAAGTGCTTTTTTTTTACTTTCGATTACCTGTCAAGACAGGTAATGGCAAGTGAAAAAAAGATCTGGAGACAAATCGTGCGTGAATCATTGAAAAACGTGCACTTTTTTGGTAGTGTTAGAAAGAATTAATCGCAAATGAAGGAGTCTATCATGAAGCCAATCATTGAATTGAATGCTATTACTGTGCGTTATAGCGAAGAAGAGCGTGCCGCGTTAAATAACGTATCCTTTTCCATCAACAAAGGGGAATGGGTGGCGTTGATCGGCCATAACGGCTCTGGTAAATCAACTTTAGCAAAAACCATCAATGGCTTGATCTTGCCGCAAGAAGGCAGTGTTTCTGTCGGCGAATTGCCTTTGAATGAAGAAAATATCTGGAATATTCGAAAAATGGTCGGTATGGTCTTTCAAAACCCTGACAATCAATTCGTTGGTTCGACGGTGGAAGATGATGTGGCTTTCGGTTTAGAAAATCAAGGAATCCCGCGAGAAGAAATGCTGGTTCGTGTCAAAGACGCTCTGGAACAAGTACGGATGAGCGAGTTTGCGACCCGGGAACCCGCGCGTCTTTCTGGTGGTCAAAAACAGCGGGTAGCCATTGCTGGCGTCGTTGCGTTGCGCCCAGATATCATCATTCTTGATGAAGCCACTAGTATGCTAGATCCAGAAGGTCGTGAAGAAGTGATCGCAACGATCAAAAAAATCAAAGAGAAAAACAATTTGACCGTGTTATCGATCACCCATGATATCGATGAAGCAGCCAACGCCAATCGGGTGCTGGTGATGCGTCAAGGAGAGCTCGTCCGCGAAGGGACACCCGCAGAGATTTTTTCTGCAGGTCCAGAACTGATTGAGCTAGGCTTAGATCTGCCATTTCCTGAAAAATTAAAGGCAGCGCTAAAGCAGCGGGGCGTCACGGTACCGCAAGCGTACTTAACTGAAGAAGGGATGGTGGATTGGCTATGGACATCCGTTTTGAACAAGTAGGATTCACCTACCAACCGCATTCTCCGTTTGAACAACGGGTTTTGTTCGATATTGATTTAGAGATCAAAGAAGGCTCTTATACTGCCTTAGTCGGTCATACAGGGAGCGGAAAATCTACGTTGTTGCAGCACTTGAATGCATTATTAAAACCAACGACTGGCACGGTCACGATCGGTGAGCGAGTCATCAAACCCGAGACAGACAACAAAAATCTAAAACCGTTACGTAAAAAAGTCGGGATCGTTTTTCAATTTCCTGAATCCCAATTATTTGAAGAAACCGTTGCGAGAGATATCGCTTTTGGACCGAAAAACTTTGGGGTCTCCGAAGAAGCAGCCAAAGGTTTAGCCCAAGAATACATTCAATTGGTAGGTTTAGATGAAAGTTTTCTGGAACGTTCACCCTTTGACCTTTCAGGGGGCCAAATGCGCCGTGTAGCGATTGCTGGGGTCTTGGCTATGGAACCAGAAGTTTTGGTCTTAGACGAGCCGACAGCTGGCTTAGATCCACAAGGACGCAAAGAGATGATGGAAATGTTTGATCGCCTGCATCGGGAAAAGAACATGACGATCATTTTAGTGACCCACTTGATGGATGATGTGGCAAACTATGCTGATTATGTCTATGTGTTAGAAAAAGGCCGTCTCGTCAAAGCAGGCACGCCGTCCGTTGTGTTTCAAGATACTGCCTGGCTGCAAGAAAAGCAGTTAGGCGTACCGACAGCAACCGCATTTGCGGAGCAACTACAAGCCAGAGGATTGGCATTTGAGCAGTTGCCGCTAACAGCTGATGAGCTGGCAGATGTTTTAGTAGCAAAGGGGGCGATTGCCCATGATGAATAAACTGATTTTCGGTCGTTTTATTCCCGGGGACTCCTTGATTCACCGCTTAGATCCACGAGTCAAATTGATTGCTAGTTTTTATTTTATCGCGATTATCTTTTTGGCGAATAATTGGCAAAGCTATTTATTAGCGGGTGCTTTTACGCTCTTTTGTATCTCCTTTTCAAAAATCGATTTTGGCTTCTTTATTCGAGGCGTGCGACCTTTGATTTGGCTGATTTTATTTACTGTGGCGTTACAGATTTTATTTACTACCGGCGGGGACGTCTACTGGTCTTGGTGGATCTTTAACATCACAGAATTTGGTGTCCAAAACGGGATTTTTATTTTTTGCCGTTTTGTTTTGATCATTTTCATGTCGACCTTGTTGACGTTAACGACGCCCCCATTAGAGCTTTCAGATGCGATCGAATACATTTTGCGTCCGTTAAAAGCGATCCGTTTCCCTGTCCATGAAATCTCACTGATGCTGTCGATCGCGTTGCGCTTTGTGCCAACCTTGATGGATGAAACAGAAAAAATTATGAATGCTCAGCGTGCCCGCGGGGTCGATTTCGGCGAAGGGGGACTGTTGCAGAAGATGAAGGCGATCGTTCCTTTATTGATTCCTTTATTTGTCAGCAGCTTTAACCGTGCGGAAGATCTAGCTACCGCTATGGAAGCCAGAGGCTATCAAGGCGGCGAAGGGCGTACGAAGTATCGGATTTTGCACTGGCATCAACGGGACACATTGGTTGTCATCGTTTTTGCGCTCTTTACAGTCGCGTTAGTGTTCTTAAGAGGATAATCGAAGACCTATGATTGAAGTCAACCCACGAAAGGTTCTTAACGAAGCAACGAGGCTGCTGGCGATCCCAGTGGCTGGTTCGAAAAGGCCTGTCGATCGATCAGACTTTTCTCATAGGCTTTTTTGTGAAAAAATAGAAAGAAACAGGTGATTCAATGGTCCGCTATAAAGCGACGATCGCTTATGATGGCACGAATTTTCAAGGATTTCAGCGTCAACCCAATGGACGAACGGTTCAAGAAGAGATTGAAAAGACATTAACGAAGATGAACAATGGGCAGCCGATTCAGATTCATGGCTCTGGCCGCACTGATGCGGGGGTCCATGCGCAAGGGCAAGTGATCCACTTCGATTTCCCTCAAAAGCGCCCCCTGGAAAAAATGCGCTTTGGTTTAGATACCCAAACGCCAGAAGATGTTGCGGTAAAATCGGTGGAGATCGTTGACGATACCTTTCATGCCCGCTACTTAGTCGTTGAAAAAACCTACCAGTTTCGAGTGGACATTGGGAAACCTCGCAGTCCTTTCCGCCGTCATTATGCCAGCTATTATCCGTATCCGCTAGATTTGGAAAAAATCCAACGAGCGTTGCCAGATTTTTTAGGCACCCATGACTTTACCAGTTTTTGCGCGACGGGCAGTTCCGTCGATGACAAAACACGGACGATCCATGAGGCGTCCATGGCGGTCAATGACGCTGGAGATGAGTTGATTTTCACCTTTCGCGGCGATGGATTTTTGTACAAGATGATCCGAATCATGGTGGGCACATTGTTGAAAATCGGCAATGGACGACTCGCACCTGACAGTATTCCTGCAATCATTGCGCAAAAAGACCGAAATGCGGCAGGACCCACAGCTCATCCAGAAGGATTGTATTTGGTTCATGTTGCTTATGAATAAGGAAAAACACAAGCTTCGCTGCTCTTGTCCAAAAAGAGAAAGCGAAAGCTTGTGTTTTTATTTTTTTTCAGGCAAAACAGGGGTGGTTTCTTGCCAATTCTCAGTTCTTTCCGCAGCGGTTTTAGACGCAGCAGTGGGGGGTGTTTTTTCTAAGGTACTGGCAGCGACTAAAGCGGCGATGGCTACCAAAAATGCGAAAAGCAAGTAAAGCAGCCAGCTCCAAGCCACGTGATAGCGATTGCCGATGCCTAAAAAGACCATTTGTCCGACGGGCCCCCCTAGCATCACAATGGTGGAAAAGATCCCGCTGCTGATGGCGAGATGTTCTTCATCGATCTCACGAATCAGATGTGCCGAAAAGCGGGGATTGATTTTTCCAATCAGATAGCCTTCAGCAAAGAGCAGCACAATCATGAGCCAACGATTATGCAGGAAGAGAAAATTCAAGGTCAATAGACATAAAACGAAAGAGGTATACGCAATCAAGCGAACCAGACCAGTATTCTTGAACCAGTCGGCAGCAAACAAGGCGCCAGCGACCATGCCGATGGAAGTGGCGATGCCTGCCATCGCAACGGTGTTGCCATAAGTGGCAAACCAAAGCGCAAGGTCATCCAGCAGCTGGAGATTTAGTAAACCGCTCGTACTAGCGGCTAAGGTATTGATCAGTAAGGCAAAGAGAATCATCTTTTTAAGAAAAGCCGTACCAGTCAATAATTTAAAGGTTTCCGAGAAATTCTGAAAGAGTGGTGTTGGTGCTTGATTGATTTTCCCTGGCACCGCATAAAAGAGCGAGCGGTTCCAGAAGATCACGATGGCGGCTAAGAAAAACGTCACGGCATTGATCAAACCAAAAGCGGCAAAATTATTATTCAGTAAAATGATCCCCCAAGCACCGATCCCTTGAAAGACGATTTGAACGGTGGTTTGACACGCCATTTGAAAGCCCATGGCACTGTCTAAGGCATCAGCAGGCACAAGACGGCGAACATAGGGCAGCTGCAACCCAGAACAATAAGCGCCCAAACAATCAGATACAATGTTGATGCCTAGCAAAAGGAAGAAAGACCATAAACTAGGCGGCAGTTGGATCAAAAAAGCGAGTGCCACAAAAAGGACTCCTTGTAAGAGTCGACTGCTGATCATCCATTGCACTTTGTTTTTGGTACGATCGGCTAGATAGCCAGTCAGGATCCGTAAGAGATCAGGGACTAACAGTGCCATGGAGGCTAAGGAAACAGCAAGGGCATTAAAGGGTAATGTACTGGCATAAACTACAAAGACGATATTAAATAAACTCATGCCGATGCCGCTGAGTAAGGCGGCGTTGACTAAGGCACGATAGCCTTTGTTTTGTTGATATTCTTTCATCGAAATCATCCTTTCACGTTCTACGTTGTAAAATCAGTATAGGATGCTTTATACTAAGAGAAGAAAATAATCCACTATAGTGGAATTTAAATGTACCAGGAGCGTACCAGAGGTTACTGTCACGAGTGGCTAACAGCTAAAAGAGTGGCATGTAAATAGGGTACCGTAGATTTTGTTCCTCAACATTTTATAAGGTTGAATCTAAATTTGAATCTAAAATAGTAGCATTTAATGGCAGAGCTTCATTCGTAAAGCAAGTTTGGTTTGGCGTTTGCAGACTGATCGCTAGGAGGATGGTTATGGAAGAAGGAAAACTGTACCGACAATTGCGCAAAGAGCGCGGCTATACGATCGCTCAAGTGGCGGATGAACAAAACAGTCGCTCGTTTATCAGTAAATTTGAGCAAGGTGCTTCAAGTATCAGTATTCATCGATTGGAACGCTTATTAGAAAATATACATGTTACGGTGGAGGAGTTTTATTATTTACGTGCGCAGCAAAAAGGCATAAAAAGTCACGACAACCTGATGAGCTTCCCCAGCTATATGACGAGCGAATTTATGGATTTACTGGATCGAATTTTAGGGATCAACAAAGAAGCTTACTTGAGTAACGCCCACGCCCAGCGAAGCAAAGAAGGGCTGGAGGAAATGCGCAGCGAACTGATCGCCGCTTCCAAACAGCATTCTTTTGTTTTTCTGTACCTTGAGATCACAAAGGAGATACATGAAATCAATCTCTCAGGTCCTAAACCCAATCACTCTTCTAGTGACTATATGGAAAAGCTGCGCACCAAAACTCGCCCCGTCATTTCCTACCTTACGAAAGTAGACAACTGGGGCGTTTATGAGATTTTACTGTTTCGGTATTTTCAATTCTTGTTTCCTGTCGAAACCTCCTATCACTTACTGCAGATCGCTATTTCCCGCACAAAAAAAGAACAAGGCTTGTCCTTGATGCGAGAAATTCAAATGGATTTGATTTTTAGTTGTTTTACGACGTTTGTCAATTTTCGCCGCCTGGAGTGGGCAAAAGAGGTGTTGACCATTGCAGAGGAATTATTGGCAGAGCGCGGAGACATGCTAAACAGCACGCATCTTCTTTGCTATCAAGGGTGGTACTGGTATATTTATGGCGATCAAGAAAAAGGACTGTTGAAAATCGATCAAGGGCTTTCGATCTTTCGCGTCTTGAAACAAACCAAAATGGTTAACTTATGGGAGCGATCGTTGCACTCCATCAAGAAAAATGCGGAAGAACCTAACAGTTATCTTATGTTTCGCTAAACGCTCTAAGGGCTAACGGGCTAGGCATTGCCCCCGCATCGAAGGGGATCTAGTCGGCAGTGGAGGCTAAGACCACTAGAGCGAACAACTGCGGAACGCCAGCACAAAAAAAGAACCAAACTCACCGATCATTGAGCGACACCCATAAGTCAGCGTTTGCTCTAACTTATGGGGAGCGCCTCAAAAAGACGAGTTGGTTCTTTTTCGATTAGGTTTCTGGTGGTTGATCCATGAGTTGACGTTGGTCGTCTAAGACTTGCTTTTTGGCTACTTGTTTCTGGTAAAACCAAGCAAACAGGATAAACAATGCGATGCAGCCGAAGAACAAGCAAACACCGATAACAAAGCCTTGCGGCAAGAAGGACAGTTCCAAGTGATGGGTGCCACTTGGGATCGTCACACTGATAAAGCCGTCTTGAAAGGCGGTGATTGGAACTTCTTTGCCGTCAAGCGTAGCAGTCCAGCCCTTGTCATAAGGGATGGTCGTTACAAGCTGTTGCTCTTTTTCAGTCGTGATATCGGCTTTGGCACTGCGTTTGCCGACCGTCATAGCGACCCCTCGATCTTGGATCGCATCAATTGCTTGTTGGTAGGCGTTGGTATCCAAGGTCACGACTTGCGGGTTTTGGAAGGAGATTTCAGGCGTTCCGTAGAAGCTGACGGTGAATTGAACCGTCGTATCGGTCTCATAGTGCCCTAAGTCGTAGTATTGACCGTTGATACTGATTTGCGTTTCTCGCTGCTGGCCGTTGACTGTCACGGTGGCAGATGAGCTTTCCAATTCCCCAAAGTTGGCAGGGAAAAGACTCAAGTATGCTTGCGAGTTCGCTGGAACCTCCACTTGCCAAGTCACTTCTTTTGCGACATTGCTTTCTTGCTCGGTAAATTTCATATACATGCCGTCATTGGTGATATCTGTATTTTTACTATGGATCACCGTGATCGGCTGAAAGGCAAAATACTCTAAATTTAAATCGGCCAAGCTATTGAAAAGATTTTTCTGGCTCGTCAAGTTGTCATTTTGCGGCTGTTCAATCGATTCAATGGTTGGTTCAGCCAAGAAACCTAGCGGTAACGCATTTTGATTCTCATAAAGCTTGTATTCACCAGATTCCCCCACACGTTGAAAGCCGTATTTGGTGAGATTTGGCTTGGAGATATTGTATTTGATCCCTGTAAAAGCATCCATCAGCAAGGTATTGTTCGGATAGCGGATATTTAAATTGGTGCCGCGGGACCGAAAGCCCAGCTTATCCAGGTAGCTTGAGGAATTGCGGTTACGGATCGAAGAAAACATGCTGACACCGCTGTAGCCATAATTGATACTGTCGTTGGAAGAAACAGGATCAAGGTTTTCTAATCGGAAAAAGGTATCATTGTCTTCGGTGGCTTGAGTGACTAGTTTTTTGATGTCCGGATAAGGTTCTGTATACAAACTGCGAGAAGCATAGTTCCAATCATTCAAAATTCCGCGAACCATGCCGCTCGTATTGACGGCCATTTCTCCGCAGACGAAGATCAGCATCAAGATCGTCACTCGTTTTTGTGTTAAAAGACCTAATTGTCCGAACCCAATACATAACAAGTAAAGAACAAAGAATACGATCGTTAGCGCAAAAGAAGTAGCGGAAACATATTCATAGGTTCCAGGTCCTTTCAATGCGTAGGAGAGGGCAAACACCACGATCGTAGAAAGACCAATAATGAGAAACAATCCGCGATCTTTTTGCTGCAGCTGCTCCCACCCGTATCCCGCCAGCATGATCACTAAGAAGGAGAACAAATAGGCATAACGGAAAAGGAACATATTTGGGGCATGCATCCCGTGCCAAAAAAGATTCATCGGCACGATATAAAAACTGGCGATCAAAACAGCAAACATGCCAGCGTATAAGAATTTATCCTTCAAGCGGATTTTCTTCGAAACAAAATATAAAATACACAACAGCAGTGGCAATAAACCGATATAGATGAAGGGAATGGAGCCGTATTTTGTCGTATCGTAAACACCGATCATGTTTTTCATCACGAGGTCAAAGACATCAGTGGCTTCGGTTTTAAAGGAAGAAATCGTTGTTAATTCTTCCCCATTTGAGCGCAAATCCAATAAGGCAGGTAAGATGATCACCATTGAGGCGCCGCCAGCTAACAAGGAGGTGATGCCGTAAGGAATGATCGCCCCCCGAGCTTGCTTCCAGTTGCGCCCCAACTGAACCAAGAAATACATTACGGAAAAGAGACCGATCATAAAGCCCATGTAAAAACTGGATAAAAATAACAGCAGATAACTGATAAATAACACGACTGGTTTTTTCTTTTTCACTAAACGGTCAATACCTAAAATCACTAGCGGTAGATAGATCATGGCATCAAGCCACATGATCAGTTCTGAATGGGCGGTGATGAAGGACATCAAGGCATAACAGACGGCTAAGGTCACATGCTGCCAACGTTGGATCTTAAAGGTTTGGCTGGCATAAAACCAAAACGCCAAGCCCGCACTGCCGATCTTGATCAAGGTCAAGAAGTACAACGCATCTGACATCAGCTGATTTGGGAAAAACAAGACCAGAGGAGTGAAGATCCCACCTAAGTAATAGGAGATCAGTGCCAGATAATTCAAGCCTAAAGAGGCATTCCATGTATAAAAGATACTTTGCTTGCCTAAGAGCATATTGCGAAAGCTGGCATGAAAGTTTGAGAATTGCGAAAAGGCATCACTGGCTAAGACACTGCGGCTGCTGCCAGGGTAGATGCCGATGGTCAAATAGATCACTGCCATGATAAGAAACGGCAAGAAGAAACTAGCAAGCATATAAGGCCAATGTTGTTTGGCAAATGTTTTTATTTTCGTCACAAGAAGTCACCTGTTCTTTATCAATTTTTTCTTAGTTTACCACAGGTGAATCGATTAAAAAAACAAAGACCTGTTTTCTTTAATGAAAACCTAAGTGAAAGCGCACCAAAGAAAAAAGGGTACAAAAAAAGCCGTTCAAAACGAACGGCCGAAAAGGTCTAATTATACGCGCTCAACTTTTCCAGATTTCAAAGCACGAGTTGACACCCAAACTTTTTTAGGTTTTCCGTCAATCATAACGCGAACTTTTTGCAAGTTAGGTTTCACAGTACGTTTTGTCGCATTCATTGCGTGAGAACGATTGTTTCCACTTGTAGTTTTACGTCCAGTAAAGTAACAAACTTTAGCCATGTGGTTATTTCCTCCTTTGCCTTGATGTTGGAGCGCTATTTCAGCTCATACCATCTGAATTTATCACAGAAAGGTGAAAAAAGCAAGAGTAATTTTCAAGAAACATTGACTTTTCCCGGTAAACATTGTAAATTAAACAAGGTCGAAATGCAAGACGTTTGGTCAGAAAGCCCCTTTTCATATGTCTCATCCTTTTATTTGCGGTACAGCTATGATAAAATATGTAAGAAGAAAGATGGGTCATGCCCATTGAAGGAGGCTATAAAATGGCTGTAAAAATTCAAACCTCATCAGGTATTATTGAAATCAGCAATGAAGTCATTGCAACAGTGGTCGGAGGCGCAGCAACAGATGTGTTCGGCATTGTTGGTATGGCTAGCAAGAAACAAATCAAAGATAACATCAATGAAATTTTACGAAAAGAAAATTATTCTCGCGGTGTCGTTGTCCGCCAAGAAGAAAACGGCATTGCAGTGGATGTATACACGATCGTCAGCTATGGAACAAAAATTTCCGAAGTTTCCCGCAACGTGCAGGAAAAAGTGAAATACAACTTAGAAACGATGCTAGGTGTATCTGCGAACTCGGTGAATGTATTTGTTCAAGGCGTACGTGTACTGCCAGATTAGGCAAGGGATCCGTTCATGGCGGATGATTTTAAGGAGGACTATCTAAGTGAAGGTAACGAATATCAGCGCAAGTCAGTTTCAAGAAATGGTGCAGGCAGGCGCGGCTCGTCTACAAGTTAATGCAGAGTTTGTCAACTCATTGAATGTGTTTCCTGTTCCAGATGGAGACACTGGGACAAACATGAATCTATCCATGACCAGTGGAGCAAAAGCGGTCGCAGATGCGACTTCAGAAAACGTCGGCGATCTTGCCGCTACACTTTCAAAAGGACTATTGATGGGCGCACGTGGGAATTCTGGCGTCATTTTATCTCAATTATTCCGCGGTTTTTCTAAAGCTATCCCGACCGCAGAAACACTCACTGCACCAGAATTGGCTCAAGCCTTTACTCATGGAGTAGAAACCGCCTATAAAGCAGTCATGAAACCTGTGGAAGGAACCATCTTGACTGTGGCACGCATCGCAGCTGAATATGGCGAGAAAAAAGCACAAACTACCGATGATTGTATCGAAGTGATGAAAGCCGTGGTTCACGGTGCAAAACGTTCATTGGCGAAAACCCCAGATCTATTGCCCGTCTTAAAAGAAGTCGGCGTGGTAGATAGCGGCGGTCAAGGATTGTTGTTCATTTATGAAGGCTTCTTAAATGCGTTGACGGGTGAATACCCAGCCGATGAAATCTTCGAACCTTCCCCAGCGGCTATGGATGAAATGGTCAATGCCGAACATCATCGCAGCGTTCAAGGACACTTAGCGACAGAAGATATCACCTTTGGTTACTGTACAGAAATCATGGTGAAGATCGGTGAAGGTCCGACTGTAGATAGTGAATTTGATTATGAAACATTCCGTAATTACTTAAATGAGTTAGGGGATTCCTTATTAGTGGTCAACGACGATGAGATCATCAAAGTCCATGTCCATACGGAACATCCTGGCGAAGTCATGAATTATGGTCAAAAATTCGGCTCATTGGTGAAAATCAAAGTTGACAACATGCGTCTTCAGCATGAAACGATTTTGGAACACGACCAGCAAGGTGCAAAACCTGCACCAGTGAAACGTCCACGGACACCATTTGCGATCATCGCGATCGCGGCTGGCGAAGGCTTGAAAGAATTGTTCACTAGCCTGGGTGCTTCATATGTCATCAGTGGCGGCCAAACGATGAACCCAAGTACGGAAGACATTTTATTGGCGATCAATGAAGTTAATGCCGACCAAGTGATCGTTCTACCAAATAACAAAAACATCTTTATGGCTGCACAGCAAGCAGCGGAAGTTTCCGAGATTCCAGTAGCGGTTGTTGAAACACGGACGATCTCACAAGGGATGACAGCGATGCTGGCATTCCACGAGCAATCCACACTAGCTGAAAATCAGCAAGCTATGACCGATGTCTTAGCAAGTGTTGTCAGCGGATCAGTGACTCATGCGATCCGTAATACATCAATTGATGGCATCGAAATTACAGAAGGCGACTTCTTAGGAATGGTCGACGGCAAAATCGTTGTTTCTGTTCCTGATCGTTTCTCTGCTTCCATGACTACCTTAGAAAAAATGATCACAGAAGATACTGAGATCGTCACCATCATTATCGGTGAAGAAGGCAAAGCCAAAGAAGCAGCGAAAATCGAAGAAGCGATCGTTGAACTGCATCCTGAGATCGAAGTAGAGATCCATCAAGGCGATCAGCCAGTTTATCCGTATCTTTTCTCAGCAGAATAAACAAATTAGGCGGCGGGGGCAAAAATCGTAGATGATTTTTGGCTCCGTCTTTTTCTATGAATGCAGGAATCTCTGCAATAAACAAAATCACTTTGGAAAAGGAGGGTACCTATGCTGAATCAGCCACTTACGGTATTAAAGGGTGTCGGAGAAAAACGCGCCCAAGACTTGGCGAGTTTAGGGATCGAAACCATTGAAGACCTGCTGAAGTATTATCCGTTTCGCTATGAAGACATTCAAGAACGGCAATTAGCGGAGATTCAAGACCAAGAAAAAGTAACGATCAAGGGGATCGTCGTTTCCCCGCCGGTCGTCAATCGCTTTGGTTATAAGAAAAGTCGGTTGCAATTTCGCATGATGCAAGACCACGATGTCTTTAATGTCTCCTTTTTCAATCAGCCTTATTTGAAGGATAAAGTAGAGGTCTCAGAAGAGATCGCCGTCTATGGCAAATGGGACGCCAAACGCAAAGGACTGACGGGAATTAAAATTCTCGGCAGCAAGAGCGCAGAAGACTTTGCCCCCATTTATCATGTCAATAAAGCCGTGCGTCAAAGTGTGTTGATCGAACTGATCAAACAGGCATTCCTTGATTTTGGTGATCAGATCACAGAGATCTTGCCTTTGTCATTGATTGAAAAATATCGCTTGTTGGATCGGAAATCCGCGATGTTTGCGATGCACTTTCCTAAAGATCCCCAAGAGAGTCATCAAGCGAAGCGTCGGGTGATTTTTGAAGAGTTCTTTTTGTTCCAAATGCAGATCCAAGGACTGAAGAAAAGCGAAAAAGCCGAGAAAAACGGCTTGGCGATCGATTATGATGTGCAACGCTTGAAAGAGTTTACTCGTAAACTGCCCTTTGAATTGACGAATGCGCAAAAGCGCGTGACCAATGAAATATGCCATGACCTGAAAAGTCCGCAGCACATGCAGCGACTCTTGCAAGGAGACGTAGGAAGCGGGAAAACAGTCGTGGCGGCGATCGCCCTCTATGCCACGATGACGGCTGGCTTTCAGGGCGCACTGATGGTGCCGACTGAGATTTTGGCTCAGCAGCACCTAGAAAGCTTGAATCAGCTCTTTGACCCCTTAGAAGTGACCACCGCTCTTTTGACAGGCTCGACCAAACCAAAAGAACGGCGAGTCATCTTAGAACAATTAGCAGCCGGGGAGATCGACATCATCGTTGGGACCCATGCACTGATTCAAGAAGGGGTAGACTTTGCACATCTTGGCTTAGTCATCACCGATGAACAACACCGTTTTGGGGTCAATCAGCGAAAAGTCTTACGGGAAAAAGGCTATCTGCCTGATGTGCTCTTTATGACCGCCACGCCAATCCCTCGTACGTTAGCGATCACGGCTTATGGCGAAATGGATGTTTCGGTGATCGATGAAATGCCAGCAGGACGGATTCCTGTAGAGACTCGCTGGGTCCGTCCGCCGCAGTTTGAATCGATCTTAGAGTGGGCGCAAAAAGAATTGGCACAAGGGCATCAGATGTATGTCATCTGTCCTTTGATCGAGGAATCCGAAATGCTGGATGTCAAGAATGCCACGGAGATTTATGAGCAGCTGCAAAGTTACTTTTCTCCTACTTATCAAGTGGGAATGCTGCATGGGAAAATGAAGAATCAAGAAAAAGACAGCATCATGGAAGCTTTCAAAGAAAATCAACTGCAGATCTTGGTTTCCACGACGGTCATCGAAGTAGGGGTCAATGTCCCCAATGCGACAGTGATGCTGATCATTGACGCCGATCGCTTCGGGTTAGCCCAGCTTCATCAATTGCGTGGACGGGTAGGGCGCGGTGCCGATGCTTCTTACTGTATATTGATCGCAAACCCGAAGAATGAAACAGGGGTCGAGCGAATGAAGATCATGACAGAAACCACCAACGGCTTTGTAGTCAGCGAAAAAGATTTGCAGTTGCGAGGACCAGGAGAAGTCTTCGGCAATCGACAATCGGGCTTGCCAGAGTTTGCGGCTGCTGATTTGGTCGCGGATGCCCATATTCTAGAAGTGGCACAAGTCGAAGCTGCCCAGCTTTGGCAAAAAAATGGCTGGCAGCTGTTGCCAGAATTTTCGGCATTGGCAAACTATTTAGCAGCAAAAAAAGCAGACAAACAATTTTTTGATTAAAGAATATGCTATACTGATTGGGAAAATGAAGGGAGTGGCAGCGAGATGCGGATTGCTGTTGATGCAATGGGCGGAGACAACGCCCCAAAAGCGATCGTAGAAGGAGTCATGCTGGCAAAAAAAGACTTTCCAGAGATTGAATTCCTCCTTTACGGAAAAGAAAATGAAATCAAAAAATACATGACGGATGATAAAAATGTCACCATTATCCACACGGATGAAAAAATCAATAGTGATGATGAGCCTGTCAAAGCGATCAGACGAAAAAAAACCGCCTCAATGGTCTTGGCAGCACAAGCGGTCAAAAATGGTGAGGCAGATGCGATTTTTTCAGCTGGAAATACTGGGGCCTTATTAGCGGCTGGTTTGTTTATCGTCGGTCGGATCAAAGGGATCGACCGTCCCGGATTGATGTCCACAATGCCAGTGATCGGCAAAGATGCTGGCTTTGACATGCTGGATCTAGGTGCCAATGCCGACAATAAACCAGAACATTTGGCAAACTATGCCGTCTTAGGGTCCTTTTATGCCCAAAAAGTTCGCGGGATCAATCGACCACGGGTCGGCTTGTTAAATAACGGAACGGAAGAAACCAAAGGCAGTGAATTAACGAAAAAAGCCTTTGAACTGCTTTCGCAAGATCCGACAATCCACTTTATCGGTAATGTCGAGGCCCGGGAATTATTGGATGGTGCAGCTGACGTCGTCGTGACAGATGGCTTTACTGGAAATGCTGTTTTGAAATCGATCGAAGGAACCGCCTTGAATTTGATGGCGCTGTTGAAACAATCGATTCTCGATTCTGGTGCCAAAGGGAAATTAGGCGCATTATTATTAAAAGATGCGTTGCGGAAAGTGAAAAATGAAATGGATTATGCGAAACACGGCGGTGCCGTATTGTTTGGGTTGAAAGCCCCAGTCATCAAAACCCATGGTGCGACAGGACCAGAAGCGGTGGCGTACACCATCAAGCAGATCCATACGATGTTAGCGACAGATGTCGTGGCACAATTGGTCGCCCATTTTGAAGAAATGCCGACTGACAAAGACGAAACGCAATCATAATGCAATGATTGTAATGAAATTGCAAAAATATCTAGACAAAAAGCATAGAAAGCAGTACAATGTTTGTTAGCCATTCTATGTTTTGTGCAAACGCGTGGAGGTGAAGCCAGTTGACACGAGATGAAGTATTCAAGAAAGTTGCGGTCGTGATCGCCAATCATTTTGAAATTGACGCAGAGAACGTAACGGATACGATGAGCATTAAAGACGACTTGAACGCTGATTCGATCAGTGTGATGGAATTCGTCCTTGAACTAGAAGATGAATTTGGTACCGAGATTTCTGATGAAGATGCCGAGCAGATCGAAACAGTCGGTGGAGCGGTTGATTATATTTCAAGCCATCTTGCTTAAGACAGACATAAGAGCTAAGTCCTAGATGACTTAGCTCTTTCTTTCTCATAATTGATCCGCAGTGATTTTGAGCGGCTTTTCTTTGGTAGTGAAATCAAAAAAACGGTCGTTAAACCTGACATGACGGCGTTGAAAGCATAATGTAAATTTTCTGAAAATTCAGTGTATTAACTTTTCTGGGACTTGCATTATTGGTGGCATTTCTATATAATTATTAAGAATATATTATACAATGTTAAGAAAGCTTTTGGAAATGAAATGCATGTTCCTTCTTTTTTACATTAAATTGCAAGACATCTTAGAAAGTAGAGAGGGGTATTCGATTGTCCAGAGATAATCAATTACTAGATGTTCAAAACCTTCACACAGGTTTTCGTATTAAAGACGATTACTATGACGCAGTAGATGGTATTTCTTTTACACTGGATCGCAATGAGATCTTAGCGATCGTAGGAGAATCTGGTTGCGGCAAGAGTACGTTAGCTACAACGATCATGGGGCTGCATGACCCAAACAACACGAAAATCACTGGAGAAATCTTATATAAAGATTTAAACTTGTCAAACTTAAACGAAACGCTGTACAACAAAATTCGCGGAAATGATATTGGGATGATTTTCCAAGATCCATTGTCTGCACTGAATCCTTTGATGCGGATCGAAGATCAAATCAAAGAAGGGTTATCCTACCATACGGATATGACCGCCGAACAGCGTCAAGCACGAGCATTAGAATTATTAGAACAAGTGGGGATTCCCAATCCACCGCGAGTAGGACGTCAATACCCTCATGAATTGTCTGGTGGGATGCGTCAGCGGGTCATCATTGCGATCGCGATTGCTTGTAAACCACCAATCATTATTGCGGATGAACCAACGACCGCGTTGGACGTGACGATCCAAGCACAGATCCTTGATCTACTAAAAGATTTGCAAGAAGAAACACAGACGGGGATCATTTTGATCACCCACGATTTAGGTGTCGTAGCAGAGATGGCCGACCGAGTAGCCGTGATGTACGGGGGGCAGTTTGTGGAAGTCGCAACAGCCGAAGAGTTGTTTGCCAATCCGAAACATCCATACACCCGCTCATTGCTCAACTCGATCCCTCAAGAAAATTCACAAGACAGTGAACTGCACGTGATCGAAGGCGTAGTTCCTTCCTTGAAAAATATGCCACGGACGGGTTGTCGGTTTGCCGCACGGATTCCTTGGATTCCTGAAAGCGACCACGAAGCAAACCCAGTCTTGCATGAAGTAGCACCTGATCATTTGGTCCGTTGCACATGCTACAAGCATTTTCATTTTAGAGACGAAGAAGGAGAAGTGTAGATGACAGAATTAATTACAATTAAAGATCTGAAAGTCCACTATCCTATTCGCAGCGGATTTTTCAACCGCGTCACAGACCATGTGTATGCCGTTGACGGTGTGGACTTCATCATAGAAAAAGGAAAAACCTACGGATTGGTTGGTGAGTCTGGTTCTGGTAAATCCACGACGGGGAAAGCCATCGTTGGGTTAGAAAAAATCACCAGTGGCGAAATCATTTATGATGGGCAAGACGTGACCAAACGTTCCGTCCGCAAAAAAATGAACTACAACAAAGATGTCCAAATGATTTTCCAAGATTCAATGTCCAGCTTGAATCCTAAAAAACGCGTGGTAGACATTATCGCCGAACCATTACGCAACTTTGAACGCTTAAGCGATCAAGAAGAGAAAAAACGAGTGAAAAGCCTTCTGGATATCGTTGGGATGCCAGAAGATGCCCTATACAAATATCCTCACGAGTTCTCTGGTGGTCAACGTCAGCGGTTAGGGGTTGCCCGCGCGGTAGCATCCAATCCAAAACTGATCGTCGCCGATGAGCCGGTTTCAGCCCTTGACTTATCCGTTCAAGCGCAGGTGCTAAACTTTATGAAACGGATCCAGCAAGAATTTGGCTTAAGTTTCTTATTCATCTCTCATGACTTAGGGGTCGTAAAACACATGTGTGACAATATCGCCATCATGTATAAAGGCCGCTTCGTTGAGATCGGGACACGGGAAGACATCTATCAAGACCCGCGTCACATCTATACAAAACGTTTATTATCAGCGATTCCTCAAATCGACGTAAAAAATCGCGATGCTCACAAAGAAAACCGCCGCAAGGTCGAGTTGGAATATGTGACCCATCAAAAAGATTACTACGACGAAACTGGCAGAGTGTATGACTTGCGTAAAATCACCGAGTCGCACCAAGTCGCATTGAAAAACGGGGGTGCTGAATAATGTGGAAAACAATTCTACGTCGTTTGTTGTTGATGATCCCGCAAGTCATTATTTTGAGTATCTTGATTTTCTTGATCGCACAAGCAATGCCTGGGGATCCATTTACCGGTTTGATCAATCCAAACCAAGATCCAGCTGTTATTGAGCGGATGCGTGAAGCCGCTGGTTTGAATGACCCATGGTATACCCAGTATTTCCGTTGGATCGGAAATGCCTTAAAAGGGGACTTTGGTCAAAGTTTCATCTTTAAATTACCTGTTTCAACGTTATTAGCAGGACGTATCAGCAATACATTGTGGTTATCTTTACTGACGGTCATTTTGACTTACGTGATTGCCATTCCTTTAGGGATGTGGGCAGGACGTTACCAAAATTCATTGCTTGATAAAGTCGTCGTTGTTTACAACTTCTTCAGTTTCGCCGTACCGTTGTTTATCTTTGCGTTGATCGCATTGTTCATCTTCGGTTACCGATTGGCTTGGTTCCCAACGGGTGGTTCCGTTGCACCGGGGGTCAGCGGCATGGCTGAGTTTTGGAGTCGCTTGTATCACCTACTATTACCGGCGATCACTTCTGCATTATTAGGAACAGCAGTGACGATCCAATACTTGCGAAGTGAAGTCATTGATTCGAAATCATTGGATTTCGTTCGTACCGCTCGTTCAAAAGGGGTACCAACGAATAAAGTCTTCTCACGTCACGTTTTCCGTAATGCGTCGTTGCCGATCGCATCACAAATGGGCTACGAGATCACTTCATTGATCGCAGGTTCTGTGGTCATTGAGAAAATCTTCGCTTACCCAGGTGTCGGAAAACTGTTTATCGATAGTATCGTCCAACGGGACTATGCCGTGATCACTTCACTGACATTGATCTTAGGACTAGCGACCTTGATCGGTACGCTGCTATCAGATATCATCATGAGTATTGTCGATCCAAGAATCAGAATCCAGTAATAGGAGGGGATAAATGTGTCTGAAAAGAAAGAAAAAGTACTAAAACAAGAGAGCATCCCGCCTATGGGATTAAAAATGATTTTTCGCGAATTCTTAAAAGATAAAATGGCGATCTTTTCATTAGTGTTGTTAGTCGCAGTTTTATTGTTCGTGTTTATCGGCTCAGCAGTTATCGACCAATCACAAGTGATGCGTGTCAGCATCCTTGATAAATACGCTGTACCCGGCGCGATTTCGCCAAACGGCGGCACCTACCTTTTAGGGGCGGATGAAGGTGGCCGTGATGTTTGGGGACAATTGATCATCGGTGCGCGTAACTCAATCTTGATTGGTTTTTCAATCACGATCATTACGTCGATCGTTGGGGTCGGACTAGGGATCATCTCAGGTTACTATGGTGGCATCATTGATAACATTTTGATGCGTATCGTTGACTTTGTTATGATTTTGCCGATCATGTTGATCATTATCGTTATCGTATCGATCGTACCTCGTTATAACGTTTGGACCTTTATATGGGTCATGAGTGCCTTTTACTGGGTCGGAAAAGCAAGGCTCTTCCGAAGTAAGACCCTGTCAGAAGGCCGTCGCGACTATGTTAGTGCATCGAAAACCCTCGGAACCAATGACTTCGTCATCATGTTCCGCGAAATCATGCCGAACCTTAGCTCATTGATCATCACCAACTTAACAATGAACTTTGCAGCGAATATCGGTATTGAAACGACACTAACATTCTTAGGTTTTGGTCTGCCGACCAATGTTCCAAGTTTGGGAACACTGATCGGATATGCCAGCAGCGGTGATGTGCTGGTCAACAGACAGTGGATCTGGTTACCCGCATCAATTCTAATTTTAGTCTTGATGTTGAGTATCAATTACGTTGGTCAAGCATTTAAGCGTTCAGCGGATGCGCGTCAACGACTAGGATAAACAAGGAGGATACAGGATGAAGAAAAATATTTTTGGTATGGTCACTCTTTTGTCAGTGTTAGCATTGGCAGCTTGTGGCAGCAACGGCGGCGGAACCGATTCTTCTGGTGGCGGTAATGCAGCGACAGAAACAGAAGATATCAGCACAATGCCAGTCGAAGTCAGCAATGACGAAGAAGCAATCGAAGGCGGTACATTGGATGTTGCAGTAGTGATGGATACGCAGTTCCAAGGGTTATTCGTACCTGAGTTTTATCAAGACAGTTATGACAGTTATTTCATGGAACCAAGTAATGAAACATTGTTCTTATACGATTCTGACTTCAAAATCGTTGACGGCGGTGCAGCAAATCTTGAGTTAGATGAAGACAACAACACAGCAACGATCACATTACGTGACAACTTGAAATGGTCAGATGGCGAAGATGTTACCGCTGATGACGTGATCTTCTCTTATGAAGTAATCGGTCATAAAGATTACACAGGTATCCGCTATGATAACAACTTTACCAATATCGTTGGTATGGAAGATTACCATGATGGCAAAGCTGATACTATTTCTGGTATCACCAAAGAAAGTGACAAAGTCGTTAAAATCCAATACAAAGAAGTTCACCCAGGTATGTTGCAAGCTGGTGGCGGAGTGTATGAATCTGCTTTACCGAAACACGCCTTTGAAGGAATTGAAGTCAAAGATATGGAATCAAGCGATCCAGTTCGTAAAAATCCAGTTGTCTTTGGTCCTTATGTAATGTCAAATATCGTTGCGGGAGAGTCTGTTGAATACGTACCGAATGAGTACTACTACGGCGGCGCACCTAAAATGGATAAATTATCATTTAAAGCTGTTCCTTCAGCATCAATCGTAGAAGGATTGAATGCAAAACAATATGACGTTGTTTATTCAATGCCAACAGATACGTATCCAACCTACAAAGATGTAGATGGCTACCAAATCTTAGGTCGTCCTGAACAAGCATACACTTACCTAGGCTTTAAATTAGGTACTTGGAATGAAGAAGAAAACAAAGTAAACTACAACCCTGAGTCTAAAATGGCGGATAAAGCATTGCGTCAAGCCATGGGTTACGCAATCGATAACGATGCTGTCGGAAGCCGTTTCTACAATGGCTTGCGTTCAAATGCAACGACATTGATTCCACCAGTATTCGGCACGTTGCACAACACCGAAGTAGAAGGCTACACATTAAACATCGACAAAGCAAATCAATTACTTGATGATGCTGGCTACAAAGATGTCGATGGCGATGGCATGCGTGAAGACAAAAATGGTGAGAAATTAACCATCAACTTTGCTTCAATGTCAGGTGGCGAAACGGCTCAACCATTGTCTGATTACTACATCCAACAATGGAATGAAATCGGACTTGATGTACAATACACAACTGGTCGCTTGATCGACTTCCAAGCTTTCTATGACAAGTTGAAAAACGATGATCCTGAGATCGATGTCTTCCAAGCAGCATGGGGAACTGGTTCAGATCCTTCTCCAAGCGGACTTTACGGCCCGAACGCAGCATTCAACTACACTCGTTTTGAATCTGAAGAAAATACAAAACTTCTAGATGCAATCGACTCAAAAGATTCATTTGATGATGCAAAACGTAAAGAAGCATTTGATGCATGGCAAGAGTATGCAGCAGACGAAGCGTTTGTTATCCCTACTCTTTACAGAAACCAAGTAATGCCTGTTTCAAACCGTGTCAAAGACTTCTCATGGGCTTATGACATTGACCACAACAGATGGGCAACAGTTTCAGTTACAGCTGAATCTCGTTAATCAATGATCGATGAAAAGACGTCCTTTCCAGGACGTCTTTTTTTCCTGTTTTTTTGCGGGTATCTGAGGAAAACAGGCTTTTTTATACAGGAGAAGATTAAGTAAATAAAATTTTATTACAGTCTTTCCAAGAATTTGGAGGAAACATTTCATAATTCGGCAAAAACCAGTATAATAGGGAAGTGTCGATAAACTAATGAAGGAATGTGACAAATGAATACACAATTAACGAAAGAACTAAAAGAAAAGTTTGATATTGTGTTCCATGATGTAGATCTGCTTGAACAAGCGTTTACGCATTCATCTTATGTGAATGAGCACCGCAACTTGCACTTGTCAGATAACGAACGTTTAGAGTTTTTGGGCGATGCTGTCTTAGAGTTGATCGTTTCACGGTATTTGTATCGTGAATTGCCAGATCTGCCCGAAGGTAAGCTGACGAAGCTACGGGCGGCAATCGTTCGCGAAGACAGTTTATCCATGTTTGCCAAAGATTGCCGATTCGATGAATACATTCGTCTAGGCAAAGGGGAAGAAAACTCTGGCGGTCGTAAACGACCTTCTTTGCTTTGTGATCTATTTGAAGCCTTTTTAGGTGCGTTATACTTGGACCAAGGACTGGAAAGTGTCAGCGGCTTTTTGACGAAAGTTGTCTTTCCAAAAGTAAAAGCAGGTGCTTTTTCCCATGAGATGGATCACAAGACCCGCTTGCAAGAAGTCTTGCAGCGTGGCGGCGATGTTTCCATCAATTATCGTTTGATCAAAGAAGCAGGCCCCGCCCATGAACGGATTTTTTGGACGGAAGTCTATTGCGATGATACCTTGATCGGAAAAGGACAAGGAAAATCGAAGAAATTATCAGAACAGGACGCCGCTGCGAATGCCTTGGCGGATCTTGAACAGTAAGAGAGGACTGGCGGAGTGTATTTAAAACGAATAGAGATTGCCGGCTTTAAATCCTTTGCCGACCGCACAGTCATTGATTTCGAACATCGAGTGACTGCAGTCGTCGGACCAAATGGCAGCGGCAAGAGCAATATTACCGAAGCGATTCGTTGGGTTTTAGGAGAACAATCTGCCAAAAATCTACGTGGTGGCAAAATGCCTGATGTTATTTTTGCAGGTTCTGACACCCGCAGAGCGCTAAATATAGCGGAAGTGACGATCGTTTTAGACAATAGCGATCATTACTTGCCGATGGATTACAGTGAGATCAGCGTGACTCGCCGCTTGAGAAGAACCGGCGAAAGCGACTTTTTCTTAAATAAACAAGCTTGCCGCTTAAAGGATATCCAAGAGTTATTTATGGACTCTGGGTTGGGGAAAGAATCATTTTCGATCATTTCCCAAGGCAAGGTAGAAGCAATTTTCAGCAGCAAACCAGAAGACCGTCGTGGGATTTTTGAAGAAGCGGCGGGGGTATTGAAATACAAACAGCGGAAAAAGAAAGCCGAGCAAAAATTGTTTGAAACTGAAGACAATTTAAGCCGTCTACAAGATATCATTTATGAACTAGAAGATCAGTTGGTGCCTCTGGCAGCCCAAAGTGAAGCAGCCAACCGCTTTTTAGCGTTAAAAGAAAAATTGACGACGGTCGATGTGGCCTATGCGGTCTTAGAGATCACGAAAGCAAAAGAAGCGTGGGAGACAGCCAAAGCTCAACTGAGTACCTTTAACCAAGAACTGGCGCAGATTTCCGAAAAGATCAACCAAGGGGAACTGTCGCTACATTCTTTGCGGCAACAACGTACTGCTTTTGATGAAACGTTGGAGCGTTTGAATCAGCAGCTTTTAGAGGTCACCGAAGGACTGAAGCAAGCCGAAGGGCAAAAAGAAGTCTTGGATGAACGTTCAAAGCATACGCAAAAAAGCTCTGCCGAATACCAAGAAACCTTAGAGGAAGTCACAGAACGGGTCACACTTTTAAATGAAGAAAAAGCAGAACTGATTGGCTTGCTTTCACAAAAAAATCGGAGTGTGCAGGAAGTTGAAGCAGCGATGCTGGCGTGTCAGCAAGAGCAGGAAAAGTACCAACGTTCAGCAAAAGAAATCATTGAAGAGTTGCGTAGCCAATATGTTGAAGCCATGCAGGAGCAAGCAACGATTGGAAACGAATTGAAATACTTGGAGCGTCAATACCAACAAGAAGCCGCGAAAAATCAAACGGCGCTAAGCAAGCAGACGCAAATGAATACGTCGTTGAAAGAAATGACGACGGAAGCGCAAATCGTGGAAGAGCAGCTGACGCAGGCTAAAGCGATTTTAGAAGAACAACGCAAGCAATACATCCATCTTCAAGAAAAAGCTCAGACCAACAAAAAACGCTTTGATGAAGAACAAAAGAAAATGTATCAGTTAATGAGTCAAGTGCAGCAGGTACGAGCGAAACAGCGCAGTCTGCAAGACATTCAAGAAAATTATAGCGGCTTTTATCAAGGCGTTCGCTTGATTTTGAAAAACAAACAGCAGATCAGCGGTATCGTTGGCGCAGTAGCGGAGTTGATCGATGTGCCGCAAGACTATACCGTGGCGATCGAGACCGCATTAGGCGCCGCTGCACAGCATGTCGTCGTTGAAAATGAGCGGGATGCGCGAGCAGCCATCACGTATTTGAAAGAAAATCGAGGGGGGCGTGCAACCTTCTTACCGCTGACGACCATCAAAGCCCGTCATTTGCCAGATTATGCCCGCAATCAAGCCAAGCAAGTGTCTGGATTTATCGGCGTTGCCAGCGAATTGGTCCAGTCGCCCGAACACGTCCAAACGATTACGGATAACTTGTTAGGCAGTATCTTGATTGCCGAAGACTTGCAAAGTGCCAATGCGTTAGCACGGGCATTGAACTATAGCTATCGGGTCGTTTCCTTAGAAGGGGATGTCATGAATGCTGGCGGTTCCATGACGGGTGGTGCAACGAAGAAAAATGCCGGTAGTTTGTTTAGCCAAAGCAATGAGCTGCAACAATTGACGGCACAAGCGGCGCAACTGGATGAGCGGCTTTTAAAAACGGAAAAGCAAGTCCAGCATTTTGAAGCAGCGACCAAAGAAGCACAAGCAGCATTAGAAGAATTGCGGACGCAAGGAGAACAGGCTCGCATGACGGAGCATGAGCTGCAAAGCCGCTTACAAAATCTTGAGAATGACCTGAGCCGCTTGAAGCAAGAGCAGCAAGTGTTTGATTTTGAACATCGCGAAGTGCAAGCCTTCTTTGAGGAATATGATGAGAAGAAGACAAGCTTAGAAGAACAGCAAAAGAATATTGCGGCGCAATTGGCGAAAATCGACCAAGATATTCATCAAATGAATGCCGAAGAAGACTTGATCGAGGAAAAACGCCAAACCTTAGCACAAGAAAGTGCGCGCTTGCAGGCAGCTTTCGCAGTTCAAAAAGAACAAGTGGCGCATTTGCAGCAAAAAATTGCCGCTACGAATCAAGCATTAGAAGAAAACGAAGCGCGTCAACTCTCCTTAGAACGGCAGTTAGCTGCCTTGACAAGCAACGTCAGCGATCATGAGTTTTCAGAAGAAAGCATTCTTCAGCGAATTGAAGCCTTCACAAAAACCAAGCAGCAGGTAACAGCGGAATTGACGGTGATTCGTGAACAACGTCAAGTCGTTCAACAAGAAATCGGCGCATTAGATGAAGCCCTGAGTGCTGAAAACTTAACGCAAAAAGAAAAGCTGTCAGAAAAAACCGAAGTTGAGATCGAAAAAAATCGCGCAGAATTGGTGATGGATAATCGTTTGTTGTATTTACAAGAAGAATACAATCTCACCTTTGAAAAGGCAGCGCAAGATTACCCTGAAATTGAGGATGCAGAACAAGCCAAAGTCGACATTCAGGAACTAAAACAAGCGATCGAGCAAATTGGTCCAGTCAATTTAAATGCGATCGAACAATATGAACAAGTCAATCAACGGCATTTGTTCTTGACGAGTCAGCGAGACGATCTGCTGTCGGCTAAAGCACAGCTGTTTGATACGATGTCTGAAATGGATGAAGAAGTCAAAACCCGTTTCGGCGAAGTCTTCGATGCGATTCGTCTGCAATTCAAACAAGTATTTCCTAATATGTTTGGCGGCGGTCATGCGGAATTAGTCTTAACAGATCCGAAAGATTTATTGAACACTGGGATTGAGATCGAAGCCCAACCACCGGGCAAGAAATTGCAAAACCTCAGCTTGCTATCAGGGGGCGAACGGGCGCTGACTGCGATTGCGTTATTGTTTTCCATTATTCAAGTTCGTCCAGTACCGTTTTGTGTGCTTGACGAAGTGGAAGCAGCATTGGATGAAGCCAATGTCTCTCGTTTCGGTCATTACTTGAGTGCTTTCCAAAATGATACACAGTTTATCGTCGTAACTCACCGTAAAGGAACGATGGAGGCAGCAGATGTGTTGTATGGTGTGACCATGCAAGAATCTGGAGTGTCGAAGACCGTGTCCGTGCGCTTAGAAGAAGTGCGTGAAGGCGGTAGTTTTGCAGCAGATCAAGCATAGAGGAGGAATGATATGATTAAACTGATTGCGATCGATTTAGACGGAACGTTATTGAATGACAAAAAAGAAGTGACTCCTCGCAACAAAGAGGTACTTGCTCGTGCCAAAGCACAAGGCGTAAAAATCGTCATTTGTACGGGACGTCCATTACGGGCGATCCGTCCGTACTTAGAAGAATTATCGCTGAAAGAACCCGGCGACTATAGCATCACCTTTAACGGCGGTTTGGTTCAAAAAAATGAGACTGGCGAGATCATTGAAAAAGCAGCGATGCAGCTGGCAGATATCCATGAATTGGTTTCAGTGGCGGAAGACTTGAATTTGCCTTTAGACGTGGTATCCGAAGAGATCGTCTTGAGTTTACCCACTTCAGCAGCGCATCCATCGATTTATGGCTCGTTAAATCCTTTATTGGATTGTCGTCCTTTTGCCGTAGCTGATCTTGATGAATCGATGCTCTATAATAAAGCGGTGATCGCCTACCATCAGGAAGTCTTGGATCCTAAGATCCCCGAGATTTCCTCAGAGATCCGCGAGAAATATGAAATCATCAAAAGCCGGAATAACCTGTTGGAATTTATGCCTAAAGGAATCACCAAAGCTTATGGTATCAGCCTATTGGCGCAAGATTTAGGGATCAAGCAAGAAGAAGTGATGGCGATCGGTGATGAAGAAAATGACTTGCCGATGATTCGCTATGCAGGGATTGGCGTAGCGATGGCCAATGCCGTGCCAATCATTAAAGAGGCGGCTGACGTTGTCACCGTTTCAAACCAAGAAGACGGTGTGGCAGCAGTAATTGAAGAATATGTCTTAAAAGGAGGTGCGTAAGATGGGATTTTTTGACAAAATCAAAAAAGCGCTGATTGGAGAAACCAAAGAAGCAGAGCAAGAAACCGACAAACCGTTAGTCGATGCTGACTCACCAGAGGCACAGCGTTCAGAAGAAAGCCAGCCAGCACAAACTCCTGCTGAACAAGGCGCTTCAGAACCAGTGGCACCTGCAGAAACCGCCGACTCCAGTGATTTGGAGGCAGAGCAAGAAACTGCTGAAGTGTCCCCGCAGCAAGAAGCAACGACAGCGAATAAAGAAGAAGCACCAAGTATTCCAGAAGAAGTGGCTAAGGATACACCATCAGAGGAAGTACCAGCTTCTGAACCAATCCTTCAACCAGCGCCAGAAACGGAAAGTGTGCAGGATAAATACACCAAAGGATTGACGAAATCACGGAAAACCTTTGGGCAACGGATGAACGAATTGTTTGCCAACTTCCGTACGGTGGACGAAGACTTCTTCGAAGAAGTGGAAGAAACGCTGATCGGCGCAGACGTCGGCTTCGATGCGGCGATGAAGATCGCGGATGCATTGAGACAAGAAGTCAAACTACGTAATGTGAAGAAAACGGCAGATGTCCAAAATGTCATCATCGAAAAA
Source organism: Enterococcus sp. B2E4 (assembly GCF_030499455.1). Lineage (NCBI taxonomy): Bacteria > Bacillati > Bacillota > Bacilli > Lactobacillales > Enterococcaceae > Enterococcus > Enterococcus sp. B2E4. The sequence goes on from NZ_JAUKPK010000005.1 coordinate 329,818, forward strand.
TTGGTTGACCTATATGGGGAAGCAGGTGTCGGTGAAGTCAACGAGTTGAATATGCAGTCGGGGTTGACCGTCATTTTATTTGTTGGCGTGAACGGTGTTGGAAAAACCACCAGTATCGGGAAATTAGCCCACCAATTCAAAGCCGAAGGCAAGAAAGTCTTATTGGCTGCAGCGGATACTTTCCGTGCCGGTGCCATCGATCAATTAGTGGTCTGGGGTGAACGAGCTGGTGTTGAAGTCGTTCGTGGCAATGCAGGAGGCGATCCAGCAGCAGTCGTGTTTGATGCGATGGAGCGCGCAAAACGAGAAAATGCTGACGTTTTATTAGTAGATACAGCGGGGCGTTTGCAAAACAAAGTCAATTTGATGAACGAACTAGAAAAAATCAAACGGATCATTCAACGAGTGGACCCAACGGCCCCTCATGAAGTCCTGCTCGTGTTGGATGCAACAACAGGTCAAAACGCGATGAATCAAGCAAAACAATTTAAAGAAACGACGGATGTTTCTGGTCTCGTCTTAACCAAACTTGATGGAACAGCCAAAGGGGGGATCGTCTTGGCGATCCGTAACGAGCTGAGGCTGCCTGTCAAATTAGTGGGACTCGGGGAAGGCATCAATGATTTAGAACCATTTGATCCAAATGAATTTGTCGTTGGCTTATTCAAAGGCTTGATCAAAGAATAAAAAAACAGAGCCCTGTGTTAGGTGATACACCTACACATGGCTCTCCTTTATTGTTGCTTTTGTGAGATCAAAGGGAAGAGAAAACGGGTCGTCGTCTCTTTCCACGAGCTTGACTTGTGACGTAAAGCTGAGAACACTTGGCGTGGCAAATGTGGGTACAGCGATGCACGACTTTGCCAAAAATCAGGAAAAGCAGTTTGAAGACTTCGTTTTCTTCTGCACTGTCTAAAAACTTTGGGAAGTATCAGGCAGAATACAACGAGTTCAACGGTAGGGAAAGATTATTTCTTAAGTTCCCCTTGGCGCTCAGTGATCATTTTTTCCAAGTTGTTCAATGTATCGATATCTTTATTGGTTTCGATAAAGTTCGTAATCAAATTCAATAAAGATTGATCAGACAATTCTGCTGCTAAGAAGTCTTCTTGGGTCACATTCGGAGAATACAACCGAGTCAAAACAGTACCGCTGTAGCCGATATCCGCTACTTTCAATAAGTCGTGGTTTTTTAGTTTACGTACGACTGCTTGAATGGTATTCTTGCTTAGATCTTGCTGTTGGACAGCAATGTCATTTGCAGAAAGAGGTTTGTCTGAATTCCAAAAGATATTCATGATTTGACGTTCGCGTTTGGTAAGATTAAGTGGCTTCATTCACTATTCTTCCTTTCAAAAAAGAGTAATATGGACATAATAATTTACTGTTCTATAAGCAGTATACTTTATTTTGAAGGTAAATATCAAATTTATTCAAGTATTTTATAAATTCTTGGTAATTTTAGTAAGAGATATTACAAGTGAGGAGCAAATTTCTGCATTTTTCACCAGTTTTCACTATAATAGATGGAAAGAAATAGCATTTGAGAAAAAATTTAGTAGAAGAACATAGAGGGCAGTCGAATGAAAATAAAAACATTGTTATCACATAAAGAGCTTTTTCCCTATTTATTGAAAGGACGCTACGGGATTGAGCGTGAAGCGCAGCGGGTGCGGCTCGATGGGACGTTTGCAGGTACCGATCATCCTAAAACGTTAGGCAATCGGCGCTTCCATCCGTATATCCAAACGGATTTTTCCGAAAACCAACTGGAACTGATTACGCCCGTCGCTGATTCCGTGGATGAATTGTTCCGTTTTTTAGGGGCTATTCATGATGTGGCGTATCGTTCGATGTCAGCAGAAGAAATGCTCTGGCCATTGAGTATGCCACCGGCTTTACCAGAAAAAGAAGAAGACATCGTCATTGCTAAATTAGACCAATTTGAAGATGTGCTCTACCGCCGCTATTTAGCCAAAACATATGGTCGCCGCAAGCAAATGGTCAGTGGGATTCATTTCAATTTCGAATTTGCGGAAGACTTTTTGCAGCAGCTGTATGCTTTGTCTGAAACGAAGGAAAGCTTCCAGACGTTTAAAACGGCACTTTATTTGAAAGTAACTCGCAATTATTTGCACTATCGCTGGTTTTTGACGTATTTCTTTGGGGCGACTCCTGCTTCAGAAGCCAATTATTTTACGACAGAAAACGGACCGCAAGAACCAGTCCGCAGTATTCGCAATAGCCGCTATGGATACACGAATCACGAAGACGTCAAGGTATCTTACGCTTCGTTAGAGACCTATCTTGCAGATATTGCCAAATTAGTGGAGACGGGAAAGCTTTCAGAAGAAAAAGAATTTTATGCGCCAGTGCGTCTACGTGGGGGAAAACGGGTCGCAGATTTAGCCTCAGCGGGTATCCGTTATATTGAGTTAAGAAATATTGACATCGATCCCTTTGCCCGCTATGGGATTTCCAAAGAGCAAGTCGCATTCTTGCATTTCTTCTTATTGTTTTTAAGTACAAAAGAAGAAGGCAGCGATGCGGATGTGTGGATCGAAGAGGGCAATCAGAAAAATGATCAGGTCGCATTAGAACATCCGCTTGCACCTTTGACTTATCAGCAAGAAGCGCAAGCGCTGATTACTGAAATGATGGACTTTGCCCAAGCCCTTGAGCTGCCGCATCCACCATTTTTGGATCAGCTCTCAGATATGCTGGCTGAACCAGAAAGAACCTTCGCGGGACGTCTTTTCTCAGCAAGTCAAGCAACCAGTCAAGCCCAGACAGCAACAGTGCTGGGACAAAAGTATCATCAAGCTGCTTGGGAAAAACCGTATCAATTAGCTGGCTTTCGAGCAATGGAATTGTCGACCCAGATCCTCTTGTTCGATGCGATCCAAAAAGGAATCGAAGTGACGGTACTGGATGAAACGGATCAATTCTTGAAATTAGCCGTGAAAGACCACATCGAATATGTTAAAAATGCCAATATGACCAGTAAGGATCAGTACATCGTCCCTTTGATCATGGCGAATAAAACGGTCACTAAAAAAATCTTAGCCGAAAATGGCTTTCATGTACCAAGTGGCGCTGAGTTCGCTTCGGCAGAAGAAGCGATCGCGTTTTATCCTCAGATTGCCCACAGCGGGTTTGTGGTAAAACCGAAAACCACCAACTATGGGATCGGTATCTCGATTTTCAAAGAAGGTGCCTCTTTAGCGGATTATCAAGCGGCGGTCGCCATTGCCTTTGCGGAAGATGATTCGATCCTCGTTGAGACTTTTTTGTCAGGGACGGAATATCGGTTCTTCGTGATCGATGGGCGAGTCGATGCGATTTTACTACGTATCCCTGCCAATGTCGTGGGTGACGGCAAGCGCACGATCACGGAACTCGTCGCAGAGAAAAATCTCGATCCATTGCGCGGTACCCATCATCGGACCCCATTAGAGCTGATCCAATTAGGGGAACTGGAACAACTGATGTTAAAAGAGCAAGGGTATCAAATGGATTCAGTACCCGAAGAGGAGCAGATCGTTTATTTGCGAGAAAACTCGAATATCAGTACTGGCGGTGATTCTATCGATGTGACGGATGACTTCAACGATGATTACAAACAAGTAGCAGTCGATGCGGTAGCCGCATTACAAGCGTCTATCAGCGGAATCGATCTGATTATTCCAGATAAAACCAAGCCAGCCAATGAACCGGGGGCTTATGGGATCATTGAAGCCAATTTCAACCCAGCGATGCATATGCACGTTTATCCATACAGCGGGAAAGGCCGACGCTTAACTATGTCTGTTTTACGCCTATTGTTCCCTGAAGTCTTCGAGAGCTGATGGAAGTACAAAAAGCAAAGAACTGCACACTTTGGAAGGAGAGTTCCTTTCAAAGTGTGCAGTTTTTTTATTAGGATTCAAAAGCAGCGATCTCAATCGTTTGTTTTGTTTCTTCCACCTTGAGACCCGTTCGGGCTTCCCACCATTGTTTCATTTCTTTTTCATACGTGGTAGGAAAACGTTGGATCAAGGTTAATAACGGTACGCCTTGAATCGAGGCGTAGGGAAAGTTTAAAACCAGATTGTACTTCAGTTCCGACAGGAGGCTATAATATTGAAACATCATAAAGTTCATTTCATTCTTATCCTCCAGCAGGAGTACTTTCGGAGCGCGATCCAGCATAAAACCCAAGCTGCGCATCATGAACAATACGCCATCTAGATGGCTGGATTCGATCGTGGGTGCCGTTTTTAACAAATCGATATGCAGATCCAAAGCATCAAGCAGTTCTTTCTTTAATGAAAGGTAGGGCGGTGTTGATTGTTCCATGATAGTTCCTCCTTTTAATGGAAAAGACGTTTCCAAAATGACGTTTTCTCTGGTTGGTCCTGCTCTTTATCCGATGGAGCGGCAGCTGCAGGGAATTTTTTTTCGATATCGATGACGTCTTCATTGACGGCTTCTTTCCCAGCAATCAGCAAGCCGATACTGTCTGGACCGGCATCTTGGGCATCGGAGACGATCCGAAATTCCATCTGTTGTTTGGTCAGTAAAGTGATGTAATCGGTCTGGATCGATTCTGGCAATTTTCCGTTAAGCAGCACGAGCGCTCCTTGATAATCTGGTAAGGCGTTCAAGAGCGTTTTCTGGTTGTCCTTCTTCTTCATTTCTGTTACTGTCATACTAAGATAACACCGTTCACGAAACGTGCCTAAATACTTGCGCTGTTCATCTGGGTTGACGCGAGGCGTCCCATACATTCCTGTATCAAGGCGTTTTTCTAATTCGTCTGACATTGAAGTATCCTCCTCAAAGCGTTTACTTATGCTTATTATAGCATATCCAGCAAATAGCAAAAGAGGGGTGCGATCGTGAGAGAGTATTGACAGAAAGTAGGGATCCTATGACAACAAAAGAACGACATTTGCTATTGTTAGCAGAAAATCAACGGTTGGAGACACCGAGGCTGCTCTTGCGTCCTGTTTCCTTGGCAGATGCAGCGGACATGTTTGCCTATGCAAATGATGAAGAAACGACGACCTTCGTCTTTGCTAGACATGGGTCGGTTGAAGAAACAAAACTGCGTATTGCCGAGTATTTTGTTGCTGCACCCTTAGGAAAATTTGCGATCGAAGAAAAAGACTCAGACAAAATGATCGGGACCATCGATTTGCGGGTAGAATCAGAAAAAGAGATCGCTGAACTCGGTTATACATTAAGTCGCGATTATTGGGGGCAAGGGATCATGCCAGAAGCGGCAATGGCATTGCTGCATTTCGGTTTTGAAACACTCGAATTGATTCGAATTTTTGCTCGACATGATGCCCGAAATCCCAAGTCTGGACGGGTCATGGAGAAAATTGGGATGAAATTGGAAGCAACGATCCCAGCTGCCCGCAAATCGGGTGAAGAAATCATCGATGAAGTCACGCGTGGCATCACCCTTGAGGAATGGAAAAAACGTATCATGTAAAGGAGGGCTCTCGTCATGGAACTGAACATTGAGCCAGCAGCAATTGAAAAAATAACCCCTTATGTGCAGCCAGATGATCGTCTCTACTTGGATTTTGAAGACGGCGTTGGTCCGTTTCCTGCAACGGAGATCACCTGCCGTTTGGACATCCATTTTCGCCTGATCATCGTGCCGCAAAGCTATCCAGAAGAAGGATTGGCGATCTACGACACCCCTTTAACGACACCCTTAGGCACGATTTGGTTGAAGCAAGGGGCTCAGGTGTATTTAGAAGAACAGACTCGGATGCAGGTGGAACCGACCTATCAACGGTTGCAATTGGTGGGAAATAGCGGGATCTTAGCTAACGATGTTCAATTGTTACGGATCGAAAAGCAGACGGCGGGCCGCTGAGATGGGCACGCTGGCGGTTATTAGCGACTTGCACGTCGATATCAACCAATTATTTGATCCCCATCTGCAGCTGATCGCTGATTATTTGCAGCAAAATCAGGTGACCCATCTGCATCTGGCAGGAGATGTGGCGAATAAAAAACAACGGCTATTAGACGTGGTCGCATTTTTTCAAAGTCGACAGGTGCCAACGACCTTTCACTGGGGCAATCATGAAATGGTGGACTTGACGGAACAAGAGATCGAGGCTTTCGATGATCCCGCCTTTCTTAATTTTCAGACGTATCGCTTATCAGAAAAAACACTGCTGTTGGGAATCAATGGCTGGTATGACTACCAATATTCTGATCTGACCAGTGAAGCTGAGATCTTGCGGCTGAAAAATTTGTTTTGGTATGACCGCATGATTCAACGAAAGGGATCGGATAAGGGGATCAGCCAAGCCATCAATGAGCGTTTAGCGGAAACATTGGCCCATTTGCCGCAAGACCAAGAAATTCTTCTTTCTACGCATTTTGTGCCCCAAGAAGCGTTTATTGTGCGGCAGACCGGCAAGTACGCCCGCTGGAACCACCTAAATGCGTTTTTGGGGTCGCCTGATTTTGGCGCAGTGATCGATCAGTACGCCAATGTGCGGGCAGTCGTCTTTGGGCATACCCATCGACGCTTTGAGAAAAAAGAACTTGCGGGAACCAGCTACTATTGCCGTCCCTTCGGCTACTATTATGAATGGCAGTTGACCCGACGCTTCGTTTTGGAAAATCACTTAGCAGAAGCATATTCTCCAACGAAAGTTCGGACGCTGCTGCGAAACCATCATGAGACATTTGAGGACTATAAAACGGCGCATCTTGTAGAGGAATTGGCGCAAGCGATCACGCTGCTGCCGTATTAGCGCAGCAAACGAGTCCTGCTTGTTTTCGTGATTGAATTTCCAAGCAATTTAAACCATTAGAAGAAACACACAAAGGAGAAAAATCATGACATTTGAAGAAATCTTACCAGAATTAAAAGCCGGCAAAAAAATCATTCGTGAAGGTTGGGGCGGCTTTGAACTTTATGTGACATTCGTTGAAGGCGAAGTGTACGACAATGCCCCAGTCACCCCTTACTTTTTGATCAAAACAGCGGATGAGGGATTCTCGAGTTTCGCACCGACTGTTTGCGACATTCTTGCGGAAGATTGGAAAATCGTGGAATGACGGCATCGTGGATCGATGACAAAACGATTGTGTTTGTCACAGGGGCTGCTTCAGGCATCGGTAAAGCGCAAGCAGAGGCGTTTCTTGCAGAAGGCGCTCAAGTATTTGGTGTTGACTGCCAATCGTTTCCTGATTCGCTTTTAGCCCAGCCCCGCTTTTTCGGCACATGTTGTGACTTAGCGGTGAAAGAAAATTGTCTTGCAGCGGTCCAAGCTTGTGTGACGCACTTTGGCGGTATCACAGTCTTGTTAAATACAGCAGGAAAACTTGACGGCTATCATACGATTGCTGAGACGACGTCAATGGAGTGGGAGGAGATATTTCAAACCAATGTCTCCAGCATGTTTTATTTAACGAAAGAAATTTTGCCGCTGATGCAAGCCAATGGCGGCGGAACGATCATCAATATGGCGTCGATCGCTGGAATGGTCGCAGGTGGTGGCGGGATCGCCTATACAACCGCAAAACACGCGATCGTCGGGTTTACCAAACAGTTGGCATTAGATGTTGCAGATCAAGGGATCTCGGTGAAGGGCATCGCGCCAGGTGCGATTCAAACGCCGATGAATGCGGCTGATTTTGCGGGTGACGGGAAAATGGCGCAATGGGTGGCAGAAGAGACGCCAGTCAAGCGTTGGGCGCAACCAGAAGAAGTTGCAGCGCTGACCCTTTTTCTTGCCAGTCCGCAAGCTAGTTACTTGCAGGGGGCGATCGTGCCCATCGACGGTGGTTGGACCTTGAAATAACTAGCCTGAACCCATTAGAGGAGGACGCCAATGAAGGAACAAGCGATCCAGAACTTGTTTGCAAAAAATCGTGAATGTCGACAACTGCTTACGATCATTGAAGCGTTGCAGCTGTCGGATTGCTGGCTGTGTGCTGGGTACCTGCGGAATTATTTATGGGGGTTTCTCAGTGGGAAAATAGCGGAGGTGCCAATAACCGATATTGATGTCGTGTTTTATGATCCGACTGTAAGCATAGAAGAAACAGCAGCGATCGAAGCGCAACTGCGCCGTTCGTTTCCCGAATTTCCTTGGGAGGTTCGAAACCAAGCGTTGATGCACCAACATAATTTTGCCGAGGAGCCGCCTTATACAAGCACCTTCGATGCTTTAACGAAGTTTCCAGAGCGTTGTACAGCGGTAGCGGCACGAATGAATCAAGGCAAGCTTGAATTGATGGCGCCTTTTGGTTGGCAGGATATTTGCAGTTTTCGGGTGCGTCCAACACCGCATTTTGCCCAAAATGAACAGTATCTTGCGGTTTATCGACAACGCCAAGCGATGAAGCAGTGGCAGAAAATTTGGCCGCAGCTCTCGATTGAAGAGGGGAAGAAATGAAAAAGAACACTCGCGTGATGCGGCGATTTTCAAAAGTTAGACGAAAAAGCTAACTGATGGGAATCGCTGCATATGACGCGAGTGTTTTTATTAACGTAAAGCCAATGGTTGCGCCAAGCGGTTTCTTAAAAAGATGCCTAGATAAGCTGCGGCAACGGCTTTGATGATCCCAGGGATAATAAACAGAACAAAGCCACCGTTAAAGGCAGCCGGCCATGCCATGCCCGTGCTCCACTTCAGCCACAATGTACCAAACAACAAAGTTGCCAGCGCACCGACAATATTGCCGATCACTGCTCCTGTGTAGCGAAACGCTGTTTTTTCTACGATCAATCCAGTAAGCAATCCATTAAAGAGGAAGCCGACTAAATAGCCACCAGTTGGTCCTAACAAAACACCGACACCGCTGGAAAAACCAGCGAAAACGGGCAAACCAATCAATCCTAACAGCAAGTAGATGATGATCGCCATCGTTCCTGTTCGCGTGCCGAGGAAAGTCACCGCCAACCCGATCGCAAAGGTTTGTCCTGTCAATGGGATCAAACCTAATGGAATCGTCAGTTGGGAAAGACCAGCAATAATGATCGCAAATAAAGCGGCATGGATTTGTTCACGCAATGATAATTTCATCGAATCCTTCTCTCTAATAATAATTTCGTTAACCTAAAATTAATTTATTTGGTTAACGAAATTATAAACGGTGGTTTACCAAAAGTAAAGAAGAATCTTGTTTTTTTAGTGTCCTTTTTTAAAAGGACAATCAAGTTCTTTGAGGAGAGGAAAGGGGCGATCTCTTCCAGCTCATCTGTTGAGAAGGGCAGTGCTTGAACGAGCCGGCAGATCGTTGCTTCTGTTAGAAACGGCAGCAGTTCTTCGATTTCATCATAAGCCAAGCGTTCTGCTGCGGCAACGTTTGGCTGCTCCAGGGCGGTCAGCAGGAGTTCATCCAGATACGGCGCAGGTAAAAAGGGCAGCAGTTCTTCAATCTCAGAAAAGCGGAAGTCAGGATTTTCAAGCCAGCCTTTGATTTCTCCCGCCAAAAAGTTGGGGGGTAAAAAGGGCGCCGCCTCTTCCCAAAAAGCCATGGAATAGTGCTTACCTTTCAGGAGCTCTTCTACTTGGGGCTTTTTCAAAAACGGCAGGAGTTCTTCCAGTAACTCTTCTGGGATATTCTCGGCACCATTTAGCAGGTGCTGCAAGTCTGCGCTGGTCAAATGAGGTGCTAGCCTAGGCAATAAGTCTAAATCTAAAGAAGTTTCTTGAAACGGTTCTTCTTGAATCAACGCTGACAATTCTTGCGGTTTGATCAGCGGAGCTAGTTCGGCGATTTCTTCTGGCTGTGCGGTTCCTGCTTGATAATGTTGCACCGCAGCTGCTGGCTTCCCTAACAGCTCATCGATGGATAGGTCTAAAATCGCTGCTAGCTGCGGCAATTTTTCAATGTCCGGCAGTGAGTTGCCCCGCTCCCAATTACTGACCGCCTGATAGCTGACAAGTAACTGGTCGGCCAAGTTGCTTTGGGTCAGATTTTTTTCTTTGCGTTTGGCAGCGATCTGCTGACCGATTTTTCTCATGTTGAATTCACTCATAAATGAATTCCCCCTTTCATGCTCTAAGTATAGTTTCCCAAAAGGTGAAAACGCAATCAAGCTGTGATTGAGCAGGCAAATGCCGACTCAATCACAGCTTGAGTTTACGAATGGATCAACTGAAGGAGGTGTTCACCAAACGCTTGTGTCGTTAAACAGACCGCTTCTGGCATCAACTGCGCGAAGTCGGCAGTGACGTGTTGACTTTGCAAGGCTTGTTCAATGGCTTGTGTTAGGATTTGAGCTGCTTCTGGCCAGTTCAAATGTTCTAAAAGCATGCACGCTGACAGCAGCAGCGAACAGGGATTGGCTTTGCCAAGTCCTGCGATATCCGGTGCTGTTCCGTGGGTAGCTTCAAAGATGGCTGCCCCAGTAGCGTAGTTGATATTGGCACCGGGGGCGATCCCGATGCCGCCGACTTGTGCAGCAAGTGCATCAGAAATGTAGTCGCCGTTCAAATTACAAGTGGCAATGACGTCGAATTTTTCTGGATACAAAAGGATCTGTTGTAAAAAGTTGTCTGCGATCACGTCGTTAACAACGATTTTCCCAGCCGCTTTTGCCGAGGCAAGGGCGGCTTCGGCTGCCTTTGAGCCGTTTTCTGCTTTGATTTTGTTGTATTGATTCATTGTAAAACACTGGTCGGCGTATGTGGTCTCTGCAAGCTGATAGCCCCAGTTTTTAAAGCCGCCTTCTGTAAATTTCATGATATTGCCTTTATGCACCAGTGTCACCGTGGGCCGCTTTTGAGCGATCGCATACTCAATGGCAGCAGCGATCAAGCGCTGACTGCCTTCTAAAGAGATCGGCTTGATGCCGATAGCGGCAGTTTTAGGAAAACGAATCGCCTTGACAGCAAAGTCTGCTTGCAATGTCTGGATCAGACGCTGCGTTGCGTCGTCGTCTTTGGCAAATTCGATGCCAGCATAAACATCTTCAGTATTTTCTCGAAAGATCACCATATCGGTTTTTTCTGGCTGCTTTAAAGGCGAAGGGACCCCTGTAAAATAGCGAACAGGTCTGACACAGGCATAAAGATCCAGCGTTTGCCGCAAGGTGACATTCAAGGAGCGAAAGCCCTCGCCAATTGGGGTAGTCAACGGTCCTTTTAAGGCGTATTGTTGAGCCTTGATCGTATCGATGGTTGCTTGCGGCAGCCATTCCCCCGTCTGTTCAAAGGCGGCTTCTCCAGCTAAAACTTCCAGCCATTCGATGCGGCGTTGATTGTCATAGGCTTTATTTACAGCGGCATCAATCACAGGTTGCGCAGCCTGCCAAATCTCGGCACCGATGCCGTCTCCTGCAATGTAAGGAATGGTGATCGTCGTTGCTTCATGGGTTGCTTGGTTAGGCATGGGCAGTTCCTCCTAATTCAGCTTTTTTTCGAATGACCATCGGTAAAATTCCTTGATGCTTCCAATAGCGAATATCTGCAGGGGCATCAAAGCGCAGGCGGGTCATAAAGGAGACAGTCCCTCCGTCGATCCGTTGCGCACTGACTTCGATCAGCTGCTTGACCACTGGCTCTTCTGGCAAAGCGATCGAGAATGTTTCGCTGCCGTCCAAATCAAACGATGCGGCACTTTCACCAGCAAGATATTCAAGCGGAATGATCCCCATCATGACCAAGTTGCTGCGATGGATTCGTTCGAAGCTTTCTGCTAAGACGACTTTAACGCCTAATAATTGTGTTCCTTTGGCGGCCCAGTCGCGAGAAGAACCCATGCCATAATCTTTACCAGCTAAAATGATACAGCTTTGACCAGCTTTTTGGTAATTCATAGCTGCGTCAAATATCGACAGGGTTTCCCCAGTTGGAAAATAATGCGTGACACTGCCAGTACTGCCAGGCACTAGCTGGTTTTGCAGACGGATGTTGCCGAAAGTCCCCCGCATCATAATCTGATGATTGCCGCGTCGCGAACCAAAGGAGTTGAATTCACGATACGGAACTTCTTTTTCTTGTAAAAATTTTCCAGCTGCAGAATCCATACTGATGCTGCCAGCAGGAGAAATATGGTCAGTGGTGACGGAATCACCCAATTTTGCCAAGACTTTCAGATCAGCTAAGACATCTGGTTTAGGCAACTCTTTGGTCAATGTTTCAAAGTAGGGCGGATGAGCGATGTAAGTGGATTGCTCATCCCATTCATAACATGCGCTCGTGGTGGTTTCGATCGCATTCCAGCGTTCATTGGCATCAAAAAGATGCTCATAGGCAGCGCGAAATGCTTCTGGTCCGACGTACTCTTGAACGTAAGCATTGACTTCTTCATTGCTAGGCCAAATATCAGACAAATACACCGGCTCGTCATTGACGATAGCTAACGGTTCTTTTGTGAGATCTTTGCGAATGCTGCCAGCGATGGCATAGGCAACAACTAATGGCGGTGAAGCCAAATAATTGGCTTTGATCTGTGGATGGATTCTTCCTTCAAAATTTCGATTGCCTGACAGAACCGATGCCACCAGTAGATTTTCTGCCTCAATTGCTTCAGCGACCTGCGCTTCTAAAGGACCTGAATTTCCGATACAGGTGGTACAACCGTAGCCCACTAAATAAAAGCCGAGTTGCTCTAAATACGGCAGCAAACCACTGTTTTGCAAATAGGTGGTCACGATCTGGGAGCCAGGTGCAAGGGAGGTTTTGACCGTACGAGAGACGGTCAGACCTTTTTCAATGGCTTTTTTAGCCAATAAGCCTGCCGAGAGCATGACGAAGGGATTGCTAGTATTCGTACAGCTAGTGATCGCCGCCAAGACGATATCGCCGGTCACTAATTTGTCAGGTGTAGCATCTGGCCAGGTAACGCTGGCTGCTTTTTGCCATTCGTCCTCTGAAAGACCAAAGCCCTTGGGACCGACGGCAGCCGTGACCGATTGTTCAAAATCCTGATGGACTGCTGGAAGCAAAATCCGATCTTGCGGGCGCTTAGGGCCCGCTAATGCTGGCTGAACTTCTGCTAGATCGATGGTGATCGTCTTAGTATAGGTCGGCACGATCGTTTCATCATAAAAGAAATGGTTGGCTTTGGCGTAAGCGGCAACGAGTTCGATCAGCTCGCTGGAGCGACCGGTCGTTGCTAAGTAATTCAAGGTCTCATGATCAATCGGACAAAAACCGCAAGTCGCACCATATTCGGGAGCCATGTTTGCTAACGTTGCTCGATCAGCTAAACTTAAATGACGATAGCCAGGACCGAAGTATTCGACAAATTTTCCGACCACTTTTTCGATCCGCAGCACTTCAGTTACTTTTAGTGCTAAATCGGTGGCGGTGGTACCTGCAGGCATCTCGTTGATAAATTTCACCCCGATGACTTCAGGCGTAGGGAAGAAAGAAGGTTCGCCAAGAATCGCAGCTTCCGCTTCAATACCGCCAACCCCCCAACCGAGAACCCCCAAGCCGTTGATCATCGTGGTGTGAGAATCGGTTCCTTGCAATGTATCAGGAAACAGCAGTCGTTGATCTTCGTGTGTTTTTTGCAAGATTACATCAGATAACGATTCGATGTTGACTTGATGAATGATCCCTGTTTCAGGCGGTACGACTTCGAAATTGTCGAAAGAACCTTGCGCCCATTTCAAGAATTGATAGCGTTCTGCATTGCGTTCAAATTCCCGCTCCGTATTAAAAGCGATCGCCCCAGGAGTACCGGCTTGATCGACTTGCACAGAGTGGTCGACGACGAGTGTGACGGGAATCTCAGGATTGATGTCTTCTGCGGCACCGCCTAAAGCGACCATCGCATCCCGCATGGCAGCCAAATCAACGACTGCGGGTACCCCAGTAAAGTCTTGCAAAACGACCCGCTCTGGTTTGAATGGCACGACACCAGTAGGGGTTTCTGCCTGCCAGTTCGCTAAAAATGGTAAATAATCCTCTGTAATTTCCTCGTCTTGATGACGAGCAACACTTTCCAATAAAACTCGAATGGAGTAGGGCAAGCGAGATAAATCAGCCCCTAAGTCTTGGGTGATTTTCGCTAAGTCAATATACGTGTATTGCGTATCATTGACGGTGAGTTGAGATTGCCACTTCATAAGAATCCTCCTTTTTACGAAGATAAACGTACTTATTAGGAATAATTATACGTTGATAATTTAAAAAATCAATTAAATTTATGAAAAATATTTCATTTTCTCAACATCGTGCTATAATGTGTGAAAGTTTGTTAAAAAGCAACGATTTTATAGGATGACTATTTTAACGATGTTTGTATACGGTTAAATAACATTGTAGTCGATAGTTTGTAGAAAGATTGGAGGTAACATCACCGTGGAAAGATTAGAAAAGAAAGAGAAGCTGTCCTATCTTGCATCGCAATGTCAGAAATACAATTTGATAGATGTGAATCTTTATTCAGAATATGATGTGAAACGTGGACTGAGGGATTTAAATGGCACGGGGGTCTTAGCAGGGCTTACGACGATCTCCACCATTTATCCAGAAAAAATCATTGCTGGCAAGCCAATTGAAGCTTGTGGCGAGCTGCGTTATCGCGGAATTGACATCAACGAGTTAGTTGCAGGGTTCGTCAATGAAAAACGCTTTGGCTTTGAAGAAGTTGCATATTTATTACTTTTCGGCGAACTGCCAAACAAAACAGAACTTGCGGCCTTTCATTGCCTATTAGCAGAAAAACGTACATTGCCGACCAATTTTGTTCGTGACGTCATTATGAAAGCACCTTCTTCTGATATCATGAATAGCTTATCTCGCAGTATCTTGACACTGGCAAGTTACGATCCACAAGCAGATGACATCAGCATTGAAAATGTATTGGAACAAAGTCTGATGCTGATCAGTGTCTTTCCGCTCTTGGCGATCTATGGCTATCATGCCTACAATCATTACAATCAAGGGGAGAGTATGTATATCCACCGTCCGACCGAAGAGTTGAGTACAGCTGAAACGATTTTGACTATGCTACGTCCAACGAAAGAATATAGCTTCCAAGAAGCCCAAACATTGGATATGGCACTGGTTTTGCATATGGAACATGGCGGCGGGAATAATTCGACCTTTACGACACGAGTCGTTACCTCCAGTGGGACGGATACCTATTCAACGATTGCTGCAGCGCTAGGTTCTTTGAAAGGGCCTAAACACGGTGGTGCTAATATCAAAGTGACGGAAATGATGGGAGATTTGAAGCGCAACGTTGCTGATCTTACCGATGAACAGGCGATCCGCAGCTATTTGGAAGCAGTCTTAGATAAAGAAGCGTTTGACCGTAAAGGATTGATTTATGGCATGGGCCACGCGGTATACAGCGACAACGATCCCCGTGCGGCGATTTTTAAAAATTATGTGGCAAAATTGGCCCAAGAAAAAGGATCAGAAGCTTGGCAAGAATATCAATTGTATACAATGGTCGAACGTATTGCTCCTCAAGTCATCAATGAAAAGCGCAAAATCTACAAAGGAGTCAGTGCCAATATCGACTTTTTCAGCGGGTTTGTTTATAACATGTTGGATCTGCCAGAAGAACTGTATACACCAATGTTTGCTATCGCGCGGATCGTCGGCTGGTCCGCCCATCGGATCGAAGAGCTGGTCAACGCACAAAAAATCATGCGTCCCGCCTACAAAGAAGTGTCAAACGATCGGGAATATATCGATATAGAGTCAAGATAGATCAAAACAGCAGGGAGGAAGCTCGCTGCTGTTTTTGTTTTGGACACTCGAAAAGAGAAGGATTGAGCCGTTTTTGCGTATTTTTACTAGAGAGTAAATGAATGGCTTGGATTATTCGTTCATTAGAAAAATCAAGTTTTTCTCGTTTTTCATATAGGAATGCAAAAATTGATTACAAAGTTTCTTGCATTTTTTGTATGATAGAGGGAGGAATAAAGGAGGAAAGTTCACGAATGAAAATAAAAAAATGGATGGCAATTGCCATTATTACCAGTCAATTTTCAACAATGCTGCCAGTATCGGCTGCGGCATCTGTTTTGACGAACGAGTCTACTGCAGGTCAAAATACAGCTGAGTCAACGGTTCCGGGAGTGAACGGGCCAACCATGGGCTTGGTCCCTGGAGATGCCGCAACGGTACCAGGAGAAAACGGCGAAGTAGTTCCAGGAGAATCAACACCTGCTCCTGAACAGCCAACACCAGAACCTTTGCCAGAACCAACCCCGACACCAGAACCAACACCGGAACCAGAAGAGCCGACACCAAATCCTGATCCTGAGCCGAATCCAGAACCAGAACCAACACCTGAGCCGGCGCCAGAACCAGAAGAACCAGAACCAAATCCAGCACCAAATCCAGAACCAGAACCAGAGACAACACCAAATCCAGAGCCAGAATCAACACCAAGCCAGCCTTCGCCTGACATCAAAGAAGTACCGAATGTACCAGAGTTGACGGTAACGCCGCCGCAAGAAGATGAGCCAGCAAAATTTGAAGTCACGCCAGTCAAAGAAACGTGGGACTTTATTATGGAGATTGGAGAAGATGCTCGTAAAGTTGGACAAGAAGAAGATCTTTACGCATCGGTCATGATTGCCCAAGCGATTTTAGAGTCTGGCAGCGGAAGAAGCCGTCTGAGCCAGGAGCCTTTTTATAACTTATTTGGTATTAAGGGACTTTATGAAGGGAATGGGATTTCCTTCCAAACGCAAGAAGACGATGGTTCTGGTAATTTATACACAGTTCATGCCACTTTTCGCCAATATGACAGCATCGAATCTTCTTTGAAAGATTATGCGAAATTGTTGAAAGAAGGATTGGACCACAATCCGAATTTTTATAAAGGTGTTTGGAAATCAGAAACGGAAGCTTATGAAGACGCCACGGAATATCTGACCGGACGTTATGCATCAGATACACAATACAATGAGAAGCTGAATGCGCTGATCGAAGCGTATGCCCTGACGAGTTATGACAAAGAGAAACCAGAATTACCGACAGGCAGCGAAAAGATGATCTATCCTGTCAGCAATCCAGTTGTCTCCTCTGTCTTTGGTCCGCGAGGCAATGGGTTTCATCGTGGAGTGGACTTCGCCGCACCACAAGGAACGCCAATCATGGCTAGTCTTTCAGGAACGGTGATCCGCTCAGAATATCATTCTTCATGGGGAAATTATGTTGCCATTGAGCACAAAGATGGGTTGACGACATTGTATGCCCACAATCATCGCAATTTAGTGGAAGTCGGTCAAACGGTCGAACAAGGCGAGGTGATTGCTTCTATGGGAAGTACGGGGAACAGTACAGGCCCGCACTTGCATTTTGAAGTCAGTCTTTCACCAAGTTTAGCGCGACACCAACTGATTGATCCGTTGGAAGTTTTGTCAAAATAACACGAAAAAAAGAGAGCGTTGTAGATGCTTTCTTTTTTTTTGTCAAGAAAAACGAATCATTTCAGGAAAATTATGCTTTGAGATTTTTTTAGCGCATTCATTTTATCTTGCACGATAAATTTATTCCGAAAACAAGTGTTTTTCTTTGTAAAAAAAACAAAAAGAATTTATGCTAGAAAGGTAGGGAAAAAAATTCCCAAGAGGAATGTCCACTTTAGACAAGGTCGTGTATGCGACTTTGCGATGTCTCTAGTATCCTTTCTTATTTAACCAAGGAGTGTGAAAAATGACTGACGATCAGCAAACAACGAATGTGTCTAATGAAGCAGCGCAAGCAAGTCCACTGTCCTTTGAAGAGAAAGTCATTGAAACAATTGTTGGTGTCGCTTTGCAGTCAATTGATGGCTTGATTAGTGTAAATGGCAGATTTCTTTCAGATATGACCGAAAACCTTGAAGAACAGCCGCAAGTCGCTTCTGGCATTGATGTGGAAGTTGGCAAAGAAGAGGTTGCAGTTGATTTGGAAGTAATCGTGGCTTACGGCAAAGATATCCCCAAACTCTTTGCGCAAGTCCAAGAAGTGGTCTTAGAAGAAATTAGCCGCTTGACTTCTTTGAAAGTCAAAGAGATCAATATTCGAATCGCCGATATCGTCAAACAGGAAACGATCGATCAAATCGA
The DNA here is from genome assembly GCF_030499455.1 of Enterococcus sp. B2E4. Lineage (NCBI taxonomy): Bacteria > Bacillati > Bacillota > Bacilli > Lactobacillales > Enterococcaceae > Enterococcus > Enterococcus sp. B2E4. The sequence continues at coordinate 347,822 of NZ_JAUKPK010000005.1, forward strand.
AGGTTGAGCACCAAACAAAAAATCGAAGTACATCAAAGAGAAAGGAAGAATGAACAAATGATATCACTATATACAACACCCAGCTGTACGTCATGTCGTAAAGCCCGTGCATGGTTGACCGAAAATGAACTACCATTTAAAGAGAGAAACATTTTTAGCGATCCATTAAATAGTGATGAACTAATGGAGATTCTTTCTTTAACGAAAAATGGAACGGAAGACATTATATCTACTCGTTCGAAAGTGTACCAAAAGCTAGACATTGATTTAGAAGAGTTGAAGCTAGAAGAGCTGCTTTCATTGATCGAAAAATACCCGAACTTATTGAAACGACCAATTATCTTAGATGAGAACAAGCTCCAAGTGGGGTACAATGAAGAAGACATTCGTAAATTCGTGCCACGAAACTTACGAAAGATCATTTTCAAACGTCGCCAAACAGAGCTGCTCATGTTTAATTATCGCCAAAAGCAAGAAGAAGGCGAATCTGTTGCGAACTTTATCTAAAATAGGAACAAAACCGGCAAATGAATACAGCGATGTATCATTGTCGGTTTTTTGTATTTTTTTAAAGGGTCTTCTTAAAGGGATCCGTAAATCCGTTGAGTCCACAAAAAAACACGATTCCCAAAAGGAATCGTGTCGGTTGAAATCTTAAAGTTTTTGGTTGTAGAATTCAACGACTAGTGCTTCGTCAACTTCTGCAGACAATTCATCACGCTCAGGTAAACGAGTTAATGAACCTTCTAATTTTTTGCTGTCAAAGCTTACAAATGACGCGCGGCCAGCTGTTGCTTCAACTGCTTCTTTGATTGTTGAGATGTTTTGTGATTTTTCACGAACGCTGATGACTTGTCCAACTTCAACGTGGTATGAAGGGATATCAACGCGTTTGCCATCAACTAAAACGTGACCGTGGTTTACTAATTGACGTGCTTGACGACGAGTAGTTGCTAAACCTAGACGGTAAACAACGTTATCTAAGCGTTGTTCTAGCAAGATCATGAAGTTAACACCGTGTTTACCTTCTTTGATTTTGCTTGCTTTGATAAACAATGTACGGAATTGACGTTCGTTCATGCCATACATATGACGCAATTTTTGTTTTTCAGTTAATTGCATGCCGTATTCTGATTTTTTGCCACGGCTGTTTGGTCCGTGTTGACCTGGAGCGTAAGGGCGACGTGCCAATTCTTTTCCAGTTTCTGATAAAGAAATTCCTAAACGACGAGAAATTTTCCATGATGGTCCTGTATAACGAGACATAATTTAGTTCCTCCAATAAAATAGTTTGGAGTAAAATAATCCGTTGAAAAATTCACATTCGTGCAGTTCGTTCTTCAATCTTCACCTTTGCAGCCGCGGTTACGCAATTGCACCCGAGGGGCAACGAACTGGTGACGAGCTGTTATTTTCCTGCTGCATTATTTTACACAAGGAATAGTATACGACAAACTAGGGGCAAAAGTCAAGATGGAGCTGGCTTTGGATTTGATGAAAACAAAGCTTGAAATTTTTCATTAATTACTTATATTTTCAAATATCTCTTTACAAATCAGCATTTCGTCATTAGAATATGGAAGTATTGTGCAAATTATAACGAAGTAAAATTTTTCATAAAAGGAGTAGAAAAATGAATCCAGTATCCCCATTATTTGAGAAGATCGATTCATCCATAGAAAAGAAAATCGATTTGATCAAGAGTAGTTATTTGCGTTACGCTGTACGTGCGATGATGGCTTGTTTATTCTTGACCCTCGGAACAGCTATTGCTTTTGCGATCGCTATGAAAGGTGAATCAATGGTTCACGGGTTAGGAAAAATTTTGTATGCATTTATGTTTAGCTGGTCTTTAGTCATGATTCTTTATATGAACGCAGAATTAGGAACATCGAATATGTTGTATATGACTGTTGGGGTTTACCGTAAACGTCTAAGTATTCCTTTGGCATTGAAAATTTTGCTTACGTGTGTCTTGTTCAACTTGATCGGCGGGGTGATCTTCGGCTCGATCGTTGCGCTAACGGGACCTTTTCAAGGGCTGACCGCAGACAACTTTATGCTGACCTCGATCACTGCAAAATTAGAAAAATCCACTATCCAAATTTTAGTGGAAGCGATGTTCGCTAATATCGTGGTAAACACAGCCGTGTTGGTCAGCATGCGGATGAAAGACGATGCTGGAAAAGTCGCAGCAATCATTTTCATCATCTTTATCTTTGCTTTCTTAGGCTTCGAACACGTCATCGCTAACTTCCCAGCGTTTACCTTAGCTTTCTGGGCTTCAGGCGGACACTTGGCAGGCATGACTGTCGGCAGTGTGATCCATAATTTAGTTTTTGCCTTTATCGGTAACTATATCGGCGGTGGCTTGGTCATGGGACTTGGCTATGCATGGTTGAACAACTCAAAATCGACCTATGTCGACTAATCAGAACCTACAAAAAGAAGCAGCGATGCTTCTTTTTTTCTTTTCTCTAACATTTCTCTAGGAAGAAGCTATCATCCCTTAACGGAGCGTTGAAATCAGCGGTCATTTGTGTTAAGAATAAGTATGTACGGTTTTTCTTGCTGTTTTTTGTAAAAATGACCGCAACCAAGACCAAAATCTTAGTTACTTCTTAATAGAAAGCGAGCCTTAACCTTTTATGAATCGGAAATTCTTTGCCTTTGATATTGATGGAACCTTGCTTGACTCGAACAAACAGCCACTAGACAGTACGCTAAAAGCCCTTGATCTTCTGCGAGATGCTGGCCATTTCGTGACCGTTGCCACTGGGCGCAGTCGTTTTCACGCCCAAGACATTATTCGTTCGTTGTCCTTTGATAATTACATTTTATGTAATGGGGCAGCCGCCTTTCTTTCGCATCAGCAGGTGTATAAAAACTTACTTGATGAAACGCAATTGGCTGCTTTCGTGGCAGAAGCCCAAGAGCTTGGGATCGATACGGCCTTTGTCGGGATGGATACAGCGAAACGAGCGTCTTCGTTGGATATTGCTAAAATGGAAGCAGCGATGCATTCCTTTGGTGCCCAACTTCCTGAGTTGGACATGGACTTTCCTGAAGAAAAAGAAGTCTATCAAGCATTGGCTTTTTACGGAAAAGAGTATGAGCATTTCTTTGACGAGAAATACAGCAAACTGCGTTTTGTACGTTGGCATGAAAACAGTGTGGATGTCGTTCCAAAAGAAGGCTCCAAAGCAGCAACGATCCTGTGTGTCGCAGAACAATTAGGGATAGCGCAAGAAGATGTGATCTGTTTTGGTGATGGCCAAAACGATCGTGAAATGCTGACTGCCGCAGGTGTCGGTGTGGCAATGGGCAATGCGGTCCCTGAGATCCAACAAGTCGCAGATATGGTGACTGCTAGCAATGATGAAGATGGCATCTGGTTAGCCTTGAAAGAATTACAACTGATTTAAAAAGGAATCCTTTAGACATAGCACAGTCGATTTGCGGCATCTGTGCTATGTTTTTTTGTTTTTTCTCGGTCGCAAAGAAAATAAATTGGTACAATAGAAAAAAGGGGGAATGCAGCAAATGAAAATCGCATTGATTGCTCATGATCGAAAAAAGGATGTAATGGTAAAATTAGTGACTGCCTATCGAGAAATTTTAGCGCAGCATGAACTTTTCGCAACAGGAACTACGGGGAAGAGGATCGAAGAAGCAACCCAGTTGCCTGTCCACCGCTACAAATCAGGGCCGCTGGGAGGAGACCAGCAAATTGGCGCCATGATTTCGCAAGATGACTTGGACATGGTGATCTTTTTGCGCGATCCTTTAGCCGCACAACCCCATGAACCAGATGTAACGGCATTGATTCGCTTGTCAGACGTGTACGAGATTCCTTTAGCCACCAATATGGGAACGGCAGAGATCTTGCTGCGCGGGATAGCAGCTGGCTTTGCTGATTTTCGACAAGTGATCCACGAAACGGACAATCGTCCCCTGTCGTTATAAAGATAGTAGAAGAATTGAAGAAAAAGGACGTGCAGAATTGAAAGCAATCTTAAAGGATTTTTTGACCTATGCAAAAATGAATACTCGCTCGGATGCCACGAGTCAGACCATCCCAACGACGCAGGGACAAGTTGAGTTGGCTCTTTTATTGAAAGATCAGTTGATCGAGATGGGATTAGCGGATGTTGCTTACTATGAAAAGAATAGTTTTGTGATCGGACGTCTACCTGGTAATCCTGAAAAAACGGCGATTGGCTTTATTGCCCATGTAGATACGGCAGATTTCGAAGCTGAAAATATTCAACCGCAGATCCATGAAAATTACGATGGCAAGGATGTTTGTTTAAATAAAGAAAAAGCCATTTATATGACAACTGCTGAATTTCCTAATCTCAAAGACTATGTCGGCGAAACGTTGATCACAACGGATGGAACGACCCTGCTGGGTGCAGATGATAAAGCTGGTATCGCAGAGATCATTGATGCGCTGCGGATCTTACAAACGATGGATGCGCATAAGCGTGGCGATGTCTGGGTCGCTTTTGGTCCTGACGAAGAGATCGGGACTGGCGCTGATCGCTTTGATGCGGCGGATTTTCCAGTAGCATTTGCTTACACGATGGACAGTGGTCGCGTGGGCCATATGGAGTATGAAACCTTTAATGCGGCTCGTATCGATATAACGATCGACGGTACGAGTGTGCATCCTGGGACTGCCTATGGTCGTTTGGTCAACGCCTTGAAAATCGCGCATCAAATCGATGATGCCTTACCAGCAGAGGAAGTTCCTGAACGCACCCGCGGGTATGAAGGCTTCTACCTGCTGCACAATTTGACGGGACATATTGGTCGAGCAGAAGTTTCTTATATCATTCGTGATCACGATCATACGCTTTTTGAACAGCGAAAAGCCAACATCGTGGGGATCATTGATGAACTGAACACAGCCTATGGGCAAGAACGTATCACCTATACGCTGTATGATCAATATTACAATATGGGGGATTTGATCAAGAAAGATCCCCGCAGTATCGAAGCTGCCCGAGCAGGGATGCAAGCGATTGGCGTGACGCCGATCGAAGCACCGTTTCGTGGCGGGACCGATGGCTCGAAAATCACTTATAAAGGGATCCCAACACCGAACTTATTTGTCGGCGGTGAAAACTTCCATGGCCAGTATGAATTTATTACCGTGGAAGCGATGGAAAAAGCCCGTGATTTGATCGTGGCGATCGTAGAACATGTAGGACAAGAGGACACCACTGTTTCCTAAGAGAATTAAGCGACACGCTAGACTGATGCGAAAGAGTCTAGCGTGTTTTTTTGTCCTGCTGCAGGGAAGAACCGCAAGTGAAAGAACCTTTTTTTTCTGGACCAAAACCCTTATAATAGAAAAGAAGCTAAAAGAGAAGAGGAAAAATGTGTGCGGGTATTATTCATTGGAGATGTAGTTGGTTCATTAGGAAGAGAAACGATCACGGAGTACCTTCCAAAATTAAAAAAGGTGTATCGACCACAGGTGACGATCGCAAACGGCGAGAATGCGGCGGCGGGTCGTGGGATCACTGGTAAAATCTATAAGAAATTTTTGCAAGATGGTGTCGATGTCGTGACATTAGGCAATCATACATGGGACAACCGTGACATTTTTGAATTTATTGGCGATGCGAAGAAAATGATTCGTCCAGCCAATTTTCCAGAGGGAACACCGGGGGTCGGCATGGTATTTGTGAAAGTCAACACCATTGAATTAGCGGTAATCAACATGCAAGCTCGCTCGTTCATGGTAGACCTTGATGATCCGTTTCGCAAAATGGATGAATTGGTTGCGATTGCCCGCAAACGTACACCGTTTATCTTTGTGGATTTTCATGGGGAGACCACCAGTGAAAAACAAGCGATGGGCTGGTATTTGGATGGCCGTGTTTCGGCAGTCGTCGGCACGCATACCCACGTCCAGACCAATGATGCGCGGATTTTGCCCCAAGGAACGGCTTATTTGTCAGATGTCGGCATGACTGGTCCTTATGATGGGATCTTGGGGATGAAACGCGAACCAGTCATTGAAAAATTTTTGACGGCGTTGCCGCAACGGTTTGAAGTGATTGAAAAAGGCCGCAGTATTTTGTCGGCTTGCTTGCTTGAGATTGATGAAGCCACTGGTAAAGCAAAATCGATCCGTCCGATCCAAATCAGTGAAGATCGCCCGTTTACAGAATAGGAGAAGCATGGAAGAGCAATTAGTCAAAGAACCACACGTTGCCCAAGAGCTGGCTGCTTTGCAAAAGCTCTTGTCTGATCATCCGATCGTTCAAGAATTTCAAGAAATCCAAGCACGAGCCTTGCAAAACCAAGGGCTATTGGAGCTGGAAGAAGCGCTGAAGCAAGCGCAAAAAGAGATCGTTCAATTTGAGCATTATGAGAAACCTGAAGCAAAAAAAGCTGCCGAGCAGCGTTATGCGTCATTGACAAACGAATACGAGCAGCACCCCTTAGTGGTTGCTTATCGCCAAGCGTTACTGCAAGCAGATGAATTGCTGCAATATGTCACGACGGAGATCCAAAAGAAAATGAATAAAGCCATCGAGGAGGATGAAACCAATGCCTCAAAAAACTAAAAATACCCCGATGATGGAACAGTATTTAAGCATCAAGGCTCAGTACCAAGATGCTTTTTTATTCTATCGTTTAGGGGATTTCTATGAATTATTTAATGAGGATGCTGTCAAGGCAGCACAAATTTTAGAACTGACGTTAACCAGCCGCAACAAAAATGCGGAGGAACCGATCCCTATGTGTGGGGTGCCTTACCACGCTGCCAGCAATTACATCGACACTTTGATCGAGCAAGGCTACAAAGTAGCGATTTGTGAGCAAGTGGAAGATCCAAAAACCACCAAAGGAATGGTCAAACGCGAAGTCGTTCAACTGATCACGCCGGGAACGGTGATGGACAGTAAAGGCCTATCCGCCAAAGAAAACAACTTTTTGACAGCTGTTTTGCAGCAAGGGGAGCGTTTTGGCTTTGCCTATGTCGATCTAAGTACCGGTGAATTAAAAGCAGCGCAATTGGAAGATGAAGAAGCTGTCGTCAATGAGGCCGCCGCTCTGCAAACGAAAGAAGTCGTTTTGTGCAGCGAGATTCCTGAGTCATTGCAAACAACACTGACCAATCGCTTGAATGTCGTGTTTTCTAAGCAAGAAACGTTGGAAGAAAATGCCGAATTTCAATTTTTAACAGAACCTCTCTCCCAAGAGTTAGAAAAAGTAGTCACAGGGAAGTTGCTAAGTTATTTGGCGATCACCCAAAAACGCAGTTTAGCGCATATTCAACAAGCCGTGGAATATCAGCCCGATCATGCCTTGAAAATGGATCATTATTCCAAATTTAACTTAGAATTGACGCAGTCGATTCGAACTGGCAAAAAACAAGGGACTCTTTTGTGGTTGCTGGACGAGACAAAAACCGCAATGGGTGGCCGTTTGTTAAAGCAATGGTTAGACCGTCCCTTGATCCAGCCAAAGAAAATCACTGCCCGCCAAGAAATGGTCCAATCGTTACTGGACAGTTTCTTTGAGCGAGCAGATCTGCAAGAAGCGTTGACGAAAGTCTATGACATGGAACGCTTAGTCGGACGGGTCGCCTTCGGAAATGTCAATGGCCGCGATTTGCTGCAGTTGAAATCTTCTTTGGAGCAAGTGCCTTTGATCGCGCAATTGCTGCAAGGCATCAACCGTGGCGAGTGGAATGACTTGCTGCTGGAATTAACGCCCTTAGATGATTTGGTTGCACTGATCGAAGCGTCGATCGATGAAGATGCCCCGTTGCAGATCACAGAAGGCAACATCATCAAAGACGGGTTCCATCAACAATTAGATGAATACCGCACAGCGATGCGTAACGGCAAGCAATGGCTGGCAGAATTAGAAGCCAACGAACGCCAAGCGACGGGAGTCAAAAACCTGAAAGTTGGGTTCAACCGCGTCTTTGGCTATTACATTGAGATCACGAAAGCCAATCTATTGAATTTAGATACCTCTCGCTACGAGCGCAAGCAAACGTTAGCCAATGCGGAACGGTTTATTTCACCCGAGTTGAAAAAACTGGAGACTTTGATTTTAGAAGCCGAAGAGAAATCAGTGGATTTGGAATACCGCCTGTTTCTTGACGTCCGTGAAGAAGTGAAAAAGAGTATCACCCGTCTGCAAAAGTTGGCCAAAGCCGTCAGTGCGGTCGATGTCTTACAAAGTTTCGCCACAGTTTCGGAACGCTACCAATACGTGCGGCCGACAGTAGCGAAAAAACGAGCGGTATCGATCATCGACGGCCGTCATCCTGTAGTGGAAAAAGTCCTTGGTCACCAAGAGTACATTCCGAATAGTATCGTGATGGATGAAGAAACAGAGATCTTGTTGATCACAGGCCCAAATATGTCTGGGAAAAGTACGTACATGCGGCAGTTTGCCTTGCTAGTCATTATGGCGCAGATCGGCTGTTTCGTACCCGCACAATCTGCAGAGATGCCGATTTTTGATCGGATCTTTACTCGCATCGGTGCCAGCGATGACCTGATCGCCGGTCAAAGCACGTTTATGGTGGAGATGATGGAAGCCAACCAAGCGCTGCGTCATGCAACGCCTAACGGCTTGATTTTGTTTGATGAGTTAGGGCGTGGGACTGCGACCTATGATGGGATGGCATTGGCACAAGCCATCATTGAATATATCCACAAAGAAGTTCATGCCAAAACACTTTTCTCCACCCATTATCATGAGCTGACGGTTTTAGATGAGGAATTGGCGCACTTGCGCAATGTCCATGTCGGTGCCGTTGAAAAAGAAGGCGAAGTCGTCTTCTTGCATAAGATGATGGAAGGGCCCGCAGATAAAAGCTATGGGATCCATGTAGCCAAAATCGCTGGACTGCCAAGTGCACTCTTACAGCGCGCAGCCACGATCTTAAAAGCGCTGGAAGAACATGAACCGACGGTACAACCAAAACCCGTCGTCGAAGAAAGTCAGCAGTTGTCGTTGTTTAGTGAAGTATCTACGGAAGAAATCGGCGTCATCGATCAGTTGAAGAAATTGAATCTGTTGGAAATGACCCCGATGGACGCTCTGAATACATTGTACGAGCTGCAAAAACGAATTTAGAAAGAAGGTCAGCAGATGGGAAAGATCCAAGAGTTATCCGAACGTCTGGCGAACCAAATCGCGGCAGGAGAAGTCGTTGAGCGACCGGCTTCTGTTGTCAAAGAATTAGTTGAAAACGCCGTGGATGCCGGCAGTACCCAAATCGATATTTTTATTGAAGAAGCGGGCTTGCGTAAAATCCAAGTCATCGATAATGGCGAAGGAATTGCAGAAGAGGATGTCTTGACTGCCTTTAAACGCCACGCCACCAGCAAAATCCACAATCGGGATGACTTGTTTCGAATACGTACCCTCGGGTTTCGCGGGGAGGCTTTGCCTAGTATCGCTTCGGTTTCGATCCTCTCGATTGAAACGGCAGTCAAAGACGCCCAACAAGGCTCCTTTGTGCGCTTAAAGGGCGGAGCTGTTGAAGAGCATCTGCCTGCCAACTTGCGGCAAGGAACCAAGATCACTGTGGAAAACCTCTTTTACAATACACCGGCACGTTTGAAATATGTCAAGACGCTGCAAACGGAACTAGCGAACATCGGCGATATCGTCAATCGGATCGCCCTGAGCCACCCAGAAGTGGCTTTTCGTCTCGTTCATGAAGGCAATAAGATGTTGAGCACCACTGGAAGTGGGCAGTTAAAACAAACCATCGCAGGGATCTACGGGGTGGAAACCGCCAAAAAAATGATCGCGATCGATACTGAGGACCTCGACTTTAAAGTCACTGGCTTTGTGTCACTGCCAGAAGTCACCCGAGCCAGCCGCAACTATTTATCCACGATCATCAATGGTCGTTATATTCGCAATTTCGCTTTGAATAAAGCGATCGTTGCTGGTTACGGATCAAAATTGATGGTCGGTCGTTTTCCATTAGCTGTCCTTGAAATCAAAATGGACCCCTTATTAGTCGATGTCAACGTTCATCCGACTAAGCAAGAAGTTCGTTTGTCAAAAGAAGAAGAACTGACCAAGCTAATCAGTAAAGCCATCAATGAGGCGCTACGGGAAATCAATTTGATTCCTAACGCCGCTGACAATCTGCGTTTCAAGAAAAAAGTTGCCGATCAGCCAAAAGCCCAGCAGCTTGGCTTGGAACTGGAGTCAGCAGGAAATTCGACTTCTGGGTTGTCTTATAATCGCGAAACAGGGAAATTTGAGGTGCAGGGCAACACTTATCAACAGACTGTGGATAACTCTGTGGAAAAACCTGTGGAGGAAGGTGGAAAACTTCCAGAAATGCCACAGGAATCTAGCGAAAACCTGTTGGAAGAAACCGAGGAAACCTTTCGCAGTTTGGAAGAGACGCTGCCAAATAAGCCTGTCCGAAAACCATTTGTGGAAGGCCAGACGGAAACAAAAGCGTCGCTGCCAGAAGCGCCAGTCTTTCTCCCAGATGAGACGCCAGAGCTTACGGCGCAAGATCTGCAGAGTCAAGCGACTCTGCATCCTGAAATGCATGGGGATGACCGCAACTACCTAAAAACGGTCGAACGGTTGCTGGAAGAAGAACCAGCGAAGGAGCGTTTTCCCCAATTGGATTATTTTGGGCAGATGCATGGGACCTATTTGTTTGCCCAAAGCGAGGCGGGGCTTTATATCGTCGACCAGCATGCGGCGCAAGAACGAATCAAATACGAGTATTACCGCGAAAAAATCGGCGAAGTGACCAATGACCTGCAAGAATTGTTGGTGCCGATCGTTTTGGATTATCCCAACAGCGATGCACTGCAATTACAAGAACAAAGCGACAAGCTGGCAGAAGTCGGGATCCATCTGGAATCTTTTGGGACCAATAGTTTCATCGTCCGAGCGCACCCGACGTGGTACCCTAGCGGTGAAGAAGAAGCCATCATCCGCGAGATGATCGATATGTTATTGACGACAGGAAGTGTCAGTGTCAAAAAGTTTCGTGAAGCAACCGCGATCATGATGAGCTGCAAACGATCCATCAAAGCCAATCACTATTTGAATGAAGCACAAGCTAGGATCTTGTTGCAAGATTTAGCGAAATGCGAGAATCCCTTCAACTGTCCCCATGGTCGTCCGGTGCTGATCCATTTCACCAACAGCGACATGGAGCGGATGTTCAAACGGATTCAAGATCCTCATCGAGCAAGGAGTGGCATGGAATGATTATTTTGGCTTCACAGTCGCCGCGGCGCAAAGAATTATTAGCAGAGTTAGTCTCGGAATTTGCGGTCATACCAGCAGATATCGACGAGTCGGTCCGACCAAACGAAGCTGCGATCCCTTATGTCCAACGGATGGCAGCAGAAAAAGCGGCGGCTATTGCGCAAACCTATCCTGAAGATCTGGTGATCGCGAGCGATACGACGGTCGTGGTGGGTGAAGAAATCTTAGGAAAGCCAGTCGACCGTAAAGATGCTCGGTCGATGTTGCGAAAAATGAGCGGACATACCCATTGGGTGCATACCGCCGTCTTTTTGCAAAAAGGCAACCAGCAACGCCAAGCAGTGGTTTCGACGGAAGTTGTGTTTCGTCCTTTGACGGATCAAGAGATCGACAAGTATCTTGCCTTAGATGAGTACCAAGACAAAGCGGGCGCCTATGGGATCCAAGGGGCAGCCAAAATATTTGTCTCATCGATAAACGGCGATTTTTATACGATCGTAGGATTTCCTGTCGCTACGGTCTATCAGTTGCTGCAAGAGTTTACGGAGGAGGAATAAGGATGGATGTTTCTGGTAGTTGTCTTTGCGGCAAAGTCACGATCAACTTGACGGGAGTTGCGAAAGAAATCACGGTTTGTCATTGTAGTCTCTGCCAGAAATTTCACGGCGGACCGATGTTTGCTCTTGCGCCATGCTCGGAGGACCAGATGGCTCTTCAAGGAGTGAAGTGGCTGCGACGTTACGATTCTTCTGAGTGGGCACAGCGAGGATTTTGCAGTCAATGCGGCTCGAGCCTGTTCTTTTACCTCAATGAAACACACACCTATTTTTTTGCGGCTGGGTTGTTTGGCAACATGCCAGAAGCTGTCTTAACCGAAGAAATCTATACAAAAGACAAACCGCATTTTTACCATTTTGCGGAACCAACGACTCGTTGGCAAAAGCTGCAAAACCCTTAAACAATTTGAGCAAGTCATTTTACATTCGCTAAGAAAAAAGGCATGATAGAGCATACAGGATGAGTCTAGAGGAAAAGCAGGTGAAAAAATGACAGATAAAAAAGAATTAAAAGAAAAATTGTCGCCAATCGAATATGCGGTGACCCAAGAAAATGCAACCGAACGCCCCTTTACTGGCGAGTATGATGATTTTTATGAAAAAGGGATCTATGTTGATATCGTCAACGGAGAACCATTGTTTGCTTCTACTGATAAATATGACGCAGGTTGTGGCTGGCCGTCCTTTTCGAAACCGATCAGTCGCCAAGATATTCAAGAAAAAGCTGATTTTTCTCACGGCATGCATCGGGTAGAAGTCCGCAGCAAAGAAGCTGACTCTCATTTAGGACATGTTTTTTCAGACGGTCCTCAGGACAAAGGCGGTTTGCGCTATTGTATCAACTCGGCAGCATTGAAGTTCATCCCTTTAGCAGAAATGGATGAAAAAGGCTATGGCGAATTCAAATCACTCGTTGAGTAAGTATTAGGAACTGTGTGCGAAAAAAAGACGCAGCAGCATGTCTCGTTTGAAAAAATGCGACTGAAACAACGGTTTTTCCTCCGTTTGTTTCCTGCTAAGCCTTTTCCTTCGTTCACAGTCCTTTTTTTGCCCTCTCGTCTGTGCTACAATAAAGGGAACATATGTACAGAAAGGAAAGCACATGTACGAATATATCATAGGAAAAGTAACGGATATCTTTCCGGCGTATATCGTAGTTGAGACCCATGGCATCGGCTATCAGATCGCTTTTGGCAATCCGTATTCATTTAGCGGCAAGTTGAACCAAGAAGTAAAAATCTATCTGCACCAAGTGATTCGTGAAGATGCTCATAGTCTCTACGGCTTTGCCACGATCGAAGGCAAGCAGTTGTTTTTAAAATTGATCAGTGTCTCAGGTATTGGACCAAAGAGTGCGTTAGCAATCATGGCCAATGAAGACCATACAGGGTTGATCACGGCAGTCGAAAATGGGGACGTCAACTATTTGACTAAGTTCCCAGGTGTCGGTAAAAAGACGGCGCAGCAAATGATCCTAGACTTGAAAGGCAAAGTGGCTGAACTGGTTGGAGAAGAAGCGATCGTTCCTCTAAGCGTAGCAACGACTGCTTTAGATGAAGCGATGGAAGCCTTGAAAGCATTGGGTTATAGCGAAAAAGAAGTCAAGAAAGCCGAAAAACAATTAGCGGAGAATACCACAAAATCGACGGATGAGTACTTGCGGGAAGCTCTCCGATTGATGATGAAAAAGTAAGGAGCAAGTAGACGATGGATGAACGAATTGTTTCGCCAGAAAGCACTGAACAAGAAGAGATCATCGAAAAATCCTTGCGTCCGCAAACCCTTGCCCAATATATCGGACAAGACAAAGTCAAGCAGGAGCTTTCGATTTATATCCAAGCGGCGAAAAATCGAGAAGAAGCGTTGGATCATGTCCTCTTATATGGTCCGCCAGGCTTAGGGAAAACAACGATGGCAATGGTGATCGCCAACGAGATGCAGGTCCAAATCAAGACGACCAGCGGTCCTGCGATCGAAAAACCAGGGGATTTGATTGCGATCTTGAATGAGCTGCAGCCGGGGGATGTTCTGTTTATCGATGAGATCCATCGCTTGCCTCGTGTCGCCGAAGAAATGCTTTATTCGGCAATGGAAGATTTTTATGTGGACATCATGGTGGGGCAAGGGACAACGGCTCACCCAGTTCATTTTCCGCTCCCGCCATTTACCTTAGTCGGCGCAACGACGCGGGCGGGGATGCTCTCGGCGCCACTACGGGATCGCTTCGGGATCATTTCTCATATGCAATATTATGAAGACCATGATTTAAAAGAGATCGTGCAGCGGACTGCGTCGATCTTTGAAACGGATATCGTGGAAGAAGGGGCGATCGAAATCGCCCGCCGGTCCCGAGGCACCCCGCGGATCGCCAACCGGTTGCTTAAACGAGTTCGCGATTATGCGCAAGTGCAAGCAGATGGATTGATCGATCGCACCGTTGCTGACCAGGCATTGGCGCTTTTGGCAGTCGATCATGCTGGCTTGGATTATATCGATCAGAAATTGATCCGCACGATGATCGAATTGTACCAAGGCGGCCCGGTGGGATTAAGTACGATCGCTGTCAATATCGGGGAAGAAACCGAAACAGTGGAAGATATGTACGAACCGTTTTTGATCCAAAAAGGATTTTTGAAACGCACCTCGCGTGGGCGGATCGCAACGCCGTTAGCCTATGACCATTTTGGTTATCCGCAAAGAAGTGAATAGAACGAAGCAGCAATCAACGATGATTGCTGCTTTTTTGTGCTTTTGGTGAAACGTTTCTTTTTGTTTTTTAATGATTTCTGTGAATTAATCGATGTTGAAAAAATACAATATTTGTGAAATTTGATTAAACGGAAATGTTCGAAAAAAAAATTTCTTCTGAAAAAGCTGATATGAAAGCTTTTGTATTTGTGAGGAACCCAACAAAATTTGTGAAAAAAGAAAAGCTGAAAAAAATAATTGGAAAGGCTTGCATTTTCGATTGGCAGCGGATATAATCTTTTTGTAGAAACGTTTCACCAAAATGTGGAGATATACGTAGTGTTGCGAGGATAGAAAGAAGGAGATTTTGTGTATGAGTAAACTGCAAAAGTTTTATAGTCAACGGCAGCTTCACTGGATGGTTTTTCCCGGCGTGGCATTTATGATCGTATTTAATTATATTCCGATCTACGGAATTATAATCGCTTTCAAAAACTATACGGTGATTGACACCATTTCATCAGCACCATGGGTCGGGTTAGAGAATTTCCGTATCATTATGAATGACAGTTTTTTCTGGGAAGCGGTTAGAAATACGTTAGCCATCAGCTTATTGAAATTAGGTTTAGGTTTTGCGATCCCGATTGTGTTAGCCATTATGATTTTTGAAATGCAAGATGGCCGCTTGAAGAAATTTATTCAAACGGTTTCATACATTCCCCATTTTTTCTCATGGATCGTGCTAGGTGGGATGATGATTTCTTGGCTGTCAACGAACGGCTTTATCAACCAAGTGCTGATGTCCGTAGGATTGATGGACAAAGGGGTCAATCATCTATTGGATCCAAGCAAATATTGGTGGATCGCGGTCCTTTCGGATCTATGGAAAGAAGTCGGCTGGGGAACGATCCTTTACTTGGCGGGTATGTCGCGGATCGATCCAACGTTTTATGAAGCCGCACGAATCGATGGTGCCAGCAAGCTAAGACAGATTCGTTCGATCACATTGCCATTACTGACACCGATCATCTCCTTAAACTTGATTCTGAATGTGAGCGGTATCTTAGGGTCAAACCTAGATCAAACATTAGTTTTAATGAATTCACAGAACCAAAACCGTTCAGAAGTCATCAACTCCTTCGTTTATAAAATGGGGTTGACGCAAGGTGATTTCTCTTATGCAACTGCTGTCGGCTTGGGGATCGCGGTCATTTCCGTCATCTTATTGGTGATCACGGATCGAGTGACCCGCAAGTTGAACAACGGCAATTCAGTTATCTTATAGGAGGAAAAAACATGATCAAAAGAAAAGCAAAAGAAAACACGTGGTTTTACTTCTTCAATACCGTGATCTTGATTTTATTCTCATTGATGATCATCGTACCGATTTGGAATATCTTGGTTTCCTCCGTGTCTTCTAGTTCTGGATTAGCGGGCAACGGCCTCGTGTTATGGCCCAAAGGCTTTACCTGGGAAAACTATCGGAAAGTTTTTTCCGACGCAAGTATCCCCCGTGCCTTCTTGATCTCAGTGTTAAAAACGGTTCTTGGGGCTGCGACCCATACCTTGTTTTGTGCGATCGTGGCTTACGGATTGAGTAAATCACGCTTGGTCGGCCGCAACATCTATACAACGATGGGGGTCATCACCATGTACTTCAGTGGTGGGATGATTCCAACGTACTTGCTGATTCGCTCGCTAGGATTACTGGATTCTTTCTGGGTCTACATTATTCCAGCCTTGTTCAGCTACTATGATGTCGTGATTTTAATGAACTTTTTCCGTGAGATTCCGCCTTCACTCGAAGAATCTGCGAAGATCGACGGTGCAAGTGAATTCCAAATCTTCTATAAAATCTTCTTACCATTAACGAAACCGGCCTTGGCAACCATCATCTTGTTCAACGGGGTTGGCCAATGGAACGATTTTATGACGACAAAACTGTATATCACAAAAGAGTATCTCTATCCGCTGCAAATGAAGATTTATGAAATCATCGTCCAATCCAACTTGAGTACGATGACTGAAAGCGGTAGTACCGACTTTATCGTCCAAGCAACGACCCGTGGGGTTCAGTTGGCTACGATCGTCATCACGACAGTGCCAATTTTAATTATATATCCATTGCTTCAAAAACACTTTATCGGCGGTATGATGGCCGGTGCAGTAAAAGAATAGAAAGAGGGATAGACATGAAAAAAGTAGTAGGCGGTTTATTGGCAGCATCAGCATTACTCAGCTTAGCAGCATGTGGCGGCAGCTCAGACAATGCCAGCAGTTCGGATTTTTCTATCAAAGATCGGTATGAGTTAGATGAAAAGACACCAGCATGGAAACTCGATACCAAAGAAGAACCAACCAAGATCACATGGTACATCAATTCAGACTGGACAGCTTTGCCATTTGGTGAAGATGTGACGACAGCCCAAATCAAAAAAGATTTGAACATTGATATTGAATTTATTTCAGGGGATGATTCGAAATTAAACGCTTTGATTTCAAGTGGTGATATGCCTGATATCGTGACGTTGATGGATAAAACCAGTCAAGCAGCCACAAAAGCTGATAGCTGGGCATACTCATTAAACGATTTAGCGGAACAATACGATCCGTATTTGATGAATGTCGTGACCGAAGATACCTTCAAATGGTTTGCTTTAGATGATGGCAAAACTTATGGCTATCCAAACTATTCCAACACAGCAGCAGACTACGAAAGCGGCAATATTCCCGTCAACGACAACTTTGTGATCCGTGAAGATGTCTATGAAGCATTAGGCAAACCAGATGTTTCAACTCCAGAAAACTATGTGAAAGTCATGAAAGAAATCAGCGAGAAATTCCCTGATTTGACACCAATGGGCTTCACAACGATCGGCGAAACAGCAGGACCATTCTTAGATAAATTGCAAGATTTCTTAGGTGTTCCATTAGAAGATGAAGATGGTGCGTTCTACGACCGTAATTTAGATGAAGAATATATCTCATGGTTGAAAACCTTCAATCAAGTGTATCGTGACGGCAACATCAGTGATGACAGCTTTACCGATGACGGTCCAACCTATGATGAAAAAGTAAAACAAGGGGATTATGCAACGATCTTAGTCGCAGGAACGAGCGGACAAGGCGGGAACTTCACTGAATTCATGAAAAACTCTGACACACGCTATATCGCAATCGATGGCCCTGCCAGCACGTCTGGTCGTGAAGCAACCTTGAACCAAACAGGAATCTCTGGCTGGTTGATCAACTACATCACAAAAGATGCGGCGGATCCAGCAAAAGTAACCCAACTCTTCACGTACTTGATCGATGAACCAGGACAAATTTTGACAAAATTCGGTGTTGAAGGCGTGACGTATGAATACAACGATGAAGGCAAAATCGATTACTTGCCAGAAATCAAAGAAATGGAACAAACCGACAACGAAGGCTACAACAAAAAATATGGTATCAGCCGTTTCAACTACTTTAACAATGACCGTGTCAATGCACTGAAAGTCAAAACCGAAAATGCGTTGACTCAAATGCAAGAGTGGGGCGAAGGCAAATTGTATCCACACTTTGTGATCGAAAATACGGATCCAGATGCTGGAACTGCTGAAGCACGTTCAAACACAGCCATCAAAACCAAAATCAACAGCACGATCATCTCACTGATCCGTTCAAAAGATGAAGGAACATTTGACAGCACACTAACCGACTTTGAAAGCTTCTTAGATTCAAACAACTGGGATGCAATCAAAGACATTAAAACTGAAAAAATGGCCGAAAACCGCGAACGACTAAAATAACCCCCATAGGAGAGGAAAGGAAGCCAAAAAAAAGACCTTTCCTCTCCTTTGCTTTGAATCACTGCGATTGGCTCGCGTAGTGAGACAGAGCAGATGATGAAAAGTACTAGGCGACCGCAGGGAGCGTAGTGTCCATACAAAGAATCACTGCGATTGGCTCACGTAGTGAGACAGAGCAGATGATGAAAAGTACTAGGCGACTGTAAGGAGCGTAGTGACCAACCAAAGAAACACAGGATTTGCGCGTACTTTGCGCAAAATCTGATGTTTCAAAGTACTAGGCGACCGCAGGGAGCGTAGTGACCGTACAAAGAATCACTGCGATTGGCTCACGTAGTGAGACATGCAAGCTGCAAGCTGCAACCCAGAAAACTGTACGTTGAGAAACGACCCAAATTCACAAGAAGGCAAGAAACAAGTTTACGTAGCACCCGCAGCACAAATCAGCAAGTTTTGATTGGAGGATCATAATGAATCGACTATTTTCTTATGAAGGATGGTACTATCGGGTCTTTGCTTTTTTAGCAGATATGATCATTGTTAGTTTTCTCTTTATGATTCCAGCAATGACGCCGATTCTCGCAGGACCAGCATTGATCGCGCTGTATCAGACGATCGATCAATTGTACAAGGAACGGGATGTCCCGATTTGGCAGCGATACAAGCAAGCATTCTTAAGCAACCTCAAACGTGGGCTCTTCTTAGAAGGTCTTGTTATTGCGTATGTCGCAGTCTTTGCTGGGTTGATCTATTCCTTGATGATGATTACACCTTACTTTGGCGTTTTAGCCGTGATCCTCGTTAGCTTGGCTGCGCTGTATCTCGTCGTGTTCGTTCTCTTGTACAGCTTGTTTGCCCAATCATTGCAAGAAACAGCAAAAGAAACGGCCTATGCGGTTCTTAGCAGTACGGCGAATGCGATCATTTTATTGGTGGTCCCCATTCTTGTCTTTGTATTGTGCAGCAAAGTGAACCTATTCTTATTTGTTTGTTTAGGGATCTCAGGCTCAGCCTTTGTCCAAGTGTTGTTTTTCAATAAAGTATTAGCGAAGGGGGAAGAGACAAATGACTGAATCCACAGCGACGGATCGATCCTATTTTTGGGCTTCGGTCCAACAAGAACTTGACGCCCTTCCGCTAGCCTTTGAAAGAACCAAACAAGCGCCTTTGCTGAAAGGGATCGATTGTTTTACGATTTCTTTTCAAAGTCTTGGTAATGAAACGATCTATGGGCATCTGCTGCTGCCAGAACAAGCGGCAGATTGTCCAATCGTGATTGATTTTTTAGGCTATATGAATCATGTGCAAGAACCGTTCCAATTTGCTCATTGGTTATTGATCGGCTGCGGCTGTCTTGTCATCGACAATCGCGGACAAGGGGGACGCACGCAAGATCAGGTTCCCTATGAAACCACGCAGCATGAAGCACCTTTTGGACGCGGCATCTTGAAAAAAGAAGATTTTTATATGAAGCGATTGGTCGCAGATAGTTTGCGCACACTAGAAGTCCTTCAACAGATACCGGAAATCGATCCGCAGCGCATTATTTTAAGAGGCGGCTCACAAGGAGGCGGCATCGCCTTATTGGTCAACGCATTAACGAACGTCCCGATTTTTGCGACGTTTGCCGATGTGCCAAGCCACTCCAATCTTGTCCATCGGATCGAACAAAAAACAGGAAGTTACCAGGTGATTCAAGAGTATATCGAACAATTTCCAGAAACGCGGGAAACGATCTATCAAGTCATGAGTTATTTTGATTTGAAGTATTTTGCTCATCAGATAACTGGTCCTGTTTATACATCGGTCGGCAGTGCTGATCCCATCTGTCCCATGGAAGATTTCTTCGTTTCCTATAAAAAGATTCCTGGACCGAAAGAATTGCGTATTTACTTAAATAAAGGGCATGGCGGCGGCGAAGCGAAACAAATCCGACGTGAGATGCAGCAAATCACAAAATTACTCAAAGGAAATGAATGCAGATGAAAGCAGCAACCTATAATCTACGAGTCGATACCGACTATGACCAAGAATGGCAATGGCACTATCGATCGGAGGCGGTCTGCTCCTTGATCGATTACTACGACTGGGATGTTCTGGCGATCCAAGAAGCTCGTCCCAGCCAATTTGCAGATTTAGCAAAGTTAACGCAGTATGCTTCCGTCACGGCTGAACGTGACGGTGATGGCTTAGGTGAAGGCATCGGACTGTATTATCAAAAAGAGGCTTTCGAGTTATTAGCTTCAGGTTCGTTTTGGTTGTCATTGACACCGACTGAACCAAGTATTCATCCAGAAGCTGCGTATTCACGCTTATGTGTTTGGGCAGTTTTGCAGGAAAAAAAGAATCCGCCGTTTCTTGCTATCACGACTCATTTAGATAATATTTCAGAAATGGCTCGTTTTGAAGGGATGAAAGTGATCCTTGAGCAGCTGGCAGATCAGATCGAACGTTATCCTGTATTGCTGATGGGCGACTTGAATGCGGAGCCAACGGAGCGGGTGCATCGGTACTTAGAGCAGCATTTTCAAAATGCCAAAGAACATGGACAGAAGCCCCATCATGGGCCAAAAGGCTCCTATCAAAACTTTATTTATACGTTACCATGGCAAGAACTAGAAGAAATTGATTATATCTATACGAAAGGCTTCACGGTGGTCAAAACCGCCTGTCTAACGGATTCTTATGATCGTCGTTTTCCCTCCGATCATTTCCCTTTAGAAGCAGAAGTCCAATTTGAAGAAAGCAAAGGATGAATAAAAATGGAACAGCAGAAATTAACCGAACTACTTTCAGAAATGACCTTAGATGAAAAAATCGATCAGTTGTTGCAACTGGCAGCGGCTTTTTATTCAGATAAAGCAGAAGAGAAAACAGGTCCGATGGGCGACTTAGGACTGACACAAGAAAACATCAACAATGCGGGAACAACGCTAGGTGTTTCTGGTGCAAAAGAAGCGATCCGCGTCCAAAAAGAGTATATCGCCAATAACCGCTTGAATATCCCGACGATATTGATGGCGGACATCATTCACGGCTTTCGGACGATTTTCCCGATTCCATTAGGATTAGGTAGTTCATGGGATTTGGCAGCAGCGGAGAAAATGGCGGAAGTATCTGCCAAAGAAGCAGCTGTTTCTGGCTTGCATGTGACCTTTTCACCGATGGTGGACTTAGTAAGAGACCCACGCTGGGGCCGTGTCATGGAATCGACGGGGGAAGATCCTTACTTGAACAGTCGCTTCGCTGAAGCCTTCGTCAAAGGCTATCAAGGGGATGATCTGCGAACGGATTTCAACCGCGTGGCTGCTTGCGTCAAACATTTTGCGGCTTACGGTGCGGCTATCGGTGGTCGCGATTACAACACGGTCAATATGTCAGAACGCCAACTGCGAGAAAGTTATTTGCCAGGCTATAAAGCAGCCCTTGATGCTGGTGCCAAGCTGGTGATGACCTCCTTTAATACGGTAGACGGCATTCCAGCAACGGCCAATCGCTGGCTTTTCCGCGATGTTTTGCGAGAAGAATTCGGGTTTGAAGGCGTTGTGATCTCTGACTGGGCAGCAATCAAAGAAGTGATCGCTCATGGCGCAGCGGAGGATGAAAAACATGCCGCTGAACTAGCCATCAAAGCTGGGGTCGATATCGAGATGATGACGACTTGCTACACCGATAACTTGAAAGAGTTGATCGCAGAAGGCACCGTTGAGGAAGCCTTAGTCGATGAAGCGGTGCTAAGAATCTTGACCTTAAAAAATGAGCTGGGGCTATTTGAAAATCCATACCGCGGCGCTGATGAAGCCGCTGAAGCAGCCACTGTTTTGTCTCAAGAACACCGAGAGATCGCCAGCGATATCGCAAAGAAATCAATGGTGTTGTTGAAAAATGAAGGTGTCCTGCCGTTGCAGAAAACCGAAAAAGTCGCGATCGTGGGCCCAGGTGCTCACTCCCGTGATCTATTAGGTGCTTGGTCTTGGCAAGGGAAACAAGAAGAAGTAGTGACTTTAGTGGAGGGTGCCCAAGCCTTGGGTGCGGATCTTTTGATCGGTCAAGAGCCCTTTGATTATTTTGCACCGTCTGAAGCGGCGATCCAAGAAGCGATCGAATTAGTGAAGGCAGCGGATAAAGTGGTCCTAGCGCTAGGAGAGCAGGAATGGATGAGCGGCGAAGCTGCCAGCCGCAGTGACATTCGTTTGCCGCAAGCCCAATTGTCCTTGGTTGAAACCTTGAAAGAATACAACGAGCAATTGATCGTAACTCTTTATAACGGTCGTCCTCTTGATTTGCAAGGTGTGGATGCAGCCAAAGCGATCGTCGAGGCTTGGTTCCCTGGAACCGAAGGCGGAAACGCACTTGCTCAGATCCTGTGGGGAGAATACAATCCAAGCGGTCGCTTGAGCATGTCATTCCCAGAAACCGTTGGACAAGTTCCTGTGTATTACAACGTTGACAATACCGGTCGTCCTTATGAAAGTGCACCGGATGAAAAATATGTCTCAAAATATTTGGATGTCTCCAATTATGCCAAATATCCATTTGGGTTTGGCTTGAGTTATAGCCCAGTTGCATATTCTGCGGTGACGTTGGATCAGCCGACTATGACCAAAGATCAAACGGTCACGGCTTCCATCACTGTTACGAACCAAGGAACAGCAGCGGTCTGGGAAACGGTCCAATGCTACATTCGCGATTTAGTCGGTGAAGTGGTTCGCCCAGTGAAAGAACTGAAAGGCTTTAAGAAAATTTGGCTAGAGGCTGGCGAATCAGCAACCGTTCAATTTGAGATCACGGAAGAACTGCTGCGCTATGTCCACAGCAACCAACAAGTAAGCAGTGATCCAGGGAAATTCCACATCATGATTGGTGGGAACAGCCGAGACACCCAACAAACAACCCTGCAATTAGTTAGGTAAGATAGGAAGGTTTCTATGACGAAAAAAATAGTGATGAATAACGCAAATACGACCGTGACGTTTTTACCAAACGGTGATTTATATGAGATCCAAAGTCACGGTGTGATGATCAATCAGTTGAACGGAAATGCGCTAGATGGTAGTTTGAATCAAATCTATCTACGTCTGCGAGAGGCGGGGGAGTTGTCCTTTATTCCCTTGATCGGTTCAAATGCTAACAGTGCCTTTGCCTACTCAGAAAAACAGCTGACTTGGACTGGGACCTACCAGTCCATCGATTACCAAGTTGATTTCCAATTGGCACAAGATTGCTGGTTCTGGCGGGTTCAATTGAGTGGTTCTGGGGAAGCGGAACTAGTTTACGGACAAGACCTTGGCAACGCAGCCAAAGGTGCTGTTCAATCCAATGAAGCCTATGTTTCGCAATATATCGACCATCATGTTAGCCATGATAAGGATCGCATCGTGCTTTCCTCGCGCCAAAATCAACCACAAAATGGTCAATTTCCATTAGTGGAACAGGGCAGCTTCCAAGCCTTGAAAGGCTTCTCGACGGATGGCTATCAATTTTTCGGTCGCAGCTACAAAGAAACGAATCAACCAGCTGCACTTAGCCAAGAAACGTTAGCCAATGAAGTGTATCAATACGAATTTGCCTATACGGCACTGCAAACGCAATGGTTGACGGTAAGTGAGACGCCTACGGAAATCGTTTTTTACGCAGCGGTCAAAGCCAATCAAGCGACGGCAGTCAATGAACCGCAGTTTGCACTTGAAACGCTGAAAGAAACGTATCAAGCCTTGTCCTTTGACTCGTTGCAAGCAACGGAGCAGCAACGAAAAAACTTCGGTCGACCGCTCACAGGGCTGACATTTTCCACAGAAGAAATCAACGAGCGGTTCCCGCAGCAAGAAGCAGTGGAAATCGTTGACCAACAGCTTTATTCCTTTTTTACCCCTGACTATCACCATGTCGTATTGAAGGAAAAAGAAGCACAGATGGAACGCTCCCATGGGCATATTTTGATGAGCGGACAAGAGTTGATCGTCGATCAACCCATTTTGAGCACGACTGTTTACATGACGGGGATGTTTAACTCCCAAATCGTATTAGGCAATACGAACATGAATAAATTGTTGAGTAATAGCCGCAACTCATTGAATCTGTTCAAACGTTCTGGTCAGCGGATCTATCTGAAAGACGGCGATCAATGGCGGATTTTAACGATGCCATCTGCTTTTGAAATGGGCTTGAATTCGGCGACGTGGTACTACAAAACAGCGGATGATGTCATTCAAGTAACGACCTTCACGAAAGCAAACGGACGCACGATCGCAACCACCATCACCAGTGAAGCAAGACGTGCCTACACCTGGGCCATCACTAATCAATTTGTGATGGGGATCGATGAAGCCGCACCAACTGCTACTGTTACGAAAGACCAACAATTGCTCATCATCAAAGGAACAGCGGATTCACCGATTGCGGAAACTTATCCAGAATTGACGTATTATCTCCATGCAGCTCAACCTTTTGAACTGACCGATGAAGCAATCTTCAATGTGGCCGCTGCTGATAGCACGACCGTATTGACCTTTGCAGAACAGGCGACGGTTTCCTTCGTGATCCAAGGCACACTGACTGGTGAACCCTTTGTTTCCGAAACGTTAGATCGCCAGCAAGAAGACACTGCCTATACGGCCTTTGTCGATGATTTGTTGAATCAGTTTGAATTGAAACATTCGCAGGCAGACGTTACATCCTTCAATCACTTGGCACGTTGGTACACCCACAATATGCTTGTTCATTACTTGTCTCCTCATGGTCTTGAACAGTACGGTGGTGCTGCTTGGGGGACTCGAGACGTTTCCCAAGGACCGACTGAGTATTTCTTAGCACTTAATCGTCCTGAAATGGTGGCGTCCATCATCGAGCATTTGTTTGAAAATCAATTTGCAGATGACGGCAACTGGCCACAATGGTTTATGTTTGATCGCTATGAGAAACAAAAAGCCGATGAGAGCCACGGAGATGTGATCGTCTGGCCAATGAAAGTCGTTAGTGACTATCTCGAAAAAACCAAAGATTTCGCGATTTTGGAAAAAGAACTGCCTTATACGGATCGCGCAACCTTCCTGAAAACCAAGACCAAAGCTTCGTTGTTTGATCATTTGAAAAAAGAAGTGGCGTATATCGAAGCGAACTTCTTGGAAGGAACGTACCTGTCTTGTTATGGCGATGGCGATTGGGATGACACGTTGCAGCCAAATAACAGTAAGTTGAAGAAACAAATGGCCAGCAGCTGGACCGTTGCGTTGACCTATGAAGTATTGAAAAAATTAGCCAGCCAGTTGCAGGCATTTGACCCAGAGTATGCCAAACATTTAACAGAACTGTCTAAGGGCATCAAACACGACTTTGAAAAATACATGTTAGCTGATAGCACGTTGCCAGGATTTGTCTATATGGAAGATAGCGAGCACGTTGAACTGATGGTCCATCCGACTGACAAGAAAACTGGTATCCAATACCGCTTGCTGCCCATGCAACAAAGCATGATCGGTGAGCTGTTATCTCCCGAACAAGCCGATCATCATGTGGCGATCATCAAGGAGCATTTGCAATTTCCAGATGGGGTGCGCTTGATGAATCGTCCAGCGACTTATGCGGGTGGTGTCAGCACCAATTTCAAGCGAGCAGAACAAGCAGCCAACTTTGGACGAGAAATCGGTTTGCAGTACGTTCACGCCCACATCCGCTTTACCGAAGCGATGGCGAAATTAGGTCGCGAAGAAGAGACTTGGCAAGCGCTTGGGGTCATCAATCCGATCCAGATCGCTCAACGGGTCGAAAACGCGGAGATTCGTCAAGCAAACGCGTATTTCAGCAGTTCTGATGGCGATTTCAAAACAAGGGTTGAAGCCCAAGAAAATTTTGGTAAACTTAAGGAGGCAGCAGTCGGCGTCAAAGGCGGCTGGCGCATCTATTCTAGTGGTCCAGGGATCTATATGAATCAGTTGATCAGCAATGTGTTAGGCATTCGTACCTTTGTTGATCACGTTGAACTTGATCCCGTCTTGCCAGCAGAGCTAGCAGGATTGACACTGACGTATCGACTCTTTGATCGGCCGGTCGAAATCGTCTATCATTCGGCAAGTACGCCGAAAGTATTGATCAACGGGGAAGAAATGTCCACTGAGTTTGCGGAAAATCGCTACCGTCAAGGTGCGCTTGTCCTGAAGAAAGCAGCACTTTGCGCCAAATTAAACGAAAACCAAACCAATACGATCGATATTTATCGTTAAGAAAGGAGAAGCCATGGTAGGAATCAAAGATATTGCCCAAAAAGCGGGTGTCTCCATATCCACCGTTTCGTATGCATTGAATGGCAGTCCAAAAGTGACCGAGGAAACCCGCGCGCGGATTCAAGCGATCGCAAACGAATTGAACTATGTTCCGAACATGGCTGCTCGCACACTGAAACGCAGACAAACCAACATCATCGGTGTTTATCTCGCCGATTATGCCGGAAGTTTTTATGGGGAATTGCTAGATGGCATCAAGAAAGGGCTGGAACTTTTCGGCTATGAAATGATCGTCTGCAGCGGCAAGAAATCACACTTGTTTATTCCTGAGCGGATGGTGGACGGTGCCATCATTTTGGATTGGACGTTTCCAGCAAAGGAAATCGAGCAATACGCCCAACGAGGGCATCAAATCGTCGTGTTAGACCGTGTCTTGTCTCATGAAAACATCCATCAAGTCTTGTTAGACAATAAAGGAGGGGCTGCGCTGGCGATCGATCGCTTGATCGCTGGACAAAGCCAAAAAGTCTTCCTCTTAGCAGGGCCAGAAAAAGGCTACGACAGTCGGGAGCGCTTGGAAGCCAGCACGAAAGAATTGACGCGCTTTGGTATTCCTTATGAAGTCATTCCTGGTGACTTCACGGAACCTTCTGGTTATCGAGCGGCAAAACAGCTCTTAGCAAATGATCCCCAGTTTCCCATTGATATCTTTGCCTTCAATGATGAAATGGCGATCGGGGTCTACAAATATGTCCGCGAGACCGACTATCGCATCGGAAAAGAGATCCGCATCATCGGGTTTGATAACACGGAATTAGGCGCTTTTGTGCAGCCGCGCTTAGCGACGATCTCCTATTCGAAACATCGATGGGGCATGGTGGCAGCTGAGAAAATCGTACAATCGATCCAAGGGGAACCAGTGGCGGACGAGCATATTTATACCACTTTTGTGGATGGCGGATCATTTATTTAATTGATCCATTAAAGAAAAAATAGTTGAAAAAGCCTCAAACAGAGAACGCTGTTTGAGGCTTTTTTTGCGTTATTTCAAAAATAACTTTACTTATTTTATCAAAAACAGTGATTTATAAAAAAAATAATAATTTTTATTTTGTTATTTTATATGCAATGGGATTTTTAAATAACGTTTTTTATTCATTTTTGATTATAACATTATCATTATCTACAGTCAGAAGATAGGAAGCGTTCTTTTAACTTATTATTTTTGGGAGATAGAAAAGCTTTTTTCTTCACGGGATTTTGTCAAATATTTTACCTTTTTATTTATTTTTCTCATCTTAATTTAATTGTTAGTGTTGATTTATCCCCCGTTTTTTGTATTATTTATGAAGGAGAAAAGCAGTTTTTTGAAAAGAATCGATGATTCATCCTGATAATTTGTGCTTTTTTTCAATCGATGAGTAACAGATAGCTATAAGATGTGGAAGTTACAAAAATCAGAATTATGAAAAATCAATTATAATCATAATTTTGAATGGAAGAAAAAAAGAATTATAATTCTCTTTCGCCAACTCGCTAAACTAAGAGTTGTAACACAGGGCGTGCACTGCGCGATACGTTTATTTTTTTAAGATAGGAGGGATAAAGTGAAACGGTTTTTAACAACTTTACTTGTTTTTCTACTAACATCAGGTCCGTGTTTTTCATATGCAATGGTAGTGGCACAAGCCGAAAGTGTTACAAAAACAAGTGAAGAACAAAGTATGTCTTCTTCTGACCCTGTCGTTTCATCGATCGACAGTCTGGAAGAGACGAAGGAAACTGAAGTGCAAGCATCTAGTGAACCTGCTTCGACAGATTCGTCTACAGGAGCCACTGACACAGCTTCATCTGAAACAGAAGCTTCACCGGAAGCTGCAGAAGAAGTACAGGTGACCTTTCTGACAGACACGGAGCATCTATTTGCTACCGGGGAAACCCGCACTCAGTTCAGCAAAAACAAAGGGGAAGCACTAAAAGAAAGTGAGTTGCCAGTTTTTGAAGATGATACTGCTTTTGAAGGCTGGTCGTTAGATGGCACGGTCTATACAAGTCAAGCGTTGACCGAATTGATTCTCACGGAGAACCAAACCTTAACTGCTGTTTTTAAACCGACGGTTAAGGCAAGAGCGGCGGACATCTCGTTGGCAGAGCAATCGATCAAAGAGATCATTGCAGAAGCCGATAAAACGAAAGTGATCGCTGTACCAAGCCCAGCTGGAGATGGATCAGCATATGCGGAATACACCAATAGTGCTGAAGGCATTCGTCAAGCGTTGTTTGATATGTATCAAAACGGCAATGGCCAAGAATTTGCTTTGTATGTTGGCTCGGGTGGATCGCTATCACTGCCAACGAATCTGACTTCAAAGACGATTCCAGCCACAGTCGATAATACCAACATGACTTTTTATGCGCTACAAGGAAAAGTCAGCCGCTTGATCATCACAGGGCATAGTGATGATCCCATCACCGATGCAACAACGTTGACCACTGGGAGTCGCACGGTTGCACTTGGCACGGACATTTACTTCGGTTCTGATGTAGTGATTCGAAACCTCAACTATAGTGGTACGAGGATGTACATGAATGGGTATAGCCTTTCATTGAACGGTGGGTCCACCGGGAATGGTCTTGCGATTTATGGGGGAAGCAACAATGGCGACCTTTCGGGAAACCCAACGATCACATTGAATGCGACAGGTTCAGGAACTTGGAACATTTATGGGGGGAATCAAAACGGTGGTACGTTGACCGGGAATACAGCGATTGTCGTAAATAATACAGTAGGTAATATCAGTACGATCGCTGGAGGTGCCAATATCGGTACGATTGATGGGAATACCAGTGTCACGATCAATCGTTTAAATGGCACATTAGGCAGTTATTATGGCGGTGGTCTTGGAACGAACGCTTCCAATACAGCCAATGTGACAGGCAATGTTGAAACGACGATTCAAACCACCAATGCAAGCTTCCGTTTAAGTACTTTTGCTGGTGGCGTTCAATATGGCAACATCAATGGAACGATCCGCAGTACGATCTCGGGTGCAGGCGGTTGGTCAGGGATATCCAATCGGTTTGTAGGCGGTTCATTTTATGGCAATATCGGCTCTGACCGTTCTAAGGATGCCATCGTGACTAACCTTGATGCCAGCAGCTATTCCACTGGTCGGAGTGAATTTGAAGGTGGCAATCGGAATACTGGTACTATCACAGGAAACATCGTCAATACCGTGAAAGCGGGACCGAGTGCCAGCGTCGGCGGAATTGGTGATTTTAACGGCGGTGGAGGAAACAACGTTAGTACCTTGACTCAAAGTTCAATGGGGGCTTCGAATACGACGACGTATGACAATTATACTCCGGAACAACGAGCAGCACTGGCAGAAGCAGCGGCAAGTTTTAAAGTTTATGGCGATATCACTTCTCATCTAGTCAGCGGTTCCTTTTCAAACGGTGCGATTTATTCGACGGCAGCTGGTCGAGGCGGCTATGTTGAGGGAAATACGACGATTGAAGTTGGTACGATCACTTCGGATGCTAGTCCTGGGGGAGATGGGATTGCTTACACAGGATCCAGACCGACAAATCTAGATTACTCAACGAGCAATAAAACGAGAGGCTATTCATCTGGATGGGATATCGTTGGTGGCGGCGGTTATCCAGGAACAGCTTGGGATATCTATATTAAAGGGAATACCAAAACGATCTTGAATAACACGGTTGCTCGCTGGACCTACGGTGGTTCCTTCTCAGGTGTCATTGAGGGAAATTCTTCCAATACTTTGAACTCTGGGATCGTCGATACGCTAGAAGGAACAGGCTATACTGGACGCCGTGTTTACGGAGATGGACGAACGACAGTAAATAATGGGCAAGTAGACTGGTTTTTATCTGGTGGCGGCTGGGATGACTTATTAGTGACCGGCAATGTCGCAGTAACGGTTTATGATGGGGTGATCAATGCCTCACTCGGTGCCTCTTATGGTGTCGCTTCTTCCCACACCATTAACGGAAACTCAGATAATCGAGTGTTTGGCGGAAACTTCTCAGGTACTCCGCGTACAGGGTCTAATGGTTTTTCAGGCGGTGTTACGAACAATGGACGGTTATTAGGAAATGCCAGTTTGACATTGGATTTGAGAAATTACGATGGTGAGTTTGCCCTTCCTTCTGGAACGAACATCTCAGGCGGTAATCCGTTTAACAGTACAAATATCGTTGGGACCGACAGCTCCAATACGATTACATTGAACATTTACACAAAGCCGGGGTCAGATGCGCTGAATGGGGCAACGATCTATGGTGATGGCGGACGGACTGCTAGCAATACGAGAAGCGGCAAAATTTATATGAATATCCAGGCGGAAGGATCAAGTATCGGGAATTTATACACCACGTATTATTCCAATATTTCTTCCAATCAAATTTTAAGAGATGTCGAGATGCGACTTCAAGGAGCCAAAAGTATCAATGGGATCTCAGGCGGAAACGCGTCAGATAACTTTACGAACACGATCGTAGCCAACAGCAGTAATCAAGTGATGATGAACTTTGGTGAAAATGTCGATGGGACAGCTTCTTATCAAACCGACCCGATCGCTGTGACAGGTCTGGGGATCGTCAACTTTACCGAATTGAATGTGACAAACGGCATCAAGCTGATGGCCAATGGGGGAGACATCAAAAATGGCCGTTCAGCGACTGCTGCCAATCACTCAACGACCTATCATCAGTTCGGTGACATCCATCTTTCCAAAGATGCTGGTATCGGGATTTCTTCCGCAACGAATTTGATTTCAGGAGCGAAGTTAACGGTAGAAGACAAAGGGACGATCGAGTCGCCGCCGGGAACGGGGCGAATCAATCTCTCGGATTTCGCCACACCAGATACGGATAAAGATCATTTAACGTGGCTGAAAACGACGACCAATGATGCAGGTTCTCGAGTCAACAGTCAAGGAACGTGGTTTGGGGCGGTTAGTGCCTATCAAGTACTGACCATAAATCCAACTGCTGCTAATGCTGCAGCAATCACGCCAATCAATTTCAGCGGGATCGAAAAAGCGACTGGGAAAACCTTCATCGGGGACAACGATGTGACCAATGCAGCCAATGGGTACGGTATTGCAATACCAGGCTCGATCATTAACTACGAAGTCGAAACACCAGGAGTCGCGAATGGGATCGGTGCCATTAGTCACAATGTAACGGCAGTCAAAGAGAACAATACGCCGCTGACTTTGCAAGCATGGGGAACTGAGCAGGCGGGGACACAGGTGCAAAAAGGGCGATTATTGATTCCCTACACGGTAACGGAATTGCCAACATTGACGTTCACACCAGAAACCCAAACGTCCGGTTCATGGGTCTATGCGGGTCAAATCAAATCCAGCAAGCTGGATAGCACGGAGCAGCAGTTGACGGAACAACCAGATTCAGAGCCAGTTGATTGGACGAGTCCTGATGGGGAGTATAGTTACGATATCAGTGTCCGCTACTCAAATAAGGCGGAAGTCCAAGCCCGCAATGTGATCCTTACAGAGCAAGAGGCACAATCGCTGACAAAAGAACAAGCCGTGACTTATCTCGAAGCCAGCGGGCGTCCTTTCTTTAAGGATACGCTGACAGATGAGGTCTTAGCTGTGATTCAAGAACCGTTAGAAACAGCGGTCTACCGCAAACAAGCGGTCACTTTTTCTGTAGGGGAAAACGATCAGAATCAGGCAGAAACTACCGTGAATCTGGTGGTGGTCAAAAATGAAAGTGTCATTTCTGCTGATCGGCAATTTGCCGTCTATGCAAAAGATGTCCGTTTGACCTTACCAGAAGCAACGGCGCTGACAGATGAAGCCGCTTTGGCAGACTATACCCAAGCAACCACGATTTTTGCAGATAATCGGGCAAATGTACCACCGACTGTCGATCCGCAAGCTTTTGCCGCGATCCAGCAAGCAACGGAAGATGAGCTGTTGAAAAATGTGTCAACGGCTTACCATTATGAAGCAGGCAGTCAACGGGCAGAAAAAGTCGTCAATGTCGCAGTTGCCGGCGAGCTTATTTTAAGCAGTGTGCCAACAGCCTTTGATTTTGGGCAGCAGAAAGTTGCTACAGAAACACAAGATTATTGGCCAACGATCACAGGCGAGCTAGCAGTGAAAGATACGAGAGGGTCCGAACGGAGTCCATGGCGCTTGACGGTCAAAGAGCAACAGCCATTAACGGATGGGACAGATCAATTAACCGATGTCTTCCGCTTTGTGACAAACGGTCAAGAACAGATGATAACCAGTGGGGAAATGATCATCGAGGAAACGGAATTGACAGAAAATGGCACATACGTCGTGAATCAGCACTGGGGCGAAAGTCAGAATGAAGGAATCAAGCTTACCGTTCCAGTCGAACAGCAAAAAGTCGGGGACTATCAAGGAACCTTGAGCTGGCAGCTAGTTTCGGCACCTGGCAACCCATAAAGGCAGGAAAATAAATGAAAAAAATCATGATCGGTATTATTGCTGGCTGTCTATTAATGTTTCCTCAGCTCGTTTCAGCAGCCGAAGCAGGTGCCTATGACAGCAATGGCATTACTTCCTTTTTCGGTGTCTATGAAGAACCAGTTGAGGAGCCAGAAGAGCCCGTAAAAGAACAGCCAGGGAATAAACAAGTAAATCAAAAAGGCAACAACATTCTGCCGGCAACAGGGTCGGATCACTTTAATAGCTATCAAAGCAGTGGTCTTGTCGTTTTGTTGGCAGCAGGAATCATTTTAATCAAAAGGAGAACAAAAAATGAAAAAACTTTTCTTGACGGCAGGCATTCTATTGATGAGCACAGCTCTGTTACCAACAACCGTTAATGCCGCTGAATACACCTCAAATGGAGCAATCACTTTTGAAGCGGACCCGAATCCAACCAATCCAGTTGATCCGACCGATCCAGAAAAACCAGTGGATCCCGTCGATCCAACCGATCCAGATGGACCAAACCCTGGAACAGCTGGACCATTATCGATCGATTTTGCTTCAAGTTTTCAATTTGGCAACCAACTGATCACTTCCGAAACAAAAGATTATTACGCACAGCTGCAAGAGTTCACAGCTGGCGCTGCTGGACCAAACTATGTGCAAGTAACAGATAAACGAGGAACACAAGAAGGCTGGTCATTGAGTGTTGTGCAAAACGGACAATTCAAAACGGCTGATGACGAAGAGCTAGTCGGGGCTTCATTATCGATCGCCTCAGGTGCAGCAACTTCGGTCACCGATATGCAGTATGCACCAACGGTTACGGCAAGTCATACCTTTGTACCCGATAGTGAAATCACATTGGTCAACGCACCTGTCGGAAAAGGAATGGGCACTTGGATCTACAAGTTTGGGAACGATGCAACGGAAGGGTCAACGGCAGTAAAATTAAATGTACCAGGCAGTTCCGTAAAATTAGCCAAAGAGTATCGGACGACATTGACTTGGAATTTAAAGAATGTCCCTGAAAGCAATTAAAATCACTGATTTTCAGTAAAACAGATAAAGGAGTGTCAAATAGAAATGAAAAAAACAGCATGGGTCTTTTTAAGTCTTGCCGTATTGGCAGCAGCGAGTGCAGCAACTGAGGTTTCAGCAGCTGAAGCGGCTTCTTACACCTCAAATGGGGCGGTTGATTTTATTCCAAATACCGATCCGACGAACCCAGTCAATCCAGAAAATCCAGATCCAGAAAACCCAGTCAATCCTGTGGATCCAACCGATCCAGATGGACCAAACTCTGGAACGAATGGACCATTATCGATCGATTATGCCTCTAGCTTAGATTTTGGCGTCAATAAAATCTCCAATAAAAACGAAGTCTATTATGCACGAGCACAAGGGTACTTGAATGACGATGACACAGTTTCTACATTAAAAACTGCCAATTATGTTCAAGTAACGGATAATCGCGGTAGCAATGCCGGTTGGCGGTTGTCTGTGAAGCAAAATGGTCAATTCAAAAACGAATCGACGTTGAATCAAGAATTGACTGGTTCTGTCATTACCCTAACAAGTCCTGCTGTTAAATCAAATGCGGTCGGCGTTACTGCTCCAGTGGCAGAAGCGACGATCATATTGGATGCAGCAGGTGCTGAATCAGTGGTGATGACCGCAGCAAATCAAACGGGTGCTGGAACATGGGTTAACGCTTGGGGAAGCGTTGAGACGGTCACTGAAATAGATAAGGATGGCCAAGAAGTACAAGCAGATGTTACCAAAGCAGTCGCACTTTCTGTACCCGGCAGCACACCAAAAGATGCCGTTAGCTACACGACTACACTAACTTGGGTATTATCAGATACACCAGGAACGGAAGGATAAGGAGTATAGACATGAAAAAAACACTAGCATTTCTCTCAGTATTAGGGCTAAGCTTCGCTGCTCCTGTGCTGGCACAAGCAGCGGACAGCGCAGAATACAATTCAAACGGACAGATCACTTTTGAACCAAATACAGACCCAACCAATCCAATCAGTCCAACAGACCCAGATCCAGAAAATCCGATCAAACCAGTTGACCCAACGGACCCAGATGGACCAAATCCAGGAACCAACGGACCGTTATCGATTGATTTTGCTTCAAGCCTTTACTTTGGCACGCAAAAAATCACCTCAAAAACAGAGATCTACCATGCGGAAACCCAAAAATACGTAGATTCAGCAAATGTGAATCAAGAAGGACCAAATTTTGTCCAAGTGACAGATAATAGGGGAACAGAGAGCGGTTGGACATTGAATGTTCGCCAAAATGGTCAGTTCAAAACAGCAGAAGATCAAGAATTGACCGCCGCGCAAATTCGCTTGACGAAGGGAACTGTAGTAACACCTTCCTTGTCACCAAAACCATCAAATGTGAGTGCAACGATCACATTGAATCCAAATGGTGCCCAATCCTTAGTGATGAGTGCCCAAGATGGCGAAGGGGCAGGGACCTATCTAATGAGCTGGGGCGATAGTTTAGCTGCAGCTATGGATAGCATTGAGTTGGAAGTTCCAGGCTCAACGACAAAATATGCCAGCCAATACAACACCACGTTTACTTGGTTACTGACAGACACACCAACAAACCCATAAGTACCAGCTTTCTCCTTGAACCCTTTCGTGGTTTAAGGAGAATACATAGAAAGAAGGGACATCCATCATGAAAAAAATCAACCAGCTTTTGGCGCTCCTATTCGCAAGTATTTTCTTTTTTGTACCAACGATAGGAACCGCTTCTGAATTTAACTTTGCCGTCAATCCCGTAATTCCAGAAAATCAAATCGATAAAGAAAAAACTTATTTTGACTTGAAAATGGCGCCGGGTGCGGTACAAACCGTTGAAGTCCAATTGCGTAATGACACCGATCAAGAGGTCGTCATCGCACCAGTGATCGCTTCAGCTACCACAAACTTAAACGGAGTCGTGGAATATGGCGAAAACGACATCGAAGCGGACGAAACCTTGCCTTATGATATGGCTGATTTGATTGAAGTGGATGAAGAGATCACGATCCCCAAACAATCCCAAATCACCTTACCCTTAAAGATCACCATGCCTTCAGAATCCTTTGAAGGGGTCATCGCAGGCGGATTGACCTTAAAAGAGACGACAGAGGAAACCGATACTGCTGACAGTGAAGAAGAGCAAGGGTTAGCTATCAAGAATGAGTATGCCTATGTCGTTGCGATTTTACTGCGACAAAACACAACAGAAGTTTCACCGGATCTAAAACTGCTAGATGTTGGACCAGGTCAAGTCAACGCCCGAAATACTATCAATGTCACCCTTCAAAATCCTGAAGCAGCTTACTTGAATTCATTACGCCTGATCAATGAAGTGAAGAAAAAAGGTGATAGCGACGTCTTGTATTCTTCGGATACCTCACGAATGCAAATGGCACCTAATTCCAACTTCTCGTACCCAATCTCTTTAGAAGGACAACGTTTAGAAGCAGGGACCTACGTGTTGACTTCCGTTGCCTATGGTGGAAAAAGCGATGAAGGGCAATACAAAATTGAAAATGAAGAAGGCGAAGAAGAAAGCTATCTCTATAAATGGACCTTCGAAAAAGAATTTACAGTGACGGGAGAGGTCGCACGTGATCTTAATAAGAAAGATGTGACGATCGAAACAGATTACACATGGCTTTACTTCTTGATCGGCGGACTGTTGCTACTACTCGCCTTGCTGCTGCTTTTATGGTACCGACGAAAGAAAAAAAATGAAACGGATGAAGCGTGAGCACCTTGAGAAATGCTTGATCGATGGGTTGATCATCGTAGGTATTCTTTTGCTGGCACTGCCTTTTCTAAAAGAAAGCATCGTCAGTTGGCAATTACGCACCACGCAATTGACGATAGCCACCCAGCTGCCGGCAACGATCCCAGAAGAAGAAACGATCCGAATGCCGGCTCTGTCAGATGTAATGGCGCCTCAGCCGACAACGATCACTGGGTACGGCTTTGTCGCAATCGAGGCGATCGATTTCCAGCAGCCGCTGTTGGTGGGACTAACGAATCAACAGCTGCTGAGAGGCGGCGTCGTGATGTTTCCCGAACGTTCGTTGAAAAATAGCAATTTTGTCGTTTTAGGGCATCATCTTGGCAGACAAAGTTTGTTATTTGGTCAGTTGCTAGAAGCACAGGTGGGGATGGAAGTATCAGTGACCTATCTCGAGGAGAGCCAACAGTATATCATCACGGATAAAAAAATCGTAGACGAGTCGGACTTGTCGGTGCTAGAGGAAGAACAGACACCAAAATTGACCTTGATCACTTGTCCTACGCCTACTCGAACAGAAGAACGGTACGTGCTGACAGCGATTCCTGTTGAGCAGGCAACTGCCGATCATCCACAAAAACCAGCGGCGACAATCAGCATGACGAAAGCAGCAAAAGTGATGGTTGAAAAACAAGAAACGGTATGGAAACAACAATCAATGAAAAATTGGTTTCTTTTATTTGTTATTTTATTTATAATTAGTGGATGTCTGCTGGGCGCCCATAAGTTGTTGGACCGTTCAGCGTCGTAGAAACATCATCAGAAGATGCGCTGATGATAAGGAGGGTGAATAAAATGAAACGCAGATTTGGCTTTGTCATTGGTGCGTGCATGATTATCGGAATGATCGATCTTGTTACAGAAAAAGTCGTTTTTGCGACCATTTATAATCCGCTGGACCCCTCAGAAGAAATCGTCCCGACGGACCCACCAGAAGAAATACCAGAAAAAGTGGAGGAACCGCCAACTGAAATGGAAGAATCCAAAGAACAACCCGCGCCTGAACCAGAAACCGTTCCGAAAAAAGAGCCGGAGCGATCCTCACTGTCAGAAAGCAGTTTTTTGGAGAAGCAAAAACATTTTGCCCAACGAGTCATGCTGGAGGATGTCTTTGCGCCGGATCGTTTGAACGTCGATCTAGCACTGCCAGGAAATAATACAGATGGTGATGGCGATGATAAGCCTTCTTATCTTGCCAGCTTGTGCTACTTATTTTCAGGAAACGTCCTTTATGGCCAAAAAAACAATGGAGGCTTGAAAACGCATGTTTGTGACATTTTTGAATAAGGCGGACAAACGAAAATTGGTGATGCTGCAATATTTGGAAAACGCAGTCGCTCTTTCGGAAACGAAGGAAACATTGATGGATCAATTGACCATGTCGGAATTTTTGATCAACAAAACCGTTCAAGAATTGAATCTTGATTTTTATGAACTCGGATTGAATGAGGAATTTGAGATCGTGACCGATGGGACGGTCATTAAACTGAATGCCTCGGGACTGGCAACTTCCGATACACTGCTGACCTATTATTTGGATCAAGCGTTGAAATTTTCCATGTTGAAAGAATGTTTTTTTGAGCAATTGTCTTCTTTATACGAATTTGCCACCAATCACTATTTAAGCCATAATCCCGTCTATAAAGAATTTAAACAGTTCAAACTGATCTTGAAAGAATATGATATTGAAGTGACGAAAGAATTTCAGCTGGTTGGGGAGGAAAGTGAGATCAGGGAATTTATTTTTCTCTTTTTTATGAAGGAATACTATCTGAATCATTCGCCTTTTCCAAAAGAAATCCTAGAAAAAGAAAAGACCTTTGATCGTTTTAATGAAAGCACCTGGCTTAAACCAGAACAGTCTGCTCGCATGCGGATTCGCAAGAAACATTATCTAGGAATCGTTTTGGCACGGATGACGAATGGTCATTACCTGCAAAACAGCGTGGAAAATGATTTAGTCTTGCCCAAACATCTCGTGATCATTGAGGAATTGAAACGCTGGCTGCAGGAGATTTTGACGATCACCGATCAAGAAGTGCTAGAGCGTGAAGCTCGAGATATTTTGCGCTTTTTGATCGTTGAGGGCTGGCTGATCGACAACAATAGCTACATCGATCAAGAACAAACCTATATCCAACAATTAAACGAGCATTTTATTCAAGCCGTCCAACAGCAGTTTTCCTTAACCGCAGATACGTTGGCACTTCTTCATGCTGAAACGACAACGATCCATTATCAGCTCTTGTCGTTTTCCTTTAGTTCTCGCTATGAATACCAATATATGGATGTGACGTATTTTCTTGAAACCTATCCAGAATATGCTGCCTTTTGCCGTAACTATCTGGAAGAAAGCCGCAACCGGCCGATCTTATGGAACAATAAAGAGTTTTTGTTTTTCAGGTACCTGATTCTGTTGATTTCCACGATTCCGCTAAAAGAGATTTTGGTTCCCTTGTATGTCTGCGTGGACTTTTCATTTGGCGATTCCTACAATCAGATGATCCAAAAGAATATCGAAAAAATCCTCGATTTAAATGTCCAATTCCAAAGTTACCCAGATGATCATACGCATCTGATTCTTTCAAACTTACCCTTTTATGGTGCATTGGGGATCGACCATATCTTATGGCTGGCACCACCTAGACCCATCGACTGGGCCAATTTCACTGAAAAAGTCAGTGTGATTCGAAGAGAACAGTTTCAAACCAAAATGGCACAATGAGCAACCTGCCGTTTAACTATCGAAAGCAACGTCTGCCTCAAATGGAGGCAGGCGTTTTTTGTAGAAACCTGTCCTATTTAAAAAGCGCCCAGGAATCTATTGCTCTGATGAAGGTTTCGGGGAAGGTCTGTGAAAAAGGACCATTTGATAGGATTTTTTTTTGCAGGAAAATTTGGTATGATAGAAAGAGAAGAAAAAGAGGTGCCCTATGATGGATGGGAAACAAACGAAGGCTGTGATTGGCCAGACATTGATCACCCTTTGTGAGACCAAAGAAGTGAATAAAATCAGCGTACAGGAGATCGCCGAAAAGGCGCAAGTCAATCGGCAGACGTTTTACTACCATTTTCCTGATAAAAAAGCTTTGATCCAATGGATCTATCGGCAAGATGCCCTGATTTTTTTGACGACAGAAGATGTCTCCCTTGATAACTGGGAAGAAGCCGCCTTGCGCATGCTGAAAGCAATGAAACAAGCGCCGGCCTTTTACCGCAAATCACTGGCTTATGACCGTGAAATCTTAATGAACGGATTTCTACAGATCACAGAACCGCTTTTTCAGCGCTTGTTCTTGGAGGTCGATCAAGAGCAGCAATTGACGAAACAAGACATTCTATTTTATAGCCGGTTCTTTTCCTACGGCTGCGGAGGCATTTTGGAAAATTGGATTCACAACGACTTTCCAGAGACCCCTTTAGAGATTGCAACGCAATTGTTTCGTTTGGCGAAGGATGTGGAATTTTTTGGCCACCAAATCTATGAAAAAGAGGAGCAGTGAGCGATGACGAAAGTTTTATTTGTTTGTTTAGGTAATATTTGCCGTTCCCCCATGGCAGAAGCTATTTATAAAGCAGAAATAGCAAAACGCAATTTGGATTGGCAGATCGATTCGGCAGCGACCAGCTCATGGGAAGTCGGACATTCTGCTCATCCCGGAACCAAAAAAAGATTGCGTCAAGCAGACTTATCCAGCGAGGGACTCATTTCACGGCAGATCACGGAAGCAGACTTTGCCAAATTTGACTGGATCATCGGTATGGATCAAAGCAATGTTGAAACACTTCAAGCGCTGGCACCTGCCGATACCAACGCAAAGATTCGTTCGTATTTGAGTGTTGTTCCTGGCAAAGAAAACGCGGAAGTACCAGATCCTTATTATACAGGAGATTTCGAAGAGACCTATCAACTGCTGCAAGAAGGAATTCCTTTTTGGCTAGAGGTTATTTCTTCTGAAAAATAAGGCGTGTTCGCTTGTATTTTACCAAAAATTTGCTAAAATAGAACCATGGAAATGCGAACGTATGTGTGGTTTTTATAAACTGCTGCAACGCGCAGAAAGGAATGTCCAATGGAAAAGAAACCATCGCCCATCAAACAATTGGGCAAACTCATTGTGATGACATCCACAACGTTGCTGGATACCTTTTTCAGTGATGATGCTGACAAGAAGAATCAGTCTGAAAAAGTCAAAGAAATCCAGCGAACGCTGCAAGAGGCAGCCGCTGCCAAGCACCTGGTCGTGCTGCAAGTAAAAACAGAGAAATTGGGTGGTTTTGAAACCGTTACCGGCTGGATCGTCGGCAAAACGGTAGCAAAAGAACAAGTTGTCTTGAAATTACAAAGCGACCGTCAGCAGCTGCGGATTATTCCCCTGCATCATGTGCTGAAAGTTAGCACCTTGAATACAAAACCTGGCTTGTAGACAAGCCTGTGCATAGCAAAAAAACCG
Source organism: Enterococcus sp. B2E4 (assembly GCF_030499455.1). Lineage (NCBI taxonomy): Bacteria > Bacillati > Bacillota > Bacilli > Lactobacillales > Enterococcaceae > Enterococcus > Enterococcus sp. B2E4. Next base: position 389,070 of record NZ_JAUKPK010000005.1, read on the forward strand.
CTGCGTCATTAGACACAGCGGTTTTTTTATTGCTGGTTAAGCGTGCTTGTTTTTGACTTCTGCGAGTCGCCAAGCGGTCATCACAGCGATCAGTTCGTAAGGGATCGGCTGTGCAAAAGGAAACTGAACCGCCCCTTTACTGGTTTTGTAGGGTTGTAGGTCTTCTTGGAAGGCCGTGATCGCAGAAGGCGTGGGATAAAAGCCAAGATGCTGTTTGGCGCAGGCAAAATGCACGATAGTTTCTCCCTGATGATAGGTAGGCATTTGATAACTGATTTTTTCAACCGCTTCAGGTAAAACGGCTTTGATGGTTTGACGGACCTTTCTTAAAATCGCTTGTCGTTCTGCTGGAGCTGTTGCAATGTATTGGTCAACTGTCGTAATGGCTTTTGTTATAGGACACCTCCTGGCTTTAGTATACGGCAAACCCCGTAAGAAAAAAAGGAGCCTGTCAGTGGGTAGCTGACAGGCAAGGAGTAAAAATGAAAAGTGTTAGTTAGGGTTGTTTGTTGGGTTATGTATACTATACTGTCCAAATATGAATTTTTTGTGGAGAAAAGATTGGAAAGTGTTTAAGTTTGCTGGCTGCGAAAAGAAGCAAAAAAAGACCCGTCGGTGGGTGGCCGACGGGAAGGAGTTAAAAATGAAAAAGTGTTAGTTAGGGTTGTTTGTTGGTATACATAGAGTATACGAGATAAATATGAATATTTTGTGACAAATCTTTTCGGAAGTTCTTAAGAAACCGTAACGGTTTGATTACAGAGAAAGGTTCTTTTCATCAAAACGGTTTTTCAAGGTACGATACAAATCAATGTATTGCCGATCATCTGCCGCATAATCCCAAATATAACTCATTTTTTCTGGTTTGAGTTTTTTCATCAACTGATTGGAACTAACGATGACATCATAGTTTTCTTGCTGGTTTAGATCATAAGGTTCTGCTGCTACGAAGGTCAAGTCATGTAAGAATTGATTTAAACCTTGAACGACTAAGAAATTGTCTTCTAACGCAACCCCTACCCGTAAACGATTTGAATAACGGATTTGATCATAAAACGGCAGCAGGGCGTGGGTATACATCGTTGCCATCTGCTCTTGGTTTTCATCGTTGATATAGTCCACCGCGGATTCTTCGCGATAACTCGTTAAGAATTCATCGATTTTTTGCTGCAGCTGCTCTTCAGCAGACCCGCGATTGATCGATGGCGTCAGCAAGCGATAGATATTTGGAAACGGCTGACGGAAAACGTAGTTGCCGAAAGTCACATTGATTAAATTGCCCACGACCAATGGCTCATCTAACAGGCCAGGTTGTGAAGCAAAGAAGGTTGCTTTCATCTCTGCTAACAAGTCTGCGACTAATGGATAAACTGGGTTTTGTTTGCTTGAAAAGAATTGCAAGGTTTGTTGCAACGCTTCTTCTTCAGGACTCAAATAGAATGGGAAGATTTGCGCCATCAAGTAAATAAACCCTGATTCGCCTTTTAATTGTTTGTCTGTCATTGAAACTTCAGGATCAACGACTTGTGTCAAACGCTCAAAATCGAAATATGGATTATTTTTCATTAGGAAATTGTACCGCTTGTCGTATTTGGCAAAATTTCCTTTTTTGATTCGTAAAAGAATCAAGGCAGCGAAATACTTCAACTCTAATCGGCCAAGATAAGAATGAGTCATTGGGAAGTACTCCGTGAATCGATCCACCATTTTTTCTGTCTCACTCTCAGCGATCGCAAATGGCCATTCTATTCCACGAGTACCTAACCAAATGATATTGAATAGGGAGAGCCGCACAAGACGCTCATCGCCCACCAAGTTTGATTCAGTGTACGTAAAGCGAAGCTGAAATTGCTTCAAATGTTTTTTTAGATGTTCAAATTTGCGAGACACCGTTGAACGACTGACATCGTATTTTGCACAAAAATCCGTGATCGTAGGATGGTCTTCATTCAGCATGTAAAGAACATATAAGAACGGAACGCTTTTATTCAATAAATAGAAGCGGTATTCATCGATCGTTACCGCGATATTCTGAGGCTGTAATTTACCGCCACGACCGAGTATCGACATATGATCCGGAGTTAACTCAGTTAGATCTTGGTCGATCTCAGTCAACTCTATAAAAGCTTGTTGGTAGCTTAACTCCATTTCCTTTGCCAATTGTGCGATTGGGTGGCTAGGGTTTTGCAGAGTCAGCATACGCCGGAATATTTTAAATTTAATTAATGTTTGCGGGTCCATCATAAGTTCTTCATAAAACATAGGTATCCTCCTTTGTGGCTCTATTGTATCTTTTTTTTACGAAACTGTCAGTCTTTTTAATCAAAAAAATAGCCTACCCTTTAAAAAAAGGTAGGTTATTTTCATCTTTTTAACTAATTTAGGCTGAAACAGGGTCTTTTTTGAACCACGACCATAGCAAACCGATCAAAAATCCGATCGCAGCTGGTACGACCCACCCCATCCCGATTTGGAAAAAGGGCAGATAATCTGACGCAAAAGACAAGATTCCTTGCACGAAAGCATTGTTGGTAATCAGTGCAGGACTTGCATTTAAGCCGTCGATGATTGCAGCGATCAACGTGAAGTATGTCGTCATTCGATAGACACTGGCACGATGATGAAACAAGGGACTGATGATCGCCAACAAAATCAACGTGATCGCCAGTGGATAGATAAACATCAAGACTGGAATAGAAAACTCGATGATATTGGTCAAGCCGACATTGGCGAAGATCGCTGGCAAGATACTTGTCAAAGCGATAAAGAATCCGTAGCTTTGCTTGGGAAACAATCCAGCAAAGGTTTCGGAAAAAGCCGTGATCAAACCAATGGCAGTTTTTAAACAAGCGGAGATAACGATCAAAGCCAACAGCAGACTGCCGACAGTGCCAAGGTAATGGTTGGCGATTTGTGCTAAAGCGATCCCCCCGTTTTCGCTGATAGGAAATTGCCCTAGACTTTTGGTTCCCATATAAGAAAGTAAGGTATAGATGATCCCCATCAACACGATGCTGACAGAACCAGAAAGGATCGTGTCTTTTGCGACCGTCGTAGGTTTTTCAACCCCCATATTGCGAATCGTCGAGACGATGATGATCCCGAAGGCTAAAGATGCCAGCGCATCAAGGGTATTGTAACCGTTGGTGAAACCAGTAAAGAAAGCATCGCTTTGATAGCTAGGATAGATCGGCGCATCGCTGATGGTTCCTAGAGGTTGCCAAAAAGCAAAAAACAGCAAAACGCCTAGTAAGACCAGAAATAATGGATTCAAAAATTTCCCGACATAATCTAAGATTTTGCTTGGTTTACGAGAAAACCACCAGGCAGCGCCAAAGAAGAGGGCAGAAAACAACGCCAATAACCAAGTTTGCATGTCAGATGAAACATGGGGAGCGATCCCGATCTCATAAGAAGTGGTAGCCAAACGGGGTAAAGCAAAGAAAGGCCCGATCACTAAATAAAGCAAAATCGTAAATATCATTGCATAGCGGCGATTGATCCGAGAAGCTAATTCAAAAACACCGCTGCTTTGGGAAACGCCAATAGCAATGACCCCTAAAAACGGCAAGCCGATTCCCGTTACTAAAAAGCCAAGGTTGGCTAAACCGACATTCGCACCAGCTTCTTGTCCCATGTGAACTGGGAAGATTAGATTTCCGGCACCAAAGAAAAGACCGAAAAGCATTGATCCAACATACATATAATCCTTAAATTGTAACTTTTTTTCCATAAATGAAAGCTCCTATAATTCCTTAGTTTTAAAAAAAATAACAAAGTTTCTAACAAATAGCAATGGTTTTTTGTGATTTTTTGATAAATTCTGACAATTGTCGTTTAGAGAATAAAAAAACACTTAGCATTAAATTCTTCCAAGCGTACTGAAAAAGGACGAAAAAGCTCGGAAGAAGACCGCTAAGTGTTTCAAGACAGAAAATTAATTCAACACACGGGAAAGGAATTCTTTGGTGCGCTGTTCTTTTGGATGAATAAAGATATCTTCAGGTGTCCCTTGTTCGGCAATGACACCTTGATCCATAAAGATGACCCGATCAGATACTTCTTTGGCAAAGCCCATTTCGTGGGTAACGATCACCATCGTCAAGCCAGTATGAGCTAACGTATTCATGGTCTTCAACACTTCACCGACCATTTCTGGATCCAGTGCAGAAGTCGGCTCATCAAACAACATGACATCTGGATTCATCGATAAGGCACGGGCAATGGCTACCCGTTGTTTTTGTCCGCCTGAAAGCTGGGAAGGCTTGGCGTTGGCATATTGAGCCATACCGACTTGCTCCAGATTTTCTTTGGCAGTCGCTTCTGCTTCTTTGCGATCACGTTTCAAAACAGTGACTTGTCCCGTCACGCAGTTTTCTAATACATTCATATTGTTGAATAGGTTAAAGGATTGGAAAACCATTCCTAGATGCGTACGGTATTTCGGCAAGTCATAGCCTTTTTCCAGCACATTTTCACCTAAGTAGATGATTTGCCCACTGGTTGGTTTTTCTAACAAGTTGATGCAGCGAAGAAGTGTGGATTTTCCTGAACCAGAAGAACCGATGATCGTGACAACTTCTCCTTTATTAACAGACAAACTGATGTCTTTTAAGACTTCGTTGTCGCCAAAACTCTTTTTTAAATGGTCAATTTCAATGATTGCTGACATGTTCTTCCTCCTTATTCGTTCGGGTTGATGTCTTCTAATTTGACATACGCACTGGGACCATCCATTTTGCGTTCAACAAAGCGCAAGATCTGGGTGGCACTGATGGTCAAGACTAAGTAGATCACACCGATGATCGCAAATGTTTGGAAGTATTGGAAGTTCGTTCCAGCGGCTGATGTACCTTGGAAGAAGAGGTCCGCAACACTGATGACACTTAAGACAGCAGTATCTTTGATATTGATAATGATCTCATTTCCGGTAGCTGGTAAAATATTGCGCATTACTTGCGGCAACACGACTTTGATCATGGTTTGCCAATGGGACATTCCGATGGCTTGAGCTGCTTCAAATTGACCGTCATCTACAGCAAAAATCCCTCCACGAACGATTTCAGACATGTAGGCACCCGTATTGATAGAAACGATCAGGACAGCTGCCAGCGTGCGATTCATGGAGACACCAAAGGCTAGAGCCGTTCCGTAGAAAATAACCATTGCCTGAACCATCATTGGGGTACCGCGGAAAACTTCGATATAGATGGTCAGCAGGCCGTTGACGATTCGTTGGAAGAAACGTCCTACTGGATTTTCTGAAAGCGGCAGTGTCCGGAAGATACCGACTAAAAGACCGATGATTAATCCGATGATCGTTGAAAGGATCGCGATGAATAAGGTCAAGCCAGCGCCTCGTAAAAAGAGCATGCCGTAATCATCAATGATTTTTTTGAAATCAGCGATCAGACCTTGATCCGCCGTTTCTCCGCTGGCATCTGCAGGCTGATCTAAGACTGCTTGATCCATCAGGGAAACCCGTTCTTCTTCAGAGATTCCTGCAAGGATCTCATTGACTTTTTCAACATCGGGATCGCCTTTGCGCATCCCGACTGCTACTTGGACGTCTTCTGGATTGGTTTCAAAACCTGCTCCTTCATCGAACTCGACCATCTTCAAATCAGGATTTGCTCCGACGGCAGTGACGCCTTCTGGTCGTTCGCTGACGTAGCCGTCAATGATGCCCGAAGCTAAAGCAACGCGCATGGAGGAGAAGTCCCGCATGGCTTGTTCTTTTTGGACCTCAGGGATTTGATCAATGACCGTATAATGGAAGGTATTCAGCTGAGCAGTGATTTTTGCCCCCGAAAGATCGGCGAGGCTTTTGGCATCGGCGAATGCTCCATCTTTACGTACTACGACCACCAAGTCGGATTCATAGTAAGGATCAGTAAAATCAATTTGCTCGCGGCGTTCGGCCGTGGGTGACATACCAGCGATGACGGCATCGATAGTCCCCGCCTGTAATGCTGGCGGCAGACCGTCCCATTGGGTTTTAACGATCACTAATTCCTTGCCTAAACCTTCAGCGATTCGTTTGGCGATCTGGACATCGTAACCGCCGGCAAACGCCGAGCCTTCTTCCCCAGAAATCGGCACGGCACCATTGGCGTCCGTCGTTTGCGTCCAGTTGAAGGGGGCATAGCCTGCCTCCATACCGACACGAAATTGTTCCGCAGGCGTTTGGTCATCTGCTTGCACGGTTAGGGGCAGCTGAATGAGGGTTAGACAGAGGGCGAAGACCGCCCAGATCCAATTATTTTTTTTCATTTTATCTCTTTCCTTTCACGAGTTGGACAAGCAGGTAAGGATGAAAAAGCAAAAAAACAGCCGTACTCCATGATTGGAAAACGGCTGTTGACAGGTCATCGTCGACAAACCTTTCACAAAACATAGCGCAACTTAGACAAGCTAAGACAGTCCGCAAATTGTTCATTTGCGGCCCAACAAAATCGATGCAAGCAAAACCGATCTTGTTTCGGCGATGTTCCCTAGCTCTGCTGTAAACGTGTTGCTTCACTCAGCAGGATTAATGAACCTCGCGACCTCTACCTAAATGTTAAAGGGTACTCGTATTTAATTTGATTCTTCTCAGAGTTTAGAAGAAAAGCACCCAAATGTCAATTCTTTTTAACAAAAAAACGACCATTTCCCTATTTTTATCAAAGAGAAAGCGGATCGTTTTTACGAGTGTCTATTGGAACCCTTAAGCGACTTTCGCTTTTGGTTCACGGCCTAAAACAGCTTGGATGACTGTCAAGCCAAGCAATAAGCCAAGTGCTAGATAGATGAGGCTTGAGTATTGTGTAACGCCCCAATCTTGTCCTAAGGTACGGTAAACCACAAGGACGATGGCTTGAATGATTGCTGTGATGACATTTAAAAAGCCAAATGCCCATAAATTGCCATTTTCTTTACGTGCTAAATAGAAGATAGAGAAATATAAGCTGACTGCCAACCAACCGAAACTGATAATGATCATTGCCCAATAAATAATAGCTGCTACCAATGTATTTCACCTCACTTTGATTCGTGACTAGTTTACCACGTTTTTTGTTCCTTGTCATGAAGGAATCTCTTTCTTTGTGAGGCAAAAAACAAAGCGTAAAAGCTGCAGCAAAATGATCGTTTGCTATATTTATTGCTGGAGGGTTTGCTGTCAAAGAGAGATTTTCTTCGAAAGGTGCATTTTCAGCTGTGTATAATAGAAATATGTTGTTTTTTGCAAAAAACTACGAGTTAAGAATCAATTAATAATTAGTTAATAGCTGATTTAGATCTGCTTGCTAGAATGATCTCAGAAGCAAGCAAGGAGGAAGTAGAAATGGAAAATGTTCTTAAAATCAAAGGATTAAACAAGCGATACGGCAAACAGCTGGCGCTGCATGATGTCGATCTAACGATCGCCAAAGGAGATATTTATGGATTGGTAGGGAGAAATGGTGCTGGGAAGACGACCTTACTAAAAGCGATCGTGCAGTTGATCCAACCCACCAGTGGCAGTCTGCAGTTGTTTGGTGTTGAAGGCGGCAAAGCGTACATCCAGATGCTGAAACGGGTCGGTAATGTGATTGAGACCCCAGTCGCTTACGACCAATTGACCGCAGAACAAAATTTGAACTATTATTGCAAAATCAGCGGGGTGGTGGAACCTGATGCCGTTAGTAAAGCACTGGCGTTTGTTGGTTTGACCAATGTCGGCAACAAGAAATACCGTGATTTTTCTTTAGGGATGAAACAAAAACTGGGCTTAGCGATTGCTTTATTGAATCAGCCAGATTTTCTAATTTTAGATGAACCGATCAATGGCTTGGATCCTGTCGCGATCGTTGAATTTCGAGAGCTGCTTTTACGATTGAATCAAGAACGCGGCATGACGATTTTGATCTCCAGCCATATTTTAGAAGAACTGTATCTAGTGGCTACACGCTTTGGGGTCATTAGTGAGGGGCGTCTGATCAAAGAGATGACCAAGCACGAATTCGATCTGATGGCGAAACGGTTTATTCAGTTAGAAGTCGATGATGTAGCCACAGCTAGCCGCTTACTGGACAGTCAGCTGATTTCTGAATATAAAGTTATCAGTGACCACAAGATCCACATCTACCAAGAAAATGTATTGATTCGTGATTTAATCCGTCAATTGGTTTATGAAGGGATCGCTATCGACCAGATTTCTTTTGAAGGGGAAAACCTAGAGTCGTATTTCAAAGAGTTAGTGACAAGTGAAGGGGGAAATTAAGATGTTGAATTTTATTCGGGCAGATTTGTATCGTTTATCTAAAAGTAAAAGTTTTTGGATCACAGAAGGAATTATTTTATTGTTGGTGATTTTAGCGGTTGTTTCAAATGGTGACGTGGGAGTCACCCTGGGAGATAGTACGCAAACCACAGGCAGCCTTGCCGAAATGACGGGCTTTCTTGCAATCCAGACCAGCCTGTCTTCCATGTTATTGTATTATTCACTGCCGTTAGTGATGCAAGTTTTAGGGAGTGAGTACACGAAAGGGACGATGAAGAATATCATTACCGTCGGTGTTTCTAAACCCGCCTATCTCTTTGGAAAATTCTTGGTGTATGCGTTGGTACTTGTCTTGCAAATTTTGGCTATTTGCTTAGTGAGCTTTGTTGCGGGGACGATCATTGGCGGTACCGGCTTTGAAGACATCTCTCAGCTAGAAAACTTAGTGTATTATTTCGCTGGCTTTGTATTGATCTTATTGGCTACCTCATCCTTTGCCTTGTTGGTGTTGTATTTGACCAAAAATACAGCAGTCAGCGTGTTGGCGACGATCTTTATTCCGATGGGCTTTGCGATTGCACGTTTTTCTTTGCCAACCTGGAAATTTTTAGAATACTTGGATTTCCAAGGCGGATTAGAGATGGTGACTATGACCACTTTCAAAACGTGGGAAATGGTTCAACCAATTTTTGTTGGGAGTCTGATCAGTTTGTTGCTTTGTCTTTTGGCTGCACATCTGGTGTTTAAGAGACAAGAATTATAAAGAAAAGAAAAACGTCCAACAGGACCGACCGAAAAAGGTCAGACTGTTGGACGTTTTTGTCCGTGTAGCTAGTGTTTAATGGGACTTAGCAGACTGCTGCCAAGACAAAGTCAAACGAAACGTCTCTTCGGTTGTATCCAGTTGAATCTTCCCCTCTAATGCATGAGTCAATGCCGCAATGATATACAGACCAAGTCCAGCTTGCTGTTTGTGCCGTGAAAGGTCTTCCGTATAAAAGCGGTGAGTCAATTTTTCTGGGTGCTGGATCGGTGTCCTCAGCTGATTTTCCTGTTGGAAAACGATGCGGTCTCCTTGTTGTTTCAAGCGGATCGTTCCCGTTTCATTGCCATGTTCCAGCAGATTACCAAGGACATTTTGAAAAATACGCTGCCAACTTTTTTTATCTGAAATGATCATGATATTGGGTTGGATCGCAACCGTCAGTGATAAATGGTTTTCCTCAAAAGAAGGATAGAGTTGGAGCAGTTCCTCCTCCAGCAAACGAGAAAGATCGAATTCTTCTAAGGTCAAAGCCAGTTGATTGTCTTTGAGGCGCTGATAGGTCAATAACTGTTCCAGATGATTTTCGACTTTTTCTAGGTTACTGCTGACTTTTTCCAACAGCTGCAGCTGTTGGTTGTTGAGGGTCGTATCGGCTTGCAGCAGTTGTGTGTAGCCGCTGGCGACCGTTAAAGGTGTGCGCAAGTCGTGAGAGATATTTTGAATGGCTTGTTCCAATTGCTGGTTTTCTTGCAGCATTTGATAGTGTTGCTGCTTATTTTTTCTAAGTATCTGATTGTTTAACAAGGCGATCGCTTTTAAAGCGGGTACGCGGGTCTGCAAATGGATCTCTTGATTTGTTTCGATTTCGCTGATTCTTGCTAATTGTTGGTGGTACTTTTTCAGATCATACAGTAAAAATAGCCAGTAACCGATCAATAAAGCAACGATCAAGGCAGCGAAAAACTGAAGTATATGCATGGGGTTCCTCCTATTTAAGCTAGCTTGATGCCGATGCCCCAGACAGTATCGATATACGCTTCCTCTGGATCGAGTGTTTTGATTTTGCTGCGTAAATGGCTGATATGGACATTGATCGTGTTTTCTTCACCGTAATAGGGTTCTTGCCAAACAGCTTCATAGAGCATTTCTTTCGTATAAACTTTTTTGGGGTTGGCTAAGAGCAGGGAAAAAATCTCAAACTCCTTTTTCTTCAACTGAACCGTTGCTTCTCCTCGTTGCAGCTGAAACGAGTCAGGCAACAGTTGAATGTTTTTATACGAGAGGCTGCTGGCAACAGGAGGGGCTTGTTTATTTGTGCGCAACTGAACAATGATACGGGCTTTTAATTCTTCGACATTGAAGGGTTTGGTCAAGTAATCATTGGCACCCGCCAGCAAAAGGGTGGAAACATCGGCTGGTTCATCTAAGGCAGTCAAGATAATGACGGGTACCGTGGAGGTTTGGCGAATCTCTTGCAAGACTTGTGTCCCATCTTTACCAGGGAACATTCGATCTAGCAAAATCAAATCGAAAGCATCTTGCTGAAAAAGTAGCAGACCTTCCGTGCCGGAATAGGCTTGCTGGACAGTATAGTCAGCTGCTAAAATAGTAGCCAACATTTCGCTGATCTCATTGTTGTCTTCGATAATCAAAATTTTCATTTGGTTTTCCCATTCTCCTTGCATTTGTTGCATCTATTATAAGCAATTCCGCACGAAAAAGCATTAGTTGCTTTTAAAAAAGAAAATGGCTGATTTTTCGCAAAAACGGTTCTTTTTCGGTTAGAATAAGAGAAAAGCCATAAAGGAAGTTAGAACGATGAAGGTATCTATTGAGCAAGCAATCGCAGCGGTCACCGCCGCATCATCCGTGACCTTTTTGACGGGTGCCGGTGTTTCGACCCCATCGGGCATTCCTGATTACCGTTCCTTAAAAGGGGTCTATCAAGGAGTGGCACAGCCAGAGTATTTGTTAAGTCATGACTGTTTAGAAAACGAACCGGAAACATTTTATCAATTCGTCAAGCACCTCTACCATCCTCAAGCACAGCCTAATATCATTCATCAAAAAATGGCTGAGCTACAAGCGAAGAAAACCGTCTGGGTCGTTTCGCAAAACATCGATGGCTTGCATGAAAAAGCAGGCAGTCACCAAAGAATCGATTTTCACGGCTCTTTGTACAACTGTTATTGCCGAAAATGCGGCAATCAGGTACCTTGGCAAGCGTATTTGCAAGATTGGCACCATGCAGGGTGCGGTGGTCAGATTCGGCCAGCGATCGTGCTTTACGGGGAAGGATTTACTGATGAAACCATTGAAGGAGCCATTCAAGCCGTTGCTCAAGCCGACCTGACGGTGGTCGTGGGGACTTCGCTGCAAGTCTATCCTTTTGCAGGGCTAGTCGATTACAGCCAGCAGGTGTTGGTCATCAATAAGGAACCATTGGCGATCCCGAATGAATATGGCATGTTGACCGCAGCAGCCGAAACGTTTTTCCAGAAAATTGAATGAAGGAGTTTATGATATGACACAACGTACCGAAAAAGAGAAAATGATTGCTGGCGAATTGTACTTTTCCCCAGATCCAGAATTGGTGGCAGATCGAAAATATGCCCGTGAACAAATGAACCTGATCAACCAAGAAACTGATACAAAAATCAAAGAGCAGTTACTAAAAGAAACTTTCGGCTCTGTGACTGGTCGAATCTATATCGAACCGAATGTCCGCTTTGATTATGGCTACAATATTTCTGTCGGCAAAAACTTCTATGCTAACTACGACTGTGTGCTATTAGATGTTTGCCCGATTACCTTTGGCGACAATTGTATGCTGGCACCCAATGTTCGGTTGTTTACGGCGACGCATCCATTACATCCGGTCAAACGAAATAGCGGCTTAGAATTAGGGGCACCGATCGTGATTGGCGACAACGCATGGATCGGTGGTGCGGCCACGATTTTGCCAGGGGTCCGCTTAGGCAACAATGTCGTGGTAGGCGCTGGCAGTGTCGTTACCAAATCATTCCCAGACAATGTTGTGTTGGCGGGAAATCCAGCACGGGTCATCAAGACGATCGATTTAGAAGAAGAAAACAACCAGCAAGATCCCTTGGCTGTTCAGCGGGCAGCGATCGATGACATTGATTGGCAACTCACGCATCTTTTGGAAAAACGTATGAGCACGGTCAACGAAATCGTACAATTGAAGAAAAGCAGTCAATTGCCAGTATTAGATGAAAATCGTGAAGAGAAAGTGCTGGAAAACATTCGGCAGGCGATTTCTAATCAAGCCTATGAAGAAACGATTTTGGCTATGTTTCAATCAATTATGAACCACTCAAAAACCTATCAAGAGAATCAATTGGAGGAATGAGTATGGATGGAGGAACACGTCGAGAAAACATTTTAGCGGCATTGAAGCAAGCGGACAAAGCGATCAGTGCCAGCAAACTGGCAGAATCCCTCGGAGTCAGCCGTCAAATCATCGTTGGGGACATTGCCTTATTGCGAGCAGCTGGTGAAGCGATTGTGGCTACGGCTCGCGGCTATCGTCTGCAAGCGCTGTTGGATGAGGCAGGGCATGTAAGTAAGCTAGCGGTGCAGCATCGACCTGAACAAACGGAAGAAGAATTGCGCATCTTTGTCGCTTGTGGTGTGGAAGTGGTCGATGTCATCGTTGAGCATGAGATCTATGGAGAGATCACTGGCAATTTGCAGATTCAAACAGACCAAGACGTGACTGATTTCATCAATAAAACAAAACATGCAGAAGCCCGCTTGCTCTCAGATTTAACCAATGGGGTACACTTGCATACGTTGCGCTACACCGATCCTGCGGCTCTGGAAAAAGCCAAACAACAGTTAGCAGAAAAAGGCATGCTCTATCAAAATTGAGGCGTAAACCATTCTGGCAAGGACGCTTTGCGGAAGTCTTGGCAAATCCTCAGATGAAAAAATTGTGATTTTTTGTTGACAAGGCGTTCATTTTCCAGTAAAGTACTCTTCAACAAGAATAATGAATCTGTTGAGAAGGAAAGTAACCGCGGATACTTCAAAGAGAGACTCTGGTTGGTGGAAAGAGTCAAGTCAGAAGCGATGAAAAATGGCCTTGGAGGATTGATTGTCGATAAGTAGGCAATCACGGATGCGCACTACCGTTACAAAGTGCACCAATCTCTAGCACGACTAGACGTTGGGTTGAGGGAAGGGAAACCTTCTAAACAAAAGGTGGTAACACGAGTATTCGTCCTTTTACTAGCAAACGCTGGTAAAAGGACTTTTTTTATACCCAAAATCAAATAGCACCACACACGAAGAATTGGTAAGTACAAAAGCACGTTTTTTCAACAGAGAGCTTCGGTAGCTGAAAAGAAGCATCAAACGACTTTTAGAAAATGGCCAAGGAGTGATTCGTTCCGAGCAGTAGTTTGCAAGGCGACGACGGTAGCGACCGTTATCTGGCTAGAGTATGATCGTACTCGAAAAGGAGCTGTATGTGAGTGCAGCTTAAACTGAGGTGGTAACACGCAAAAAGGCGTCCTCAAACAAGTCACAGGTGACTTGTTTGAGGATGCCTTTTTTTATTGAAAAAGACAAGAACTAGGGGGAAGACGATGATTTCATTAAAAGACATATCAGTAACATTCAATCAACCAAAGAAACCCGCGATCCAAGCGGTCAAAAACGTATCGATCGAGATCGACAAAGGGGACGTTTACGGCATCGTGGGCTACTCAGGCGCCGGGAAAAGTACACTCGTCCGTGTGATCAACTTATTGCAGCGCCCAAGTAGCGGCAGCGTCGTCGTCAATGGTACCGAGCTGACCACGCTTTCTGCGAAAGCCCTGCGAGAAAAACGGAAAACGATCGGAATGATCTTTCAGCACTTCAACTTGATGGACAGCCGCAATGTTTTTGATAACGTGGATTTCTCCTTAAAATATGGGGGACGGTCCAAACAGGAACGTCATCAAAAAGTAACCGAGCTGTTAGCATTGGTGGGATTGGAAGAAAAAGCCCAAGCGTTTCCTAGCCAACTATCTGGAGGACAAAAACAGCGGGTCGCGATTGCCAGAGCGTTAGCGAATGATCCAGAGATCTTGCTTTGTGATGAAGCAACCAGCGCCCTTGATCCGAAAACGACCTTACAGATATTGGCTTTGTTGAAAAAATTAAATCGAACCCTCGGCTTGACCATCGTGATCATTACTCATGAGATGCAAGTCGTCAAAGAAATCTGCAACAAAGTGGCAGTGATGGAAGACGGCGAAGTCATCGAGCAAGGTTCAAGCGTTCAGATTTTCAGTCAACCAGAAAAACCATTGACCAAAGATTTCATCCGAACGGCGACGCACATCGACCAAGCCTTAGAAACGATCCTTGGCAGTTCGAAGTTTTCTTCCTTGGCACCAAATGAATGGCTGGTGGAGCTGTCCTATGTTGGCGATCAAACCAATGAACCACTGATCGCCCAATTGTACAGCCGCTACAAAGTGACCACCAATATTCTTTACGGCAACGTGGAGATCTTGCAAGAAGTGCCGATCGGCAGCTTAGTCGTTAGCTTATCTGGCGAATACCAACAGCGTAAACATGCCTTAGAATACTTGAAGGCTCAAGGAGTTTACACCAATATTTTAAAAGAAAATCATGCAGAACCATTAAACAATGTGATTAAAGGAGGATTTTAGATGGCTGCCTTATTAGAAAAATATTTTCCCAATGTTGTTGCGATCCAAGATGAATTTGTGACAGCAACGATCCAAACCTTGTATATGGTTTTTTGGACCTCTTTGATTGCGGGCATCTTAGGTATCTTGTTAGGGATCGTCTTGGTAGTGACTCGACCGAATGGGATTTCAGAAAATCGACCGCTCTTTGAATTTCTCGATAAAGTCATCAATGTGGTCCGCTCGATCCCCTTTATTATCTTATTGACGTTACTAGGAACCTTTACCCGATTCCTTGTTGGAACGACCATCGGCGAAACAGCAGCATTGGTTCCTTTGATTGCTGGGATCATTCCTTTCTTTGCTCGGCAGATCGAGATCGCCTTGCTAGAAGTTGACCCCGGTGTCGTAGAAGCAGCTGAAGCGATGGGCACCAGTCCTTTCGGTATCATTTTTCGGGTCTATTTACCAGAAGGCGTGGCGGGAATCATTCGGGTCTCTGCATTGACCGTGATCAATGTGATCGGATTGACCGCCATGGCAGGAGCTGTTGGCGCTGGTGGTTTAGGCAACTTAGCCATCACCCGCGGGTACAACCGATTCCAGACCGATGTCACGATCATGGCGACCTTGATCATCTTGGTATTCGTTTTTATCAGTCAATTTGTCAGCAACCTACTCATTAAACGAGTATCACACTGACCACTACTTACGTACAAATAAAAAAACAAGCAAGTCTATGGAGGAAGCAAAAATGAAAAAAATCGTACAATCAATCGTCTTAGGGGCAGCATTATTATTTATTACAGGATGCGGAAACAATGGCAGTGCCGCAGCCAATGATCAAGAAGAAGTGACGGTGAAATTAGGGGTGATCGGGGCGGACACCGACGTCTGGGACGATGTCAAGGATCGTTTGAAAGACGAAGGCATCAATTTAGAATATGTCCAATTCTCTGATTACAATCAACCCAATGCAGCTTTAGCTGATGGTTCCATCGACCTTAATTCATTCCAACACCAATTTTTCTTGGACAACTATAATGAAGAATTTGGTACTGATCTCGTATCGATCGGCAATACAGTCAATGCACCATTAGGCATTTATTCCGACAAAGTGACGGATGTCAACGATTTGGCGGAAGGAGCTAAAGTTGCGATCCCTAATGATGTGACCAATGGTGGTCGGGCATTGCTTTTGTTACAATCAGCTGGATTGATCAAAGTGGATGAAGCAGCCGGACAAACACCAACGGTCGCGGATATTACAGAAAACCGTTTGAACTTAGAAATTTCAGAACTTGATGCAGCGCAAACCGCCCGGGCACTTTCGGATGTCGATGTTTCGGTCATCAATAGCGGCATGGCGGTGGATGCAGGATTTGTACCAACCGAAGATGCGATCTTTTTAGAGCCTGTTGATGAAACGGCCCGTCCTTACGTCAACATCATTGCCGCCCGTAAAGAAGAGGAAGACAATGAAGTTTACCAAAAAGTGGTCGCTGCTTACCAAACAGAGGATACGAAAAAAGTCATCGAGGAAACGTCAAAAGGATCAAGCGTTCCTGCTTGGGAAACCTTTGGGGCAAAATAAGCACCATGTAATTTGATAAAAAACTGAAAAAGCATGTATAAAAAGGAGAGATTTGATTATGACAACAGCAACTATTACGAAAGCAGCCATCAAACCATTTATCCAAGAGCGTTTAGCCGCTTATCAAGCCTTGGCATTAGATATCCACAATCACCCAGAAGTCAGCAACTATGAGTTTTATTCAGCCGATGCCCTGATCGCCCAATTAGAAAAAGAAGGCTTTGCTGTTAAAAAGGATGTGGCAGGCCATCGCACCGGCTTTGATGCCCGCTATGTCAGTGGGAAACCGGGTCCGACGATTGCCTTTTTAGCCGAGTATGATGCTTTACCTGGCATCGGTCATGCCTGCGGACACAATCTCTTCGGGACTTATTCCGTCTTAGCTGCCAGTGCTCTGCAACCTTTCATCGATGAGCTAGGCGGGGAGATTCGAGTCTATGGGACGCCAGGAGAAGAAGGTGGAGAAAATGGTTCCGCTAAAGGCAGTTTTGTCCGTGAAGGGTTCTTCGATGATGTCGATGCCGCTCTTTGTGTCCATCCAGCCCATCGCTATGGCAAAACGACGGCTTCATTAGCCAATGATCCAGTGGATATCAAGTTCTATGGTCGGGCTTCCCATGCGGCAGCTGCACCAGAAAAAGGCATCAACGCGTTAGAAGCATTGCTGCAAGTCTTTAACGGGATCAATGGGTTGCGCCTGCATTTACCAAAAGATGTCAATATTCATGGTGTGATCACCGATGGCGGCGTGGCAGCCAATGTCGTGCCAGAATATGCAGCCGGTCGTTTTTATTTACGAGCTGCCAATCGAGCAACCTTGAATGATGTCTACGAGAAAGTCGAAAACATCGTAAAAGGAGCCGCTTTAGCTACGGGAGCGACCTATGAATTTGGTTTGTTCCAAAACTCCGTCGACGATGTGATCGTGACACCAAGTTTTGATGAGATCTTCTTCGCCCATGCCCAAGAAGCGGGCGTACCTGCCGATGAGATCGATACGGAAGCCAAAACAAGCCTTGGTTCGTCTGATGTCGGCAATGTCAGTCAAGTGATCCCGACGATCCAACCCACCGTTTCGATTTCAGATGACTACATTGCGGGTCATTCGGAAGAATTCAAAGCCGCTGCCAAGAGTGAAAAAGGCTTGCAATCGATCGCCATCGCGGCGGAACTTTTAGCGCTGACGGCATTAGACCTTTTTGAGCAGCCAGCGTTATTAGAAAAAATCAAAGCCGATCATCAAGAAAGCCTAGCGAAAGGCAATTAATGCCAAAACCGTGAAGGAAGATAGTCAATAGTATAGAAAAAAAGTCTCTGCCGCAAAATGTCGGTAGAGACTTTTTAGTTAGTCGATGACTAAAATGCCTTCTTTCAATGAAAAAGGATTTTGTTGATTGATATGATCGTAGAACATGACCCCGTTCAAATGATCGATCTCATGCTGAACGACGATCGCAGGATAGTTCTTCAAACGAACTTTTTTCTTTTTGCCGTTGATGTCGTAATAGCTGATCGTGATCCGGGCATGGCGTACCACGTAGCCAGGGACTTCACGGTCCACGGACAGACAGCCTTCGCCTTCACCCAAACAAGCTTCTTGCACGGAATGACTTAAAATTTTGGGGTTGTATAGAACATCTTTAAAATCAGGTTCTGTTTTTTCTGGGTCGCTACTAGGGACGAGGACCGCTGTGATTCGTTTTGAAATATCTAATTGAGGAGCTGCTAGACCAACGCCGCCTCTTAATTCAAGTTCTTCTGCCTTGACTGGGTCTTGGCTATTTTCTAAAAAGGTCATCATTTCTTTTCCTAGTGCAATATCTTCTTCGCTCAAAGGAAAAGGTACTTCTTTTGCTACTTCACGCAAGGTTGGATTGCCTTCGCGAATAATATCATCCATTGTAATCATTGATGATGTGATTCCTCCTACTATGTAAAAATGACGAAAGCAAGTTTCGTTCCTAATAAAGTGTACCATAAGTGTAGAAAGAAGGGCATAAGAAAGTTTAAACGGTAAAGCTTTCTTATTAAATGAAACGATATTTCTATATTAACGATTTAATTATGAAATATAGTTGCGGATGGGAAAAGAATCAGTTATAATGCTTTTATAGAAAACGGTATCACGAAAGTGACCCATCAAGGAGGCAAAGAGATGTTCGGCTTTTCTGTATTTATGAACGAAGACTTGACGGCAGCAGAACTTGAGCAGATGACTGCGATGGCATCAGGCTTTAAAGGGATTTTCACCTCCATGCACATACCAGAAGATGATCGCAGTACTTATCGGCAGCGTTTGACGGACTTGGGAGGTTTCGCAAAAGACCATCAGCTGTCTTTAATGGTAGATATTTCTGGAAACGCATTAGCAGAAGCGGGCTTTTCCATCGACAATCTGGCGGAACTAAGGGAGATCGGTGTCACTGGTTTACGAATGGATTATGCGATCGACAATCAGCAAATCGCAGCTTTTTCAAAAGAAATGACCATCAGTTTGAATGCCAGTACATTGACGGAAAAAGACATTCGAGAGCTGCAGGCGTATGGAGCCGATTTTACTCGTTTGGAAGCTTGGCACAATTATTACCCCCGACCAGAAACGGGACTGGATGTTGGCTGGTTTCAGGAGAAGAACCGCTGGTTGAAAGCACAAGGCTTTTTCGTCCAAGCCTTTGTTCCAGGGGATGCCAAGAAACGCGGACCGTTATTTCAAGGATTACCCACACTGGAAAAACACCGCAACTGGTCGCCTTTTGCCGCAGCGATCGACTTATTGGCAACTGGCTCAGTCGATGCTGTTTACATTGGCGATGGCATGGTTTCTGAAAAAAGTGCCCAGCAGTTTGCGACGTATCTGCAAGAAGCGCGGATCGTTTTGCGGGTCAAAGATCTTGGTTCCACTTACTTTGAACACGTCTTAGGGAATCACCAAAATCGTTACGATGAAGCTCGGGATGTCTTGCGCAGCGCCGATGCCCGTTTCAATGCCATTCCAGAAGTCAAACCTGAACTTAGTCAAGAGCGGCCAGTGGGGGCTGTGACGATCGATAACAAAGAGTACTTGCGCTATATGGGAGAGATCCAGGTGTGCAAACGACCTTTGCCGGCAGACCCAAAAGTCAACCTCGCCGCTCAGGTGATACCAGCCGATCTGCCGTTGATCCAACAAATCAAAGCAGGGATGCGATTTAAATTAGAAAGAGATGATTCCGATGAATAAAATCAATTTAGACAAATTAACGACCGAACGACGCAATAGCGAAACGAGCAATTTAGATGAAATGACGATTTTAGAAGCGTGTCAAAAAATGAACCAAGAAGATCAAAAAGTTGCCTATGCGGTGGAAAAAGAAATTCCTAGTATTGAAAAAGTGATTGAACAAACCATCGTCGCTTTTAAAAAGGGCGGACGCTTGATTTATCTTGGCGCTGGGACGAGTGGTCGATTAGGCGTCTTGGATGCGGCCGAATGTGTCCCAACCTTTGGGGTATCACCTGAGATGGTGGTCGGTTTGATCGCCGGTGGCGAAGAAGCGATGACGGTCGCTGTCGAAGGAGCAGAAGACTCCTTAACGCTAGGGAAACAAGACCTTATCGATTTGAAGTTGAACCAAAATGATATGGTGATCGGGATCGCTGCCAGTGGCAGAACCCCTTACGTGATTGGGGCGCTTGACTATGCCAATGAGCTCGGTGCCACAACGGCTACGATCGCTTGTAATAAAGATGCGGAGATCTCTCAGCATGCCAGCTTTCCAATCGAGGTCGATTGTGGACCAGAATTTCTGACAGGTTCGACTCGTTTGAAATCAGGGACTGCCCAAAAATTGATTTTGAATATGATTTCGACGTTATCGATGGTAGGGATCGGCAAAGTCTACAATAATTTGATGGTCGACGTGAAAGCGACCAACGAAAAATTGGTGGAACGCTCAAAACGGATCATCATGCAGGCGACTGAAGCTGATTATGAAACAGCCGCCGCGGCATTTGAAGAAGCAGATCAGAATGTCAAATTGGCGATCGTGATGCTGTTGACTGATAGCACGAAAGACGAAGCACAAGCAAAACTTGCCACGGCACAAGGGTTTGTCAAAACGGCGTTAGGGGGAGAAAAGTAATGGCAAAAGAAACACTAACGGTAGAAGAGTTAGCGGAGAAGATTTTTCAAGAAGCCGGCGGAATGGACAACGTAGAAACAGTCAATCACTGTATGACTCGCGTACGAATGACCGTCCGCGACCACGACAAGGTCGATCAACAAGGGTTAAAAGAGATTCCCGGTGTGATGGGTGTCGTCAATGACGAGCAGCTGCAAGTCATTATCGGACCAGGGAAAGTCAACAAAGTAGCCAATGCAATGGTGGCAAAAGCTGGTGTTGATTTAGGGCAAGAGATCCCACCGCAAAAATCAGGCAAAGAGGCGTTATCAGAAAAAACGGCAGAGATGAAAGCAGCCCAAAAAGCCAAACAAAAATCATCACCATTAAAGTCGCTGCTGAAAGATATTTCTAATATCTTTGTTCCAATGATTCCAGCCTTCGTTGGTGCAGGACTCGTCGCAGGGATCGCTTCTGTCCTGACCAACATGATCACGGCTGGCCGATTAGATGGAGATACTTGGAATTATTATGTCATGATTTTAAACGTCCTCAGAAATGGGATGTTCACCTATTTAGCGATCTTTACTGGGGTCAATGCAGCGCAGGTCTTTAAAGCCAATCCAACCCTTGGTGGCGTGATCGGTTCGATCATCTTGCTGACAGGTATGAACCCAGAAGCCCCGATCCAAAACTTGTTCACTGGCGAAGCTTTAGCTGCCAACCAAGGAGGGATCATCGGTGTGATCTTCGCAGTATGGCTTTTGGCGAAATTAGAGGCAGTGCTGCATCGAGTGATTCCTGAAGCGATCGATATTATCGTGACCCCGACGTTGTGTTTGCTGATCATCGGTTTGACGGAGATTTTCTTGATCATGCCATTGGCAGGTCTGATCTCTGACAGCTTAGTCGGTTCGATCACTTGGGTCTTGAACGTGGGCGGTGCTTTCTCTGGGTTTGTCTTAGGGGCGGCCTTCCTACCAATGGTCATGTTTGGTTTGCATCAAATTTTGACCCCGATCCACATTCAAATGATCGAAGCAACAGGCAGCACGCAATTATTACCGATCTTAGCCATGGCTGGTGCTGGTCAAGTCGGTGCAGCTTTAGCCTTATGGGTACGACTACGTAAAGACAAAGAGCTTTCTGAAATGATCAAAGGCGCATTGCCAGTTGGGATCTTAGGCATCGGCGAACCATTGATCTACGGAGTGACGTTGCCATTAGGTCGACCATTTATCACTGCTTGTATTGGTGGTGGGATCGGTGGTGCGGTCATTGGCGCTTTGACAAATATCGGCGCAACGGCGATTGGACCATCAGGGCTAGCTTTGATCCCCTTGATTGCCAACGGCCGTTGGATGGGCTATATTTTCGGCTTGTTAGCAGGCTATGCTGGCGGCTTCGTTGCCACCTACTTCTTTGGGATTCCGAAAGATCGCTTAGAAGCAGTCAAAGAAAGCGAGGCAGAAGAAGCAAAACCAGCTGCAACCGTTACTGTGCAACCGCAACCAAAAGAAACGAGTGAAACGGCTGCAAAGGAAACGACAGCAACTCCATCAAAAGAAACGATCGATACCCCTTTATACGCAGTAGCCACAGGCACGACAAAAGCGATCAGTGCATCAAGTGATCCGGTATTTTCGCAAAAAATGATGGGCGACGGGTATTTCGTCTTGCCAGACAATGGTGCGATCTATGCACCAGCAGCAGGAACCGTCACGACGATTTTTCCCACGAAACATGCATTGGGGATCAAGACTGCCAGCGGGCTAGAGATTCTGCTGCACATGGGTGTTGACACCGTCGAATTGCAAGGAGCCCCTTTTGAGATCCTGGTGGAGGAAGGCCAAGCCGTGACACCAGCTACCCAAGTTGCCCAAGTCGATTTGGCACAGTTGACGGCTAAAGGCAAAGCTTCTGAGATGCTCGTGATCATCACCAATATGGAGCAAGTAGCCAATGTCGAAGGGTTACCAGGAACAGAAACAAAAGCGGGTCAAGCCGTCATGCATGTGGCAACGATAAAATAATGTTAAAACCTCTATCGGATAAAGATAGAGGTTTTTTTTAAGAAGTTACTAAATAGATTGCGAAAAATTTTCCTTTATGTTACAGTTTCGTTACAAAGGGAGTGATCCCATTCGAGGAGGCAATGAGGATGAAAAAAATAATTTGGTTCGGACTAATGACGCTAGCTTTTTCACCACTGATGGTTCATGCAGATGAAACAGCTACGAGTGAAAGTGGCAATCAGGCTACCGTTAGCGAGACGCTTTCATCAGAGGAGCAATCAGGAACGGATCAGACACAAGCTCCTGTCCAAGAAAGTACAGTAGAAAATCAAGAGACGGATCAATCCGCTGCTTCAGAAACTACGACTACCGAGAATCAAGAACCAGTCGATTCCGAAGCTGTTATTGCCTCGATCCAAGCAGAGACGGGGACGCAAGATGTCAGTGAGATCAACACGTTAGCCGATGAACCTAGTTCGCTGCGTAGCGCCTTAACCCAAGGGATCACTGAAGGAAGTGTGACCGCATTTACCCAAGAACAGTTGGACCAGTTGACAGATGAAGAATTGACCAATGGCAATCGCCTGGCGCTACGTTATTCCAGTGATGCGATGGGCTTTGATATTGCTTACTTAGCAAAAATCATCGGTGCCTTGTTTGTCGATCAGACGTTATCCTGGGAAGCCATTGAGCCGCAACTGGCTTTTGATGCAAATAGCTACGCCAGTTTTGCTGACTTGATTCCTGTTGTGGATCAGCTGCAGGAATATTTACGGGTCGTCTATCCAGCAGACGGAGTCTTTTTACATTTGAATCAAGCCGTTTCCAACGAATGGATGATCTCAATTTTGACCAATTTAAATCAGATGGAACAAGAGATGCAAGTCGATCCAGGTGCCTTTGTCCCAGGACGGATCTCGTATATCATTCAAGCGGCAAATGATTCCATGTATCTGCCTACAGGCACGCAAACGAGTACGACTGAAGAAGCGACCGCAACATCGACGAGTGCTCAAGAAACAGCGACAACGACTTCTTCGAAAGAGGCCAACGCTACTGCCGATGGTGAAAAAACATTACCTAAAACCAATGAAGCGCCAAGCTATACCTTACTGATCGCAGGTGTTATCCTGCTGCTGATCGTTTTCTTGATTCTATGGCGCCGCAAGAAAAAATGATTGTTATTTATAATCGTCAGAATCAAAAAATAGCAACCTTCGTTTTCCATCAGGGAAACGAAGGTTTTTTGTTTTCAGAAATTTCATTGGTTATTTCTTTTCAAATAACACCCTTTATAAAAAGACCAGAATCGATTCCTTCATAAAAAAGTCAAATTTAAATTCTTGCATTCTCTGGTGAGGAGTGTATAATGACACAGTGTCATATGACAACGTGTCATATCGAGAGCTGTGATTTATTTTAAATTAGAAAGGAGTTGCTTGTGATGCCGACCGATACATTTTTTCACTTGCCGCCAGAAAAACAAAAGCGCATCTTAAATGCGGCGAAAAAAGAATTCTCAAGACTGCCGCTGAAAGACGCCTCGATCGCCAACATCATCAAAGATGCCGAGATTCCTCGCGGGAGTTTTTACCAATACTTCGAAAACAAAGAAGATCTTTATTACTATTATTTCCATACGTTGAAAAAAAATAGTCAGCGAGATCTGCTGAAATCGATCCAACATGAAAACGGGGATCTGTTTGCGGGGTTCGAATGGTACTTTTCACGGATGATCGCCGAGGTTTTCAAAGGCAAAAACGCAAACTTTTACCGCAATTTATTTATGAGTATGGATTATCGTTCCTTCCATAAAGTCGTGCCAGAGATGCAGCACAAGATGCATCAAGAAAACAAAGCCGATCGGCAGAAGCAGCAAGCCATCTTTTTGTCAGAGGTCGACAAAGATTTATTGAAAGTCAAAGACGACCATGAGTTGAAAATGCTGATCCAGCTGCTGATGCATACCGTTTTTTCGACGATTGCCGAAGCCTATCGCCAATCAGCGTTTGATCCAGACTATGATCCTGCCGAAGCGATCGCTGATTTCAACAGTAAAGTCCGCTGGTTAAGAGAGGGCGCAAAAAAAGAAAGAGGGGAAACCTATGATTAAGCTGATAAAACGCGTATCCGTCATTTCCATAATCATGGCAGTGGTGTTTATGGTGATCCAAGTCGTTTCTGATTTGTATCTACCGACATTGACTTCCAATATTATCAACAATGGGGTGGCGACAGGCGACATTGATTACATTTGGAAAACCGGCTTTTACATGATCGGCTTTTCATTGATCAGTATCATCGCCGCTTTAGGAAATACGTATTTCGCAACAAGAGAATCACAAAAATTAGGACAAAAACTACGTTCGGACATTTACCAAAAAGTTGAGAATTTTTCTTCTCGATCTTTTGATAAATTCGGGACCGCATCATTGATTACAAGAACCACCAACGACGTCAACCAAATTCAAATGGTGACGCAAATGTTTTTACGTATGATGATCAATGCACCGATCACACTGATTGGGGCGAGTTTCTTGGCCTATCAAAAAGATGCCCAATTAACAAGAATCTTTTTAGTTGTTATTCCTATCATGCTAGTATTGGTCGGCGGTATTATGTATTTTGCCGTTCCTTTATTCAAAAGTATGCAAAAGAAAACCGACCGTTTGAACTTAGTCTTTCGTGAAGGCTTGACGGGGGTCCGCGTTATTCGGGCATTTGACAAGACGGATTATGAAGCGAATCGCTTTGATGAAGCCAACAAAGATTACACCCACACCGCGATTAAAGTAAACACCATCGTGGCATTGATGA
Source organism: Enterococcus sp. B2E4 (assembly GCF_030499455.1). Taxonomy (NCBI): domain Bacteria; kingdom Bacillati; phylum Bacillota; class Bacilli; order Lactobacillales; family Enterococcaceae; genus Enterococcus; species Enterococcus sp. B2E4. Next base: position 414,276 of record NZ_JAUKPK010000005.1, read on the forward strand.
TGCCATTGATGACGTTGATCATGAGTGGGACGAACATTGCTATCACATGGTTTGGGGGTCATTATATTGCCGAAATGACCTTAGAAGTCGGAAACTTGATTGCGTTTATGACCTATGCAATGCAAATTTTGATCAGCTTTATGATGCTGTCCATGATCTTCGTGATGGTGCCAAGAGCCCAAGCATCAGCTGATCGGATCAACGAAGTCTTAAATGAAGAAGATGAAATTCTCGATCCAAAAACACCAGCGACATTGAGCTTACAAGGGGACCAAGCAACCTTGGCCTTTGACCATGTGGCGTATCGCTACCAAGGCGCTGAGAAATTGGCGTTGGAAGATATCGATTTTCAAGCAAAATCTGGTGATTTTGTTGCCATCATCGGTGGGACGGGCTCAGGGAAAACGACCTTAGTCAATCTCTTGCCTCGTTTGTACGATGTGGAGTCTGGTGCAATCAAAATCAATGGGGTCAATATTGCAGAAGTCACCCAGCACAATCTACGAGAAGTCGTGGGCTTTGTTCCGCAAAAAGCGGTACTGTTTTCTGGTACCATTCGTGAAAATATGAAATACGGAAAACCCGATGCATCAGATGAAGAAATCTGGCAAGCCTTAGAGATCGCCCAAGCCAAAGATTTTGTCTCCGAACTGGCAGATGGCTTAGATAGCCGTGTAGAACAAGGCGGCGGCAACTTCTCTGGTGGACAACGTCAACGTTTAGCGATCGCTCGTGCGTTAGTGAAACAAGCAGATGTCTATGTCTTTGATGATTCCTTCTCCGCACTGGACTTCAAAACCGATGCTAACTTACGAGCAGCGCTGAAACGCGACATGCAAGACAGCATTATGGTCGTGGTTGCCCAACGGGTCAGCACCGTCATGGATGCCGATACGATCTTAGTATTGGATGAAGGAAAACTCGTAGGAAAAGGGACCCATGAATCATTAATGGCAGACAATGAAACCTACCAAGAAATCGTTTCTTCACAATTGAGAGAGGAGGATCTTGCATGAGTGAAAAGAAAACAACAACACAACACCGTGGCGGACCAATGGGCGGCGGTCCAGGCCGTAACATCGGTGCCAAAGGACCAAAACCAAAAAACTTTTGGGGGACGGTCAAACGGCTTTTCGGGTACATGTCGAAACGGTCCATCGCTATCATTGCCGTCTTCGTTTTAGCGATCGCAGCCGTGATCTTCCAAATCCAAACACCGAAAATTTTAGGGGAAGCGACCACTGAAATTTTTAAAGGTGTCATGATCGGTGCGCAGCAGATGCAAGCCGGCCAACAGGTAACAGAATTTCCTATCGATTTTGAGAAAGTTGGTCAAATCATTTTGATCGCGATCGGCATGTATGTGATTTCAGCCGTCTTCAACTTTCTACAACAGTTTATTATGACCCGTGTCTCGCAACGGACGGTTTATGAGCTGCGTCGAGACTTAGATGAAAAAATGAACCGCTTGCCGATCTCTTACTATGATACTCACTCAAATGGGGATATCATGTCACGGGCGATCAATGATATGGATAATATCGCAAGTACCCTGCAACAAAACTTGACCCAATTTATTACGAGTGTCGTGACCTTTATCGGGGTTTTGTGGATGATGCTGACGATCAGTTGGCAACTGACTTTGGTTGCTTTAGCAACGGTTCCTTTAAGCTTGATCGTCGTGATGATCGTCGCACCAAAATCGCAAAAATTCTTTGCGGCACAACAAAAAAGTTTAGGATTGCTCAATGACCAAGTCGAAGAAACTTACGGCGGTCATACCGTTGTCAAAACCTTCAACCATGAAGCCGCCGATCAAGTCGTTTTTGAAGAAGAAAATGACCGTCTGTATTCCGCTGGTTGGAAAGCCCAATTTATTTCAGCGATCATTATGCCCTTGATGAACTTCATTAAAAACTTAGGCTATGTCTTCGTGGCTGTCCTTGGTGGGATCAAAGTGGCGAATGGGAACATGACGTTAGGGGATGTGCAAGCATTCTTGCAATACACCAATCAATTCTCTCAACCGATCACTCAAATCGCTAGCTTGCTAAACACCATCCAATCAACCGTTGCATCTGCCGAACGGGTCTTTGAAGTCTTGGATGAAGAAGAAATGACTGATGAGCCTTCTGGATTGCCAGTGGAAGACAGTGAATACAAAGTTCGTTTCGATCATGTTCAATTTGGTTATGCCCCAGACAAATTATTGATGACCGATTTTAATCTGGATGTCAAAGCTGGTGAGATGGTGGCTATCGTAGGACCTACCGGCGCTGGGAAAACCACGCTGATCAATCTCTTGGAACGTTTTTATGATGTTTCTGGCGGTAGCATTCGTTACGATGGCAAAGATACCCGAGACTTGACTCGTGATGAGTTGCGTAGTAATATCTCGATGGTGCTGCAAGATACGTGGTTGTTTACTGGTTCCATCTATGACAACATTCATTATGGAAATGAAAAAGCAACCAAAGAGCAAGTGATCGCTGCGGCGAAAGCTGCCCATGTGGATGATTTTGTTCGCAAATTGCCAGAAGGCTATGATACGGTCTTGAATGAAGAAGCCAGCAACATTTCCCAAGGTCAACGTCAGCTGATCACGATCGCCCGCGCCTTCTTAGCGGATCCCGACGTTTTGATTTTGGATGAAGCAACTTCTAGTGTCGATACGCGGACGGAAATCTTGATCCAAAAAGCGATGGGTCGTTTGTTAGAAAATCGGACCAGCTTTGTGGTTGCTCACCGTCTCTCTACGATTCGTGATGCTGACAATATTATCGTGATGAATCACGGGTCCATTGTTGAGACTGGAAATCATGAGGAATTGATGGCACAAAACGGTTTCTATGCAGACCTGTATAACAGTCAATTTTCAGAAGAAGTGGCGTGATCCACTGTTTGTAATGAAAGAAATTCTTCCCCAAATGATGATAAACAGACCGCCAAAGGTTGACTGAAAGAAAGCAGTGATTGTCACTGCTTTCTTTTTTTTATGAATTTTTATCGCTTTAATTTAAATATTTATTGCAATTAACTGGATTAAAATGTATATTAATACATAATTTCGAATAATCCAAGACAAGGAGTGAACCCAATGAGTCATCTTTTTCCTAATTACAGCCGTTTACCCATCGATATCCAGCAAGGCAACGGCAGCTATGTGGTAGATTCGCAAGGCAACCAATATTTAGATTTAACAAGTGGCATCGGGGTCGTTAATCTCGGTTATGGGCATCCCAAAGTGCAAGCCGCGTTGATGACACAAGCAGAGCAGATTTGGCATGTGCCGAATTTGTATGACAGCCAGTTGCAAGAAAAAGTTGCCCAGAAGCTGACCCAAAATCAAAAGAGCGCTTCAGACGAGCCGTATCTGGCTTATTTTTGCAATAGTGGCGCTGAGGCGAACGAAGCTGCTTTAAAGTTGGCTCGCAAAGCGACTGGCCGCAGCAAAGTCATTAGTTTTGAACAATCTTTCCATGGTCGGACCTTTGGGGCGATGTCTTTGACTGGACAAAGTAGTATCCATGATGGGTTTGGACCGTTAGTACCAGAGATGGTGTATGTACCCTTTAATGACCTTGAGGCATTGCAAGCCGTTTTAGATGAGCAGACAGCAGCCGTGTTTTTAGAATTGATCCAAGGCGAAGGCGGTGTGATCCCTGCTGAGGTGGCGTGGGTCCAAGCGGTGGCAGCCCTTTGTCAGGAGTTGGGGGTACTACTGGTGGTGGATGAGATCCAAACCGGGATGGGGCGGACAGGAACACTGTTTGCTTTTGAAGGATATGGCATTGAACCTGATCTTTTTACCGTAGCAAAAGGGCTTGGTAACGGGATCCCTGTCGGAGCGATGCTAGGCAAAAGCCATTTGCAAACGGCTTTTGGACCTGGTAGTCACGGTTCGACCTTTGGTGGCAATAAATTAGCGATGGCCGTTGCTAGTGCCGTTTGCAGTGTGTTGCAAGAAGAGGGCATTCAAGTCAATGTTCAATTGCGCCAGCAGCAGTTTCTCGACGGATTGCAAGGACTATCTAAGGTGCAGGCGATTCGTGGGAAAGGATTGATGATCGGTATCGAATTAGCCGATTCGGAAAGCTTGCAATCCGTGTTGACCCAACTGCGGAACCAAGGCCTCCTCGCATTAAAAGCGGGAACCAAGGTTTTGCGCTTGCTGCCGCCTTTAACGATCTCGCAAGAGGAAACGACAGCAGCCTTGGCGATTTTGCAAGCTGTCTTAGCATAATTGCATAAAAATAGATTTTTCGGGCTTTTTTTCTTATAAAAACCGAATAATAGCGAGTTTATTTTGAATAGTTTTATAAATAATCATTGACAGAGCGATGGGAGTTTCTTATAATCTTAAGTAAATTCTTTTGAGGAGTGACGTGTTTGAAGGCAGCAATCGTTGGTGTAACAGGGTATACCGGAATTGAATTGATTCGTTTGATCCAGCAACATCCCCAATTGGAGGTGGGCACCTTGCATAGTCATTCTATGCATGAAAATTCATCTGTTTTGTATCCTCATTTAATTGGACTGACAGAGCGGCTGATCGAACCTTTTGATGCAGAAAAAATCCAAAAGGAAAATCAACTCGTGTTTTTTGCGACTCCTGCTGGAATCAGCAAAGAACTCGCAGCGACTCTTGTCGCAAATGACTTTCCAGTGATTGACCTTTCTGGTGATCTGCGATTGAAGGATCGGGATAGCTATCAAAAATGGTATCACCAAGAAGCTGCACCTGCCGAGTTGTTGGCACAAGCGACCTATTCGCTGCCTGAGTTTGCAACGACTCCTGGCAATTTGATCGCCAATCCAGGCTGTTATGCGACTGCTGCCATTTTAGCTGCTGCGCCGTTGGTTCAGCAAAAACTATTCAGCGGTACGTTGATTTTTGATGGCAAGTCGGGTTTGTCGGGTGCTGGTAAGAAATTGACGGACAGCAGTCACTTTGCAACCGCTGCGGATAACATGACGATGTATAAGCCAAATCAGCATCAGCATATTCCTGAGATCATGCAACAGTTTCAGCAATGGGATCAGGCAATGCCGCCGATCCAATTTTCTACCAGCTTACTGCCTGTCAAAAGAGGGATCTTTATGACGCTTTATGCGCCTATCAAAGACGCGATTTCGCAAGAGGACATCTATGAGCAGTACGTAAAAACGTATCAAGACCATCCGTTTGTCCGAGTGCAACCGTTAGGAAAGCTGCCCGAGCTGCGGCAAGTGACGGGAACGAATTTTTGTGACATTGGCATATGTTTCAATCCGCTGACCCAAGTGTTGACCGTTGTCGCAGTGATCGATAATTTAGGCAAAGGGGCTGCTGGCCAAGCGATCCAAAACTTCAATCGATGGGCAAAGATACCAGAAACGACTGGTCTTATGCAAGCACCGTTATATCCATAAAATAGCCAACAGACGCGTGAGGATACTCGTGTCAGCCAGTGGACAATCCGCAAAAAGGTGGCAGTAGGAGGAAAGAAAATGAAAGAAATCGAAGGAACGATCGCAACCCCCAAAGGTTTTTTTGCCGACGGTCTGCATTGCGGTCTGAAGAAAGAGAAAGTCGATCTTGGTTGGATCGTCTCTGAAGTGCCAGCCAGTGCTGCGGCAGTCTTTACCACCAATCAAGTACAAGCGGCACCCATTCTCGTTACAAAGGAAAAAATGCAAGCAGGCACCTTGCAAGGCGTGATCGTCAATGCGGGCAATGCCAATGCTTGTACCGGGGAGCAAGGTTTAAAAGATGCACAAGAGATGGCAGAATTGGCAGCAGCCCAGCTGCATACGAGTCCCGAAGCCTTTGCGGTAGCCTCCACCGGGATCATTGGTAAGAGCTTACCGATGGAAAAAATCACTGCAGGGATTCAGCAACTAAACAGGCAAGGGGATGCCCACCGATTTCAAAGAGCGATTTTGACGACGGATCTGACTGAAAAAAGCAGTGTCATCCAATCAACGATCGCTGACAAAACGGTGACTGTTGCGGGCTGTGCCAAAGGGTCTGGTATGATCCATCCCAATATGGCTACGATGCTGGCCTTTGTTACGACGGATGCGGCGATCGCTCCAGCACTCTTGCAAGCACTGCTGAAAGAATTAACCGACGTTACCTTCAATCAAATCACGGTCGATGGCGATACATCCACCAATGATATGGTGTTAGTTTTAGCTAACGGGTTAGCCAAAAATCCAACGATCGAAGCTGGCACGCCAGCTTATCATGAGTTTAAAGGGATGCTCAAAGCAGTTCTGACCGCACTAGCCAAAGCAGTTGCAAAGGACGGAGAAGGCGCCAGCAAATTGATCGAAGCTCATACGAGTGGAGCTGTGACCGATGAAGCAGCCCGAATGATCAGCAAAACCATCGTTGGTTCGCCACTGGTCAAAACAGCCCTCTTTGGCAAAGACCCGAACTGGGGGCGTATCTTATGTGCAGTGGGCTATAGTGGGCAGCCGATCGATCCAGCAACGGTATCGATTGCATTAGCCGACATTCCCGTCTTTGTCCAAGGGACACCGATAGCTTTTGACGAAACCATCATGCAAGAACAATTGGCGGAAAATGAAGTCAAGGTCGTTGTCGAGCTGAAAGAAGGGGCAGGTGTTGGCACCGCTTGGGGCTGTGATCTGACGTATGACTATGTGAAAATCAACGCACTATATCATACCTGAAAGAAATCAGGTACTAGACAAAAAGGAGCGAGTAGATGGAAACGATCGTAGTAAAAATCGGCGGTGTCGCCTCAGACAATTTAACCCCGTCATTCTTTGAGACGATAGCAGATTGGCAAGCTGCGGGCAAAAAAGTAGTCATCGTCCATGGCGGCGGTCACTACATCTCAGAAATGATGGAGAAAATGGCGTTGACAGTCACGATCAAAGACGGCCTGCGGGTGACCGACCCCCAGACGCTTGAAGTAACTAGAATGGTCCTTTTGGGACAAGTTCAACCGCTGATCACGACCGCTTTCCAGCAAGCTGGGTTCCATGCCGTAGGACTGAATGCTGGCTGTGATCAACTGATTCAAGGAGAAGTCATTGATGAAGAAAAATTAGGAGAGGTGGGGAAGGTTCAACAAATCAACGCTGCTTTCCTGCAGCTCTTGACAGAGAAAAAACATGTCCCGATCTTGGCACCGCTAGGAATTACCCCAGAGGGGCAATGGCTGAACATTAATGCCGATGAAGTAGCGTGTCAGGTTGCTGCCAGTTTACAAGCCGAAAAACTATATTTGTTGACGGATGTCCCTGGGATCAAGCAAGAAAGCAAGTGGTTATCGGCTGTTTCTTTTGAAGAGATCCCCCGTTTGATCACCGAAGAAGTAGTCACAGGCGGCATGCTGCCAAAACTAAAAAGTGCGCAGAAAGCCTTGAAAGCAGGGGTAGCTGCCGTTTGTATCACCGATCGAATCGATCATTTAGGAACCCAGATCCTCGCGGCAAGTCCAGCCGCAGCTGTCTGTAGCTGAAGCCATTAGCAACACCCAAATGCCTCTTCTCTACTCATAAAAATGCAAAATTCTGACTTTTCTGTGCTTTTCTTCTTATTTTCTCTAAAAAAAGAATAAAATAGGTAGGGATTTCATTTGCTAGAATTTCGTTTTATCAGTACAATGAGTACATATGTAAGTAGGGGGAGAAACAATGACAGATTTCTTATTGGGGAGCAGTACGAAGTTGCTGACTGTTGCAATCCGGGTAAAAGACCGCGATCAAGCGATTGCCTTTTATCGGGATGTACTTGGTTTTGAGTTGAAAAGAGAAGAAAATGAATTGGCCATCTTTGGTCTAAAAGGATTAGATAGAGAAGTTTTATGGTTGGAAGAAAGCCCGCGTGCCAACGATCACTTCGGCGAGATCAAAAAAATGCAGCGCATCGTCTTAGCCGTATCCTCATTAGAAGAAGCGGCAACTATCGCGAGCAATGCCCAACAAAAAGCGATTGCTTTCGAAGAAGCTCGTTATGAAGCGAATCAATTAGGCTTTATTATAGCTGATCCAGAAGGGAACAAAATTGAAGTCTTATTTACAGCACCCGCAGGAACTGCGGTACCAAAAGACGAAGCAGAATTGATCAAAGCGGCACCTGCAAAAGCGGCTGGCTTATCAAAAGAAACTCATTTTGGCAAGCTGTATTTAAACGTCAGTGATCTAGCCAAAGAGCAGCTTTTCTTAGAAGAAAGCTTAGGCTTGAAAACAAAAGAAGCCGAAACGAAGGAATTTATCCTCAATGATGGTGACTTCCAAGTCGGCTTGACTGAAGCACAAGGTGGTACGATCGATTTGCCGACCCATGAGGTGCTTGGCTTAGACTTCTTGAAAATCTCCATCAGTCAAGAAGATATCGATACATTGGAAAAACACTTGTCTGAGAAGAACCAAGAGTTCTTCATCGACAAAAAACGGAAGTTGTTGACGACCTACGATGCGATCGGTATCGAATGGTGGTTTATCGTTAAAAAATAATAGGTTATGAAAGAAAAAGCAGAGAGGCCGATTCTCTGCTTTTTCTTTTTTTTGTCAAAAAAAGAAACTTTTGTTTTTATTTCGCACGAAAGAGTGCAAAAACCTGTTACATCGATTTGAAGACCAATCATTGAAAAAACGGTAGTTTATCTGTATTAGCAGAGCAGGTCCAATCTATTTGACTTTTCTTGTTTTGTTATTTAATAGTTTGGGTGCTTGTTTTAAAACTTAATATAATAGCCATTATGATTCAAAAAACCTAAACATTATATTGAATTGTGGTTATTATTAATTTATAATAAAAAAGAATCGAGATTCGATGGCTCTGGACGCAGAGATTGTTCGTTGTTTATTTTGTATGCGGTTTCTATTGTGGGTGCGACAAGGTGGAATTGGGAAGACAAGGAGTAGATGTGATGGAAAAAAAGTGGATACAGCGATATTTTGCTCAGTGGGATCTGCAGATGATGGTACTGCCTGCGATCTTACTGGTAGGCATTTTTAGTTATATCCCAATGTACGGGATTTTGATGGCGTTTCAACAGTACAATATTTTTGAAGGTATGACAGGCAGTCCATGGATCGGCTTTGATAATTTTCGGCGCTTTTTTAGTGAACCACGTTTTTGGGAAATTTTACGGAATACCATTATGATCAGTGTGCTAAAGATTGCTATTTGTTTTCCAGCACCGATTTTGTTGGCATTGATGCTTAACGAGGTCAAGAACGTTGCCTTCAAGCGTGTGGTGCAGACGATTACTTATCTCCCACACTTTTTATCATGGGTGATCGTGGCGGGATTTACGATGTCGATTTTATCGATGGATAACGGTAGCTTAAATATTGCTTTGGAGAGTTTAAACCTGATCGATGAACCAATCAACTTTTTATCGATCCCTCGCTATTTCTGGACGATCATCGTTACGACAAATCTTTGGAAATCGATTGGCTTTGGCTCGATCGTCTATATGGCAGCCATTGCTGGGATCGATCCGCAACTGTACGAAGCAGCATCACTAGATGGCGCAACGAAATTTCAGCAAGTCTTTTTGATCACTCTGCCTTCGATCGTTCCAATCATTACGATTTTTCTCATTTTGGAGATCGGCAACTTATTGAATGCGGGCTTTGAAGATTTGCTTTTACTGGGGAGCAATCCAGCTCTTAGAAATGTGGCGGATGTCATTGATACCTATGTGTATCGGGTAGGGATCAGCAACTCTCAATATTCATACGCAACAGCTGTTGGTTTGTTCAAAGCAGTCATTAGTGTCACTCTTTTGAGCGGAGCAAACTTTTTCGCACGCAAAGTGGGTCACAGCTTATGGTAATCAGCAGAGGAGGAAATGAACAATGAAGAAAAATTGGGGCGACCAAGCGATGATGATTTTTATTTACCTCTTCTTGATAACGCTTGCATTCTTGACGTTTTATCCCTTCTGGAATTCGCTGGTGATTTCCTTTAATTCTGGACGTGACACGGTGACTGGTGGGATCACGTTTTGGCCAAGAGAATTCACGTTGGAAAACTATCAGATCGTCTTTCAAGATCAGCGCTTGATGAATGCCTTTTTCATCAGTGTCTTACGGACAGTGATCGGGACGTTTTCATCTATCATGCTGACAGCGATGGCAGCATATGGAATGTCAAAAAGAGAACTGATGGGGCGAAAATTTATTACGATTTTTTTCATCCTCACGATGTTCTTCAGCGGCGGCTTGATTCCAACCTTTTTAGTGGTACGTTCACTTGGACTGATGGATTCTTTTTGGGTAATGATCATTCCTGGTCTGATCAGTGTTTGGAATATGATCATCTTCCGTACGTTCTTTCAGCAACTGCCGAAAGGATTGGAGGATTCAGCGAAAATTGATGGGTGTGGGTATTGGGGCACGTTTTTCCGAATCATTTTGCCGTTATCAGGTCCAGTCATTGCCACTTTGTCGCTATTTACCGCCGTTGGGCATTGGAATGATTGGTTTATGCCAAGCATCTACATTACTTCAGATCATCTCATTCCCTTGCAGACCTTTTTGCAACGAGTCTTGAATTCGAATACGGTGAGTTCGCAAATGAGTCAAATCGATTCTGGCTCAGCAGCACGTTTGGCGGAAATGACTGGTGTCACTGGCAAGTCCTTATCAATGGCAATTATGATGGTGGCGACTTTGCCGATCGTAATGGTTTATCCGTTTGTCCAAAAGTATTTTGTAAAAGGTGTATTGATTGGTTCGTTGAAAGATTAGCAGAGCAGGAGGAACTCTCTTGATTAGAGGGGAGAAGGAACGAAACGTTGAAAGGGGATAAAAGAATGAAAGCAAAGGTATTAAAAAGCGTGCTGTCAGTGACTGCGATGAGTCTCTTACTGGCTGCTTGCGGCAGTGAGTCAGGGACAAAAGAAAGTGATGGGGCGGCAGCGAATGACCGTGACAGTTCGGAGGTCTTTGAATTAGGTAGTGAACCGTTGGAGATCACGATGTTTGGTAATTATGATTGGTACACGATGGATCGTTGGGGAGATGATCCAGCAACTGCTGCTATCAAAGAACTGACCAAGGTAGATATTCGCGCAATCGATGGTGGCGGGAATGCAGCACAGCGGCTAAGCACAATGATCGCTGGCGATGATCTACCTGATTTTATTTGGCTTGATCGAGGGTCGGATGTGGAACGGCTGCGAGAAGCGGGTGCCTTAGTGCCATTTGATGATTACTTGGATAAGTATCCAAACTTGAAAGAATGGGCGGGAGAAGACATCCTGAACATGCTTCGTTCAGAAGACGGCAAACTTTATCAGTTTCCCAACTGGTATAGCTCGGAGCCTTTCGGGAATGCCGGTTATGTCGTCAATAAAGAGATCCATGATGCTTTAGGTGCGCCAGAATTGAAAACAACAGAGGATCTTTATGAGTATTTGAAAGAAGTTCAAACAGAGTTTCCTGATGTCATTCCATTTGAAACAGATGTCAGCGGACAAGGGATCAATGTCTTGTACTCCGCATTTGCAGAAGGGCGTTCACCAGCAGATATCCGCATTCGCGCTGTTCCTGAAGGCGACGTATTGACCTCGATCTTTGCCAATGAAAACTACGTAGAATCGATTGAATATGCGTCAAGACTGTACCGTGAGCGCTTGATGACCCAAGATACCTTGACCCAAGATGCAGATATGGTGGCAGAAAAAGTAACCAGTGGTCGTGTAGCTGTCTATGCGGCTGCCAGCCCGTCCAACTATGCTCGCGATGCCCATTACATCTTGCAAGAACAAAACCCAGATGCGGGGTATTTCTATATCGAGCCGATTGCAAAACCAGGATTAGATCCTGACAATATTTTCCCAGGTTCCTATGAAATGCTAGGGTGGAATGTCAGTGTCATTACTAGAAATGCAGAAGACCCAGAAAAAGTCTTTGCCTTCTTAGACTGGTTGACAGGACCGTTGGGCCAATCGATCTTGATGTTTGGTCCAGAAGGCCAGTATTGGGATGGCTTTGACGAAGAAGGCTATACGCAATTTACGGATGCCTATGCAGAAGACAGTGCAGGCGTTTCAGAGATTGAGCAAGCAACATCAAGTTTCCAATGGAACGGCAACTCCGCCTTTTTAGACAATACCAAAACAAAATTTGAGTTAAATCTTCCAGAAGATCAAATGAACTGGGCAACGAAATGGCAGCATGCCATCACTTGGGACACGCAAAAAGACGACACGGAATTTGCGGCGATCAACCCGATGCCAGACTCACCAGAAGGAATTATTCAGCAACGGATCAACGATATTTTTGAAGAAGCCAATGCTTCAGCGATCTTTGCTGACAGCGATGAAGAAGTGCGTGCCATCTTTGCTGAGGCGGAAGCCCAAGCACAAGCAGCGGGCTATCAAGAGTTGCTGGATTATCAAACAGAGAAATGGCAGCAAAATCTACAAAACTTAGCCCGCTAGAGGGTAAATCAGTTGATTAGAGGAAGGAGACGGACTGATGGGAAATGAACGATGGTATCGTTGGTATGGTGCCAGTCAAGCGATAGCTAGTATGTTGCTTTTGAATGGCTACTGGTTACTGTTCAATCTGCCTGTTCTATTGCTAGCTTTGGGGCTGATTTTCCCCAGCTCTCCTCGTCAGTTTCTTTTCTCTTTGGTTGGTTTGATCATTAGTTTTCCTAGCATTCTTTTGCCAGCGACCTTTGCTTTATTTGGGGTCATGCGGCGTTGGTTGTACTATCAAGAACCACGTCAGGCCATCGGAGGGACCTTTTGGCGGCTCTATCGGGAAAATTATCGGCGCAGTTTTGCCGCAGGCCTCTTTTTCGGTAGTCTCGCTTTGCTGCTGTTAGGCTCTTATCGCCAAATCGATTCCTTTCAGTTGCCCTTATTGGCTGTCGGCTATTTGTTTTTAAGTATCATTTTACTCGTGTGGTTGCTGTATTTTATCTGCGACAGTGTGCATTTGGCGGCACCCATGCGGCTCGCCTTGATCAAAAGCTTTTTCATCATCTTTTGGGCACCGTTGCAGACACTGATGTTGCTAGGGCTGTTGAGTGGCCTCGCTTTACTGCTCGTCTTGATCAATCCCTTACTCGCGGGATTGATCGTAGGGGGACTAGGTAGCCAATGTGCCTGTTACAGTTATTTGAGAATCATCCAAAAGGCGCAAGCAAAAGCTGCACCAGCTGACGAGTAATCTATGTAACACTGATTAGAAAAAAATCTGAAAACTATCCTTAATGGGTAGTTTTTTTCATTGGCGAAAAGTGCTAAAGTTAGAAGCAAGACAAGCCTGAAAGGAGCGAGTATGGAACGATGACAATGTACCCAAAAACAGTACAGCTCATTCAAGAAAAAATGCCGACCGTTTTCCCAGGAGCGGTGCTGCGTTTTGTCGCTGGTGAAACCCAAGAGACCCATGTATTCGGACAGGCAGCGCTTCTTCCGAAAACCGAACCTATGACGAAAGATCATTTGTTTGATTTAGCCTCATTGACGAAAGTCGTTTGTACAACGAGTGTTCTGTTAAAATTGTGGGATCAAGGAAAAATCGAGATGGAGGCGCCGCTTACTCGTTGGCTGCCAGCGTTTAAAGACGATCGGGTAACGATCAAGCACTTGCTGACGCATACGGCAGCCATCAACACGTGGATTCCTCATCGAGACCAGTTGGATGCTGCTGCCTTGCGCAAGGCGTATTTGCAGCTTGAAAGCAGTGATACGATCGGTCAAACGGTCAGCTATACGGATACTGGGACGATTTTGCTGGGCTTTTTATTGGAGGAGCTGTATCAAAAACCAGTGACCGAGATTTTTCAAGAAGAAGTCTTGACGCCTTTAGGCATGAAGAACAGCGGCTTTCCGCCTTTTCCTCCCTCACAGCTGCCAATGATCGTGCCTACCCAGCAGCAGCCAGACGGCAGCATCCTTAGAGGAATCACCCACGATCCTAAAGCACGGGTGTTGGGAAACCATGCCGGCAACGCAGGGTTGTTTTCTACCGTGGATGACTTGACGCTTTTCGTTCAACTGTTACTGGCAAATGGTCAGCAGCAAGGGGCGCCGTTTTTCTCAGAAAAAGTCATGCAGGCGCTGGCTCAGCGGCAGACGCCTGAAAGCACAAAGCCCCGCACCTATGGCTGGGACTTATTGGGTGCGCCGTACCAATTATTTCATACAGGCTATACAGGCACGTTTCTCGCAGTAGATATCCCTAACAAAAAAGCGTTTATTTTCTTATCGAATCGGGTCCATCCAGTGGATCATCGAGAAAGCTACTTGGGTCATCGTGACGAAATCCTGCAATGTTACTTAAAAGAATCTGCCGAATAAGCGGATTCATGCTATAATATGCACGAACAACTAGAGAGGGGAACAATTATGGAACCATTGTTTATGAAACCTGTTTTTCAAGAAAAAATTTGGGGCGGCAGTCGCCTGCATTCTGTTTTTGGTTTTGATTTACCGAGCGACAAGATCGGTGAAGATTGGGCGATCAGTGCGCATCCTCATGGGGTGAGCGTCATTGAAAATGGTCCGTTTAAAGGCAAAACATTGGCGGATCTTTGGCAAGACCATCAAGAACTATTTGGTCATTCAGACGAACCAGTCTTTCCATTATTAATTAAAATTTTAGACGCGGAAGATGATCTATCCGTTCAAGTCCATCCTGATGACACGTATGGGTTAGCCCATGAAGGGGAATTAGGGAAAACGGAATGCTGGTACATCATTGATGCCGAACCAGGTGCGGAAATCATTTATGGCCACCATGCACAAACCAAAGAAGAACTTGCGGAAATGATCGAAGCGGGTCGTTGGGATGATTTGTTAACAAAAGTCCCTGTGAAAAAAGGCGATTTCTTCTATGTGCCAAGTGGAACGATCCATGCCATTGGAAAAGGGATTATGATCTTGGAAACCCAGCAGAGTTCGGATACGACTTATCGGGTGTACGACTATGATCGTACCGATGATCAAGGACAAACTCGGGAGCTGCATATCCAACAATCGATCGATGTGACGACGATTCCTGCACGGACGCCAGAATTATCGATCCGTGAGGTTAAACAAGGACAATCAGCAGTCGTTACCTATCTTGAAACGCCATTTTTCAATGTGTATGAGTGGGAAGTACGTGGAAAATTATCGTTGGCACAAAAGGCCGATTATACCTTGATGACCGTGATCGATGGGTATGGGCATTTGATGATCGACGGTCATTCCTATGAACTAAAAATGGGCACGAGCTGCATTTTGCCAAACCCGATCAAGAAATGGGAATTGGTTGGTGAATTGACTGTCATAGCCTCTGAACCTGGAAAAAAATAAAACGATCAGTAAGTGACGTGAGCCGCACAAGCAAAACAGCACACGTTCCTGATTTTTCGTAAGGCTGAACTCGTTCAGCTGCCTGTCATCATTGGCGATTTTTCCGCTTTTGACTGACAGGTTTTTTCGTATGGACACTCACGATAGACGTCTGAGGAAGATTTGTTATAATGGCAGTAATGAAGGATAGGTGAAAAGAATGGTTTACTTAGATCATGCAGCAACGACACCGTTGCATCCAGAAGTGATCAAAGTGATGAGTGAAACGATGCAGACATTTTTTGGCAATCCATCAAGCATTCATCATTATGGTCGAGACGCCCACACCCAATTAGAATTGGCTCGTCAAACGATCGCTCAGCAGCTAGGAGTCAAAGAACATGAGATCATTTTTAATAGTGGTGGTACCGAAAGTGATAATACAGCAATCATCGGTACAGCCCTTAGCAAACAAGCACAAGGCAAACATATCATTACGACCCAGATCGAACATCCGGCGGTCATTGAGAGTATGCGCTATTTAGAAGGCTTAGGCTTTGAGGTGACCTATTTGCCCGTAGATCAAAAGGGGCAATTGGCCGTCAGTGAAGTTGAGGCTGCCTTACGTCCCGATACGATTTTAGTATCCATAATGACGGCAAACAATGAAACGGGCAATTTGCTGCCGATTGCAGAAATTGGGGCCTTTTTACGGGAACATCCCGCCGTGTTTCATACCGATGCCGTGCAAGCTTATGGCAAGATCCCGCTTGAAATCAATGAAAACAGTATTGATCTTCTAAGCATTTCTGCTCACAAAATCAACGGACCAAAAGGGATCGGCTTTTTGTATAAACGAGATGGCTTGTCGCTGCCTGCGCTACTCCATGGCGGCGAGCAAGAAGAAAAACGGCGAGCAGGGACGGAAAACTTAGCAGCCATCATGGGAATGGCCAAAGCAGCTTCTTTGCATACCCCCGAAGCGCAGCAAGCAGCGGCGGAACAATATCAAACGTTTGCCGATGTGCTGATGGAGACCTTAGCAGCACAAGGCGTCGATGTTCAGTTGAATGGTGATCCAGCACACAAATTGCCGCATATTTTGAATCTGCGTTTCCCAGGTGTCAGCAGTGACTTGCTGCTGATGAAATTGGATTTAAAAGGGGCTGCGATCTCGACAGGCAGCGCTTGTACGGCGGGCAATGTGGAGCCCTCCCATGTGCTCGAAGCGATGGTGGGCAAAGAGCATCCAGCTATTCGGGAATCGGTCAGAGTCAGCTTTGGCTATGGCAACACATTGGCGGAAATCGAAGCATTTGCTCAGCTATTAGCAGAAACTGTCTTAGCCACGAAAAAGTAGGAGAACAGCTAGCAATCTCGCTGAAAACTATTTATAATGAAAGAAATGATGTTAAAGAGGTGAAGAACATGGCATTTGAAACAACAGCAACCGTTTTAGGCGCAGCAACCCAATACCGCATTGCTCCTGAAGCAAAAAAATATACGTTGCGGGACAATGGCTTTACAGAAACGAACGGCGGCAACTTCCAATTGATTCGCGGCCTTGAAGCAACACCCCAAAGCAAAGAAGGCTTTAAATTAAAAATCACTGTTGCAAAAGATCTGCAAACCTTCAAGATGTCCATCACGACAGCCAATGGGTTAAAAGCAGTCAACATTTTCAAAGATGAACAGCACAAAATGCTGCAAGAAAAATTTTACTTTTTAATGGATGGTTTTATCAGCCGCGGGTTGTTTGTCAAAGCGTAAGCTTTTGTCAAAAGCAGCTATATCGTTCAAAGGGCAAGAAGTGTGTCACTCCGCCAAGCAGGCATGGGATTGATACACTTCTTTTGTATCTTTGGCGGTTTCTTTTTATACTATAGAAAACAAACCCAAGGTGTTCGCAGGAACAGGATGAGTTAAGACGAGAAAGAGGGAATCAAGATGAAACGAACCTTAAACAAGCAATCAGTGCTAGCCGTCGGCATGGGGACTTGGCATATGGGGGATGACCCAGCTAAGGAAAAAGCCGAGATCGATGCGTTGCAAGCGGGCATCAAAGCTGGAGCGGCTGTCATCGATACCGCAGAAATGTACGGCGAGGGAAACGCAGAAACGCTAGTTGGCAAGGCGATCCAGCCCTTTACACGAGGGGATCTTTATTTGATTTCAAAAGTCTATCCCTGGAATGCCTCCGCAGATGAATTGCCGAAAGCTTTAGACCGCAGCTTAACGCGTTTAGGCACCGACTATCTTGATCTGTATCTGCTCCACTGGCGAGGAGATGTGCCGTTAGCAGAAACAGTTGACGCACTAGAAGCTGCCAAAGCCTCTGGAAAGATTCGTGCATGGGGTGTCTCTAATTTTGACGTGGCAGATATGGAGGAGCTGTTGCGGTTAGAAAACGGCGATCAATGTGCCGCCAACCAAGTACTCTATAATTTAGGTGCCCGGGGGATCGAATACGATCTTTTGCCTTGGCAGGCAGAGGCTGAGATTCCTGTGATTGCCTACTCACCCATTGCTCAAGGCGATCGGCTAGGGCACCACTTCAAAAATGATGAAGTGTTGAAAGAGCTGGCAGAAGCCAAAGGCTGCACGATCTTTCAGCTGCTTTTGGCATGGACCCTTCGACAACCCCACGTCTTAGCGATCCCCCAAACCAGTGACTCGCTGCATATGCTGCAGAACATTGAAGCTTGCAAAATCGTTTTTTCCCAAAGCGAATTGGCAGCAATCGATGCGCGGTTTCCTGCACCGACGAAAAAGCAGCCGCTAGCGATGATTTAAAGACGCTGATCACAGAAAAAGCACCAAGGTAAGGAGCGACTATGAAATTTTTTACGTCTGATACCCACTATTTTCATGCAGCCTTGCTCGGGGACAATGACTTTGCCCCACGCCCCTTTGAGACAGTGACGCAAATGCATGAAACGATGATCGCCAGCTGGAATGAGGTCGTTGCGGATAAAGATGTCGTCTATCATTTAGGGGATGTCGCGATGCACCCTGATTACGAAGCGGGCTTTCCAGAAATTGCTGCGCTGTTAGCACAGCTGCAGGGCAAAATCGTTTTTATCAAAGGCAATCATGATACCCGAGCTTTCTTTGCGTACTTGCGCAAGCATGATCCTGGTTGTTTGGGAGCCGAAAAGTATGCGTTTGAAGATGTCGGTGTCTTGCTGAAGTTTGCTCATCAGCAATTTATACTGACCCATTATCCTATGCTGCTGGGGATCACCAAAAACAGCCGTAATCTGCATGGGCATATTCATCATCACAGTGTACCGATCGCTGAGAATCTCAACGTAGGAGTCGATGCACCAGAATTGGCGTTTCTGCCACAGCCGCGTCCTTTTGGTCGGCCAGTTTCCGAAAATGAACTGGCGGTGTTGTATCATGCAAAACAACAAGAACTTACTAAGCTGGCTCGTTAACAGATAACAAAAAAAGCAAGCGTCCAAACAGATTTGGGCGGCTTGCTTTTTTTGTGATGACTTTGACAGCAAGCTTTGATTAAGGAAATTTTTTTGATAAAAATAAACTTTATATGTAAAAAATAATCGATTCCAAGAGTTATTATTTGATGGATATTTAAGAAATGTGTATGCTTTAAGTAGAAAGCAGTAAAGGAGGTTGCCAATGCGTAAGATTTCTAAAGTGATTTTTATCATCGGATTGCTTTTACTCTTACTTGTCTTTTATTTTGGGATCATCGCCAATCAGCAAGCGGCTTCATTGCCTGTTTACTTGATTCCTTTGGATGAATATCCTTGGGTCGGATCTTCCATGAGTATGCTGCTCTTTTGGTTATCTGTTGGCTTTGCCATTTTTACCGTGATCGCGCTCTTTGTCGTTTTGTTTTATCCAAAACGTTCGGACCGCTTGATCATTTCCCATAAGACAGGCGATTTAGTGATTCAGAAGAAGGCGTTAGAGCATTTTGTGCTTGAACGGGTGAAACAAGCAGATTTCATCCATCAGCCGTCCGTAAAAATCAAAATCGTCAAGAATAAAGTATCCGTAAAAATCGATGGAGAAATGAAACAAACAGCAGCCATCCCGCAAAAACAAGAAGCATTGGTTGGTGAGATCAGCAGCAGTCTGCAGCAGCTTTTCGGTATCGAAAGCAATATCCAAACGGAAGTTGTCTTAAAAGATACGCAAGAAACGCCAGCAGCCCATAACCAGCCGCGTGTAGTTTAGGAGGAACAGGTATGAGTGAATGGTTCTACCACTATAAGATCCCGCTTATCTTTGCAGGTTTCGGTTTGATCCTAGCGATCCTGTTTCTAACGATCGGCTTTTTGAAAACCATACTGCTGGTGCTGTTTACGGCACTAGGTATGTATCTGGGATTTTATCTCAAAGAAGTCGGATTCTTTGAACAATTTCAAAGACCGCGCCGTTAACTTTGGTAACATTATTAGTTTAATTTATATCAAGATTATAGTAGGAGGAATGTACGATGGAAAACCAAACAAAACCAACAACAGGTGTTAAAGGAGAATTAACTTACGAAGATAAAGTGATTCAAAAAATCGTAGGCATTGCATTAGAATCTGTAGACGGACTCTTAACAGTCGATGGCGGTTTCTTCTCAAATATTGCAGGTAAATTAGTCAACACCGATGATGTGACTTCAGGGATCAACGTTGAAGTTGGGAAAAAACAAGTGGCAGTCGATCTTGATATCGTTGCAGAATACGGCAGCGACATGACCACGATCTACGACCAAATCAAAGAGGTTGTTTCAACACAAGTCAACAAAATGACGAATTTAGACGTCATCGAAGTAAACGTGAACGTAGCAGATGTCAAAACACGTGAACAATTCGAAAAAGACTCTGAAACAGTTCAAGACAAAGTAAGCAGTGCGGCAGAAACAACTGGCGACTTTGCGTCAAAACAAACACGTAAAGCCAAAGGTGCCTTCAACCGAACAACGACGCGTATTCAAGAAAACAACGAACCACGCGTTCAATAATAGTAAGATAAGCAAAAGACTAGCTTCGGCTAGTCTTTTTTTGTCGCAAAAATGGCGTGTTTTTGCAGCTTCAGCCGATCAGAACATCAAAGCCAAAAGCTCCAATAATGGATTCCTTCTGCTTGAAAGACATCGTTAGGATAGCTTTTCTCATAATGGGCTTTTTCGGGGGAATCATTAGGATCGAATACTTGAATCGCTCCTTCTTTGTTCAAAGCCAATACCATGATATGTCCTGAGGTCGTAAAGGTTCCTGCTTGAACCGAGACCACAACGGGGATGCCTTGTGTCATTTTCTCATAGGCAGCCGCAAAGGAACTTCCTAAATCGGCAAATTGGTAACCAAAAGCTTCGGCAAACTGAGGAAAGATTTGCCAACTCGTTCCTTATTTGGGAAGATAAAATTGATCGCCAGCCCACTTTAATAGTTTGTCAGGATTCGACGGATGATCCGTCCAAAAAGAATCGATCATCGCTAAAGAAGCAATAGCGCACCCGTTTGCTGCAAACGTATTTTGCGTTTCTCCATATCCATATGTGTCATTGCCCCAGCGTCGATCGGCTTGTACAATCAATGGCACTTGCTGCGTGTCTGCCATCGCTTGTTGAATCACTTGATTGGCTTGGTGAGTGAACTCTTTTGAGACAAGCGCTGTCTGATTAAACGCAACATCCCTGACCTGATCAATCACGTAATGAATGACAAAAACACCACCGATGAGAAAAAACAGCAGTGCAAGGCTCTTTCTTTTCTTTCCGTCGTTTCTCCTAGTTTTCGATATCCCTGTGTGTGATCTCATGAAATACCCCTCCTCATAAAGTAGTATCTAAAAGAAGTATAGTCTTTTTCTGATAGCGGCATTTCTGCTTTTCCTGAAGAATTCCATACGATTTTATGACAAACGACCGTTTAAAAGGTAAAATGCGGCTTCTTAGCATTCGCTTATCTAGTTGTCTTTGAACAATGGGAGTCGTTTGGACGGCTGTCGATAAGATACACAAAAAGCAGCGCTTCTTCTATTGGGCTGAATGGGGGGAAGAACGGACAGCGGGTATCCATCAGATGACTTTTCTAAAAATGATTTTGCCCCTAGTGATTTATTACGCCAAGAACAGCAGTAATAAGAGGACGGCTGTGGATCGAATGAAAGAAGAACTTATCTAGTAACAAGGAATTTATAAGAAAAGACAGCAAACAGTGAACTTTTTTGTGTTTTGTTGTATAATGCAAATTACTGAAAAGTTGCGACCTTCAAATCGTAGATGATTTCAGAATCTATAATTGAAATGATGGTGAAACGATCATGTCTAACGAAAACACCCGTGTGGTGGTTGGAATGAGTGGCGGGGTAGACTCGTCAGTAACAGCACTTTTGCTGAAAGAACAAGGGTATGATGTTGTCGGGATCTTTATGAAAAATTGGGATGATACCGATGAAAACGGTGTTTGTACCGCAACAGAAGACTACAAAGACGTAGCCAAAGTGGCTGCGCAAATCGGGATTCCTTATTATTCAGTGAATTTCGAAAAAGAATATTGGGACCGTGTATTTGAATATTTTCTTGCAGAATACCGTGCCGGACGGACGCCAAATCCAGATGTCATGTGTAACAAGGAAATCAAGTTCAAAGCCTTTTTGGATTATGCGATGGATCTTGGTGCCGATTATGTAGCAACTGGCCATTATGCGCAAGTGACCGTTGATGAAAACGGCGTGACTCATATGTTGCGAGGCGTGGATAACAACAAAGATCAAACGTATTTCTTAAGCCAATTGTCACAAGAACAATTGAGCAAAACCATGTTCCCACTAGGCGGCATGGAAAAATCAGAAGTACGAGCGATCGCTGAACGGGCAGGTCTAGCAACAGCCCAGAAAAAAGATTCCACGGGTGTCTGCTTTATCGGAGAAAAGAATTTCAAACAATTTTTGAGTAATTACTTGCCAGCGAAAAAAGGCAATATGGTTACATTAGATGGCGAAGTCAAAGGACAACACGATGGCTTGATGTACTACACCATCGGACAACGTCAAGGCTTAGGTATTGGCGGCGGCGGTGCCACTCAAGAACCATGGTTTGTCGTAGGAAAAGACTTGGCGACCAACACTTTGTATGTGGGGCAAGGATTCCATCACCCCGCATTGTATGCAGATCGCTTGGAAGCAAGCCAAATCCACTTTACTACAGAACAAGACCGCGGCACGGAATTTTCATGCACAGCAAAATTCCGCTACCGTCAACAAGATGTACCAGTAACGGTGCGTCTATTAGATGGAGATCGAGCAGAAGTGATTTTTGACGAACCAGTCCGCGCCATCACTCCTGGACAAGCAGTCGTTTTTTATGACGGGATGGAATGCTTGGGCGGCGGTTTGATCGATGCAGCCTACAAAGAAGCCAAAGAATTACAATATGTTTAACCACTAACACAATCAGCCCTAGCTAAGAACACTGAACCAATCAGTTGCACTTAGCTAGGGCTTTTTTTTTATTTGTACCAACGAATGTTTTGCGTAATCAAGAGAACCAAAAAATAGGTAGCCGATTATTCTTTGATCTTGAAAAGGTGGATCTGTTCGCTAAATGTAGCGACTTGTGCAGGATCGATCGTACCGTTTGTTTTCGAAAGCGCATTAGACATGCCACAAGCCATCGAATAGGTCAATGCTTGTTCCATTGGATACTGTTTATTCAATGCAACAGCCATGCCACCAACAGTTGAATCGCCACAGCCAGTCGTATTAACGATGGCGATTTTAGGAATCTCAATCTTATAAAAAGTCGACTGATGTTTAACGATTGCCCCATCGCCGCCTTGAGATACCATGACGGTGTCGATTCCTTCGAAAAGAGTGCTTTCTAAGACAGAGAAAATGTCTTGAGATGAATGTAATTTTTGACCTATTAGTTCTTCCAATTCCTGTTGATTCGGTTTAATAAAATTCGGACGAGCATTCGTTTGAGTCAAACAATTTTTTAGTTGTTCACCTGCTATATCCATGAGGATTGGTACCTGCTCACCTAATGTCTTACGGATGAATTGAAGCAATTGATCGTGAAAATGCCCATTATCAGAATTTACTGATCCAGAAATACAGACGACCGTGATGGGATGTTGTTCAATTAATGCTGCAAGGTGTTGGTAAAAAAGTTGTTCGTTTTTCTCCGATAGATAAAGTCCTTTTTCTACTAGCTCTGTATGGGTGTTACCGTCATGCATGATTGTGATCGCATTGCGAGAATTACCATCGATGGTTAGGAAATCCAATACATAACGTTCTTCGGCTAGTAAAGAATCAAGGATCGTTTTGCCTACAGGTCCACCTAAAATACCTGTCAATAAAACGTCTTCCCCAGATTGTGCGATGACTCTGCCAGCATTGATACCTTTTCCCCCAATTGATGTATGTGGGTTATCTACCCGATTTACTTGATCCAATTTCAACGAAGGAACCAAATAGTTGTAGTCCATGGAAGGGTTCATTGTGATGGTTAAAATCATTTTTGTTCCTCCTTGAGGATCTCTGTAAAGGAGCGATAATACTCAAAAGTAGTCTCAGAAAGTTTATCATCAGTGATCAAATAGTCGATATCTGAA
This sequence comes from Enterococcus sp. B2E4, assembly GCF_030499455.1. Classification (NCBI taxonomy): domain Bacteria; kingdom Bacillati; phylum Bacillota; class Bacilli; order Lactobacillales; family Enterococcaceae; genus Enterococcus; species Enterococcus sp. B2E4. Next base: position 438,139 of record NZ_JAUKPK010000005.1, read on the forward strand.
AGTGAGTAAAAGGTGTAAACGTCGGAGCGATTAAACTTGGAGCTATCCGCAACGATGCATTTTTTGCGGGAATGCTTGAAAGCGACTCGTTGAATCGAACCTTCAACAAGATTCGCAGTGGTGATATTATTTTCAAAGATCCCATTTGTAGCAGCAAAAGCGATATCGATATTTAGATTTTCAAAACTCTTCTCTGCCGTTTCCCCATAAAATTCTTCCGTCGTGCGGGAAAATTCTCCGCCTGTCAATAAGACACGATAGTCTGTGTTGTAAATCAAATAATTAAAAGCAAGCAAACTATTTGTGATCACGAATAAGTTTGCTTTTTTTAGTTCAGGTAAAGCGTGAAGCATCGTAGTTCCAGCACCGATATAGATAGTATCGTTGTCTGAAATGATACTGTTCATCACTTTTCCGATGAATTTTTTTTCAGCAACATTCGTATCGATTTTTTCTTGAGTAGAAAGCTCGTGTTCGATTTTTTCGAGTTTTTGGGCGCCACCATAGATTTTTACCAATAAAGATTGATTCGCTAACTCTGTAATATCTCTACGAATGGTCATATCGGAAACGTCTAATGTTTTGGCTATTTCTGCAATGGATAAGTAATCGTGCTGATTCACTAGCGCTAGAATTTTTTCTTGCCGTTCTTTCTTTAACATAGTTTCACCTCTGGTTGATTAACGATTTTTTTAAGTTTCTTTTTCAACTGTCTTCTTTATACATTAATTAATAGCATTTACTTTTGGAAAAAGCAAGGATAAATGTTCATCTTTGTTAAAGTTTGATAATTTTATGTATCGATAAAAGTAATCAGTTTGGAAAAAATACGAAAAGAAAGCGTTGACAAGAAAAATTAACTATTGTATATTTACATTGTAAAACACATTGTAACAAAGTTTAACAATGTTTATCATTAAAGTTGAACAAGGAGGAAGAATAGGTGGGCTATACGAGCATGTTTGATGAAAGGCTGATTTTTCTCGACGTGGAAGGAGAGGATTTGAAAGAACTATTTGAAGAGATAGCCAAACGATTACAGGAACAAGGTTTTGTGAATGAACAGTATGTAGAAGGATTACTAGCAAGAGAACAAGCCTTTCCAACTGGGCTGATTACACAGTATTTGAATATTGGCTTGCCTCATTCAGAACCAGCGTATGTCGAAAAGCCTTTTATAGCGATCGTGCGTCTGAAAAACGAGGTGAAGATGAAGCAAATGGGTGACAGTCAAGAAATGCAGGTCAAGAATCTCTTTTTTCTAGGGATCAAAGAACCAAAAGAGCAAGTCGGCTTACTGCAATCGTTAATGGCATTATTTATGGATGAAGGATTTGTAAAGGCATTCATTGGAACACAAGAAGTACAGGCAATTTATCAATTAGTTACACAGTATACAAAATAAAATTTTTGGAGGGATTCAAGATGAAAAGAAGATTGATCGTAGCATGTGGAAGTGGCGTTGCAACAAGTCAAACGATCGCAAGTAAAATTGCTGGGATGCTTGAAGATGACGGGATCGATTTCCCCGTTGAAGCAGTTGATTACAAGTCGATCCAAAATGAATTGCCGTCGACAGGAATTTATGTGTATGTTGCACAGCCAGATGATGAAGTATTGGAAAAAGCGGCTGAGCTAGGTGTACACGTTTTTGCTGGAATTCCGTTTCTTACAGGTATGGGTATGGATACGATTTATGAAGAAATCAAAGAATTGATTGGCTAGCACAAAACATCCTATCAAAAGAAAGAAGTGAAAAAAATGCAAATATTTCAAGACATTATCAATTATATCTTAGGTTTAGGTTCCGCTATTTTTGTGCCGCTAATCATTTTAATCCTAGGCTTGGTTGCAGGGATGAAATTCAAAAAAGCCTTTATGTCTGCGATCACGTTAGGTATTGCTTTTACTGGGATGTCGATGGTCATCGGCTTTATGTCAAATGCAGTTAGTCCAGCTTCCGAAGCATTGGCGAAAAATACTGGCTTGAACTTGCCTGCGCTAGATTTAGGGTGGACAGGAGCAGCAAGTATCACCTGGTCATGGTCTTATGCATTTGTTTTCTTTGCCGTCGTTCTTGGTGTGAATTTTGTCATGTTGATTTTGAACTGGACCAAGACGTTGAATGTCGATATGTGGAATGTATGGGGCAAAGCGCTGACTGCCTATCTGGTCTACTTTATCAGTGGGAGTTTACTTGCTGGGTTTATCACCGCCGTCGTACAGGTTATCTTGGAACTTAAGATGGGGGATATGTTCCAACGCCACATTGAGGACTTGACTGGTATTCCTTTAGTAACAGTGACCCACTTGATGAATATTTCAGCAGTACTTTTATTACCGATCAATGTGATTATGGATAAAATTCCTTTCTTTAATCGACGTGCCGATACCAAAGCCTTAAAAAAGAAAATCGGTATCTTCTCTGAAAATTCGGTGATGGGCTTTCTCATCGGCTTAGGCTTGGGGTTAGCCGCAGCCTATGGCGTGTCAGGTTCATTGAATTTAGCTATTCAAATCGCGACGGCAATGGCTTTGTTCCCAATGATCTCAAAAATGTTTATGCAGTCCCTTTCACCACTTGCTGATGCAATGTCGGAAATGATGAAAAAACGCTTTAAAGATCGGGAAGTTTACATTGGGTTAGATTGGCCTGTATTAGCTGGTCGCTCTGAGATTTGGGTCACTGCTATCTTGTTGGTACCTGTCTTTATTGGCTATGCCATCATCTTGCCAGGAAATGCTGTGTTGCCTTTAGCAGGAATCATTAACTATTCGATCGCAGTAGGTGGATTATTGCTTACCGGCGGAAACTTGGTTCGTATGCTGATCATGGGGGTTATTTCGATGCCAATCTATCTATATGCAGCTACGTATTTGACGCCGATCTTAACGGGCTTAGCAGATCGAACCGGCGCAGTAGAAGGAATACAAAAAGGGCAGCAAATCACTTGGTCTTCGATCGAAGGACCAGAATTTCGAATTTTATTTGCAGAAGCGTTTAAAGGAAATATCTTGGGTATCGTCGGTTCCGTTGTGTTTATCGCAATGTTTGTCTGGTTGTATAAATATATGAGTAAGGTAAAGGTACCAAGTCAAAGATATGAAGAACAAGGGACCCAATCGACGCAAGTGCGTGCGACGAATGGCTAATATTTTCAAAAAGGAAAGGGCGACAGGAATGGGAAAGAGCGAAAAAATAAAATGGCAATTGCTTCTTTTTCTAGCAATTGGCTGCTATCTCTTAGCTTTGGTGACACAACAGTACCTATTTAATGTCGTAGCGATTGGTCTAGCAGTCTGTGTGTATAAATATGGCAGTCCAGTACTTTTTAAAGAATATGATGAACGGAAAAAGAAAAAAGAGGAAGAAGCAGCAAAAGTAAGAGAAGCTGTTCAAACAATCTTACGCAACAAAACGTTTGAAAAATAAAAAAAGGTGGTCTTGAATATGTCAGATGGACGGATGATTTTTGAAAGAGAACGGGAAGATTTAGCACGAATCGTAAAATTGATTTTTACTAGGAAGAATACAAATGTTGCAGGCGGTAATTTTTCTTTTAAAACAACCGATGAAACTGGAAAAGAATACATTATTATGACACCAACTATGATGTCAGAAGCCTATTTAGGAGAAGTCTCACCAGCCCAGATTTTAGTCGTTGAGCCTCATACGAGAAAGGTGATTGATGGGGTAGGTCAGCTGACACGAGAAATCAACTTACACGAAGCGGTTTATGATACGAATCCAGCGATAAAAGCAGTCTTACATGCCCATTCTCCTCACTCGATGTTTTGGGCAACCGCCGGATTGGATATGCCTAACTTAACGGAAGCGACCCAAAAAATTGGCTATATTCCTGTACTAGACTTTGAACCTAATTGCTCACCAGAATTAGCAGAATTAGTTTCTGATTATATGAAAAAAGAACAACTCGCCTTACCGAATATGTTGCTCCTCAACAGTCATGGGGTACTGATCAGTGCGCCAGGAGCATCTGGCATCGAAGCAATCCATAAAGCTTTGCAAATACTAGATACCACGGAATGGAATGCGGAAATTGCCTATAAGCAAACGATTTTTCAATCTTTAGGCTTGTTAGATGGTTTTTACTCCAAAGGGAGACAAGTAGGAACCCTTGAAGACTTGAAAAAACATACACCGATTTATAATAAAGAAGAAATTTTTGCTGGTGGTGATTAGCCAGCAAGTAATCATCTTTTTCGATTGATAAAAATCCAAGAACATTCGTTTACGAGTTCTTGGATTTTATTTTTTTAGTCAAATTATGCTATAATTTAGATAGAAAATGAATGTTTTTGATGCATTGGCATTTTTAAAAGAAAGGAGGAGGAGCATGAATCGTACCAAAGCCAATCTCATGAAATGGGGGTTTGTCGTTAGTGTCGTAGGGGTGGTGATGCTTCATCAGACTCAGGTCATTTCAAGCCAAATCAACCATCTTGCCTTAGCCGTACTATGGGGTTTAGCCGGGTATTTGCTTGTTTTTAAAAAGTTCTACTTTTTGTCCTCTCAGATTGCGGGGCATTCCGATCAGTATAACCAAGCAGAAGTCAAGTGGGGCAAAATTGCGGGAGTTGTCGCCTTCTTTATTGCTCTGATCAATTTGATTTTGGTCTTTGTGTGAGTGTGGCGGAAAAAAAAGCCGCCAAAAGAAATCTTTGACGGAAACTGGGTTGCTTGGCTCATGATCGATCATCAAATTCGGCTTGGTGTGCTTGAAAAAAGCGGTAATACTGCTGGACACTGGCTAACTGGGTCCACTTCCGAACATCGACGGGCGTTTGATCCAAATCATAGATTTTGGCTTCCTTTAAAGATAAAACGAAAGGACTATGGGTAGCAATGATGAATTGGCACTGCTCATAGCGGACAAAATCTTCTAGTAACTGCACCAGTTCCAGCTGACGCTCAGCAGAAAGAGAATTTTCTGGTTCATCTAATAAGTAAAGGCTGTTGGGACGAATCTTTTCTTGAAAGAAGCGAAAGGCACTTTCACCATTGGAATATTCTCGGACATTGTCGATCAAGTGCTTGCGGGTGAATTTGGACTGTGTGTTGGATCGTGCAAGATTGATTTTCTTCAATTCATGGTAATCGTCAAAACCCGTGAAACGAAAGTCTGCATACTTTGCTTGGTAGTATTCTTGGAATACTTCTTCTCGGCGATGATCGATCCCTTGTTTCAAGTTTCGAATAGCCAGCATGTAATCAAAGACATCATCGCTGGTCAAAAGTACTTTTTCTTGCGGTTCGTCGATGCTGCCAGTAGTACAGTAGGCTAAGTAGTCCTCGAAAAAATTCGAGCGATTATACGCAGCAAAGCGCTGCGCGTGGATCTTTTCGGCAATCACGTTCAATGCGGTGGTTTTGCCAGAACCATTGCCGCCATATAAGATCGTGACCGGCTCAAAATCGATCTGCTGAAAAAGGCGGGCACTGAGAATCTGAAAAGGGTAGTAAGAATCATAAACGGTTCGTTTGATGGAAAGGAAAAAATCAAACTCGGTCTCTTGATCGGGAAAAGTGATTTGTTCGAGATACATGGGGCACCTCCTGGCAATTTCGTGGTTGTCATTATTGTAGCATATCCATCGCAGACAAATTTTTTTTACGAGGTTAAAATAAATCTTGTTTGATATTTTTTTAATCTTTTGATGTTATATTCACAACAGGAAACATCTGTGCTAGACTATAGGGGCATAGAAATGATGTAATCTTAAACAACCGATAAATCGTACAAAAAAACGAGGGTTTAATGAATTTTTAAAGCAATGTTTAAATGCTGAAACTTATTCCTTGCAAGTTTAAGTAAAAGTGACTAATATGAGGAAGGAATCGTGAAAGGAGCAATGAAATGTATCAAGTAGTAGTCATGTATGGGGACAATGAACCGTGGTGGTTTTTTGAGGGATGGCAGTCAGATATTCAAGAGGCGTTCACATTTGCAACTTTCAGCGAGGCGCAGTCATTTTATGAACAAAAATGGCAAGAAATCAGAGAAGAGTATTCGTACATAAATGCAAAATCAAACTTTATGACGGCTTTTTGGAATGAAGAAGACGAACGCTGGTGCGAAGAATGCGACGATTACCTCCAACAATATATTGGACTGGCATTGCTTAAAGAATATCAGCAAGTCGTCGATGAAAGCAGGAAAGATTTTTATGAAACAACTAATTCTAGCGGAAAAGCCAAGCGTTGCCAAAGACCTCAGCAAAGTTTTGGGCTGTGAGCAAAAACATAAAAATTATTACGAAGGACCCAAGGCGATCGTTACTTGGGCCCTTGGTCATTTATTGGGCTTGAAAATGCCTGAAGATTTAAACAAAGACTGGGCATCATGGCAGATGGAAACGTTACCGATGATCCCTAAGTCCATCGGGATCAAGCCGTTGCCAAAAACCGGTCATCAACTAAAAGCCATCAAACAATTGGCTCAAAGAAAAGATGTCGGGGAAGTCGTGATCGCTACCGATGCGGGAAGAGAAGGGGAGCTAGTCGCTCGCTGGATTTTGGAGTGGGTTCGTTTTGACAAACCAGTCAAACGTTTGTGGATTTCTTCGCAAACCCCTAAAGCCATCAAAGAAGGCTTTGCAAAATTGCAGTCAGCCAAGCACTACGACAATCTTTACTACTCCGCCCTTGCGCGGGCAAAAGCCGACTGGCTGGTAGGGTTGAATGTCACCCGGGCATTGACGGTCAAATATCAAGACAATCTTAGTGCGGGTCGGGTCCAAACCCCTACCTTAGCTTTGGTGCGCAGTCAGGAAATGCAAATCGAGAGTTTCCGTCCGCAAACCTATCATGTGATTACCCTAAACGTAGGCGATGCCAAGGCCCGCCTGCAGCAAAAAAATCCCTATCAACTAAAAGAACGCAGCGACGCCGAAGCATTGGTCAAGCAAATGAGTCAACAAAATGGTCGCGTGACAGCGATCGAAGAAAAGGTCAAAACAGAAAGTGCACCATTGCCTTATGATTTGACCGAGATCCAACGAGAAGCCAATCAGCGTTATGGGTTTTCAGCCAAGAAGACCTTGTCGCTTGTTCAAAGCTTGTATGAAACCCATAAAATCGTCACTTACCCAAGGACGGATTCCAAGTATTTGACCAATGATATGAAGGCAACTATGAAGGAACGCCTGCAGGCAGTTGCGGATTTTGCCCCAGAAGTCAAAGGATACTTGAAAAATGGCGGACAAGTAGTGCAGCAAGCTGTCTTCAATGATAAAAAAGTTACCGATCACCATGCCTTATTGCCAACGGAACAGCGGGCACGTTATGAAAAATTAACTACCGATGAACAACGGATCTATCAAATGATCGTTAGTCGTTTCTTAATGCTCTTTGCGAAACCCCATAAAAAGCAGCAGCAGAAAGTGACCGTGACCTTTGGTTCAGAAACCTTTGTATTCAACCGCAATACCGTGTTAGAAGCGGGGTGGAAAACGACTTCTGAAGAAGAAACCAGTGATGTGGCTTGGCAAAAAGGCAGTACTGTCAAGCCTGAGTTCACCATCCAAAAAGAGTTGACTACACCACCAAAACCGTTGAATGAAGGAACTCTTTTAGGCAAAATGGAAAAACATAGTCTCGGTACGCCGGCAACCCGTGCGGAGATCATTGAAAAGCTGATCAAATCTGAGCTGATGGAGCGGACCCCAAGCGGCTTGCAAGTATCGCCAAAAGGCAAGCAGCTGTTAGTCTTAGTCAATCCATCCTTGGTGACACCAGAATTGACGGAAAAATGGGAGAAGGAACTGGAAGCCATTGCGAAAGGCACCTATTCTGCCCAAACCTTCCTCGCACAAATCGAAGCAGACACAAAACAACTGGTCAAAGAAATCAAGCAAAGCGAAAGCAAGTACCAAGATTTCTCATTGACCCAAAAACGGTGTCCCGAATGCGGCGAACCCTTGCGGGAGAAAAATACCCGTGATGGCAAGATCTATGTTTGCTCCAGTGGGACCTGCAAGTACCGTCGTCGGAAAGACCCGAAAGTTTCAAACCGACGCTGCCCGCAATGCCACCGAAAGATGGAGATCATTGAAGGCAAAAACGGCGCCTATTTCCGCTGTAAATTCGATGGGACCACCGAAAAAATGGCGGATAAAAAGGAACGCAGCAAAAAGCTGTCGAAACACGAAGAACGCCGCTTGATGAACAAAATCAATCAAGAAGAACCGCAAGAAAGCCCATTAGCAGCTGCTTTAAAAGCTGCTATGGAGAAGAAATAACTGCATGAGGTAGAAAATGAAAAAGAGTGAGGACGATTTTGCTGTCCCTCACTCTTTTTTTGCATCCCTTCACTCATCTAGGCATTTTTTTGACGGTATTCTTTCGGTGAGATTTTTTCTTTCTTCTTGAACAAAAAGGAAAAATAATTTGGGTCATTGTAGCCAACATCAAAGGCGATCTCAGATAGCCGTAGATTGGTCGTTAACAGCAGTTCCTTAGCTAAGGTCAACCGTTGCTCGGTCAAGTATTCGATAAACGTAGAATCAGTGGCTTGCGAGAAGATGGTGCTGAAATGTGCTGGACTCAAATGAACTTTTTCAGCAACTACATTTAAGGAAATATTGGGATCAGAAAAGTGCTCACTAATAAAGGCTTTGGCTTGATTGATGACACTTTGATATTTCGCCATTGCAGGATTGATGGGTTGTTTGGTCAATAGCGGCAACAGTTCTGCCAGAGTCGTTTGATAGTTCTCTGGCTCATGGGTCAATGCCGCTAGATAGTCTAAGTCATGGGCGTGCTGAACGATCTGGGGCAGCGAATGACTGTCTTTTTTCTTCAATAATGCCAGCAGTTCGACTAAGACGAACAAACGGTACATTTGCGTTCGCTCAACGGTTCCTTGAGGCGCCATCAATTCAGCGATCAGCTCAGGGATCGTCTGTTTCCCAGCATTTGCCAGCCGTGAAGCAAGGTCGGTTTTGAAGGGATTGGTGGGGGATAGTTCCCCTTCGCGAATGTCGTCTTCATAGCTGATGATTTTTTCCTTGCGGATGCTACCATAGGTTTTTAGCATGTCACGAGCTTTCTGATAAGAAAGAGGGATGCCCGAGAAGCGATCTGCTACCGGTCCGATCGCCACTGCTACTTCTTCCCCAGAACCATGAACGAGGCTTTGAGCGATCTGATAGGCTTTTTCTAAAACTTGTTCTCGGTCATGGTCAAAAAGCAAAAACTTGATGAAGCGGCTAGAAACACTGGAGAACAAGACGGCATCATCTTGTTCATAGGCTTTGGTCAGCTGCTGGCTAAAGCGAGTGTAGTCAGAAAAGCTTTGATTGAAGGGGGTTTTTGCTAATAGCACACAAAACTGTTTGCCTGAAAAGCGCCGGCCCAGTTCTTCTGCTTGCAAAAAGGCTTCTGAGATCGTGATCTTTTGTTTAAAGAGGTGATTTAGAAAGTGATTTTTTTTGATTTCCATTTCGAATAAATCGTCTTCTTTGGATAATTGCTGATGAGTGGCTTGTTGTTCATCTAAGTGTTGAACGACGGTTTTGATGGCTTGTTCTAATTCTTCGTTTTTGATGGGCTTGAGCAAGTAATCGTCTGCTTGCAGCTGCAGTGCCGTTTTTGCATAGTCAAAATCATCAAAGCCGCTAACGAAAATAATGCGAACTTGCGGCAATAATTTCTTGGCTTCTTTCGCAAAGACCAAGCCGTCCATAAACGGCATTTTGATATCACTGATAATAATATCAGGACGCAGATCAAGGATCGAAGCCAGCGCCAATTCGCCATCTGCGGCTTCATCGCTATAAACGATCGGGTATTGTTTGGCGAGAGTCATGATTTGGTGGCGCAAACTATCGCGAATCAGATGTTCATCTTCAACTATGAACACTTTGTACATGGTTGGGTTCCTCCCTTTTTGGTACTGTGACGTTAATCGTGGTGCCTTCTTGGTATTGACTGTGGATCGTCAGCTGCGCTTCGCTGCCGTAGTTCAGCTGGAGACGGCGATAGACGTTATATAGGCCATAGCCGCTCTCAGAGGCGGGATCAGTGGTTTCTTTAAGGTTACGACGAATCTCCTGCAAACGCTCAGGGTCGATCCCAACACCGTTGTCACTGATGGTCATTTGAATCTGGTGAGGCAATTCTGACACTGTGATTCGAATCATGCCGACACGACGGACAAATTTGGTGCCATGATATACGGCGTTTTCAACAAGGGGCTGCAGGACCATTTTCAAAACCTGTAGTTCTGGACTGACAGTTTGATCTTCAATGGTGTAAGACAGCATCCTGCCATAGCGGATCTGCAAAATCTTCAAGTAATCGTCCACATGCCGCAATTCTTTTTCCAGCGGAATCCAGTCTTGCCCTTTGCTTAAGGAGATGCGGAAAAAATCTGACAGCGCATAAGTCATTTCGGTTGCTTGCTCGTAACGGGCAGCTTCGATCAAAGAAACGATCGCATCTAAACTATTATAGATGAAATGTGGAGTGATCTGGGCTTGTAAGACCCGCACCTCACTTTGGGCTAAGTGATACTGCTTCAAGGCATTTTCTTCCAAGAGCCGAGTCAAGTCATCTGCCATTCGATTCAAGCTACTCGTCAGAGTCCGCAGCTCTGGGGTTTCGGGCAGTTCTGCTCGGTAGCTCAAATGTCCTTGGGATAGTTCATTGGAAAGGTCTAACAACCGATCCAGCGGGTATTGCAGATTGTCACGAACAAAGCGGCGGTTTTTATTGATGATCGCAAAGATGATCAAAAGCAACACGACCTGAAAAAGGATCAGCAGCAACACGGATTGGACCAATTCGTGATTGGTTTGGCTGGCTAAGCTGATCTCTACCCCGACAAACTGCTGCAAAATATCGGATAGCAAATCGATCACCGAATCCACTTGGATCATGACGTATTGGTTTTGTTCCACCGGTTCATCGTTGAGAATATTATCGATCAACTGTTGCTGATAGGTTTCTAAAGAATCGAGCGTCCGAAAGGCGACTGCTAAAATATTGAGCTCTTTGGCAGTGCTGGTATTTTCTTGAATGTGCTGCAGATCGCTCCTTAGTTCATCGATCACATTGGTTTCTTGGACTTGTGCGACGGTTTTTTGACCAAAGACTAAATCCCACATTTCTTCCAAGACAATGGCATCGACTTTTTCCGATAATTGATTGGCTTCTTCAATATTGTTGATGGTGTTTTGGTAAATAAAAATCTGTCGCGAGTAAAAGACACTGCTTACTACGAGGGGGATAAAGGCGACGAGGATCATCAGTTTGTTGGTCTGCTGGAAGATGCCCTTGATACTTTTTGTTTTCATCTTCGTCTCCTCAATAATTTCTCGGTGGAATTTGATCAAAGTCCATATCACTGGAAAAAACTGTTTCATGGACATAGATTTCACGAGGAATGGCATCGGCGCCGCGAGCCAAGTAGCGCGAGATGGCATTTTTGACGAACACACCAGCGTCTGGGTTGCATTCAACGACACAATTGACGATCCCTTGCTTCAATTTGTCGATCATTTCTTTTTGGGCATCGATCGATACGATCACCAAATCCTTCCCTGGCTCAATATCGGTTTTTTCGAGGGCTTCAAGAGCGCCAAGAGTCATCTCGTCATTGTGACTGAACAAGACATCGATCTGCTCCATTTTGCCTTCTGCGATGTATTGTTCAATGACTTCTTTGCCTTTGCGGCGAATGAAGTCACCATTTAGCTCATCTTTGACTTGGATCGTTACATTGTTGTGGGCATAATCACGCTTGATGGTTTCTCGGAACCCTTCTGAGCGCAAATACGTCGGAGAAGTAGCATCCAGTCCCGTCAATTCTAAAACATTGATCGTTTCATTTTGATGTTCTTTATAATAATTGCTGACGTAGAGACCTGCACGATTGCCCTCGGCTTTGAAGCTTGGCCCGATATGAGTCAGAAACAAGGAGGGATCGCTGACGTTGACATGACGGTCCACCACGAAAACGGGAATCCCCGCTTGCGCAGCTTCTTCCAAAATCGGTTCCCAATTGTTTTCCTGAATCGGGGTAAAGACGATGGCATCGACTTGATACACGATAAAACTGCGGATATCTTGAATCTGACGTTCTTGATTCATATAGCCGTTACGATAGAGCACTTCATAGCCTTCCTTCTCTAATTCAGTGCGAATCGATTCGGTGTGGCGCTTGCGCCAGCTGCTTTCTGTTCCCGATTGAGAAAAACCGATCACGATACTTTCTTCCGATGTTTCAGCGGTCGTTTCTTTGACTGCTTGGCAACCAGCCAAGAAAGACAAACACAACCAAACGAGTAACCCAATTTTTATATTCCTCATTTTTTTCACCTCTATGGTCTATTCTACTAAAAAATACGGAAGCGCTTTACACAAAATATCAAATCAAATAAAAACCAAGGGAATCTTAAAAAATCCAAGATTACGAAAAGAAATGGGGGCAACTGAGTCGTTTTTTCTCAAGAAATCCAAGAAACCTCGAAAAAATCTAAATGTAAGCGATTCCTTAACTGGCTATACTGAGAATGTAAGAAAAAGACATGGAGGGATCACAATGAAAGGTACTTTTGGTAAATTGGTCGTCCTAGCATCCACCTTATTGGTTGGCGGATTGTTAGCAGCTTGTGGGAATGGATCAGACAGCGGGGCAAACGGTGACGGAGACAAAGGATTTGTTGGGATCGCGATGCCGACCAAATCGGCAGAACGGTGGATCGCAGATGGCGACAACATGGTAGAAGAATTAGAGAAGCTCGGCTATAAAACTGACCTGCAATATGGAGAAGACAAAGTAGAAAACCAAGTGGCACAAATTGAGAATATGATCACCAAAGGCGTTGATACTTTAGTGATCGCCTCGATCGATGGTTCGGCACTGACAGACGTGTTGGAAAAAGCCCATAACGAAGATATCACAGTCATCGCCTATGACCGTTTACTGATGAACTCGGAATACGTCGATTATTATGCCACCTTTGATAATTTTGGAGTCGGCGTGCTGCAAGCGTCTTATATTGAAGACAAATTGGGTCTCAAAGACGGTGAAGGACCATTTAACATTGAATTATTCGGCGGCTCTCCAGATGATAACAATGCACTGATCAATTATAATGGGGTCCTTTCGGTCTTCCAACAATACTTTGACAGCGGACAGCTAGTCGTTCCTTCTGGTCAAACCAACTTCAACCAAATCGCTACTTTGCGTTGGGATGGTTCAACTGCGCAAGCTCGGATGGACAACTTGTTGAGTGCCAACTATACGGATCAAACATTGGATGCCGTTCTTTCACCTTATGATCCAATCAGCCTAGGAATCATTTCATCGCTTAAAGGCGTTGGCTATGGTTCTTCCGATAAACCACTACCTGTGATTACCGGTCAAGATGCGACGGTGGCAGGGGTGAAATCGATCATCGCGGGCGAACAGACCCAAACGATTTTCAAAGATACACGGGTGTTGGCGAAAAACACGATCGAAATGATCGAAGCTATCACCAATGGCGAGGAAGTGCCAGTCAACGATACGGAAACCTATGACAATGGCGTCAAAGTCGTACCAACCTACTTGTCAAATCCCGTTTCTGTGGATAGCGATAACTACAAAGAAGAACTGATCGATACCGATTACTATACAGAAGAAGAGCTAGGCATTTAAGCAAGAAGCGCTGATCCAGCGAGAAAAGATACTAGTTTCCCCGAAAGCAGTAGGGAAGAACGAATCATCCCCACTATTCGTTCTTTCCGCTTTTCTTACAAAGGCAGCGCACCACTTTTACATAAAAAGGAAAAGGGTGAAAGAACATGGCAGATAATATTTTGATGATGAAAGGCATCGTCAAAGAGTTTTCAGGGGTTCGCGCCCTTGATAACGTCAACCTCTCGATCGAGCGAGGAGAGATCCACGCACTGTGTGGAGAAAATGGCGCTGGCAAGTCCACGCTGATGAATGTCTTAAGCGGACTCTATCCTTACGGCAGCTATGACGGAGAGATCTATTATGAAGGGGAGTTATGCAAGTTCAAAGATTTGCGGGACAGTGAGGACAAAGGAATCGTTATTATTCATCAAGAGTTAGCATTAAGTCCTTACCTGTCGATCAAAGAAAATATCTTTCTAGGAAACGAACAAGCCAAACACGGCATCATTGATTGGGATCTGACCGAAAAGAAAACAGACAACCTCTTAAAGATCGTTGGCTTGAAATTAGACCCGAATACGCTGGTTTCACAAATCGGTGTCGGGCATCAACAGCTGGTGGAAATTGCCAAAGCATTTTCAAAATCCGTCCGATTGTTGATTTTAGATGAGCCAACCGCGGCGTTGAATGAAGAAGAAAGTGCCAATCTGTTAGAGCTGATCAAAGAGTTCCGCAACCAAGGGATCACCTCGATCATCATCTCTCACAAGTTGAATGAAATCGTCAATGTGGCGGATCGCATCACGATTTTACGTGACGGGCAAACGATCGAGACGCTGAGTGGTGCCGAAATCTCTGAAGAGCGCATCATTCGCGGCATGGTTGGGCGAGATTTGACCAATCGCTACCCCGAGCGGAACCCCACTATTGGTGAACCTTTTTTTGAAGTCAAAAATTGGACGGTCCATCATCCAATCGACCATACCCGTGTGGTGAATGAGAATTTGAACTTGATGATCCGCAAAGGAGAGATCATCGGCATCGCTGGTTTGATGGGGGCGGGACGGACTGAGTTTGCCATGAGTGTCTTCGGTCATTCCTACGGCAGTTCGATTTCGGGGGAAGTCTATAAAGACGGCCAACCGATTTCTGTCAAAGACGTGCCAACCGCCATCAAAAATGGGTTAGCCTATGTGTCGGAAGATCGAAAAGCGCTGGGCTTGAATCTGCTGATGGATATTCGCGAGAATACCACCATTGCTAGTCTTGCCAAAATCAGCCGCCAAGGGGTCATCGATAAAGAAAAAGAAGTCACGATGGCTGAAGAATTCCGCAAAAAAATGCGGACGAAAACCAATTCGATCTATCAAAACGTCGGCAGCTTGAGCGGCGGGAATCAGCAAAAGGTCGTTTTGGCAAAATGGCTGATGACCACACCAGACATCTTATTTTTAGATGAACCGACCCGTGGGATCGATGTCGGGGCGAAATACGAAATCTATACGATCATCGAAGAGATGGCAGCAGCTGGCAAAGCCATTTGCATCATCTCCTCGGAGCTGCCAGAACTATTAGGCATGTGTGACCGAATCTATACGATGAACGAAGGCCGCTTCACTGGCGAGGTCCTGCGGGAAGAGGCGGACCAAGAACGATTGATGAATCTAATGACATTAGAAGAGAGTGGGGTTTGAGATGGAAACAACCAATAAATTAAAAAAAGAACGCAGCCATTCGCTGAAAGAAAAGGCACTGGAAATCTTTAGCAAATACAGTATGATCATTATCTTAGCAGTGCTGCTGGTGGCCTTTCAGCTCATGACCGACGGGATTTTCTGGCGGCCGCTGAATATCACCAACCTCGTGTTGCAAAACAGTCATATTCTCGTTTTGGCAGCTGGTATGCTCTTGGTCGTCTTGTTAGGACACGTTGATTTATCCGTAGGGTCCGTGATGGCGTTTGTCGGTGCGATTGCAGGCGTCTTAATGGTCAATAACGGCATCAGTCCTTGGCTGGCAGTGCCTCTTTGCTTACTGATGGGCGCAGTGATCGGTGCCTGGCAAGGGTTCTGGGTCGCGTATGTCGGTATCCCAGCATTTATCGTGACCTTGTCTGGTTTACTGATGTTTCGAGGACTGACCCAAGTCGTCTTAGGGGGTCAATCATTGGCGCCGTTTCCCAAGGCATTCCAACAAATTTCTACTGGGTATTTGCCAGATATTGCAGGCGGTCAGATCCATTTACTTTCCATGATTTTAGGTGTAGTGATCACGGGCATCCTGATTTTAGGCCAATGGCGGACCCGTGAGCGTCGCAAAAAAAATCTTTTTGAAGTGGAATCAATGGCAGCCTTTGCCTTTAAAGCCGTCTTTACTGCGGTCGTATTTCTCGGCGCTACCTATATCTTTGCCTCTTATCAAGGGTATCCGATCATTTTGATCGTCTTAGGGGTGATCGTGGCTGCTTATGGCTTTTTGACTAACAAAACCGTTGCTGGTCGTCAAATCTATGCAACCGGCGGCAACAAAAAAGCAGCCGAACTTTCTGGGATCAAGACGAAGAAAATCACCTTCTGGGTCTTCGTGAACATGGGGATGATGGCAGCTTTGGCGGGCTTGGTTTTAGCCGCTCGGTTGAACGCAGCCACCCCGCAAGCAGGAACGTCAATGGAATTAGATGCAATGGCCGCAGTGTATTTCGGCGGTGCTTCCACCTCAGGCGGTATTGGTACTGTGATGGGTGCGATCGTTGGTGGGCTCGTGATGGGTGTCTTAAACAATGGGATGTCGATCTTAGGAGTCGGTGTCGATTGGCAGCAAGCCATCAAAGGGTTGATTTTGCTTCTGGCCGTCGTGTTGGATATCTACAATAAGAAAAAGAAAATATCGTAGGAGGGCCTGTTTATGGAGGAACAAGCACAAAAGACGATTTTATTGATTTGTACCGCAGGTATCACTACGGGTCTCTTAGTGAAAAACATGCAGCGGGCTGCAGATGAAAAAGGATTAGCCGTGCATATCTATTCGGCACCAGCCATCATTGCTGAACAGATCCTGCAACAGCAGACTGTCGATGCCTTGCTGATCGGTCCGCAGTCGAAGTACGAAGTCAATCGATTGAAAGACTTTCTCATGGTCAAAGCGGTGCCTTATAAATTGATCAAAGAAACAGATTACGAGTTGTTAGATGGCGAAGCTGTCCTTGCAGACAGCCTGACCCTCTTGCAAAACGATCGCTAACCAGCAGCTTGGCAAAAAGCTAGGTGGTCAGCAGTTGAATAGGCTCCCCAGAGTAGTGCTTGTCATCCCCCACAAGCACTACTCTTTTTGTGGTGCTTTTCTGCCTACACTAGCCAAGAAAGCCCCTCTTAAGCAGCAATGCGTGGCAAGCCCGTTGGTTCGTTTTCTCGTGTTTAGGACATCGCATCATAGACAAACAAAAGAGAAGTTGAGGGGGAAGAGGACGAAGCTGACACCACGCGTATGCTGTCTAAAGGCAAGTGATGGGCGAGTGTTTCACGTACTTAAAGCATCGTGGTTGTGGGCGGGAAATGAGCGGATTACACCGCTTCTGGTTTCTCGTTCGTAACTAAGCGTTTCGTAGGAAACACAACGAAACCCAAAAACAGACAGTCTGCTGACTGTCTGTTTTTGGGGGATACAAATAAGGAATAAAAGTGGATATTAGTTAAATGCGACTGCCTAGGGGGCAAATCCGAGAACAGTGCATGGTAACTACAAATTAAGGAAGTGTGATGACATTTTCTGAATCTTTGTCGAAGAAGTGTGCTTTGTTGATGTTGAAAGCCAAATCAACTGTTTCACCTGGACGGTGGAAGTCACGAGCATCAACTTTCGAAATAAATTCAGTCGCACCTACGCGTGTATAAAGCATCGTTTCTGCACCTAATAATTCAGATACGACTACTTCGGCACGTACAGTTGCTTCAGGAGAAGCTTCCAATGCGATTTGTTCACTGTGAATATCTTCTGGACGAATACCAAAGACTAATTGTTTGCCTTCATACCCTTTTTCCACAAGAATCTTGTTCTTGCCTTCAGGAATACGTAAGTTCAAGCTTTGTCCATCAGAGATCATACCGTTTTTCAACGTAACATTGAAGAAGTTCATTGCTGGTGAACCGATAAAGCCGGCAACGAAAATATTTTTCGGTGTATTGTAGACTTCTTTTGGTGAACCGATTTGTTGAATGAAGCCATCTTTCATGATAACGATCCGGTCAGCCATGGTCATCGCTTCTGTTTGGTCATGGGTTACATAGATCGTCGTTGTTTCTAAACGTTGGTGTAATTTTGCGATTTCCGCACGCATGGCAACCCGCAATTTCGCATCTAAGTTTGACAACGGCTCATCCATCAAGAAGACTTTGGCATCACGGACGATGGCACGGCCTAGGGCAACCCGTTGACGCTGACCACCTGAAAGGGCAGCTGGTTTACGATCTAAGTATTCTGTCAATCCTAAGATCTCAGCGGCATTTTCTACCCGTTTTTTAATTTCTTCTTTGTCGTATTTACGCAATTTCAAACCAAATGCCATGTTGTTGAAAACAGTCATATGGGGATACAATGCGTAGTTCTGGAAAACCATCGCGATGTCGCGGTCTTTTGGTGCCACATCGTTCATTACTTTTCCACCGATGCTCAATTCGCCTTCAGAAATATCTTCTAAACCAGCGATCATTCGAAGCGTTGTTGATTTTCCGCAACCAGAAGGTCCAACGAAAACGATGAATTCGCGATCTGCGATATCTAAATTAAAATCAGTTACCGAATACGCATCATTATTATCATATTTTTTGTGGATATTTTTTAAGGCCATTTCTACCATTGGGATTACCTCTTTCCATTTAGTTTACATGAACATCATAAATGAAAACGCTTCGAAGGTGCAACGGAAACATGCACAAGAAAAAAACGTTTTCTTGTGCATGTTGTTTAATTGCTCTGATGGGTGAACTGATCGATCAATAAATAGCAAAGCAGCAGATCATCCATATTTTTTAAATTTAAGCGCGTCAGTGTTTGAAACTTATCGATCTTATATAGGAGAGAATTCCGATGCATGAACAGTTCTTTGGCTGTGGAGCTTGCATTGCCTTGATTGCGCCACAGGGATTGAATGATCGTTTCGGTCTCTTCTTCAAACCAATCTAGATACAAGGTACGAAACAAGGAAATATACTCGGAAAAGCCGTTGCGAAAAAGAGAGAAGACCACTTTGGGCAGATCCATACTTTTACTGGTGGTTTTCGTTTTTAACTCATTTTTGAACAGGCTAGACTCACTTGCCCATAAGGCAGTGAAATCGTGGCGTGGATGATGGAAGGGACCGACGAACAGCTGGGAATAGCAGTCGAAATCCATATCCAAAGCGACGAATAAGCCGTTGAGATCTTCGATGGGCAAATTGGCACCATCTTGTTTTTCTACGATCACTGCATGGTCTTCGGTGAGGAAAAAAAGATCCACCACGCTAGGGAGCATTTGCTGAATCTCTGCGAGCCATTCGGATTGCAAAGAGTCGATGGTTCGGGTGAAATGAACTTGCAGCAGGCGAATCCACTCTGGCTCTTGAACGGGCTGATGTTCAAATAAAATCGGATACCATGGATGGTTTCGGTTATCGATTTCTGGTTGCAAAGAGCCGTTTCCCAGTTGGATCAGCAATTTTTCACTGTCACTTAATTGGTCAGTTGGCAGCCAAATATATTTTTTGCCGAAGGCGATGGATTCGATATCCTTCGTTGTGGCAACTTTGTCATGCAACGTTGCCTGGGGGAAACGTGCTTTGATGTCATTAAAAGAAAAAATGAGAAAGACCTCCTTTGAGATACTCTACGTATTCTTCAATTAGTATAGCATGTTCTAAAAAAACCGTTCAAAATTTTCCCAGGAAAAAAGCACAGCCCTTCACCGAAAGCTCTGTCTTCTCATGGCAGGAGGGCGGCTTTTTTCTCCGAAGCGATTGCTTCTATAATCCCAACAGTTGTTTTTTCTTGAATGCAAATTCTTCTTCAGTCAAAATTCCTTCGTCGACCAACACTTTTAGTTCACGTAGTTCAGCAATGAGCGCTTCCGTCGGCTTCGCAGCTGGCGGCGGCGATGGGTTCGTTAACGGGACCGACCGCTCCCGAGGGAAGTTGGTGAGGTAGCGCTGTATGATCCGAGCAATCACCAGGTCTTTTTCGGCAAAGCAAAGAGAGTGATTCGGTTCCATTCGTCTGAAGGAATGGGTTTCTCTGATCGCTCCGCCGCCAATATACAATTCTAAAAAGCCATTGCCTTTCCAAAGACCTGATTCAGCAACTTCTTTCAGATTGACACTGGTGATTTGTGGAATCTGCAGAACCTGTTTCGCTTTCTTCTTGTAATCGATGATTGTGAGGGTATCTTCTGAAATGACCCAAGCATCACGATAATGATAGGAAAGTAATTTGATTTTTCCAGCCTCTTCATCCACGTAACTTTTGGCTGATTGCCCACCAAGTGCTGCCAAATGATCCGTTAAAAATTCATAGGCTTTTTGAGCATCGATTCGATTGGTGAAATAGAGCAATTGAGAATTACCTGGTACCTGCAGTCGGAGGTAGTCCACTAAGAGACCTTTGCCTATATGTAATTCCACATCGGCAATTTTTGCCATGGGGATCTTTTCATCTGGGATTTTCGGATGGGTGTTGTTTATCCAGACGCCTTTTTTCGTAATGAGCCAACGACAGCTGGCATCATGTTTGCGATTTTCTCGATATTTTTTTGAATACAAAATAATGGGTTCCTCGTAGGTTTCATTAGGTGTTCTCGTCAAAATACTTACCTCCTTAAACGTAATAAGCAACATTTTCTACAATTATATAACAAATATCATTTCGATTCGTTTTATTCTGATGAAAATAAGGGGAATTTATCATTTGCCTTCTTTTCGTTAGGTTTTTTTAGAAAAAAAGCCATAGCAGCAATTGACACGGAAGCGGTTTCTTGGTATCTTAGATGTACGGACAACTTTTGAAAGATGGGATTAAAATGGCGAATAAGTACGGACAACTTGCGGATATCTTAAGAGAGAAGATCCGCTTAGGCACCTATCAAGAAGGCGATGCGATCCCTTCAGAAGCAACCTTACAGGAAGAATTTCATTATAGCCGTCACACGGTACGCCAAGCGATCGCTGTTTTGGTCAATGAAGGCTATTTAAGAAAAGAACGGGGCTCAGGCACCTACGTTTCAAAACCTGAGACTGTCAATCATAAAAACCGCAAAACGATTGGGATCATCATGACCTATTTGTCTGATTATATTTTCCCTTCGATCATGCGCGGCGTAGAGCAGACATTGCGGGAGCAAGGCTATTCACTGCTTCTAGGATCAACCAACAATGACCATGAGCAAGAAAGAGCGTGCTTGCAGCAAATGATGGATCAAGGGGTAGACGGGTTGATCGTTGAACCAACGAAGAGCAGCCAGTACAACCCGAATCTTGCCTATTATGTCGCCCTCCAAGAAGCCGGGATTCCTCTCGTCATGATCAATGCCTATTATGAAGAACTAGACTTGCCGCATATTTGTGTCAACGATATACGTTCTGGTTTTTTAGCAACCAATTATTTATTAGAACAACAGCATCAACAGTTGATGATGATCACGAAAATCGATGACTTACAAGGGAAATATCGGATGAAAGGGTTTGTCAAAGCATTGACCCAAGCCAAGCGGACGTTTGCAGCAGAAGACGTCTTGACGTATACGACCGAGACGAAAGAAGCCGTTATTGAACAAGCGATCCAGCGCTTGACGGCTGCCGATAATCAAGTTACAGGCATCGTTTGTTACAACGATGAGATCGCGCATCGCTTGATTCAAGCATTGACGGCTGCTGGGAAGAACGTTCCTACTGATTTTTCGATCGTGGGTAACGATGACTCGCCTCTTAGCACCTTGTCCACACCGACGATCACCACACTGACTCACCCGAAAGAAGCGATGGGGGAATTGGCGGCACAATGGATCACTACAGGTAAGGCAACAGAAGCGCAACGCTTTTATTTTGAACCGGAGCTGATCGTTCGCGGTTCAGTCAATAACCAAAAAGGAGAATAAGAAGATGACGCAACAAGTAAGGCAAGCAATTATTGACGGGCGCACGTCTCTTGGGATCGAGCTAGGCTCGACACGGATCAAAGCTGTCTTGATCGATGAGCAGTTTCAGACGATCGCTTCAGGTAGCTTTGAATGGGAAAATCAATTGGAGCAAGGGATTTGGACCTACTCACTAGAGGCGATTTGGCAAGGACTGCAAGCCAGCTACCAAGAGTTGGCGCACAACATCCAACAGCAATTTGAGGTACCTTTGACGACGATCGGCAGTATCGGTTTTTCTGCAATGATGCACGGCTATATGGCTTTTGATCAGCAAGGCACGCTGTTGGTACCTTTTCGGACATGGCGCAATGCGATCACGGAAGAAGCAGAAAAAGCCTTGACGGCATTGTTCCAATACAACATCCCGCAGCGTTGGAGTATCGCGCATTTGTATCAAGCGATTTTGAATCAAGAAGCCCACGTCCCAGAGGTTGCTTTTTTCACTACCTTAGCCGGCTATGTCCATTGGCAGCTGACAGGGGAAAAAGTTATCGGAATCGGCGATGCATCAGGGATGTTCCCAATCGACAGTACGACAAAAAACTATGATGCGAATATGCTGCAGCAATTTGATGCACAAATCAGCAGTCAGGGGTATCCTTGGCAGATCAAAGACCTTTTGCCACAAGTGTTGACAGCAGGCGAACCAGCCGGCACATTAACGGCAGCAGGCGCAAAAAAACTCGACCCAACTGGTACTTTGCAAGCTGGCATCCCGTTATGTCCGCCAGAAGGCGATGCGGGCACTGGCATGGTTGCCACGAATAGTGTGGCACAGCGAAGCGGGAATGTTTCAGCCGGTACGTCTGCTTTTGCCATGATCGTCTTAGAAGAACCCTTAACTAAAGTGTATCCAGAGATCGATTTGGTCACGACGCCTTCTGGTGATTTGGTGGGGATGGTCCATACGAATAACTGTACCTCGGAGATCAATGCCTGGGTCAAACTTTTCCGCGAATTTGCCGACGCAGCTGGAATGAAACTCTCCACGGAAGAATTGTTTACGACCTTATTCAACGAAGCATTGAAAGGGGATTCAGACTGTGGCGGGATGCTTTCTTATGGCTATTATTCTGGTGAAAATATCACTAAGATCCCTGAAGGACGGCCGCTTTTCGTCCGATCGCCAGAGAGTTCTTTTACTTTAGCAAATTTCATGCGCTTACATCTGTTTAGTGCCTTTGGTGCGATGAAGATCGGGATGAAGATTCTGGAAGCTGAAGACGTCGCGATTGATCGAATCGTTGGTCACGGTGGGATCTTCAAAACGCCAGAAGTTGCCCAACGTGTCTTGGCAGCTGTCATGGAAGCCCCAGTCACGGTCATGGAAACGGCTGGTGAAGGCGGCGCCTGGGGGATCGCCCTTTTAGCAGCGTACCTTCGCCGTCATACGCCAGAACAATCCTTGGCAGCATTCTTAGCAGATCAAGTGTTTAAAAATGACCACGGCGTGACCTTAGCCCCGACAGAAGCCGACATTCAGGGGTTCACCGTCTTTACCCAACGTTACCAAGCAGGGTTGCCGATCGAGCAAGCGGCAATCGATGCGTTGATTTAAAAAGAAAGAAGGGAATTTTGTGTTAGAAGGATTAAAAGAAGAAGTCTTTCAGGCCAATTTGGCATTGCCGAAGCAAGGATTGATCAAATACACCTGGGGCAATGTGTCAGCAGTGGATCGCCAACAGCAATTGTTTGTCATCAAACCTAGCGGTGTTGACTATGAAACCATGCAAGCCAGTGATATGGTGGTTTGTGATTTTGAGGGCAACGTAGTGGAAGGAGGGAAAAATCCTTCCTCCGATACGCCAACGCATGCCGTTTTATACAAAGCATTTCCAGAAATTGGTGGAATAGTCCATACCCATTCTACTTGGGCGACGAGCTGGGCTCAGGCAGGACTCGATCTGCCAGCGATGGGCACGACCCATGCCGATACGTTTTATGGAGCAGTCCCATGTGCGCGCTTTTTGACGCAAGCCGAGATCGATGAAGGCTATGAAGCACAAACAGGACAGGTGATCGTCGAAACCTTTAAGGAACGCGGCATCACGCCAGAAGAAATTCCTGGTGTCTTGCTTCACGGTCATGGACCGTTTACCTGGGGCAAAACGGCGGATGCGGCGGTGATGAACGCAGTGGTCTTAGAAGAAGTTGCTAAGATGAATTTTATCACGCGTCAGCTGAACAGTTACGCACCCGAATTGCCGCAGCGGGTCTTAGACAAACATTATTTACGCAAACATGGAGAAAATGCCTATTACGGGCAAAAATAACGAAAAAGGAGCAAGTAGAATGTTAGAAATCGGGAAAAAAGAATTTTGGTTCGTCGTAGGATCACAGCACTTATACGGAGAAGAAGCATTACAAGAAGTACGGGACCATGCAGAAGAAATGGTCAAAAGCTTAAATGACAGCTCAAAGCTGCCTTATCCAGTCGTTTTACAAGAACTCGCTGTTACTGCCGATACGATTACGAAAATCATGAAAGAAGTCAACTATCGGGATGAAGTCGCTGGGGTGATCACCTGGATGCATACCTTCTCACCAGCAAAAATGTGGATTCGCGGCACGAAATTATTACAAAAACCATTGCTGCACCTTGCCACTCAATACAATGAACAAATTCCATGGGAAACCATCGATATGGACTTCATGAACTTGAACCAAGCGGCTCATGGTGACCGAGAATATGGATTTATCAATGCCCGTTTGAAAAAGCAAAACAAAATCGTTGTCGGCTATTGGAAAAATGAAGCCATCCAAAAAGAAATCGCTGCTTGGATGGACGTGGCAGTCGGCTACAATGAAAGCTTCCAAATCAAAGTCGCTCGTTTTGGCGACAACATGCGTAACGTTGGGGTGACCGAAGGCGATAAAGTCGAAGCACAGATCCAATTTGGCTGGACCGTTGATTATTTTGGGATCGGCGATTTGGTTCAAGTCGTCGATGCGGTGACTGACGAAGAAGTCGATGCACTCTTTGAAGAATACAGCCAGCTGTATGATTTCGATTATGGCGATTACGACAAAGAAGAATGGGCACGTCATGTCAAAGCCCAAGCCAAACAAGAAATCGGTCTGCGCCGCTTCCTTGAAGCAGGCGGCTATACGGCATTTACCACGAACTTTGAAGACCTATATGGTATGCAGCAGTTGCCTGGTTTAGCTGTACAACGTTTGATGGCAGAAGGCTATGGGTTTGCTGGTGAAGGGGACTGGAAAACCGCCGCTATTGACCGCTTGATGAAAATCATGGCCCACAATAAAGCGACTGGCTTTATGGAAGACTATACCTATGAGCTGACACCAGGAAAAGAAGCCATCTTGCAATCCCACATGATGGAAGTCGATCCAGTATTAGCAGCCAACAAACCAAAAATCGTGGTTTCGCCATTGTCGATGGGGGATCGTGAAGACCCAGCCCGACTCGTCTTTGACGGCCAAGGCGGCGAAGGTGTCGTGGTTTCGATGGCCGACTTTGGCACCCACTACAAATTATTGATCAATGAAGTCGATGCCTTTGAGCCAACTGAAGAAGCACCAAAACTACCGGTTGCACGAGTAATGTGGACACCAAAACCAAACTTCCACGATGGCGTCAAACAGTGGATCGAAACAGGCGGTGGCCATCACACCGTTGTCTCACTTGTCCTAAATTCTGATCAGATCGAAACATGGGCGAAGCTTGTGGGATTAGAATACGTAACGATCAAATAAGTACCCAATCACAAAAGAAACCGTTGGCGATGGTCGGCGGTTTCTTTGCGTTTTTCTTAAGCTTTCTTGCCTTCTAGCTGCAAAGTGCGGATAAGCAGACCCCTGAAAGCACCAGCAATCAGCAAAATTGACTTTTAAATATAGGGGGCATAGACTTTTATGTAAGAGTGGAACAATGGACTAAAAGGAGGAGCACAATGAAGACAACCTACGATACACCAGAGTATTATCAGAAAATGAACGCTTGGTGGCGAGCAGCCAACTACCTTTCCGTTGGTCAGATTTATTTGAAAGACAATCCCTTATTGCGCCGCCCCATCGAAGAAAAAGATTTGAAAGTGAATCCGATTGGTCACTGGGGAACGATTGCAGGGCAAAATTTTATTTACACCCATCTCAATCGCGTCATCAATAAGTACGACTTAAACATGTTTTATATCGAAGGACCAGGCCATGGCGGACAAGTCATGGTTGCGAATGCTTATTTAGACGGCAGCTACAGCGAGATCTATCCAAA
Organism: Enterococcus sp. B2E4; assembly: GCF_030499455.1. NCBI lineage: Bacteria > Bacillati > Bacillota > Bacilli > Lactobacillales > Enterococcaceae > Enterococcus > Enterococcus sp. B2E4. The sequence goes on from NZ_JAUKPK010000005.1 coordinate 464,182, forward strand.
AGCCACCCAAGACGAAGCAGGAATGAAACATCTATTCAAAACCTTCTCTTTCCCAGGTGGGATCGCTTCTCATGCGGCACCTGAAACGCCAGGTTCGATCCATGAAGGCGGCGAGCTAGGCTATTCCATCGCCCACGCTACCGGAGCTATTTTAGACAATCCCGATGTCATTGCAGCAGTAGTGGTCGGTGATGGCGAAGCCGAAACTGGACCATTAGCGGGCAGCTGGTTTTCAAATACCTTTATTAATCCAGTCAATGATGGCGCAATTTTGCCTATCTTGCATTTGAATGGCGCCAAGATTGCCAATCCAACGATTTTGGCTCGTAAAAGTGACCAAGATCTCACGAAATATTTTGAAGGCATGGGTTGGACCCCTTATTTCGTAGAAGGGGACGATCCAGAAGCCGTTCATCCGCAATTGGCACAGAAAATGGATCAAGCCATCGAACAGATCCACGCGATCCAAGCAGAAGCCCGCAAAGGTTCTGCGGAAGAAGCCGCTATGCCTCATTGGCCTGTTTTGATCGTTCGCACACCGAAAGGCTGGACTGGACCGAAAGTCTGGGATGGCGAGCCGATTGAAGGGGGCTTCCGTGCCCACCAAGTGCCGATCCCTGTCAATGCGAAACATATGGAACACGTGGATGCTTTGACGGATTGGCTGCAGTCTTATCGTCCAGAAGAGCTTTTTGACGAAAACGGCCGCATCAAAGCTGAGATTCAAGAATTGGCACCAAAAGGAGAGCAGCGGATGGCGGTCAACCCAATCACCAATGGGGGGATCGATCCGCAACCGCTACGCTTGCCAGATTGGCAAGCACATGCCATTGCGATCGAGACACCAGGGGAAACGACTGCCCAAGACATGATGGTCTTTGGGAAATTTGCTCGTGACATCATCAAAGAAAATCCTGACAACTTCCGCATTTTTGGCCCAGATGAAGCCAAATCTAATCGGTTGAACCATGTGTTTGAAGTCACGGACCGCCAATGGTTGGAGCCAAAACATCCTGATTATGATGAATGGCTGTCTTCAGTGGGCCGTGTGATTGATTCACAATTATCAGAGCATCAAGCAGAAGGCTTCTTGGAAGGCTATGTGCTGACGGGTCGTCATGGCTTCTTTGCCAGCTACGAGTCATTCTTAAGAGTCGTTGATTCTATGATCACGCAACACTTCAAATGGTTACGAAAAGCCCATGATCTTGACTGGCGCAACCCGTACCCCTCATTGAATTTGATCGCTTCATCAACGGTCTTCCAACAAGACCATAATGGGTACACCCACCAAGATCCAGGGATCATGACCCATATTGCAGAGAAAAAAGCCGACTTTGTGCGGGTCTACTTACCAGCCGATGCCAATAGCTTGATGGCTGTCATGGCAGAAACGCTCGCTTCTGAAGAAAAGATCAATCTAGTGGTCTCTTCAAAACACCCACGTCCGCAGTTTTATTCGGCGGATGAAGCGAAAGTGCTTGTCAAAGATGGCTTGAAAGTCATCGACTGGGCATCGACAGATGAAGGACAAGAACCCGATATTGTGATCGCAGCTGCTGGGACGGAACCGAATTTGGAAGCTTTAGCTGCTGTTTCGTTGCTGATTGAAGCCTTCCCAGAGTTGAAAGTCCGCTTCATCAATGTGGTTGATCTATTGAAATTGCGTCGTCCAGAAGTCGATCCTCGTGGGTTGAGCGATGAAGCATTCGAAGCCTACTTTACGAAAGACAAACCGATCGTGTTTGCTTTCCACGGGTATGAAGGACTGATTCGCGACATCTTCTTTGGCCGTCGCAACCAACAGCTTCATATTCATGGGTACCGAGAAAATGGCGACATCACGACACCGTTTGATATGCGGATCCTTTCTGAATTGGATCGCTTCCACTTAGCCAAAGACGCCGCCGAATGGGTCTATGGAGAAAAAGCAACGGACTTTGCCCAAAAAATGGCAGACACCGTTGCGTATCACCATGACTTTATTCGAGAAAACGGCTATGATATCGCCGAAGTCGAAGAGTGGGAATGGAAACCATTGCGTTGATTTATTCTCCACAACGCCAACGTAAGACAGTTTAAGAACAAAAAAAGCACAAAAGAAACAAAACGATCCGCAACAGGGTCGGGACACCTTACTAAGGAAGCCCGACCGACTGTCTGCGGATCGTTTTTTTAAAAGACGTCGAAACCGTAGTTTTTGATATGCTGCTTCAACAAGGCGAGATAGTCCAAAGCCATCTCACTCAGTTCCATTTTCTTGTGTTTGAGGTAACCTAGTGTCATCGCATCATCGACTTCCAAAGGGATCGCAACGATTTTTTCATCATTCAGCTCACTGCTGATGATCCCAGAGCTGATGGTATAGCCGTTGAGACCCACCATCAAATTGAAGATCGTGGCACGATCGCTGATGCGGATGTGTTTTTTGCGCTGTAAAGTGCTTAAGATCTCTTCAGAAAAGTAGAAGGAATTGGTTTCCCCTTGTTCGTACGACAGATAGGTATATGGTTCCAAATCAGCTAATGTGATGCTTTTTTTCTGAGTCAGGGGATTTTCTCGGCCGATGAAGACGTGGGGTTTGGCTTCAAATAAAGGAATGAATTGCAGGTCTTTTTCGTGGATCAAACGGGTCAAGACCGTCGTGTTGAAATCATTCAGATAAATGACCCCCAATTCGCTCTTAAACGTCTGGATATCATCCAGTACATTTTGTGTCTGGGTCTCCCGCAAGGTGAATTGAAATTCATCTTCCCCTAACTGTTTGACCAGTTCCACGAAGGCGTGGACGACGAAGGCATAGTGTTGTGCGGAAACACTGAAAACATGCTTGCGATGGCTGTCTTTGCGAAAGCGTTCGTCCAAGAGATTGACTTGGTCTAAAACATTTCGAGCATAGTTGAGAAAGGAACGGCCATCATCGGTCAAAGTCACCCCTAATTTACTGCGGTAAAACAGCTGCAGATCATACTCTTTTTCCAACTCTTTCATGGCTTGAGAGAGGGAGGGCTGACTGATGAAAAGCTGTTTGGCGGCTTCATTGAAAGAGCCAGTTTCTACGATTTTTTCCAAATATTCAAGCTGCTGGATACGCATGGGATACAACCTCCTTTTTATGTTATAGGTATTGCCTATGGAATATATAAGTTTATAAGTATTATCTATAGTATAAGATGTTTGCTAGAATAAATCTAACAATTTTGAAAACTTTGTATAGGAGGAATGGATATGGCAACAGACAAATTTCAGCTTGTGGGGTCATTGTTACGACCACAAGATTTATTGGACTACAAAAATCAAATCGAGCATCGGGAGGATATCCGCTACCCGTTTTATGATGCGTTTCCTGGCTACCAAGAAACGGAAGCAAAAGCGATCGCTGACATCATTGCAGCGCAAAAAGAACACGGCATCACAGTCATCACAGACGGCGAACACGGCCGCTCAATGTGGCACCTGGATTTTCTTTGGGGATTAAAAGGCGTTGAGCGCTATATCTCCGATCATGGGTATGCCTTTGAAGATTTGGACGGTGGACATTTTGAGACACGTAAAGACATCGGCATCCGAATCACAGAACCATTATCTGGCAAAAACCATCATTACTTGACGTTGTTTAAAGAAACCAAACGCCAAGCTGGCGACCTGCCAGTCAAAATCACCGTCTGGGGGGCTGCCCACGCCTTTACCGAGCTGACTGTCTTTAACGACCTCGTTGGTGAAGGTCAGGTGTATCCAACGAAAGAAGCCTTGCGGGAAGGGCTGCTTAACGCCTACAAAGAATTCTTGCAGGAATACCGAGAAGCAGGTGGTGAAATCGTTCAGTTCGATGATTGTTTATGGGAATTATTTGCCGAAGACAATGACAAGAGCTTCTTCACCCAAGGCAATGACGGCTTAGAAGCGTTAGCCGATGAATTCGTGGCGATCAACAACGAAGTCGCTGACTACGCCCACGAATTAGGATTAAAAGTCTGGACCCACAATTGTCGCGGCAATTACCAAAGCCGCGCGGCAGCCAGCGGTACTTACAAAGCGATCGCCGAAAAATTCTTGCGTGATCAGCATTATGACCGCTTTTTCCTAGAGTGGGACGATGACCGTGCTGGTGATATCTCGGCTTTAGAAGCGCTGAAAGATCGTCCAGAAGTGGAAGTTGTCTTAGGCTTATTATCCAGCAAAACCGCCACATTAGACGATGAAGAGCGAGTGATCGCTTTATTAGACAAAGCCAGCCAAATCATTCCTAAGGAGCGGCTTTATCTTTCTCATCAATGCGGCTTTGCCTCTTGTGACTGCGGCAATGAGCTTTCGACTGAGCAGCAATGGGCAAAAATCAAGCAAGGGCAAGCCTTAGCTGAAGCGTACTTCGGTTAAGCAGCTGCGTCTTCTTTTCCCTAAATCTTCCCCTCGAAACCGGTGCATGCGACAAAGTTTCGAAAATTTCAGAAAAAATGTTTGACATTTTCTTTAAGAGCGAGTAAAGTAAGACACAACTTAATGAAACAGACATCGAAAAGAAGAGTAGCAAGGCTTGCTGTTTGAAGAGAGTCTCTGGTTGGTGCAAAGAGATAACGCATGGTTGTGAAACACATCTTGGAGTCGTTTTTCCGAAAGAAAAGTAGGAGAGACCGGGTTTGCCCGTTACAGCAGCAGTCATTGATTGATGACTTTCTGAGTTCAGTTGCTGTGAAGCACTGATAAACAAAGGTGGAACCGCGTTGATAACGTCCTTTAGCTGTAATGGCTAGGGGACGTTTTTTTTCTCTTTTTTTGCATCTCACCGAAAACCGAAAGTGGAAGGATCACAAGGACTGCACGAGGCCTTTTCCTGTGAAGGAAAGGCAAATTGAGGTGGAACCACGTATCAAGCGTCCTCTGGCAAATGCCAGTGTGCGCTTTTTTTGTTTTTCTTTTTTAGAAAAATGAAACTTGCCAGTTGCCCCTCACCAGCCAACGCCCAGCGTCACATAAGCGTCGGAGCAAACCGTCGCGAAGCTGTATCGCTGCCAATCGAAATTGAAACCTATCAAGGAGGAAGTCACCATGTTTGAGTATTTAGTCAATGTTATGCCCCAACTAATTTCAGGAACTGGAATCACCGTTAAATTGTTCGCACTGACCTTAATCGGGTCCATTCCCTTAGGCATCTTGTTGGCCTTTGTTTTAGCCAGTCGCCTGCGTATTTTGAAATTGATCGTGCAAGTCTACGTTTGGTTGATGCGAGGAACGCCTTTATTGCTACAGCTGATCTTCGTATTCTACGGTCTGCCGATCTTAGGGATCGTCTTTGACCGCTTTGAAGCAGCCTTGATCGCCTTTATTATCAATTACGCTGCTTATTTTGCCGAGATTTTCCGTGGAGGGATCCAATCGATTCCAGCCGGACAATACGAAGCCGCGAAAGTCTTGCGTTTGTCCCCGATCCAAACGATCCAAAAAATTATCATCCCACAAGTCGTCAAGATCACCCTGCCATCTGTCGGCAATGAAGTCATCAATCTTGTCAAAGACACATCCCTCGTTTACATCTTAGGATTGTCAGACGTGATGCGAATCGGGAAAATCGCCATGGAGCGAGACAGTACCTTGCTTCCGTTAGTTGGGGTCGGCTTGATTTACTTGGTGATGACAGGCGTCTTTACGTTATTGTTAAAACAAATCGAGACCAAACTGGACTATTACCGTTAGGAGGAACCACATATGTTAGAACTAAAACAAGTATCAAAGTCATTTGGCGCTAAAAAAGTCATCGATCAGCTAGACTTGACGATCGAAGACGGCAGTATCTTAGCGGTGGTCGGTCCTTCCGGTGGCGGGAAAACCACCTTGCTTCGGACACTGGCTGGTTTAGAAACGATCGATTCTGGAAGCTTTTTACTGGATGGCAAAGCCTTTGATCCCACCGACACAAAAGAACAAGAACAAGTCGTCGGTGTCGTCTTCCAAGACTTCCAATTGTTTCCGCACTTGTCAGTTTTTGAAAACATCACTTTGGCGCCAAAAATGGTGCTAAAACAAGACAAGGCCGCGTATACAGCAAAAGCCGAACAGTTGGCAGAAAAACTAGGGTTAAGTGACCTACTAGCCCAATATCCCTTCCAATTGTCCGGGGGGCAGCGGCAACGGGTGGCTATCGCACGAGCGATGGCGATGAATCCCAAAGTGTTGGCCTATGACGAGCCTACCAGCGCCTTAGATCCAGGCTTGAGACAGCAAGTCGAACAGCTGATCTTGGATCTGAAAAAAGAAGGAGTGACCCAGATCGTGGTGACCCATGATTTGGTTTTTGCCGAAAATATCGGTGATCAATTATTAAAAGTAGCAGGAGAATAAGGGGGAGAACAAAATGAAAAAATTACTATTGACGGGAATCGCAGCAGCAAGTGTATTTTTATTAGGGGCGTGTGGCAGCAGCAATGACACCACAACCAGTGCCGCTGACAAAGAAGAAGTGATCGTCGGCCTAGACGATACCTTCGTACCGATGGGCTTTAAAGACGACCAAGGCAACATCGTTGGGTTTGATGTGGATTTAGCCACAGCGATTTTGGATCTAACAGGAACCAAAGTCAAATTTCAACCAATCGATTGGTCCATGAAAGAAACCGAACTAAGCAATGGCACCATCGATATGATCTGGAACGGGTATACCAAAACCGCAGCTCGTGAAGAAAAAGTATTGTTTACAGATACTTATATGGAAAACAAACAAGTCTTAGTCACAGCAAAAGCCAGCGGCATTACTAGCTTTGATGATATGGAGGGCAAAGTCTTAGGTGCCCAAGAAGGTTCTTCTGGTTATGAGACCTTCAACAACCAACCGGAAGTTTTGAAGGATCTCGTAGACGGCAATGACGCAACCTTGTATGCTAGCTTTAATGAAGCCTTTATCGATCTAGAAAACGGTCGGATCGACGGTCTTTTGATCGACCGCGTCTACGCAGAATATTATTTGACTCAAACAGGCAAAACCGATGACTTCAACGAAATCGAAAGCCCCTTTGAAGCAGAAGATTTTGCTGTAGGTGTGCGTAAAGACGATCAAGCCATGGCAGATAAAATCAATGATGGCTTGAAAGAATTGCAAGACAATGGCACCTTTGCTGAAATCTCTGAAAAGTGGTTTGGCGAAGATGTCACACCAAACTAAAACAAGTCAACAAGATACACTGGCTGCTTAGCAGCTGGTGTTTTTTTTACATTCATTTCTTTTGCGTATTTAAGGAAAGAAGGAACGATTGAAGTATATACTTGTGTATACATATGCGTGCTCATGTTATAATGATCGGTAGTAAGGAAAATCCGATAAAGAGGGGGGAGCCGAGTGGAACATTATAAAGAGACCGCTCATTTGATTAAGTGGGGCAATGGACAGGGGGTTCGCTTGTCTAAGAAAATGATTCGGAAATTGGATCTCCAGGTAGGTTCTGAACTAGAAATGGAACTGGCAGAAGAAGTCAATGGAAAAAAACAGTTAGTTATTACAGAAAAGCAGTCAGTAGGAGAGTTGTCCCCAGAGGAGAAACTTCGTTTAGTCGATTCTTTGCAAGGCATTTTAGCAGATTCATTTGAAACACCTGACGTTGTGGACATCAAAAAAGTAAGAAACGAACGGCGTAGGAAAAAATATCTGGGAGAATAAAATAAGCATGACCAAATACAAAGCCAAACGAGTCGTGATTGACACCAATGTGATCCTTGACTATTTATTAGGAAGAGGGTCTAAAAGCCATCAAGAAGCCATCAAACAGATATACAACAGTTCCATTTATGGACTTTGCGAGGGCGTGATTACGGCAAGTACCTTAACGGATCTTTTCTATATTCTCGATGGAGCAGCAGGAGTCGATGCTCGGAGGGAAGTCAAAAAACTGATCCAAGTGCATACCGTCTTAACAGTTACGGAAGCAGATTGCGTTCAGGCGCTTGATTCAACAATGACAGATTTTGAGGATGCTGTTTTAGCAGCTTGTGCGAAGCGAAATCAAATCGACAGTCTAGTAACGACCAATACCGCTGATTTTGAATCATCGGGACTGATTGTCTATACAGTCGCTGAATTTGTGCAGCAGCTAAAAAGAGGATGATCACTGCTATATCTGGCAGACATCCTCTTTTTTCCTTAAATTCCAACAGCTAACCAAAATTTCTCACAGGAAAACTTTTGTTCGCCTTCTTTTTTCGTTATAATAGGGAAAGATGAAAAGAGGGATAGAAATGGCGCAAAAAAAACGCGCAAAGAAACGCAAAACAAAAAAACAACAAAAACAGCAAGAGAAATTAATGCTGGTCGGCGTCGGCCTGCTCTTTGTCTTGTTTTCGATATTTGGCTTTTTCCATTTAGGTTTTTTAGGAACCTTGATTGCCAACGGGTTTCGGATCGTTGGCGGAAACACGTACCAATTTTTGAGTGTTGCCCTAGCCGCTTATGGTGTCTGGTTAGCGATCAAAACGACCGATGCTCGCTTTAAGAGTATTCGGCGAGTGATTGGCTGTGTATTGGTGTATTTTGGTTTACTGATCATCCTCCATGCGCAAATCTTTAGTAATGTGGTGGGAGAACAAGCCAATATCTTCCAAACGACGTGGATGACGCTGTTAGGCGATATTCGGCGCAGCCAAGTGACCCAAAATGTCGGGGGCGGAATGATTGGCGCCATGCTCTATGGGTCGACCTATTTTCTTGTTTCCCAGATCGGCAGCTACATCATCGCTGTTTTACTCATGATGATTGGGGCGTTCTTGTTCAGCCAAATGAGCAGCCACGAGTTAGTCGAGCACCTGCAAGCAGCTGGTGACAAGCTGCAGCGGTTGTTAGAAGGCTCTCCAGAAAAGCAAGCCGAACGAGAAGCCCGCAAAGCGGAACGAGCAGCAGAGAAACAAGCTGCGAAAGAAGCCAAAAAAGAAGCCGAACGAGCAGCAGTCATGGCGGAGATCAAAGAAAAGAATCAAGTCCGACCAATGACAGAAGACGAAAAATCAGCAAAAGAACAACAGATGCAAGCGCCAGCTGATTTTGAACCAGAGCAGCTGAGCTTTGTACCCATCGACCACTTCCAGGAATTGCCGCAAGCGGCGGGACCAGAGGCCGCTCAAGCACCACATCCAGCAGGAAACAAACCAGGACCAAGCAAAAAGGTCAATGAAGACGGGGAGATCCTCGATGATGATGGTGAAGTATTGGAATTTGAGATTTCGGAAGAAGCTGAAAATCGTGATTATGAATTGCCTTCAGCGCAATTACTCGATTCGATCCCTTCAACGGATCAAAGCAGCGAGTACAAAAAGATCGAACAAAATATCGGTGTGTTAGAAACCACCTTCCAAAGCTTCGGTGTTGATGCAAAAGTCGTCAAAGCCAGCTTAGGACCAGCAGTAACCAAATTCGAAGTTCAACCAGCAGTAGGGGTCAAAGTAAGCAAAATCGTCGGGTTGACCGACGATATCGCCTTGGCCTTAGCTGCCAAAGATGTGCGGATGGAAGCGCCGATCCCAGGGAAATCATTGATTGGGATCGAAGTTCCAAACAGTGCAGTCAGCATGGTTTCATTCCGAGAAGTGATCGAAGCCCAACCGGATCATCCAGATAAACTATTAGAAGTACCTTTAGGACGCGATATTTCTGGCCGTGTCCAAACGGCAGACTTAACGAAAATGCCCCATCTCTTGATTGCTGGATCGACCGGGAGCGGGAAGTCCGTAGCCATCAACGGCATCATCACCAGTATTTTGATGCGGGCAAAACCCCATGAAGTCAAACTGATGATGATCGACCCGAAAATGGTTGAATTAAATGTTTACAATGGGATTCCCCATCTCTTGACACCTGTCGTGACCAATCCCCGCAAAGCGGCGCAAGCGTTGCAAAAAGTGGTCAAGGAAATGGAAGAGCGCTACGAAAAATTTGCGGCAACTGGGGTCCGAAACATTACTGGCTACAACGATTTAGTGATCAATAAGAATTTAGAAGACGGCGAAAATCGTCCGATCTTGCCATTCATTGTAGTGATCGTCGATGAGTTAGCCGACTTGATGATGGTTGCCAGCAACGAAGTCGAAGATGCCATCATTCGTTTGGCGCAAATGGCACGGGCAGCAGGTATCCATATGATCCTAGCAACGCAACGACCAAGTGTGGATGTCATTACAGGGATCATCAAAGCCAATGTTCCATCACGGATGGCGTTTGCTGTTTCCAGCGGTGTCGATTCGCGGACCATCATTGATGGGAACGGAGCCGAAAAACTGCTGGGACGCGGCGACATGCTGTATCTGCCGATGGGTGAGAACAAACCGATTCGGGTCCAAGGGGCCTTTATCTCCGACCAAGAAGTCGAACGAGTGGTTGAATTCGTGACCGATCAGCAAGAAGCCAATTATGAAGAAAAAATGATGGTTACTGAGGAAGAAACGAGTACCGGCAGCAGCGGACAACCGCAAGATGAGCTATTCGAAGATGCCAAAGCCCTTGTGGTGGAAATGCAGACCGCCAGCGTTTCTCTCTTGCAGCGACGTTTTCGCATCGGCTATAACCGAGCGGCTCGGTTAGTGGATGAATTAGAAGATCAAGGTGTCGTTGGCCCTTCTGAAGGCAGCAAGCCACGGAAAGTCTTGATCGAGCCGCAACCAGAAGACATTCCTACCTTTGATGAATAAGGAGAACAAGACCAATCCAATGAGAGAAAGGCGAGATAGCAATGAAACGCAAACACATTCTTTACCGTGATGTTGCCGATAAGCTCAAAGAAGACATCATGTCGGGTCGCTACCCGATTGGTTCATTTTTACCGACGGAAACAGAATTGGAAGCCACCTTCAATGTCAGCAAGATCACTGTCCGCAAAGCCATCGAATTGTTAGCGGTAGATGAGTATGTGGAAAAACGCAGCGGACGTGGGACGACGGTTTTAAGCAATCGCCCTTATAACAAGCTGTCAAAAGGCACGACGTTTAGCCAATTGCTTGAAAAGACTGGCAAGGAATACACGAAGAAAAACCTCAGCTATGAATTAGTCGAACTTGCGCCTGAGCACCCCGCGTATTCTTTGATGGGCAAAGAAGTCATGCGTTTACGTCGCATGTATTATTTTGACCACCAACCCTTTATTTACTATGAGTACCATTTGCCAAAGCAGCTAAAGGGTACCTCCATCGAGGTCTTTGAAGAAAAATCATTGTATCGCCTATTGGATGAACATCGAATGATCATCGATCGCTTTCAAGATGCGTTCGTGGCAACGACCTTGACCGAAGAGCAACAGAAGTTTATGATCACGCCAGAGGTCGCTGCCTTGAAACGAACCCGTTATTCGTATGATCTACAAGGAGAAGTGGTAGAATATACAGAAGGGATCTATAACACCGCCTTGCATCCGTATATGATCGAGTTTGAAGCCTAGTCATTGATTAGGCTTTTTTAGCAAAAAGTGATACCAAAATCAGAAGTGGAGCGTGAAAACTATGAGAAAAATCGCCTTTTTAGGAGCCGGTAACATGGCAAAAGCCATCATCAACGGCTTGATTGCAGCAAACCTGTATGAACCAGCAGAGATCTTGGTTTATAACCATCGCTACGAGCCGACTTTGGCACAATTAGAAAAAGAAACTGGGATCACTGGGACAACTAAGCTAGCAGATGTCACCGGAAAAGCGGAGATCCTCGTCTTAGCAGTTAAACCTTTTGTCTTTCCCCGCTTGCTTGCTGATTTAAAAGACGGCTTGACCAAGGAGCATTTGCTAGTATCTATTGCCGCGGGTGTGACGATCGCGCAAATGGAAGAAATCATCGGTGCGCACAAAATCGTGCGGGTCATGCCAAATACCCCTGCACTGGTGGGGGAAGGGATGTCTTCTATCAGTCCCAACGGTCAAGTGACGGAAGCCGAAGCCAACGAAGTCAAACAGCTTTTTGAAAGCCTAGGCAAAGCCGAGCAAGTACCAGAAAGCATGATCGATGCAGTCATTGGTGTCAGCGGTTCTTCACCAGCCTACACGTATTTGTTCATTGAAGCTTTGGCAGATGGAGCAGTGGCAGAAGGAATGCCGCGGCCGATGGCGTATGAATTTGCTGCTCAAGCGGTATTAGGCGCAGCGAAGATGGTATTAGAGACGAAGGAACACCCAGGCGTCTTAAAGGATCGTGTCAGCTCGCCAGGGGGCACAACGATCCAAGCAGTCAAAACCTTAGAGGAAAATGGCTTTCGTGCGGCTGTCATCAAAGCAGTGCAAGCAGCTGCTGACAAAAGTCGAGAGATGTCTTGATCCCCAATGAGTGAGGAAAAAATCTTAGCAAAACGAAGGAGCGTTTATGAAAGAACTTTTGATTTTTGATTTTGATGGATTGTTAGTCGATACTGAAAGAGTCTATTTTGATGGGTGGTTGGCGCTATTTAAAAAGTATGAGCTTCCGATTACAGCCGCTGATATTTTTGGTTGGCGTGGTCAAAGTTGGCAACAGACTGCCACTAAATTAGCCGACCTCGTAGGCGGTCAGCAGCGGGTGCAGGAATTACGAGCAGAACGAGAAGTCTATATTGCCCAGCAAATAACCGATGGCACCTTCAAAACCAAACCCTATGCGAAAGAAACCATCGCATTGGCTCGTGAGAAAGGCTTCCAAACGGCATTAGCCACCTCGACGATGAAAAAAAGAGCCTCTGAATTGTTGGCGCATTTCGATTTGTTGCAGGCCTTTGACTATCAGACCTTTGGCGATGACGTCTCCGCCCATAAACCTGATCCAGCACCTTACTTGCTGACTTTAGAAAAAGCGCAAGTCGCAGCAGAAAAAGCTTTAGTCATGGAAGATTCTCTTGTGGGAGCAACAGCCGCGACGCGTGCGGGCATCGATGTCGTGCTGATTCCCGATCAAAGCTTTGATCAAGTCTATTCCCCAGAGGAAAAAGCAGATCTTCAGTTATATGGCGAAGCTACCTCATTGAAGTATGTGTATGAGTTATTGGCAAAGGATCAACTGAAATAATGCCTAAAAAAGCTTCCTTTTTCGTTGCAGAAAAAGGAAGCTTTTTTTGTATAGGAAAGGCCTGTAAAAAAACAGATCAAAGGATATGAGTGGTGTGTTTTTCGCCATCATGGTAAAGTTAAAGAAAGTTTAACAATAAGCGAAAAAAAACAAAAAGTAAAGGGGTTTCATTTTGACAAAAACGTCCATTTGTCAAAAGGACTTTTCTTGGTCGATCCTAGCCGTTGGCGGCGGGGGAAAAACATGGTAAATTATCCTTCGACGAAGAACTAGTGGGGGAAGAAAAAAATGAATAAACTAAAGAATGTTTTCTATTTATATAAACTGGACTGGAAACGAATTTTCAGCAATCCAATCTCTGCATTTTTGATCATTGCCTTAATGATTTTACCCTCGCTTTATGCGTGGTTCAATATCAAAGCCCTCTGGGACCCATACGGCAACACCAGTGAATTGCCGATTGCCGTTTACAGTGCGGATAAAGGGGCAGAATTTCAAGACAAGCACATCGATATCGGTGATGAAGTCATCGATACCCTCCATAAAAACAAGCAGTTGGGCTGGCGTTTCTTGGATTCAAAAGAGGACTTAGTAGAAGGGGTCAAGTCAGGAAAATATTACGCGGGTATTTATCTGCCAGCGGATTTTTCAGATGATCTGATCAGCTTTACCAGCGGGAAAATCGAAAAACCGACCATCGAGTATTACAGCAACCAAAAAATCAACGCTATCGCACCAAAAATCACCGATAAAGGAGCCAGCAGCCTTCAAGAAGAGATCTCACAAAACTTTATTGAAACCGCCAGCTCCACGTTGATAAAAGTCTTCAATGAAATCGGCTATGACATTGATTCCAACTTAGTTAGCATCAACAAAGTCAAATCGATGATCTTAGACACCGATGACAATTTGGCTACGATCGATGGCTATACGAAAGAGATCGTCACCTTGCACGATAAGTTTCCAGAAATCAAAGAAAAGATCGCAAAAGCCGAAGAATTCACCGATTATATCCCACAAGTGGATGCCATGGGGGAAAAACTGATCGGCTTAAACGATAAGCTGCCTGCATTGAAGAAAGAAGCCAGCATCATTTTGACCTTGCAAGAAAAGATCCCAGAGATCCAAAATGCTGGCAAACAATTGAAGATGATCGACGATGATTTCGATGACATTGCCAGCACCATGACGGACGGCATCGACACCGCCAAGCAAGGACTGCAAGTCATTGAACAAGTGCAAGCCGCTTTACCACAGATCGAACAACTAGGCGACCAAGCCGCCAGCTTCGCCACCGCGACCAAAGATGGGGCGCAACAATTGCAAGATGCCCTGCCAAGTATTTCTAGCAGTGTGAAGGTGACGATTGAGTCGATCAGTCAAGTGGCAACCACCACAGCCGGTCTAACAAGTACGATTCGCCAAGCGCTGGCTGACAATGAACTAACAGATGAAGAGCGTCAAGCAATCAGTGCAACGATCACTGACTTTCAAAAGAACATCCAACAACAACAAGCAGCCTTGGATTCCTTGATTGCCTTTTTAACCAATATTCAGAATTCTGGCAGTAACGCCGACCTAGAAGGTATCATTGCACAACTAAGCAATGCCAAAACAACGTTAGGTGTTTTATCTGACCGCTTATCGCAATTGAATAACCTTGTTCAAAATGGGTCTGTTGATGAAATTACAGCGTATCTCGATCAAGTTACCGCAGCTGCTCAAAACGTTGCCAATCTCATGAACAGCATCAATGTTGATTCAATCACCACCACCATCAACGACATTCTAACCAAACTAATCGAAACCATCACCACCGCCGAAGATGTCTTGAAAAAAGCCCAAGAGATCGATTTTGACTCGTTGCTGTCTTCCACCAAATCAGTGGTCAGCAATGCCGTGACGATTTTGGAAAAATACCAAAAAGAATTGCCTGCCATCAAGCAAGAATTGCACGATGCCAATACGATGCTGAATGGTCACATGGATGAAATCGTCAATGCCATCAACAAAGGAGCCGACCTGTACAACAACGAATTGCCAGTGGTCGAAGAAAAATTAGGGCTGGCCGTAAACTTCTTGCAAAACGATTGGCCAACTATCAAATCAGAAATCAGCTCTACGATGGCAATGGTGGATGAAAAACTACCAGAAGTTGAAAAAGCTTTGGATGCGGCCGTTGATTTGATCAATAACGATTGGCCAAGTATCAAAGCAGGTATCCACAAAGCCGCTGATGCGATCCGAGCAGGCGAAAATGAAGTCGATCTCGGGGAAGTCATCAAATTATTGAAACTTGATGCCACCGATGAAGCCGACTTCTTCAAACAACCAGTGGAATTAAAAAGCAATGAAATCTATCCAATCGCCAACAATGGTTCAGCTAGCACACCGTTTTATACCGCATTGTGTTTGTGGGTAGGGGCATTATTGTTGTCAAGTGTCGCTACAACGGAGTATCATTTAGAGAAGAAAGACAAAAAACGATTTACCCAACGTGAAACCTTTGTGGCACGAATGCTGACGTTCTTGACGATGGCAGTCGCCCAAAGTTTGATCGTGACCCTAGGAAATATGTTTTTATTAGGCGTTGATGTCCACAATCCAGTGTACAGTGTCTTCTTCGCATTACTCGTCGGACTCGCCTTTATGATGATCGTTTACGTACTGGCAGGACTGTTCGGCAACCTCGGGAAAGGGATCGCCATCATCATTTTGGTTCTCTCCATCTCAGGCGGGGGAGGAAACTACCCGATCCAAGTTTCTGGGAAGTTCTTCCAATTCATTAATCCGCTGCTGCCATTTACCCATGCAGTCAATCTGTTAAGAGAATCAGCTGGCGGGATCTATTGGCCAAATGCCGTGCCACAATTGGTTATTTTAACGATTTTGTTCCTGGTCTTTGGGATCGTCGGTACCTACGCGTATCCTTATCTAGTCAACTCTACGAAGAAATTAAGCGACATTTCCAAAGAAAGTCATTTCTTCCACTAACATCGAAAAGCAGAAAGAGCATTTGTTCTTTCTGCTTTTGTGCCATCACGTGAAATTTCTAATAATCAAAAGAGGGAAAAAGGGCCGTTTTTTCATCTGATTTTCATTGACTTTTCGCGGTTACAAGAGTAGCATACAGTCTTGATAATTCAATATTTGTGAGGATATCGTTACAAGTTTAACGAAGGATTTTTTCATGAAAAGGAGTGTAGAAAAAGTGGAGTATTTGAAACGTTTGTTGGTCGGACGTCCATTGAAATCCGCAGAGAATGATGAACAAAAACTGAGCCGGACGGCGGCCCTTGCGTTGCTATCTTCTGATGCTTTGTCTTCGATTGCTTATGGGACAGAGCAGATCGTTGTCGTATTAGTGGCACTTTCCGCTGCTGCTATCTGGTATTCATTACCGATCGCTGCTTTTGTTATTATTCTTTTGATTTCATTGACCTTGTCTTACCGTCAGATCATTCATGCATACCCTCACGGTGGTGGGGCGTATGTAGTAAGTAGTGAAAATTTAGGGAAAAATGCGGGCCTGATTGCCGGCGGCTCACTGTTGATCGATTATATGCTGACAGTAGCAGTATCCGTCTCAGCAGGGGCGGAAGCCATCACTTCTGCTGTGCCAGCGTTGTTCGGCCATCAAGTGGCCATTTCTGTCGTGATCGTACTCTTGATCATGATGATGAATCTGCGAGGGCTGCGAGAATCAGCTAGCTTCTTAATGATTCCAGTCTACACCTTTATCGCAGTGATCACAGTCTTGATCGTGGTCGGCTTGTACAACATCGTAACTGGTGCGCAACCGTTGAATGCAACCGCACTGCCGGGAGCTGTGGTGCCTGGGGTATCCGTAGCCTTGATCTTACGGGCTTTCTCATCAGGTTCCTCTTCTTTGACGGGGGTCGAAGCGATCAGTAACGCGGTGCCATTTTTCAAAAAACCACGGGCGAAAAATGCAGCTGCGACCTTGACGATCATGGCTGCGATCTTAGGGTTCTTCTTCGTCGGTATCACTTTTATCAACTATTGGTACGGTATCGTACCAGAAGCAGAAGTGACCGTCCTATCTCAAATCGGCTCTGCTGTTTTTGGTCATGGGTTTATGTACTACGTTTTGCAATTTGCCACAGCGTTGATTTTAGCAGTTGCCGCAAATACAGGATTTTCCGCCTTCCCCGTGTTGGCGTATAACTTAGCCAAAGACAAATATATGCCACACATGTATCAAGACCGTGGGGATCGTCTCGGCTACTCAAACGGGATCATCACCTTAGCTGCTGGTTCCATCGTCCTATTGTTTATCTTCCAAGGATCGACCGAGCGTTTGATTCCGTTGTATTCCATCGGGGTATTCATTCCTTTTGCACTATCCCAAAGCGGAATGGTCGTCAAATGGAAAAAAGAAGGCAAAGGCTGGTTCTTTAAATCGATCGCCAACATCATTGGGGCTTTGATTTCTTTTGCGATCATTGCCATCTTGTTCGTGTATCGCTTAGGCGATATTTGGCCATTCTTCATTATCATGCCGATCCTCTTGTATATCTTTTACAAGATCCATGATCATTATAAAAAAGTCGCAGAACAGCTGCGATTGGAAAAACAAGAAGCACTGCATGTTTATGAAGGAAATACCGTGATCGTTCTCGTCGGAAATGTTACCCGAGTAAATATCGGCGCATTGAACTATGCCCAATCGATTGGTGATTATGTCGTGGCGATGCACGTCTCGTTGGATGAAGATGTGAAGAAAGAAAAAGAGATCGAACAAGAATTTAAGCAAAAATTCCCAGACGTGCGTTTCTCCGTCGTTCATTCTTCGTATCGTTCGATTGAAAATCCCATCTTGCGTTATGTGGATCTAGTCAGCCGCAATGCAGCCAAACACAATTACACAACGACCGTCATCATTCCACAGTTTGTCCCAAGACGTCGCTGGCAAAATATTTTGCACAACCAAACAAGCCTGCGCTTGCGTTTCAGACTCTCTTGGCGTGAGAACATCATTGTAAGTACGTACAGTTACCATTTGAAGAAATAACAAAAACGCTAGTTTAGCGACCTGATTCCCAAAAGAAATGTTTGGGTCAGCCGCTAAGACTAGCGTTTTTTTTAGCTATAAAACATTTTCAGTTTGATATCCTGATCGTAATTCCCAAACCCCTTGCCAAAGAGGGTACAACCGCCGACATGCTCGGCATCTTCTTTGACTTCCACTTTTAAGTGCCACGTATCTTCGTAGGCAGGTATATCCTTGATCGTAATGTCGGAAAGAGGAACACCTTCCATGTAGGTTCCGTGATCCATGATGCGGATCGTCTTCAATAACCCGTACTGATTGAGATTGTCTGGATACCAATCCGGTGTATACTTGCCGCGAATATCTGCAAAATCCCCTGGGCTAGTCCATGTACCAAGCTCCACACCATTTAAGCTGAAGGTGATGTCTGACGGCCAGTTGTTATTGGAAAAAGGAAATTCAGACGAAACTTCCATTGAAATCTCCATCATTTCCAGTTTTTCTTCTCTTGCTAAAAAGTTTGGCGATTGGTATTCAACAAATCCTTTAGTAAACCACAAGATGCGGGCATCCATTCGTCGAGGATCCATGAAAAACTTCGGTTCATCCACCATTCCCACAAAATCAGCTGAAGTAGCAAGCCCGCACGTTGGTTCTACCGAATAATTTGTATAATGACCGATCGGTATCGCCGTTTCTTTTGTATCAAAGGCATTAAAGATTTTCTCAGGAAAGTTGATATCGATATGATCCACTCTTAAACTGGAAATCTTTTTTTGCCCCACACGCTCTGTTTTGATAATTTTGGCTTCTTCTAATTTTTTGATGTGCATCGTAATGATGGCGCTGCTTAAGCCCAACTCCTGTGCCAACTCTTTGACATTCATCTTGTTTTTAGCCAGCAATTGAATGATTTTGATTCGCACGTTACTGGCAAGTGCCTCATAGACAGGCAATGCTTCTTGATTGATTTCTAATTGCATCGTGTCACCTCCGCTTAAACTGTTTGATTTACTTGAATGTTAACATATTTGCTAATTTGTGTAAATAGCGTTGTTTATTTCGCTAGTTATTAATATATTTATTAATTAATATAGATATTATCCTAGATAAATTAATCAAAATATTGTTGACAGCGATTACAAATCAAGTTATGATTTATTTGTAAATTGAAAGTGTTTGCAAACACTAGAAATGAATAATGCAATTATAAATGCTGGGATAGCAAATAAGAGAAGGAGGATAGGCGTGTTCGGCTTCAAAGACCAAAATTCAATTTCTATGAAAGAGGGAAAAACATGAAGAAGAAACTTATTATTATTGGTGCTTTAGTTGCAGTCGTTGCAGTTGCCCTTATTGGTTTTAATCGTTATCAGGCAGCGGAAAAAGAAAAATACACGATTAATTTTTGGTCACCCCTTACTGGTGATGATGGCGCTTATATGGATCAGATCGTAAATGAATTCAATGAACAATCAGGTTCCGATTATACAATCAATCATGTGATCACGTCTGATATGTACACTAAATTAAGTACGGTCGTAAGTTCTAAAAGTGGGATTCCAGATTTGACTTTGATGCATTCTTATAAAGTAGAGGAATTTGTCAATTCCGATATTATTGATCCGGTTGATCGTCTGGTTTCTTATCAACCTGAGTTAGAAGAAAGCAATTATTTAGATACGGCGTGGAATGCAGGGAAAATCGGCGATACTCAATATACGATCCCATTAGATATCCATGCCAGTGCCATGTATTACAATCAAGATCTTTTAGAAAAATACAATGTCACTTCTTGGTTAGACGATAACATCGTGACGTTTGATGAAATGATGTCATTAGCAGGGCAGATGGAAGAAGGCGATTATGTCGTAAATAATGCGTTACTTTCTTGGGTTATCTTAGCGCAAATCCGTAACTTAGGCGGCGCGATTTCTGACGATGCTGGGAACCCGACGGTGAATACGCCAGAAATGAAAGAAGCGTTAGAAAGAATTAAAGCGTTAACAGATGCAGGCCTGATGACACCTTATGGAGAAGATGGGTATTTGATGTTCCAAGGCGGAAACGTACTCTTATCAACAGATGGTACTTGGACTTCTACCGCTCATGATGCGGTTGAGGGCTTGAATTGGGGCGTAACAAATATTTATTCGACTTCAGATGACATCGCAACCAACCGAGCAGCTTCTCATATGTTTGGCATGTTGAAGAGTGAAAGCAGAACAGAAGAAAAAGAAGAAGTAATCGCACAATTTTTAGAATTTGTTCGTACAAACTCGATCGAATGGGCAAAAGCCGGTCAAATCGTTGCAAGTAAAGATATTTTAGAAAGTGATGATTACCAACAATACCCACAATCATTCTTTACTTCTACACCAGAGGAAGAAGAAACACTTTACATCTTTGACTACGTTTATTTCTCTTATGTCTTAGAAGCATTAGATGTTTATAGTACAGATATCGCTTACGGTGAATTAGATATGGATGAAGGATTAGAAACGATGCAACAATATGTCGAAGATAAGATTGCAGAAGTAGCTAGATAAGTGAAGGGGGGATAATTCTATCCCCTTTTCCAATTTTTAGAAGGGAATGAAAGGAATGAAAAAAAAGAGCATTAACTGGGCATCGATCGCATTCATTGGACCACACATGGTACTCTTTATTATTTTTGTATGTATTCCAACGATCTATGGTATTTATGCTTCATTTACGCAATGGAATTTGATCTCTGATCCAGTCTGGGTCGGTTTTAACAACTATAAAACATTATTGTTTGATAGTTCCTCGACGTTCTATACCCAATTTTGGAATGGTTTGAAAAATACCTTTATTTTCGTTTTGATCATGGTGCCGTTACAAATCATCATTCCACTGATGATTGCAGCTGCATTGCAACATAAAAAAGTGAAGCTGAAAGGACTTTTTCAAGCAATTCTATATATTCCAGGTCTTATCTCTGTTTCAGCAGGTTCTTTGATTTGGTCATTGATTTTCCACTCTCGATTAGGTGCCGTCAATAATATTTTTGGGTTCGATTTCTCTTGGGCTTCGCGACAACCCTATGCTTGGATCTTAATTTTTGTTGTCAGCATTTGGGGAGCAATCGGTGGTAACATGATCATTTATCGCTCAGCTTTAGCGGGTGTCAATGAAGACCTTTATGAAGCGGCAGAGATCGACGGAGCGGGAGCATTCCAAAAATTCTTGAATGTGACCTTGCCATCTATTCGCTTTCCACTGTTATATACGATCGTGATGACAACTGCTGGAGCATTTAATGTCTTTGCGCAGCCTTTGATGATGACAGGTGGAGGTCCAAACCAAAGCACGACTGTATTGATGATGTATATCCGCTCACTGGCTTTTAGTCAAGGAGAGTCAATTGCAGGAATGGCTTCGGCAATGGCAGTCATCTTAGGATTGATCATTATGTGTGTGTCCGTATTTCAATATTTTCTTTTAGATAGAAGCAATACTTAAGGGGGCAAAAAAATGAATACACAAAAGAAACATATACCTAGTATGGTCATCGCATATTTGTTTCTGATCGTTTTATGTATCATCTGGGTTATTCCATTGATTTTTAGCTTCGCCACTTCTTTTCGTTCTCAAACCGAAATCGTCTCCACTGGGTTTCGTTTATTACCCGTAAACTGGATATTAGATAACTATGTAGCGATTTTGACTAATACGTCTACTGCACCAATAATGCAGTGGTTATGGAATTCAATGTTTATCGCAGTCACGCACACTGTTTTAGTTGTGATCGTTGTTTCAGTGACCGCTTATGGCTATGGCAGAATGCGGTTTAAATACCGTGATCGTATCTTTTATCTTTTGATGGGCATCTCGATGTTTCCCGGTGTAGTGAATTTGATTCCGTCTTACAAAATCATTGAAACCTTCGGCTGGGTCAACTCTTCTCTTGCCATGATCATTCCAGGCTTAGCAGGAATGGGAAATATCTTTCTTGTGCGACAGTTTATGAAAGGTATCCCGCTTGAATTTGACGAGTCAGCACGAATGGATGGTGCAGATGAATTTACAATTTTTGCAGAGATCATCGTTCCTTTGATCAAACCTGTGTTGATCGTTGCAGGCCTCTTTTCTTTCACAGGTTCATGGAATGATTTCTTGTGGCCAGTGATCGTGTATACGGATGTTAGTAAAATGCCGATCACAGCCGGTTTGCTATTACTACAAGACATTTATGGCAACTACCGAATGATTGGTCAATTGATGGGCTCGGCATTGATTGCGATCATTCCCACCGTCATGCTGTTTCTATTTGCTCAAAAATACTTCATTGAATCTATGAACTTAAATGCAGGAATAAAAGGATAGTGAAGATCATGAATCGAAAATTGGAAAGAAATTTACTACGTGCCAGTGCGGTCTGGGATGTCTGTATTGGTCTTGTAACGATGTTTGGGTATTATCCTTGGTTTGAAGAACAAGGGATCGCAGCATTTCAAAATCAAAATCAGTATGAATACTTGCAGTCAAGTCTGGTAGGAATGATATCGAAGGTAGTTATGATCGTTGCGTTAGCGACGATTTTGATGGGCGTTATCAGTTGGATCAACGCGAAGAATATGCGAGACAAACAAATAAACAAAGGAACGATACGTTGGATGATCGCCTGTGTCATCATCCATTTGATCATCTATGATGTGATCGGTGTCGTCCTCTATTTACTAGCTACGACGATGTATATGTCTAAAAACAAAGCAATAAAAATACTAAAAACGGAAAATGGAATTATTTAAGAAGGTGTAGAATTTATGGCAGAAAATTATTTGGAACCGATTGTATTAGAACGTGCAGACCCATGGATATACAAGCATACCGATGGATATTATTACTTCACTGGATCAAAACCAGGGTATCAGGAAATCGAATTAAGGCGTGCGAAAACCTTGAAAGGACTGGCTGACGGTGAAGTAAAAGTCATCTGGACGGCTCATGCCGAAGGCCCCATGAGTGAACTGATTTGGGCACCAGAGATTCATTTTATTCAAGGGAAATGGTACATCTATTTTGCTGCTGCAGATCATAGAGAAGTCAGAAATGATCAGCATCATCATCGGATGTTTGCGATCGAAAATGCGAATGAAGATCCCTTTGCAGGCGAGTGGGTAGAAAAAGGACAGATCAAGACGCAATTTGAGAGTTTCAGTTTAGATGCTACGGTATTCGAACACAGGAACCGATTGTATTATGTCTGGGCACAAGCAGATCCAAACATTCCAGGCAATTCCAATCTTTATTTATCAGAGATGGAAAATCCTTGGACATTGAAAGGAAAGCAGATTCTGCTGAGCATTCCTTATTATGAATGGGAAAAAATTGGCTTCAAAGTGAACGAGGCACCAGCTGCTTTGATTAGAAATGGAAAAGTGATCATTACTTATTCAGCCAGTGCGACGGATGAAAACTACGCGATGGGACTGTTGTGGGCAGATGAGGATAGTGATTTATTGAATGGGTATTCTTGGCATAAGTTGAAGGAACCAGTCTTTTCAAGTTCTGAACAAAATTCCCTATACGGACCAGGACATAACTCCTTTACAGTCGATGAGGAGGGGAAACAAGAGATCTTAGTGTATCATGCAAGACCAGAAAAAAATGATTACAGTAATCCTTTAGAAAATCCCAATCGACATGCGTATGTCCAACCGTTTACTTGGAAAAAAAATGGATTACCTGATTTTGGCGAACCCGGTGCAGTCAAAGGATAGATAAAAGAGAGGGAAAAATGAATACAAAAAGAAAAATGCTCTGTTTAACCATGTCCGTTTTTTTTACTAGTTTATTTCTTGCTGGCTGTCAAACAGGAGATGCTGCTGAGCAACTTTCACAAAAGGAGTGGGAAACAACGACAAAAAATCGAGTGTCGATTCATGACCCATCGATTACTTCTATTCATGTTGGTGACCAAGAGCTATTTTACGTATTTGGTTCGCATCTCGCCCAAGCGAAAACAGAAGATTTACAAACTTGGGAAGTGCCTTTCACTCACGAATATGAATCAATGGAAGACAATATGATCTATGGTAACACAAAAGAAAATCTAGCTGAGACTTTTGAATGGGCAGGCTATGATGATGCCGATTCACAAGGTGGTTACAGCCTTTGGGCACCAGATGTCATTTGGAATGCTGATTATGAATGGTCAAATGGAGACAAAGGAGCCTACATGCTCTACTACTCAGCTAGTTCTACTTGGCGGCGTTCAGCGATTGGATTGGCCGTAGCTAAAACGATCGAAGGACCTTACAGCTATGCGGATACCGTGATCTATTCTGGCTTTACAGAAAAAGATTCGACAGATGGTAGTGAACGCAATACCAACTATCAAAATACCCATTTGGCCAAATTGATCAAAGAGGGGAAAATCAGTGGGTTCAGTGAAAACTGGGCGATCGAAGATGGTCTGACGTATAACACCGATTATGCGCCAAACGCCATTGATCCAGCGTTGTTTTATGATGAAGAAGGGAAACTATGGATGACCTATGGTTCTTGGTCTGGCGGTATCTTTTTATTGGAAGTTGATCCAGCCACTGGAAAACCAATGTATCCTGGGGAAGATAGCACGACGGAAGATGGGCGTATCATTGATCGCTATTTCGGGATCAAGCTTTTTGGCGGCTATCATCAATCAGGAGAAGGTCCCTATATTGTATATGATGAGGAAACCGATTATTATTACCTATTCGTCACTTACGGTGGTTTAGCAGCAAAAGGTGGTTACAATATGCGACTGTTTCGCGCTGAAAAACCAGAAGGACCTTACCTTGATGCCCAAGGAAATAGCCCAATCTTAGAACAAGGGGACCAAAATTCAAACTACGGCATCAAATTGATTGGCAACTACCAATTCTCGTTTCAACAAATGGGGTATCGAGCAGCGGGACACAATTCGGCGATCATCGATGAGAATGGTCAGTGGTCCTTGGTGTACCATACGCGCTTTAACAATGGAACCGAAGCCCATGAAGTGCGGGTCAACAGAATGTATATGAATGAGGAGGGCTGGCCAGTTCCAGCACCCTACGAGTATCGAGGCAATGAACAAGTAGCGGATGCTTTGACAGAAGATGACATTATCGGGCACTATGAAATCATTAACCATGGTACCGACAATGGAACGACCATGCTAAAAACGCAGACGATCGAGCTTCAAAAAGATGGAAGCGTTACTGGTGACCTGACCGGAACTTGGACGTACGATGCGGGATACTTGGCATTGACTTTTGAAGAAGCGACCTTCAAAGGAATTTTATTAACTCAGGAAATAACAGAATTTGAGCAGCAAAAATTAACGTTCTCAACGATTGGCGATAATAATGAGTCCATTTGGGGAATCAAAGAATAGGAGTATAACAATGACGATTAACATTCAAAACACAAAATCAGGAACAACGATTAGCAAATATATCTACGGTCATTTTGCAGAGCATCTAGGCCGTTGTATCTATGAAGGATTATACGTTGGAGAAGATTCGCAAATCCCAAATAAAAATGGGATGCGGATCGATGTGGTTGAAGCACTGAAAAACATTCAAATCCCTGTGCTTCGTTGGCCAGGCGGCTGCTTCGCCGATGAATACCATTGGAAAGACGGGATTGGTCCTAAAGAAAACCGCAAAACGATGGTCAACACTCACTGGGGCGGCGTGACTGAAAACAATCATTTCGGGACCCATGAATTTTTTGAATTGATCAAGCAGCTGGAATGTGACGCGTATGTCAACGGCAATGTCGGCAGCGGAACGGTGCAAGAAATGTCGGAATGGGTGGAATACATCACGATGGATGGCATTTCTCCGATGGCTGATCTTCGCAGAGAAAATGGCCATGAAGATGCGTGGGAAATGAAATTCTTTGGCGTAGGAAACGAAAACTGGGGCTGCGGCGGCAATATGCGGCCAGAGTATTATGCGGATCTGTATCGCCGCTATCAAACCTATGTCCGCCAATACGGTGACAAAAAAATCTACAAAGTTGCTGGCGGAGCGAATGTCGCAGACTATCATTGGACAGAAACACTGATGAAAAACGCCCATTGGTTGATGGACGGCCTAAGCTTGCACTACTACGTTCATCCGCAGGGCTGGGAAGAAAAAGGGAGCGCCTTGAAATTTGATGAGGCAGAGTGGCAAGTGACCTGTGAAAAAGCAGCCTACATGGATGAATTATTGACCCGCCACAGCGCGATCATGGACCAGTATGACCCAGAACAGCGTGTGGGAATCATTGTTGATGAATGGGGCACTTGGTTCTCAGCAGAACCTGGGACGAATCCAGGCTTCTTATACCAACAAAATACGATCCGTGATGCCATGGTCGCAGCGATCACCTTGAATATTTTCCATAAACATGCCAAGCGAGTGCATATGGCAAATATCGCACAAACCGTCAACGTTCTGCAGGCGATGATTTTGACAGATGGCGAACAAATGGTGAAAACCCCAAGCTATCATGTCTTTGATTTGTACAAAGTCCATCAAGATGCTGAAACCGTTGATAGCCATGGAACTAGCAGTGATACCATTACGTATACGATTTCGAAAAAAGAGGATACGATCCATCTATCGGTTTGTAATTTTGCTACCCAAGGCACGGAAGAATTATCCTTCTCCCTGGAAACAGCGATCAATGAAGTGAAAGAAGCTCGTTATATCGTGGGGGACAAAATGAACGCACACAATGATTTTGATCATCCTGAAGATGTGGTGATCCAAGACTTCACCGCTTACGATGTTGAAGAGAACAAAGTCAGCTTGCGGGTGCCAGCAATGAGTGTTCTAACGATCTCATTGACAGTCTGAGCCCATGACTTGTAAAGGATGCGAAGTGAAAGATGCTGCTGCAGCAGCACAGGAAGACATTGAATCCTTGATTGCAGAACAACTTTCTTTAGAAAGCGACTTGGCTTCGCCGGAGATCGTCAGTAGGAGAATCGCTGTTTGTGAGACTTGTCCATTGCGATTGAATCATACCTGTACCAAATGCGGCTGCTTTTATCGGTTTCGCGCAAATTTAGCTAAGAAAAACTGTCCTGCAGGAATGTGGGAACAAACAGGACAGCTCGTCAAGTAGCTGTCCTGTTTGTTTCAATTGGTCAGAAGGATCAACAGATAAACTATTTTTTCGATTACGCTTACATAATCGTTGTAGATACGCTATGATAAAACGAAAAACACTGTTAACAAAGTGGAAAGTGAGCGAGTGATTCAATGAAAATAAATCAACCTGCAGCGCTTGCTTATTATGAAGCTGCGAACCATGGCACGGAAGATTTCCCATTAGCATATTATCCTAATTTAGTGAGTGTTTGGCGAGAATTCTTTTTTGTGCCACATTGGCATAAAGAAATCGAAATTTTATGTGTCCATCAAGGACAGCTAGAATTAGTCGTTAATGGATTCTCACGCAAGATTAAGGCAAATACGATCGTCCTGATTCCTCCCAACACTTTACACACTGCCTATCGAATCGCACAACAAAGCTGCCGTTTTTCGTGTATCGTTTTTTCTGAACAATTAATCACGAGTCGACAATCAGATAGAATTCAAAGCCAACAAATCGATCCTTTTTTGATACAAGAAGGTGTTACTTCTTATGTGGATTTTCCAGATAAAAGTCAACAAAGTCTCACCTTGTTTCAACTATTTGATCAATGCTTTATGGGGAAATCGTCCTATCGTGAATTACGTCTGAAAGGGATTGTTATCCAACTCTTGTCACATCTATTAGAAGTTGGGACCGACCAGCCAGCAAAAAAATCAAGCGAGCGCCTCCAAGAAAAACGGGAAAAAATAGTTTTATCTTATATTCATAGTAATTATCATGAAATGATCCAATTACAAGATTTGGCCGATTCTGTTTCCTTAAGTAAAGAGCAATTTACACGATTTTTTAAACAATCATTTCGAACTTCCCCAATGGCTTATCTAAATCATTATCGCTTGATCCGATCGGCAGAATTGTTGCGAGAGACTGATTTGACCATGGTGGCGATCGCTCAAGCTGTCGGTTTTTGTAATAGTAATCATTTTTCTGTGTGCTTCAAAAAGATGTTTGGTGAGACCCCTACACAATATCGGAAAAATGACATGATTACGATAGAACACGCCATAAAATCGAAGGATAGCCCTCTGTAATCCAGCTATACTGAAAAAAAGGAGGGTTCAAAAATGTCGTTTTTTTCAATAGGTGAGAATTACCTCGAATTTCAAAATGGAAATGAAGTCGTGCGCATTATTGCTTGGGGCACGAACAGTTTGCGGGTGGTGAGTGCACCGTCTGGTGAACTAGATTTATCCTGCTGTGCATTATTAACACAAGATTCTAAGGCCGAGGTTGCGATTGAGGGGGATGTAGGATCTATCGGTAATGGAAAAATCCACGCAGTAGTCACCAAAGAGTCAGGCTGGAACAACTATGGCAAGATCACTTTTTACAATCAAAAAGGTGAAGTGATTTTGAAAGAAGCAGCATCTGGCGGTGCGCTCTTGAAAAAGGCGCGGTTTTTCAAGTCGATTATTGGAGGAGATTTTCAACTAAAAGCTACTTTCGAAGCCAATCATGAGGAGAAAATCTATGGTATGGGGCAATATCAACAGGATATTTTTGATCTAAAAGGGTGTAATTTAGAATTAGCGCATCGAAATTCACAAGCTTCGATCCCCTTTTATTTATCAAACAAAGGATACGGCTTTTTTTGGCACAATCCAGCAATCGGTTCGGTCTCTTTTGGTAAAAATACGACCGAATGGCGTGCCGAAAGTACGAAGCAATTGGATTACTGGATCACTGCTGGAGAGACACCAGCTCAAATCGAAGAACAATTTAGCCAAGTGACAGGACGGGCACCTATGATGCCCGAATATGGTCTAGGATTTTGGCAATGTAAACTTCGCTATGCGACACAAGCGGAAGTAGTGGCGATCGCTAGGGAACACAAAGAGCGGAACATTCCCGTTGATGTACTAGTGATCGATTATTATCATTGGCCGCGCTGTGGTGATTTTCGCTTTGATGAAAATTTCTTTCCAGACCCCAAGGCGATGGCAGAAGAAGTACGAGATAAATATGGAATCGAGCTAATGGTATCGATCTGGCCCCAAATCGACACGCGTAGTGAGAATTTTCAAGAGATGAAAGAAAAAGGCTTATTAGTCAAAACGGATCGCGGCATTGATGTACAGATGTTGTTTCATGGGAATAACATTTTTTATGATCCAACAAATCCTAAAGCTCGAAACTATGTCTGGGAGAAAGCATCAAAAAATTATGTCAATAACGGCATTCGCTTGTTTTGGTTGGATGAGGCTGAACCAGAATTTGGTACGTATGACTATGATTCCTATCGTTATTATGTAGGGAGTGTGTTGCAAAAAGGCAATATTTATCCCCGTGAGTATGTTCGTGGTTTTGATGAGGGAGAAGCCTCCTCACAAAAAGAACATTCAATCAAATTGGTTCGTTGTGCTTGGGCGGGCAGCCAACGATATGGGGCATTGGTTTGGTCCGGCGATATTCATTCGACTTATCAAGACTTTCGCAACCAAATCGTTGCTGGCATGCAAATGGGGTTAGCAGGCATCCCGTGGTGGACAAGTGACATCGGCGGATTTCATGGTGGTTCTGTGACAAGTCTAGATTTTCAAGATTTATTGATCCGCTGGTTTCAATACGGGACTTTTTGTCCAGTCATGCGATTGCATGGTTCACGTACTCCCCATAAAAAAATCTTCAAGGCAGATGGTGAAGAAACAGAGCAAACCGGAGCAGCTAACGAAATATGGGCGTTTGGGGAAAAGAACTATGAGATTATGAAAAAATTTATTGGAATTCGTGAATTGATGCGGGACTACTCGCGTGAATTGATGCGCGCAGCTCATGAAAAAGGAACGCCAGTCATTCGCCCAACTTTTTATGAATTTCCAGAGGATCACCAGGCATGGGAACTGACAACACAGTATCTCTATGGTTCTGATATTCTAGTAGCGCCCATCGTTGTAGCGCATGCTACTGAGCGTGAGGTATATTTGCCAACAGGAGCAAAATGGACCGATGCTCGAGATGGAACTATCTATGAAGGTGGACAATGGATTGTCGCACAGGCACAAATTGATTCCTTACCAATCTTTTTACGAGAGGGAAAACAGAGTTACTTGATTCATGAAGTGTAACTGGAAATGGTTACGGTGAGTTGTTTGTAAGACTAGTAGGTACCTTGTTGAGAGGGGAAGAACCATATGAATAGAAAAGCAACACAATGTGCTCAGCACATTGTGTTGCTTTCATTGAGAGGACTATTGTAATGGGCTTTTGAGTAACAAGACACCATGAGTAGGAACCTCAGCATCGGCAATTGTTTGTTCTTTTTGTTGCCATAACTCAGTGCCGCTTTTAATTGGTAGTAAAGCAGCGATCGATTTTGGGATGGTTTGCGTTTGATCAGAAACATTGAAAATGGCATAGTAGACGGCTGTGTCGCTCAACGCCTCCCAAATGATCCACTCTTGATCACGATAGAACTCTTTTTTCGTATGAATTCTTCGATACATTTCTAAGACTTCAGTATTCGTCAATAAACGTAAGGTAAAGGGATCGATGTCTGGTAAAGTACCACCGAACATCAATGGAGATTGGAAGATCGTCCATAAACTCATCAATAAGTATTGCTCGTCTTCCGTAAAACGTGTCCAGCTATCACCACCGCCACCATCAACTGCCCGAATGCCGATATGACCCAACGGCAGCATATCACAGTCAGGCCAGTTACCTGGACGGACGAAAGGTGCCCACTCTGCTGCTCGGTCAAACATGGCGTAAAGGGCGTCCCAATGATCCCAAAAGTCATCCGTCAAGCGCCACATATTGGCATGATTTTGAAAGAAACTACCATTTTTGAGGGCAGCTGGTCCGGGAGACAAAGAAAGGACGATCTCTCGACCCGATCGATCGATCGCACGGCGAATCGCTTTGATTTCTGCTTTATGGGCATCACCGTAAATTTTCGAATCGCCGATATCATCCACCTTTATAAAGTCAACACCCCAAGAAGCATATAATTCGAGCAAAGAATCATAATAAAGCTGTCCTTCAGGCAATGAAACATCGACCCCATACATATCGGAATTCCAAGGGCAGATTGAATTCATAGCAATGTCCCGTGCCCGTTTATCCGTTCCTTTGATCGGCGTATTTTGATGAACTGCTTGTCGTGGAATGCCGCGCATGATATGGATACCAAACTTCAGCCCTTTTTGATGCAGATAATCACCAAGTTTTTTGAAACCAGCGCCATCTTTTGCTGAAGGGAAACGGTTCTCAGCAGGAATCAAGCGAGAATAGTCGTCCATACACAACGGATAAAAATCATTGTACCTTGTAGACTTTGCTTCTGGTTCGCTCCATTGAATATCCACGACGACGTACTCCCAACCATAAGCTTTCAAATGCTCTGCCATAAAATCTGCATGGGCGATCACTTCTGCTTCGGTTACAGAAGCGCCATAGCAGTCCCAAGAATTCCATCCCATTGGGGGTGTTTGTGCAAAATGTAAAAAAGACATTGATTTCCTCCTAGTACGTTTTTCTTATAGTATAGTAAGCAATAAAAAAGAGAGGGAAAGTTTTGTCTACTAGAAATAAAAAAGAAAGAAATCGTCAACGAATGAAAAAGGAGTTGATCAATGGTGTTTCCACAAGAAACAAACTATGCGAAGATTACAGCATACTATAGTGTTGCCCTTGAGCGTTTTTCCATGGATCCACATCAACACCCAGCGTGTGAGATCATGTTTGTGACCAAAGGGAAGTGTAAGATAAAGGTGCAAGATCAAGTAATTGTTCTGGAAAGAAATGATTTCGTTTTCATAAACGCGTTTGTGGAACACGCCTTACTCGTTGAAGGAGATTCCTGCACCATACTGAATATTGAATTTCTTCTGAGTGAGACACCGTCCGGCCTTTGTGTTCGTGATGTTTTTGCATACATCAAAGGAAATGTACAATTGAATGAGCCTTACGCGAAAAGTCGCGATGTCCGCCAATTTGGACAAGCGATCAAATCATTGCTGCAGCTGCTAATGATCTATGATACTCAAGAGCAACCGTCTGCTGAACGGCAATTTACGATCGAGCTCTTGTTTAAGCGGATGTTGATGGAATTAGCCTTTTCATTACGTACGAAAGAAACCAAACGGGGCAATTGCTATGTGAACGCTGCGATCAACTATATTCAACAGCATTTTGATGAAGATATTCAAGTCTCCCAAATCGCAGCGGCGGTGGGGATTACGAAAACCTACTTGCATAAACTCTTTCATGAGCAACTGGGAGTGACGGTCAACCATTTTCTCACCAGTGAGCGTCTGAAGCAGGCAGCATTTTTACTAAGCAATAGTCAGCTGCCAATCGTCGAAATTGCCGCTCAAGCAGGATTCAACAGTAGGCAGCACTTTACCAATACCTTTAAACAGAAAAAAGGCATGAGTCCTAAAGCCTACCAGCTCTTATATAAGCAAACGATCAAAGAAGAGGCAGGGCAACATATCACAGGAGATGATCCGGCCTTTTTATTAATGAAGTAAATATAGAACGAATGATTAAACATAAAAAAGTAAAAGAACAGGAGAACGAAATGAAAGAATTCGCATTAAACAAGATCCAGCTTACGGACGAGTTTTGGCAAGGATACCAAGAGCTTGTTCGCAAAGAAACGATTCCTTACCAATACCAAGTCCTAAATGATGAAATCGATGTAGATGTTCAAGCAGAACGGGAAGATCCCAATTTGCCAGCTGGGAAAAGCCATGCATTGGCGAATTTTCGCATCGCTGCAGGGCAAATGGAAGGGGAACATTTTGGCTGGTTTTTCCAAGATAGTGATGTCTACAAATGGATCGAGTCGGCTGGGTATAGCTTGTTGAATACTAGCGATCCGCAATTGGAAAAGACAGTAGATGAAGTGGTTGACTTAGTTGCTGCTGCGCAAGAAGCGGACGGCTACTTAAATACCTTCTTTCAATTGACCCGACCGAAGTTAAAATACCGTCAGCTGTATTTCAGTCATGAACTTTATTGTGCCGGGCATCTAGTCGAAGCGGCTATCGCTTATGATCAAGCAACAGGCAAGGATAAATTACTGACCGTGGCAGAGAAAAATATCGCCAATATTTGCACGTATTTTGGGCGGGAGCCTGGAAAAATTCAAGGTGCTGATGGCCATCAAGAGATCGAATTGGCTCTGGTGCGTTTGTATGAATACACCGGTAAACAAACCTATTTGACATTAGCTGATTTCTTTCTTGAAGTACGTGGGGAAGATCCTGCCTTTTACGAAAAAGAAATCTTGAAAAACCAAGCGGATGGCTTATCGGATGAAACGCCAAGGGTAGACCTCACCTATTTACAAGCCTACGATCAACCTAAAAAGCAGCATGAAGCCAAAGGTCATGCGGTACGAATGCTGTATATGGCAAGCGGGATGGCAAAAGTCGCCCAGCATACCCAAGATCAAGCATTAATCGACGCTTGCGAAGCGATTTGGGAAGACATCGCCTGTAAGAAAATGTATGTGACCGGTGGCGTCGGCTCAACCGTTCACGGGGAAGCCTTTGTCGGTCCCTATGATTTGCCAAATGATACGATGTATTGTGAAACCTGTGCAGCTATTGCATTGGTCCAATTTTCTTTTGAGCTGTTCAAACTAACCAATGAACCAAAATATTTAGCGACGATGGAACGAGCGTTGTATAATAGCGTCCTTTCTGGTGCGGCAATTGACGGTAAACACTTTTTCTACGTGAATCCTTTGGAGGTCAATCCCCAACGAGATCAAGAAAATCCTGGCAAAGGTCACGTCAAAGCCCAACGACCCGATTGGCTCGGTTGTGCGTGTTGTCCGCCGAATTTTGCGCGGATGGTCGCTTCGCTGCAGCGCTTGGTTTACACTTGCGATCAAGAGAAGCTTTACGTGAATTTATTTGTAGCAAGCCGTTTAGAAGAACCTGATCAATTTACGTTTGAACAAACGGGCGGGTTTCCTTTTACAGAGGACCTCACGATTCGCTATCAAGGCATTCCAAAGACGCTCATCATCCACAAACCTAACGGACTAAGTAAGTTTCAAATCGATAGTGAACACGAATGGCAGGAGACGAGCGAGGCAATCATCTTTGAGGCAGTCGAAAACGTGACGGCCAATATCCGTTTTGAACAACCATTGCAAATCTTGCGTGCGAATCCTCAAGTTATTCAAGACATCAATCAAGTCGCATTGCAACGTGGCCCATTCGTGTATTGCATAGAAGAAGCCGACAATGGTCAAGCACTCTGGCGTTGCCGCATCGACCCACAGGCGCTGGAGGCGACCTTTTCGAAAGAGGATACGTTGTTGCCAACTACTTTACGCTTGGCGATCAAAGGCTACCAAAGCGAAGAATGGTCGGGAACAACCCTTTACGAAGAACGAGCGGAAACGGTCATACCTCGTACGTGGCAACTGATCCCATACAATTTATGGGGCAATCGGGGCATAGGCGAAATGCGCGTTTGGCTGCCGCTCGTTGGAAAGAAGTAAGAAGTAAGCAGGGCCAAAGAGCTTCCCTAAAAGGAGGCTCTTTTTTTTCTAAACTCAACCTTCTTGGATTTGTTGCATGATTTCTTTAATTTGTTCCTATATTCCGATCTTTGAAAGCGTTATCGTTTTAGTGTAGGAATGTTGGCGAGTTTATGTAAAACAAGGAGGAAAAAGTGTGACAAGGAAAATCAGTAAAGTTGGCGCATCTTTGTTGGTATTAGCAGCGGCAACGGCAATCGGCGGCTGCACTCAAAGTGAGGCGAAGACAACTGGAAAAGTCGTTTACCAAGAAACAGCCAAAAGTACGTTGGAAAAAGCGATGGACAATCAACCGGAGTCGTCTTATTGGTTCCCAGAGGATTTGTTGGCATGGTCTTTTGAAAAAGATCCAGATGCGAAATACAATACCAGCGTTGTTCCATTAGCGCAGCGGGCAGCTAAAGAGACGTTGCCGAAGATGAATGACACGCAAACGGCAGAAACCAAAGTCGTGGCGCTTTCGATCATGAATAGCAGTACGAGCGGCAATGCACCACGTGGGATCAATACCTTTGATGCCAATGTCTTTTCTTATTGGCAATACATCGATCAATTGGTTTATTGGGGCGGCTCTTCTGGCGAAGGGATCATCGTACCACCAAGTCCTGATGTGACAGATGCTGCTCATAGGAATGGCGTGCCGGTTTTAGGAACGATCTTCTTTCCGCAAACTGCCCATGGTGGGAAGCTGGAATGGCTAGATACGTTTTTAGCTAAGGATGAGGACGGCAACTTTCCGATCGTAGAAAAAATGATCGAAGTTGCCAATACGTATGGCTTTGATGGCTGGTTCATCAATCAAGAAACCGATACGGCGGTCACTAGTTTTGATGATGCAGCGGAAGGTGTCGAACAATCGGGGACTGATGGTAAAGGATTAAATGAAAGCCACGCCAAAGCGATGCAAGAATTGATTGCCCAATTCAAAGAACAAGCCGACGAGCATTTAGAGATCATGTGGTATGATTCCATGACGAGTGATGGGAAAATGGATTGGCAAAACGCTTTGACGGATAAGAACAAAGCCTATTTAGTGGATGCAGAGATGAACCCATTGGCAGATAGTATGTTCTTGAATTTCTGGTGGACCACTGACAAACTGGCGGACAAAGAGCTGTTGAAGGCCTCCAATGAAAAAGCCCGTGAAATCGGTGTCGATCCTTACAATCTTTTTGCTGGGATTGATGTGCAAGAAAATGGCTATTCAACGCCTGTACGCTGGGATCTGTTTACGGATGAAAAAGGCGTTCCTTATACCTCATTGGGCCTGTATGTGCCTAGCTGGACCTATTCTTCTGCTAGTACGCCGGATGATTTCCAAAGCAAAGAGAATGCTTTTTGGGTCAATAACACGGGCGATCCTCGGGAAAGCCAGCTGCCAGAAGCGACAGAGTGGCCTGGGATCTCCACCTATGCCCTGGAACAGACCGCTATCACAGAGCTGCCTTTTGTGACGAATTTTAGTCTGGGGAATGGCTACAACTATTTTATCGAGGGAGAAAAAGTGTCCAGCCGCAATTGGAACAACCGAAGCTTGCAAGCTGTTTTGCCGACCTATCGTTGGGTCTTTGACCATGGAAAAGACAATGATCTGGCTGTATCAATCAATTATGCGGATGCCTATAATGGCGGAAATGCACTGAAACTACGTGGACAGAT
Organism: Enterococcus sp. B2E4; assembly: GCF_030499455.1. Classification (NCBI taxonomy): domain Bacteria; kingdom Bacillati; phylum Bacillota; class Bacilli; order Lactobacillales; family Enterococcaceae; genus Enterococcus; species Enterococcus sp. B2E4. The sequence goes on from NZ_JAUKPK010000005.1 coordinate 500,491, forward strand.
GACAAAAGGCAGTACCAGTCACATGGCATTGTATCAGACAGCATTTCCTGTGACGAAAAAGACGAAATTGACGACGACTGTCAAAGCAACGGTACCGACAGCTCTTGATTTGGTCGTGACTTTAGCTGATGGTTCAACACAAACGATCAAAGGAGACAAAGAGGTCGCAACAGACTGGACGACGATCACTTACTCATTGAAAGACATCAAAGGGGAAGTGACAGCGATTGGTTATGACATAACCACGAAAGAAACCAGTGATGTCTATGAGTTGAATTTAGGGCAATTAACGATCGGAGATCAGAAAGCGGAGAAATTCGCTGCCGAAGCATTGACGGTTGAGGATGTGCTCTTTGATGAAGAAGAGGGCAACTATGCGGGGGTCCGTTTAACGTGGGAAGCTGCCAAGGACAAGACAGCTGCGGTTTATGAGATCTACCAATTGAACGATGACGGCTCACGCTCCTTCTTAGCAGCTACGCCAGCAACCAACCACTATTTGAATGCCGTTGAACGACCCAAAGGAACGAAAACCAAGTTCGCGGTGGTGGCAGTGGATCGCTATGGCAATCGTGACAAGCTATCCGATACGGTGGAGATCACTTGGCCGAACAATCAGCTGCCAAAAGCAGCCTTTACAGCCTCTAAAACCTTAGCGGCACCGGGGGAAACGATCACCTTCACGAATACCTCATCTGCGAATGCCGAAGCATTTGAATGGACGTTTGAAGGCGGCGATATCACCAGCAGTACAGAAGAAAATCCCCAAGTGACCTATTCGGAACCAGGTACCTACAAAGTCACGCTTGTTGCCAAAAACGAAGCAGGAGAGACCCCTCTGGAAATGGCGGGATTGATCACGATTTCTGCTGATGCGCCGAAAGAGTTGCTACTGCTTTCAAAAGATGCCGAAGCAACTGCTTCATCGTTTGTCAATGATGCCGAAGCACCAGCTTTTGCCCTGGATGGTGATTTGAGTACGAAGTGGTGTGCGACAGGCAATGCGCCTCATGAGTTGATGATCGATCTCGGTCGACCACAAACGGTCAGTGAAGTCCGCCTCGCCCATGCGGAAGCTGGTGGAGAAGGCCCAGACATGAATACGCGGGCGTATACGGTGCTCGTCAGTGAAGATGGCAAAGACTATGAGCCAGTTTCACGAACGTTGAAAAATGAAGCGGGCACTAGCACCAATACATTTGCCGTCAAGAAGGTGCAATATGTAAAAATCAGTATCGATAAACCAACACAAGGAGCAGATTCGGCAGCCCGAATCTATGAAATCGAAGTATACGGAATGGATAAATAGCGAAAAAGAGCAGGGCGTTAACCCTAAGAAGGGAAGCGTCTGAAGCATGCTTTTCTGAAAAATGACCGAACCAAAAAAGCCGTTGCGACCAATAAATGGTCACAACGGCTTTTGCTTTTTCCAAATAAGTTTAGCGTGACGTACGGCTGGCTGGATCTAAGCGGCGTTCAATAAAGCTTAGCCCAAGATCCGTAATGATCGCCATCAAGGCAGTTGGTAAAGCACCGGCTAAGATGATCGATGCACCATCTGTCGCATTGGTTCCGCGGATGATGATGTCCCCCAGTCCACCAGCACCAACGAAAGCGCCAATAGCGGTGATACCGATCGCCACGACTAAGGCGTTTCGAATCCCTGCCATGATCACCGAAACAGACAATGGCAATTCGATCATATACAATCGCTGCCAGCTAGTCATCCCCATCCCTTTGCCGACATCTAACGTATTGCGGTCGACTTGGCGCATGCCAGTATAGGTATTTTTGATGATCGGTAACAAAGAATAAAGGAAAATCGTTAAAATCACGACATTCACACCTAAGCCCATGCCGATCATTAAAATCGAGATCATCGCTAAAGATGGAATCGTCTGGATGATATTGGCGAAACGAATCACCCAATCTGCCAAACGCATTTTTTTAGAAATCAAGATCCCGATTGGAATCCCGACGATCGAGGCAAAAAGTACCCCGTAGATTGAAATCAAGAAGTGACGAATGAACTGAGCAAAAACATAGCCGCCATTTTCTTGAAAATAGAAAAGAAATTGTTGGAATAAATTCATGTCTGCCATTTCGTCACTCTCCTTCGAAGTAATTATTTTCTTCTAAGAAACGTTCGGCAACTACCGTTGGTTCTAGAAGGTCATTATCCACTTGGTAATTCAATTCTTGCATTTTTTCGGTATCGATTTTGCCTGCTAATTTGTTCAGGGCATCGCCAATTTCAGGTGTTTCTTTCAACAATTTGTCATCGACGATCGGTGCGGCATCATAAGGCGGGAAGAAGTTTAGATCATCTTCCAGCATCACGAGATCGTAACTGCCGATCCGGCCGTCGGTTGAGTACCCTAAAACGATATCCATTTTTCCGTTATCAACAGCATCATAGACGAGACCGATCTGCATCGGTAGGATATTTTGGAAAGAGAACCCATAGGCTTTCTGGAAGCCATCGTACCCATCGCCGACCCGTGTGATCCACGCGGTATCGACCCCTGCAACCAATTGATCCGCGACATCTTTCAAGTCACTGACTTTTTCCAATCCGTATTCTTCGGCAGTGTCTTTCCTGACAAGAAAGACATACGTGTTATCAAAGCCGTAAGAAGGGAACCAAGTCTGTTGGTACCGTTGCTCAAATTCTGATTTGACTTTGTCAAAGGCGGCTTGCGGATCAGATTCTGGTTCCAACCCTAACGTCGTGGTCAAGTCAGTTCCTGTGTAGCGAGCAGCTGAGATCGACGCATCGCCATTCATCATCGCTTGGTGATTGATGGTCGTTGTTGCTAAGTTGTTAATGACGGTTGTGTTTTTATCCGTATAGTGTTCGACCATACCTGCAACCACCGCGCCAAGAATTTGGGCTTCGGAAGTGATGCCACCTGTGATCGCCACGGTATTCTCATCAGAAGTCGAGGCTAAACCGGGAAAGGAACAGCCGGACAGTAAAGCGACACTTAAGGAAAACAACAGCGCTAATTTTGAAGTTTTTTTCATTACGCATCCCCCCTTAAGGCAGCTGGTGTCAGTTTGTTTTCTAACAAACCCAGTAACCAGTCAGCTAATAAAGCAAAGATCGTCACTGGAATCGTCCCAGCAAAAATCAAAGGCGGTTGGTAGTTGTTTAGTCCGCTAAAGATCAAATCACCAAGTCCACCGGCGCCAATGTAAGAAGCCAAGGTAGCCCAGGCTAAAACATACACGGCCGATAAGCGGATCCCTGCCATGATCGTTGGGATCGCTAGAGGTAATTCCACACTGATGATCGACTGTAAGTTGGTCATCCCCATCCCTTTGGCAACATCGCGGTAATTCCAATCGACTTTTTTCATTCCAATGTAGGTATTTCGTAAAATCGGCAACAAGGAATAAATGAAAAGAGCGACGATAGCAGGGACTTTTCCCACACCTAAAATCGGGATCATCAATGCCAATAGTGCCAAAGAAGGCACGGTTTGCAGCGCACTGGTGATGCCGATCACGATCGTTGCTGCTTTGGGGAAACGGGTCAAGATCACACCGATCGGTACGGCAACAAGAATCCCTAAGAGCAAAGCCGCAAAGGAGATATACAAATGTTCAAGACTTTTGGTGACCAATTGGCCGCCATATTCATTAAAGAAGCTTTGCATGCGCTAGACCTCCTCAGTTTCTTCAGGTTTCGCCGACTCAATGGCTTCCATGATCGATGGCTCATCGCCCCAAATCACGTCATAAACGATATCAACTAAGGAAGCACGGGTCAAAATCCCGACTAAATGTTTGTCGGCATCTACTACCGGCACATATTTTAAGCCCCGTTTTAAGATGCGTTGCAAGGTATCCCGCAACAAGGCGGTTTCGCGAACGAAAAAGACATCTTTGTTCAAGATATCGCCGACACTAGTAACTTTGCCACGGTTGCGGTCGATGGATTCGACATCGATGTAGCCTTTTAGCACGTTGCTATTGTCGGTAACAAGCAAGGTATCGACCCGTTTTTCCCGCATCAAGTGAATCGCTTCTTGTAAGGATTTTTCTGGTGTGATAGCGATCGGGGTATTTAACATTACGTCTTTGACTGGCGTCGTGTCAGGTTTTGCTTGTAACAAGCGGTCTTCACCGATCAATTCTTCCACAAACGGTGTTGCTGGGTGTTGCAGAATATTTTCTGGTGTATCAAATTGAATGACTTTTCCTTCACTCATGATCACGATACGGCTAGCAAGCTTCAATGCTTCGTCCATATCATGGGTAACGAAGACGACGGTTTTTCCAAGCCGTTCTTGCAAGTCTTTGACCAAATCTTGTAGGGAATCACGAGTGATTGGGTCTAGTGCGCCAAAAGGCTCATCCATTAAAATGACATCTTGGTCAGCTGCCAAGGCACGGACAACACCGATCCGTTGCTGTTGCCCCCCAGACAATTCGTTGGGGTAACGGTCGAGCATTTCTCGCGGCAATTCCACCAAGTCGATCATGCGCTCGGCAGTTTTGTTGCGTTCTTCTTGGCTGACTTTTAACAATTTTTGAACCAATGTGATGTTTTCCCGAATCGTCATGTGAGGCATCAAACCGATGCTTTGGATCACATAGCCGATTTGACGGCGCAATTCCACTGGGTTGATCTCTGTAACACTTTTTCCATTGATCAAGATTTTTCCTTTAGAAGGATCCGTCATACGGTTGATCATCCGCATACAAGTCGTCTTTCCGCTACCACTTGTCCCGATGAAGCAAATGAATTCGCCTTTTTCAAAGGAAAGATTCACATCTTCAACAGCGACTTTACCACCTTTGTAAATTTTGGATACCTGCTGAAACTCAATCATGATGTCACCTCTATTTTTATTTAAGCAATCTGAATAATGGCTTAGAATCTGTACTAAGTATGCCGAAAAGTCACGTGTTATTCAAATAATCTGCCCATTTTTTTCATAATTGTATAGACAAAACTGAAAATAGCGCCATAAGCAAGTCCAAATTAAGGAGCGATGCATAGAGAAAAGAAGCAGCGGAAATATGTCGTTATTTTTCATTGGGAAAAGGGGTGCTTTTTTGTAGAACGCCTTGGCAGCAGTCTCTTTATTTTTTTCTAAGAAAGGGCAGAATTAAAAGCTGTTTTTTCAATTTTTATAAAAACATGCTAGAATAGAGAAGAATTTAGGGAAAGAGAGGAACAACATGCTTACAACTGAAGATTTTGATTTTGACTTACCGGAAGAACTGATCGCTCAAACGCCATTAAGTGATCGCTCAAGTTCCCGTTTATTAGTGGTTGACCGCGAGACTGGCAAATTTGAGGACAAGCACTTCTATAACATCATTGATGAATTGGCACCCGGTGATGCCTTGGTGATGAATGATACGCGGGTGCTACCAGCTCGTATTTATGGCGAAAAACAAGAAACAGGTGCCCATCTGGAAATCCTTTTACTGAACAATATTGAAGGGGATACGTGGGAAACCTTGATCAAGCCAGCCAAAAGAGCCAAAGTCGGCACGAAGATCACCTTCGGCGACGGACGATTAGAGGCAGTGGTGGAAGAAGAGCTCGATCACGGCGGCCGGATCATTCGTTTTCAATACAAAGGAATCTTTTTAGAGATTCTGGAATCACTTGGCGAAATGCCGTTACCGCCTTACATCAAAGAACGGCTAGAAGACCCAGACCGCTATCAAACGGTTTATGCCAAAGAAAACGGCTCAGCTGCTGCACCGACTGCCGGCTTGCATTTTACCCCAGAATTGCTGGAGCAGATCGCAGCGAAAGGCGTTAAACTGGTTTATCTGACTTTGCACGTTGGTTTAGGAACGTTTCGTCCAGTCAGTGTCGATAATATCGCTGATCATGAGATGCACAGCGAATTTTACCGTTTGACAGAAGAAGCTGCCGCGCAATTGAACGAGGTTCGGGCAAATGGCGGCAAGATCGTTGCAGTCGGTACGACTTCGATCCGTACGTTAGAAACCATTGGGACCAAGTTTGATGGGCAAATCAAAGCCGATAGTGGGTGGACGAGTATTTTTATCACGCCAGGCTATCAGTTTAAAATCGTGGAAGCTTTTTCTACCAACTTCCACCTACCAAAATCAACCTTAGTGATGTTAGTCAGTGCCTTTGCAGGACGCGACCTAACACTTTCTGCCTACCAGCATGCCATCGATGAGCGATATCGCTTCTTTAGCTTTGGCGATGCGATGTTCTTAAAATAAACAAAAAAACTGAGCGACGTAAGCGGCTCTTTAAGTTGAATCAATTTCTCAACTTTTAGAACTGCTTTTTTTGTCGCCCAGCTTACTACTAGAGGAAGGTATAAGTGGTGGTCGCTTTTTGTGGTCCATGCAAAGCAATGTTTCTCGAAAATTTGTTTTCATTTACAAACTTACACATGTTTCGTGTATTCCGATACAAAATGAGACGTATCATTTTTCGATATGGAAATGTTCGATCCTTGTTACGTTTTTCTTCTTGTTACTTTACACGTTTGGTACTAGGTGAAACTTGTACGTTCAACAACTTTTAGTAGATTGAGTTTGCGATATTTACGAAAACCACCAACAGAGTTGCTACCTTCCTTACACGTATACTATAACACGAAACGGAAGCGTTTGCAAAAGAAAACGATTCTTTTCTTCAAAAAAAAAGACCGGCGAACCGATCTTTTAAGCAAGTGCTCGTTTAGGCAGATTGTCATAGAATGCTGCTTTGGTTGCACTGATGTATGGCGTCAACCATAAGTAGCCAATTCCTGCTGTCATGATGGCCAAAATGTGCCAGCCGATGAAGCTCAGATCAAGGATGAACAGTTGACCTTTGTAGCCTTTCATTAAATGACGGCTACCTGTGATGCAGCTGAGAAAATCTGGCCGCATGCCCGTTTCTTCATAGGTATCATAAAAGACAAAATATGCTTGAGAATAAGAATAAGCTTTAATGATCCCAGGAATGATAAACAGGAACGTCCACAACGTCGTGAAAATAGTCGACAGAATATAGATGACGATGATCCCTAACACGAAAGCGCCACTGAAGCCGCGAAAGACATCAGAAAAAGGCTGGATCGATTGCTTCTTACCGCGTAAAATGTCAAGGAAAGTCCAAGAGATCCCAGCACCGAATAAGGCAGAAAATAGACCGCTGATCAAACCGCCACCACTGCCGCTGCCACTTCCTCCTGCGGAATTGACTGCGTCAGTGGAACCAAGATCATTAAACATACCGCTTTGATACAATGGAATAACAGCAAGAACGATAATGACGAGTGCGATAGCGATCGAGATCAAAGTCGGTACAATACACATCAAAACACTGTCTTTCCAGCGGCCTCTCAGGATTGCTTTTGCTTCTGCTTTTAGTTCTCTATTTGATTTCATTTCAAAAAACCTCCCTTCAATATAAATAACATGATAGCAAACTTTCGCTAAATCTTCAAAAAAAAGTAATAGATGTTTCGCATAACTAGGAGAAAATACTCTTAGTTTCTTTAAACTTCCTTGCAAAATGTAAGGGCAACCCTTATCATAGATAGCGTTGCACAGTTAATTGAGTTTAGAGAGAAAGTAGGGAAATGAATGACGGAACCAGCCATTCGTTATCGTCTGATAAAGAAAGAAAAGCATACCGGTGCCCGTTTAGGCGAACTGATCACGCCTCACGGAACCTTTCCAACGCCAATGTTCATGCCAGTCGGCACATTAGCAACGGTTAAAACCCTTGCCCCTGAAGAGTTGAAAGAAATGGGTGCAGGCGTCATTTTAAGCAATACCTATCACTTGTGGTTGCGTCCAGGAGAAGACATTGTTGCAGAAGCAGGCGGCTTACATAAATTTATGAATTGGGATCAACCGATCTTAACAGATTCAGGTGGTTTCCAAGTCTTTTCATTAGCCGAAATGCGCAACATCGTCGAAGAAGGTGTCCATTTCAAAAACCATTTGAATGGGTCGAAAATGTTTTTATCTCCTGAAAAAGCGATTGATATCCAAAACAAATTAGGATCAGATATCATGATGAGTTTTGATGAGTGTCCGCCATTTGATGAAAGCTATGACTACGTCAAAAAATCGGTGGAACGGACGTCTCGCTGGGCAGAACGTGGCTTGAAAGCTCATGCCAATCCAGATCGTCAAGGCTTGTTTGGGATCATTCAAGGTGCAGGCTTTGAAGACTTGCGCAAGCAAAGTGCCCAAGACTTGATTAGTATGGACTTCCCAGGGTATTCTATCGGCGGCCTGTCAGTTGGCGAACCAAAAGCGGAAATGAATCGCGTGTTGGAATTTACGACTCCTTGGATTCCAGAAAACAAACCACGTTACCTGATGGGCGTTGGGGCAGCCGACTCCTTGATCGATGGCGTGATTCGCGGTGTCGATATGTTCGACTGCGTTTTACCAACACGGATCGCAAGAAACGGTACCTGTATGACTTCAAAAGGTCGTTTAGTCGTGAAAAATGCGCAATATGCCCGTGACTTTCGACCAATTGACGAGAAGTGTGATTGCTATACATGTAAAAACTATTCTCGTGCGTACATCCGCCACTTGATCAAATGTGATGAAACCTTTGGTATGCGTTTGACGTCTTACCACAATGTCTACTTCTTATTGAATCTGATGAAAAATGTCCGTCAAGCCATCATGGACGACAACTTGTTGGAGTTCCGTGAGCATTTTATTGAAGAGTATGGGTTCAACAAGGAAAATGCGAGGAATTTCTAACATTCTCTACTAAAATGGTGGGAATAATAGAGGAATTCTGATAAAGTATCTTATAGAAAGAAAATAAATCGAGGTGAAAAAAATGGCACAATCTTTACCAATGCTCTTTATGCTGGTTGCTTTAGTGGCAATGTGGTTCTTTATGAGTCGTTCACAAAAGAAACAACAGCAAGAGCGTAAAAATCTTTTAGAAAATATGAAAGCTGGCGATGAAGTCGTAACCATCGGCGGACTCCACGGCGTTCTTTCTGAAGTCAACACAGAAAAAAGCACCGTGATCATCGACTGTGAAGGAATTTTCTTAGAGTTTGATCGTTCAGCGATCCGCACAGTGAAACCTGGAACTGTTGCATCCGTTGAAACACAAATCGAACCAGCTGATGTCGAAGACGCAACGAGCATCCAAGACGAAACCAAAGAATAAGCACAAACGCACCGTCGCTTTCTCAGAAGCGATGGTGCGTTTTTTTAGTAGTCGGACAGTTTCTAAAATAAAACAAGCACCGCAGCAAAACAGAGATCGCTCGTTTTGCTGCGGTGCTTTGATTGCCTTCGTTACTCGATCGGAATCAGTTTCTTTGACGCTTGTTTGCCTTGGTCTTTTGGCAACGTCAATTTCAAAATTCCTTCAGCGTAAGAGGCTTTGATTTCATCCTCTTTGACGTTTTCTAACAGGTATTGCCGCCGAACGCTTGTCAAGCTGCGCTCGCTGCGAACCAGACGTCCTTTTTCATCTTCGGTCGCATGATCCGTCTGGTGTTGTCCCGTAATCGTTAAAACCCCATTTTCATAGGTTACTTGAATATTTTCCTTAGGGATGCCAGGCAGTTCTGCTTCAACGAGAAATTCCTTGTCATTCTCGTGAATATCGGTTTTGATCAGGTTCGATGGAAACCCATCAAAAAAACTGCGGCCAAAATCTTCAAAGAAATCAAAAGGTGTCATACTGTATGAATCTGAGCGGCGTGGCACAATCTCATGTGTCATAAGAATCATCCTTTCTTTATTCTTTTGTTTTTACACTTTTTATTTTATTCATTTTTTAGCGAATTTCAAGTGATTTACTCGCTTTAAAAAAATCTTAAAAAACCTTTGATACCAACGTTTTGCTCCTTGATTTTGGCGTGTTTTTACATTGCTTCGTTCCTGTTTTTCCCCTCATTTCGCCTGCTTTTTCTTCGTGACAGTATATACTTAATGATATATACTAAAAGCGAAGTGGAGGAGGAAAAACATGGCACGTTATAGAAAACGAATGCTTGTTGCTTTGATCTATGCATTGCTGTCGTCGATTGCCCTAAATCTCTTTTGGCTGCCGGGAAATATTTATGCGAGTGGGATCACTGGTTTGTCGCAATTGCTGTCGCAGCTTTTAGATGAGCAGTTGAATCTGCAGCTTTCGATCCCGCTTTTGGTGCTTTTTTTTAATGCGCCATTGTTAGCGGTTGCTTGGGTCAAAATCGATCGAGAATTTACCATCATGACGGTTTGTACCGTCGTCCTGTCTTCTGTTATGATGAAGGTGGTCCCGGTCATTGCTTTAACGACCGATCCGGTGATCTGTGCCGTGTTTGGCGGATTGCTGCACGGGGTGTCGGTGGGCTTGACATTGAACGACGATTTTTCAACGGGTGGGCTTGACATTTTAGGGATTTTAGTGAAAAAAGCCACTGGTAGAAGTATCGGCAGTTTCTTTATCGGCTTCAATGTCAGTTTGCAGCTAGCAGCTGGGCTGATCTTTGGCTGGCCTTATGCTTTTTATAGTGCTATTTCCTTCTTCATCAGTGGGCGGATGGTCGACTACGTCAACCTGAAGCAGCGGCGTGTACAGCTGCTGGTCGTTACAGAAAAAGCAGAACCCGTCATTACGACGTTGCAATGTGCCTTGCAGCGAGGCATCACGGTCATCAACGATGTCGAAGGTGGATTTGATCATCAACAGAAAAAACTATTATTACTGGTCATTTCCCATAGAGAACTCAAGACCGTCGAAGGCATGATCCAAGGAATCGATGAACAAGCGTTTGTCAGTGTTTCTTCTGGCGTCAGTGCCAATCGATCGTTTTATGAATGGTAGCAAAGTGAAAGAAAGTAGGAGAGACGTTGAAAAAACAAGCAGTATTTCAAGAAGTTGCCCAGCAGATTGCGCAACGGGTTCATGAAGGTACGTACGTGACGAGCCAAAAGCTTCCTTCCGATTATGATTTAGCAGAGGAATTTCAGTGCAGCCGTTTAACGGTGCGCAAAGCCATCGATCTATTGATTGGCCAGAATTTGTTAGTGAAAGAAAAAGGCAAAGGAACCTATGTCATGAAACAGCCCAAGATCCAAAGCGGCTCTGGCGGGCTCCAAAGTTTTACCGAGACCGCCAAAATCCAAGGGAAAAAGACCCGTACGGAAGTTTTGCATATCGAAACCGTCAAAGAGCTCCCGATAGAGATTGGTCAGCTGTTTGGCGATTACGCCAAGGAACCGATCGTTTATTTGGTGCGCTTGCGCTACTTTGATGATGAGCCGATGACGGTGGAAAATCTTTACGTACTGAAACGCTATCTGCAAGAAGACACCGCAGAACTCACGAAAGCTCAATTAGAGTCGTCTTTGTATCAAGTCATTGAAGCCAACATCGAGATTGGTTATTCCCATCAAGAGGTGGAAGCTGTGAAAAGTCCTGCCGATATTGCGAAACTTTTACAGGTGCCTCAAGAGGAACCGATGCTTTTGGTCCATTCGATGACCTATTCCGCATCAGCCAAACCGATCTTATACGATATATCCTATTACCGAGCAGACAAATATACCTTCAAAAATACATTAGTGCGTCAAAAATAAAATCAATCCTTTAGAGGTGAAGACAATGGATCCACTCACAGCAAGTATTGAAGCCAATTGGTCAGAATTTCTCACGCTTTTGAGCGAGGTGATGCAGATCGCAAGCGTCAAAGGTGAGCCGGCGCCTCATGCGCCTTATGGCACAGGACCACGAGAAGTGTTAGCATACGTCATGGAAAAAAGCGCAGCATACGGGTTTCAAACAACGGTCATTGATGATGCGATCGGCTATGCCCATTGGGGACCAACAGATACCGACTATATCGGTGTGTTAGGACACTTGGATGTCGTCTCGGCAGGTTCTGGCTGGAGCTACCCACCGTTTGCACTAACTGAAAAAGACGGCAACTTTTATGGCCGAGGGATCTTAGATAACAAAGGCCCGATCATCAGCTGTTTGTTTGCCATGAAATTATTGAAAGGCCTTGGTCATCAACCGCAATTACCGCTGCGGATCATTTTCGGTACAGATGAAGAAAGCGGCATGTCGGATATCCCGCATTATCTAGCGGTTGAGCAGCCACCGCGTTTTGGTTTTACGCCAGACTGCAAGTATCCAGTGGTTTACGGCGAACGGGGTGTCGTCAATGTGCAACTTGATTTTCCATTGCCCGTCCAAGAACAGCAGCTGTTAGCTGCGTTTTCTGGCGATCAATTCCGCGATCATGTGCCAGACCACCTATCGGTAACCGTAGGCAGCCAGTCCTTTGAAGCACTAGGCAAACGCTCCCCTAGCAATGCCCCTGAGCTAGGGGACAATGCCATTACAAAACTTGCGCAGCAAGCGGCACCGCAACTGGCGGCGACACCGTCATTGCAAGCAGCTTTGCAGTGGATCACCCAAAGTTTTCACCAGCAGCACTATGGCGAAGGCATTGATTTGGTACTAGAAGATGCCGACTCAGGAAAATTGATCTTGACCCCTGTGGTTCTCCAAAAATCCGCCAGTGGACTAGCGTTAGAAGTGGCCTTTCGCTATCCTGTATCGGTAACGGAGGAACAAGTGCTCGCTGGGGTGCAAAAGGCATTGCCAAAAGGGGCAAGCCTTACGATCCTTCGCAGCATTCCAGGGTTCTGCCGATCAAAAGATGCCCCCGAAATCCAAAAGCTATCGACAATCTATCACCAAGTAACGGGCAATGATCCAACCCCCGTGACGACTACAGGAGCAACCTACGCCCGCAAGATGCCAAACATCCTTGCTTTTGGTCCGTCTTTTCCAGGGCAAAAAGGGATCGCTCATAACCAAGATGAGTACATGGCGGTTGCCGATCTACGGACGAATCTTGAAATTTATTTGCGCAGCTTACAAGCACTGACAAAATAAGCGAAGACACGAACGAAGAAGAGTTTTTCCAATTTTTTTGAGAAACTCTTTTTTTAGTATAGACATACTAGTATATACCGTATAGAATATACTTGAAAGCGCTATGAAAAATGGAGGGATATTTATGTGGGGAATGATTGCTACATGGCGGATGGCACACGATGGCGTGCTCGCTGCTAAAGCAATATTAGAGCAACAAGGCTCCTGCCAAGATGCAGTAGAAACAGCCATTAAAGCAGTGGAAGATTATCCATTTTATAAATCGGTGGGGTATGGCGGACTGCCAAACGAAGAAGGCGTGTTGGAAATGGACGCTGCCTTCATGGATGGTGATACCTTCAAAATTGGTGCCGTCGCTGGGATCGTCGATGTGGAAAATCCTATTTCCGTGGCACGCAGCCTAAGTGAGGAAAAATTCAATAGTTTTCGGATCGGCCAAGGAGCGGTCGCTTATGCGCTTGCCGAAGGATTCCAGCCCAAAGAGATGCTGACACCGCGAGCCAAAACCATTTGGGAAAAGCGCAAAGCAGAGATCGCTGCCAACAACCTCGATCCCTATGACGGCCACGATACAGTGGGAGTAGTTGCGCTGGATGAACACCAAAGCATGGCAGCAGGAACCTCTAGTTCTGGTTTATTTATGAAAAAAAGCGGTCGTGTTGGCGATTCACCTTTATCTGGATCTGGTTTTTATGTGGATAGTGAAATCGGCGGCGCCGCTGCCACAGGGTTAGGGGAAGACTTGATGAAAGGCTGCCTTTCCTACGAGATCGTCCGTTTGATGGGAGAAGGGCTAGCACCGCAAGAAGCATGTGATCAAGCCGTTTACGACTTTGAAGCGCGATTGAAGAAGCGCTACGGCAAAGCCGGCGCCTTCTCGCTGATCGCCTTAGATAAACAGGGTCGCTGGGGGGTGGCAACCAATGTAGAATTTACCTTTAGTGTCGCAACCACCAATCAAGAGCCTGCTATTTTTATGGCAACGCCAGGACCTGAGCAGACAACCGTGATCGAACCCATCACGAAAGAATGGTTGGAGGCGTATGAAGAACGAATCAAAGCGCCGGTCTAACAACCGCGATTGAGAAAAACAAACATTGGAGGAATGGATATGGCAACGAAAAAAATCTATTTGTTTTGTGAAGCTGGAATGTCAACGAGTATCATGGTCAATAAAATGATGGAAGTCGTCAAAAAGCACAACATGCCTTTGACGATCGAAGCATTCCCTGCGATCCATGCAGAAGAAAAAGTCGAACAAGAAAAACCAGTCGCTATTTTGTTAGGTCCACAAGTACGACACTTAGATAGCAAAATGAAAGCAACTTTCGAGCCAATGGGGATTCCAGTCGGCACGATCGCGACAGAAGCATACGGCATGATGGATGGCGAACGAGCGTTGAAAGATGCCTTAAGCTTGATCAAAAAAGCCAAAGCAAAGTAATAAAAGTGTTGGAGTAACAGGGGACTACGTGTTATCTGCCAGATAGCACGCAGATGGGAGGAAGAAAAATGCAGAAATTTTTAAACTGGTTAGAAAAAGTGTTAACACCGATGGCAAAGACGATCGGTGAAAACAAATACTTGATTGCGATTCGTGATGGTTTCTTATTATCCACACCGTTGTTGATCGTGGGTTCACTCTTTTTAGTCTTGACCAATTTTCCGATTCCAAATTGGAACGAGATGATGAGCAGTTTGCTGGGAGACAACTGGGCAACGATGTTGAATATGCCAGCAACAGCCAGCTTTGACATTATGACGATTTTAGCCGTTGGTGGGATCGGGTATAGTTTGGCAAAACAGTTTAAAGTTGATGCCATGCAAGCAGCCATTATTTCACTCGTTTCTTTTTTTATCGTGACACCATTTACGACCGTTTTCACACCAGAAGGCTCTACGGAAGTATATGAAGTTGGCAGCCTGCCATTACGATGGATGGGTTCTAGCGGTTTGTTCTTAGGGATGGTTGTTGCCTTGATTTCCACCAGAATGTTCGTTGCGTTATTACGCAAAGGGTGGACGATCAAAATGCCTGACGGTGTTCCCCCAACTGTGGTGAAATCCTTTGAGGCGTTGATTCCCAGCTTTGTGATCGTGACGGTCTTTATGATCGCCAACTGGTTAGCCAACTTGACGTCTTATGGCAATCTCCAAGAGATCCTCTTTAAGTTCTTACAGACACCGTTGTTAAGTTTAGGAAATACTTTAGGTGCCATGATCATAGCCTACCTATTTTTGCATTTTTTCTGGTTCTTTGGGATCAATGGTTCCAGTGTGGTCGGCGCTGTCTTCAACCCTATCTTACGAGCATTATCTATTGAAAATTTAGATGCTTTCAAGAATGGCGCAGAAATTCCTAACATCATCACCGGTCAATTTCAAGACATGTTCGCGACCTTTGGTGGGGGCGGTTCGACATTATCTTTGATTTTAGTCATGATCTTAGTCTGTAAAAGCCAACGGGTCAAAAAACTATCACAGTTATCGTTAATCCCAGGTATTTTCGGGATCAATGAACCCATCATCTTTGGGTTACCGATCGTCTTGAATCCAGTTCTGCTGATTCCTTTTGCTTTAGTGCCAACGATCAATATTATAATCTCATACTTCTGTATGGATCTTGGGTTAGTCAACTATACCAATGGAATTCAACTGCCATGGACCACGCCACCGATTATTTCTGGTTTCTTAGTCAGTGGTTGGCAAGCGTCCGTGTTACAAGTCTTGTTGATCCTCTTAGGAATGGCTATTTATTATCCGTTTATCAAAGTCTTAGATAATCAATATCTAAAAGAAGAAGCGGATGCCGTTGAACAAGAAGAAGAGGAAATCAATTTTGACGATTTCGATTTTGATGATCTATAAGAAGAGAGGCACCGCTCATGAAAAAAATAATTTTGATTCTCAATCATGTCACTGCAGGGATGGGAAGTGATGAAAATGCTCAGTTGCCGCCAAGCGGCAAAAAAGCTGCCCTTGGTCCAGGTCGAACCTTGAATCCACTTTTTCAAGAGCAAGACGCACAAATCGTTGCAACGCTTTATTGTGGTGACCAATATTATCACGAGCATCAAGAAGAAGTGAACAAAAAATTTGTGGGGTTTGCTAAAAAATTTGACGCCGATGCCGTTCTTTGCGGACCTGCGATGCATTATCCTAATTTTGGCGAAATGGCAGCAGGATTGACGAAAGTATTCAATGCACAAGGAATTCCAGGGGCTGCAGCGATGTCAGAGGAAAACCCAGCAGTGGCAATCTATGCCAAAGACATCTATATCTTGAAGATGCCGAAAAAAGGCGGAATCGGATTGAATGATTCCTACAAAAAGATGGCGCACGTTGTTTCCCAGCTTGCCCACGGAAAGCCTCTAACAGAAGCAGACCAAGAGGATTTGTTTTAAAGAGAAAGACGATCAGCGATGGCTGGTCGTTTTTTTTTTATGAATCAAGCCAAGCATGTTCGATGTAAGACATAAATCGATTAAGCCTGTTGATGATTTGTTTTGATTTACGTAGAATAGATACAAGTTAGGAGGGATTCGGTTGTACCATACCGCATTTGGAGTATATGGAATTTTGTTTCAAGGCAACTGCTTGGCCGTCATCAAAAAGAAGGCGGGACCTTATCAAAACCGCTATGATTTGCCAGGCGGCAGCATGGAGGCAGGTGAATTGCTGGAAGACACGCTGTGCCGAGAATTTAAAGAAGAAACCGGCATGACCGTCACTAGCTATCATCAATTAGGAACAATTAATTTTCTGTACCCCTGGCACTATCAAGGAATGTCCATGAATAATCACATCTGTGTCTTTTATGAGATTAAAGCAACCACTGGCAACCTTGAGAAAAACGTTTCTCAATTTGCAGGACAAGATTCATTGGGTGCAGCTTTTTTTCCAATCGAACAGCTAAATGAAGAAAATTCATCACCGCTTGTATTAAAAGCTTGTGAGGTGTTCAAACAGGATACATTCACGGCAAAAAGTCAACGCCTAAAGAAATGGAGTGTACTAGATTTGCCGTCATATGAATAATTACTTAAGAGAGTTAGTCTTTTAACAGAAAATGGGAAAAAGATGAAGAGATAATATTTATTAAGGATATAATATTTTTGCAAATCTTCCGTTTGTTCAATCAAGCACATGATATATTTCTTAAGAAAAACCGAAACTTTTGTCCACTTCTTTTCTTTAGAAACCCTTGAAAACGGTTTTAAAAAAGTAAAATCATAATAACTGTGAAAAAAATCACAAAAACTATTTACAAACGAAAAAAGATGTTGTATGATCTGTATGTGAAGTAGTTAACAAACAAAACATGTTTAAAAACTAGGAGGACATACAATGGCTAAGACATTGGAAAAAGAAGTGACAATCGACGTACAAGCAATGATCGACGATTTAGCAACGAAGGCAAATGTGGCGTTAAAAGAAATGGAAAGCTTTGATCAAGAAAAAGTGGACCACATTGTTCATGAAATGGCAATGGCAGCATTAGACAAACATATGCCTTTAGCTAAAATGGCAGTAGAAGAAACTGGCCGTGGTATCTATGAAGATAAAGCGATCAAAAACATGTACGCTTCAGAATATATTTGGAACAGTATCAAACATGACAAAACAGTCGGCGTGATCAATGAAGACAAACAAAAAGGCTTGATCGAAATCGCTGAACCAGTTGGTGTCGTTTGTGGGGTAACACCAACAACTAACCCAACATCTACAACGATCTTTAAAGCAATGATCGCTTTGAAAACACGTAACCCGATCGTTTTTGCTTTCCACCCATCTGCACAAAAATGTTCAGCAGAAGCTGCACGTATCGTTCGTGATGCAGCCATCGCTGCTGGGGCACCTGAAAACTGTGTGCAATGGATCGAACATCCATCGATCGAAGCGACTGGCTTATTGATGAACCACCCAGGAATTGCGATCGTATTAGCAACTGGTGGCGCTGGCATGGTCAAAGCAGCATACTCAACTGGTAAACCTGCATTAGGTGTTGGACCAGGGAACGTACCTGCATATATCGAAAAAACAGCGAAAGTAAAACGAGCAGTCAATGACTTGATCGTATCAAAAACTTTTGATAACGGAATGATCTGTGCCTCTGAACAAGCAGTGATCGTTGATAAAGAAGTCTATGCCTCTGTGAAAGCAGAATTTGAAGCACATCAAGTCTATGTTGTAAAAGCAAAAGAATTACAAAAACTTGAAGATGCCGTGATGAACGAAGGAAAATATGCCGTAAATCCAGCAATCGTTGGACATTCAGCAATGGAAATTGCGAAATTAGCAGGCATCAACGTACCAGAAGGAACAAAATTATTGATCGCTGAACTTGACGGTGTCGGTGCTGATTACCCACTATCAAGAGAAAAACTTTCTCCAGTTTTAGCAATGATCAAAGCAAACAACACAGAAGACGCGTTCGAAAAATGTGAAGCAATGCTTGATTTAGGCGGATTAGGCCATACAGCGGTGATCCACACTGAAAACGAAGACTTGCAATTAGCATTCGGCCTACGCATGAAAGCTTGCCGTATCTTAGTTAACACACCATCTGCAGAAGGTGGTATCGGAAATATCTACAACGAAATGATTCCATCATTGACACTTGGTTGTGGTTCATACGGGAAAAATTCTGTATCACGAAATGTTTCTGCTGTGAACTTGATCAACGTGAAAACTGTAGCGAAACGGAGAAATAATATGCAATGGTTTAAATTGCCACCAAAAATCTTCTTTGAAAAGAACTCTCTAATGTACTTGGAGAAAATGGAAAACGTTGAACGTGTCATGATCGTTTGTGACCCTGGTATGGTTCAATTCGGCTATTGCGATACGGTTCGTGAAGTACTTGCTCGTCGTAAAAATGACGTGAAAATCGAAGTCTTCTCTGACGTAGAACCAAACCCATCAACAAACACCGTTTACGCTGGAACAAAAATGATGGTTGATTTCAAACCAGATACAGTGATCGCCCTTGGTGGTGGATCAGCAATGGATGCTGCCAAAGGCATGTGGATGTTCTATGAGCACCCAGATACTTCATTCTTCGGCGCGAAACAAAAATTCTTAGATATCCGTAAACGGACATACAAGATCGACAAACCAGAAAAAACGCAATTCGTTTGTATCCCAACAACGTCTGGGACTGGTTCTGAAGTAACCCCATTTGCGGTTATCACTGACAGTGAAACACACGTGAAGTACCCATTAGCTGATTACGCATTGACACCAGATGTTGCAATCGTTGACCCTCAATTCGTAATGTCAGTACCTGCTTCTGTTACAGCAGACACTGGAATGGACGTTTTGACTCATGCGATCGAATCTTATGTGTCAGTAATGGCATCTGATTACACTCGTGGATTGAGCTTACAAGCAATCAAGTTAGTCTTTGACTACTTAGAAAAATCAGTGAAAACACCTGATATGGAATCTCGCGAAAAAATGCATAATGCCTCAACAATGGCAGGTATGGCCTTCGCCAATGCATTCCTAGGTATTTGTCACTCAGTAGCCCACAAAATCGGTGGTGAATATGGTATTCCTCACGGACGTACAAATGCGATTCTTTTACCGCACATCATCCGTTACAATGCCAAAGACCCACAAAAACATGCAATGTTCCCTAAATATGACTTCTTCCGTGCCGATACAGATTACGCAGACATTGCGAAATTCTTAGGCCTTAAAGGCAAAACAACGGCTGAATTGGTTGAAGCATTGGCAACAGCTGTTTACGAATTAGGACAATCTGTTGGTATCGACATGAGCTTGAAAGCGCAAGGCGTCACTCAACAAACACTAGATACAACAGTTGATCGCATGGCTGAATTGGCTTATGAAGACCAATGTACAACAGCAAATCCAAAAGAACCACTAATCTCTGAATTGAAACAAATCATCGTTGATGCCTATAACGGCTAAACAATGAATCAAGAACACCCTGCGGTATCTTAGCTGCCGCAGGGTGTTCTTTTGTCGTCTCTTTTTTTGGAAAACAAGCTGGCAGTTGCCGCCTTTTTGCCCAGATCAGTTAAGAATGCGAAAAATAGCAATTGAACAGGGGGGATCATAAAAAAGGAGTGGATTTCTCCACTCCGTAAAAGTCTCGTTTTTTCAGGATGTCACCAAGGCTGCTGCTTTTTTTGCTTAAACAGATATACTCGTTACTTGCTGACGTTTTTCTTCAAGCGTAGCATCTGGAAGCTTTGTTTTTCTAAGACGACACGCAAAATGCCGTCATTCAATTCCGCTGTTTTTCCATTGACGGGCACAACGTTGTTCGGGGTTGCTTCGGTATTGACGGCATGCAAGTCTGGGTGGTGCAAGACTTGATGGGTAGCGATTTGCAATGAATCATATTGACGCAAGTCGCAAGTGAATTCATTGGCATCCTGCAAATCCTTATTTACTAAGAAAAAGGTCAAATAGTCATCTTCGTTTTCGATCGCAATGGCATCCACATAAGAAGCTTTTCCGTGGCTGCTATCGAAATCAGCTCCTCGAAGGATGCTATGCAACACGTGACCGCGACCATAGTTGCTGATCATTTCATAGGGATAAAAAATCGTTTGTTTCCAAGCGGCAGTGTCGGAAGTCATGATCGGTGCGATCACGTTGACCAGCTGTGCCATGCAGGCGATTTTAACGCGATCTGCGTGATGAAGCATCGTGATCATCATGCTTGCGACGAGTAACGCATCTTCAAAGTGATAGACGTCTTCTAATTGTGGTGGGTGTTGACTCCAAGGTTCAATTTTTTGATCCTGTTCATTTGAGTGATACCAGACGTTCCATTCGTCGAAGGAAATATTGATCGTCTTCTTGCTTCGGCGTTTGGCTTTCACTGCATCACAGATTGCTGTGACTTGACTGATGAACTGATCCATTGCGACATTGCTTGCTAGATAATCTTGGCTATCGCCGTTACGGTTGCCATAATATTGGTGCATGGAAATGTAGTCGACTTGATCGTAACAATGACTTAATACTGTATCTTCCCACATGCCAAAGGTCGGCATCGTGAGAGAAGAACTACCACAAGCGACGGTTTCGATCGTTGGGTCCACCAGACGCATCGCTTTGCCAGCTTCTTCTGCGAGACGGCCATATTCATCGGCTGTCTTATGTCCTTCTTGCCAAGGACCGTCCATTTCATTGCCTAGACACCAAAGTTTGATGTCATGAGGATCGGCCACCCCATGGGCACGACGGAGGTCACTATAATAGCTGCCGCCTTTTAAATTGGTATATTCGATCAAGTTTTTTGCTGCTTCGATTCCTCGTGTCCCAAGATTGATCGCCATCATCGGTGCCGTATTGACTTGCTTGGTCCAATCCATAAATTCGTTTAAGCCGAACTGATTGCTTTCGATTACCCGCCAGGCCAAATCGATTTTTGCTGGCCGTTGCTCTTTAGGGCCGACGCTATCTTCCCATTTATACCCAGAGACGAAATTGCCTCCTGGGTAACGGACGATCGGCACATTCAACTGCTTGATCAAGGCAGCGACATCTTGACGAAAGCCTTGCTCATCGGCAAAAGGACTTTCTGGTTGATAAATCCCTTCGTACACACAGCGCCCTAAGTGCTCCACAAAAGAGCCGTAGATCCGTTCGTCGACTGGTGCCAAAATAAAGTGTTTGTCTAAATACATCGTAGTTTTCTTCAATTTTGCAACCCCTTTCTTTTCTTTCATTGTAGCGATAGTCTATGAAAATAAACACTACATTCTGTCTTATTCTATTGACGTTTTGTCCGTTTTCTTTATACTAAAGGCAAGTAGGAAGGAGTGAGAAGTTGAACGTAACCTATTCAGGATTTCAAATGCACAATGCTGTTTCCGATCATATTTATCGCCCCTCTGGCTTAAAGCATTATCTTTTCGTGTTGACGTTGTCTCCAATGGTTTTCACTTTTGAAGATGATCATCAAGAAACTAGTGAAAAAGGTAGCTGCATTCTTTTTCCTCCAACCGTCTATCAAGATTATCGTGGCAAAGAAGATTTTTTTAATAGCTTTGTTGAGTTTCAAACGGATCAAGTGATCGAAGAAACCTATGCGATCCCTTGTAACCAACTGTTCCAGCCGAAAAATATTCAACAAATCAACAAATTGATCCAAAAGATCAATCATGAATCCTTGCTGCCACAACGGCACACGGAAGAATTGATCGCGGCGTATATGACAAATCTATTGGTCTTACTTGAACGCAATTTTGAAGAAAGCATCCCGCAACCACAAAACGAACACTATCAACTGTTTCAAGCGATGCGGTTGAAAATGTTAGTCAATTGCGAACAGCAATGGGATTTTTACCAGTTTAGCCGAGAGCTTTCCATCGGTAAAAGCCAATTCTATAAGCTCTATCAACAATTTTTTCATACCACGCCCAAAGAAGATTTATTGCAAGCTCGGTTTCAAAAGTTTTTTTATTTACGCAGCAACGAAACACTAACGATTCGAGAGGCGGCGTTTCAATCTGGGTTCCAAAACATCAACCATTTTAATCGGCTCTTTGCGAAGCGCTATGGCTGCGCACCGACAAAGTACCAACAGGAGCAATAGGCAGGTCTGATCGGTAAAAACGCAGAAAAAAGTCCGACGAATTCTTGACGGATGAAAGAGAAAACGGGACAATGTCATTAGGAGGTGGCGTATGGATACAGAAACGATCGTAAGCGAACTTTCTAAACGTTCAAGCGAAATGGAAGCGCTACAAAGAAAATTGAGTCAAAGCCAATTAATGAATAATGAAGCGGCACAAACGTTCATTTTTGACTTAAAGGATTATTTAGATAGCTTAAAGCTCGTAACGGATTTAGTACCGTCAGCGGCCACTACAACAGTGGAAGTTGACCAGTTGTCGTACGTCTTAGGTGAACAAAATCAAAGCATCCAGCAGCTGTTGGTTATTTTGGAAGAAGCCGAAGCAAACGACGACCAGCGCTTTTTTGGCAAAAGTGCGGGAGAAGTGCGGCGGATGATTGGCAGTCTGTCTGGGATCCTGGAACTAAACGGTCTGTTGCTGCAAGACAATCGTGGCTTTCAGCAAGTTGTGAAGGAAACTGGACCGCTTCAGGTGACTGAAACAAAGGAAGTCCCTGAGAAAAAAGGGTTTCTCCAAAAGCTTTTTGGGAAATAAGCACTGATCGACAATCGCAATACGTGTACTTGTATCTCAAACGGTTCTTCACAACGCGTGAAGAACCGTTTAAGGAGACGACTTTTTTAGGAGAAAGGGGGGCTTGAAGATGGCAGAAACAGTCACACTTCAACCGATTACGGAAGAAATGATTGCTGAACTTTGGTCGATCAGCTATGGGCCTAAGGCGGACTTAGAATGGAAAAAATGGGACGGACCGTATTTCCAAGACCCCGTGTTGACGTGGGAAGAATTTCGAACGGGGTTTGGTGCTAGCTGCATCGACAACCCGTTACGTAAAGCGATCAGCTATCAAGGAAGAATCGTGGGGATCGCGACCGCTTACTGGGAAGACAATACCTTGCAGCAGTGGTTGGAATTCGGGATAGCCATCTATGATGCTTCCCTTTGGAATCAAGGGATTGGCAGCCAAGCAATTCGCCAGTGGATCAATGAGTTGTTTGAATCACATCCTCATATCCAGCGTGTCGGTTATACCACGTGGTCGGGCAATCACCGCATGATGAAACTAGGAGAAAAGCTAAGGATGACCAAAGAAGCCCAGATCCGCAAAGTCCGTTTCTGGGAAGGCACCTATTATGATTCCATCAAGTATGGCATCTTGCGAGAAGAATGGGCACAGCAGAAGTGAAGGTAGGGGATGCGGCAGCCAATGTCGTATTCCTTTTTCTTTTTTACAACAAATCAAAAAAAATTTCTAGCATTACAGACAATAACCATGTACTATCTCTATGTAATACTTTATAATAATTCCAATGTACAGATTAGAAATATTTTAAAAAAGTCGGGAATAGCGTTTGAAGTTCATTCTCAATTAGTCTAAAATAGTGAGAAAGAAAAGATACTGGAGGGAAAGAAATGTCAGTTTTAGAAATCAAAAATCTACACGTCCAAATCGAAGATAAAAAGATCTTAAAAGGCGTTGACTTAGTGTTAAAAACTGGAGAAATCCATGCCATCATGGGACCAAACGGTACAGGGAAATCAACCTTGTCCGCTGCCATCATGGGCAACCCGAATTATGAAGTGACAGAAGGGGAAATTTTGTTCGACGGCGAAAATGTCTTGGAAATGGAAGTGGATGAGCGGGCTCGTTTAGGTCTGTTCTTGGCGATGCAATACCCAAGTGAAATTCCAGGCATCACCAATGCGGAATTTATGCGAGCAGCGATCAATGCCAAACGTGACGAAGATGACAAAATCTCTGTCATGGATTTCTTGAAAAAATTAGATGAAAAAATGGATTTATTGAATATGCCAGAAGAAATGGCGGAACGCTATTTGAATGAAGGCTTCTCTGGTGGAGAAAAGAAACGAAATGAAATCTTACAATTGTTGATGCTAGAGCCAACCTTTGCGATTTTGGATGAGATCGACTCTGGTCTAGATATTGATGCCTTGAAAGTCGTAGCAAAAGGCGTCAATGAAATGCGCGGCGAAGGCTTTGGCGCTTTGATCATCACCCATTACCAACGTCTGTTAAACTACATCACACCAGACGTGGTTCATATCATGATGGAAGGCCGTGTCGTGATGACCGGTTCGGCAGATTTAGCCAAACGCCTAGAAGCAGAAGGCTATGCTGGGATCAGTAAAGAGTTAGGAATCGACTACAAAGAAGAAGAAGCGTAAGGAGGCAAGGTAAATGGCAAAATTACAGGATTATCTTGAACAAGTCAACGTTTTTTCAGCGTTAAAAGAAGAGCCTGAATGGATGTTGGAATTACGCCAAGCAGCCCTTGCGAAAGTGGATGAACTTGCGTTTCCAAAAATCGAGCGGGTGCGTTACGAGCGTTGGCCATTGTTCAATATCGACGAACAAGCACTTGCTGGTGAGTACGCTTTGCCAGAAGAAGAAGTGGCAGGCGCAGTTCCCGCCTTTGACGCGATGGATAACCATCCGACCCTCGTTCAGTTTGATGACACCACCATCTTTGAGCAATTACCGCAAGAGCTGATTGACAAAGGCGTGATCTTCACCGACTTGTTTACAGCAATGAAAGAAGTACCAGAGTTGGTCAATCAATACTACATGACCAAAGCAGTACCAATGGATGAAGACAAAATGACCGCAGCACATGCGGCGTTTATGAATAGCGGCATGTTCTTGTATGTACCAAAAAACGTGGTGATCGAAGAACCCCTTGAAGCGATTTTCTATCACAATGGCAATAGTCAAGCGCATTTCTTCAAACACATTTTGATCGTTGCTGATGAGCACAGTGAGTTCAGCTACTTGGAACGTTTCCAAACCAAAGGCGACCAAGCGAAAAAACTGTCTGGCAATATCGTAGTGGAAGTGATCGCCAAAGCAGGTGCGAAGGTCAAATTCTCTGCGATTGATCAGTTAGGTGTCAACATCACTACGTACATGAATCGTCGCGGCTATGTATTACGAGATGCGATGGTAGATTGGGCGATCGGAGTCATGAATGACGGCGACGTCGTGGCGGACTTTGATTCTGATCTTGTAGGCGAAGGCGCGCATTCGGAAGTCAAAGCGGTCGCAATCAGTGCTGGGCGTCAAACACAAGGGATCGATACTCGCGTCACCAACAAAGCACCGCATTCCATTGGCCATATCCTGCAACACGGCGTCATTAGAGAACGCGGCGTCTTAACCTTTAACGGTATCGGACACATTTTAAAAGGAGCCAAAGGGGCGGACGCGCAACAAGAAAGCCGTGTCTTGATGCTTTCTGATCAAGCCCGGGGCGATGCCAACCCAATCCTTTTGATCGATGAGCACGAAGTAACCGCCGGACACGCAGCCAGTGTGGGACGGGTCGATCCAGAAGAAATGTACTACTTGATGAGTCGTGGGCTGCGCAAAGCAGAAGCGGAACGTTTGGTGATTCGTGGTTTCTTAGGCTCCGTCTTGACCGCGATCCCAGTCAAAGAAGTGCAACAAGAATTGGTTGCCGTTATCGAAGGGAAGTTACTCGCATGATCGATGCCCAAAAAGTGAAACAAGCGTTTCCCATCTTGGATCAGCTCGTAAATGACGAACCATTGATCTACCTCGACAATGCTGCCACTACGCAAAAGCCAGAGGCGGTGCTGCAGGCGATCACCGATTATTACCATCAAGACAATGCCAACGTTCATCGTGGGGTTCATACCCTCGCAGAACGGGCGACCCATTCCTATGAAGGCGCACGGGAAAAAGTGCGCCGCTTTATCCATGCGAATGAAACGGCGGAAGTGCTGTTTACTCGAGGGACGACCACTGGTTTAAATTGGGTCTCCCGCAGCTACGGCGACCGTTTTGTCAATGAAGGCGATGAAATCGTGATTTCCTATATGGAACATCATTCCAATATCATCCCTTGGCAACAATTAGCAGCCCGAAAAAAAGCTACCTTGAAATATATCCAGCTGACGCCAGAAGGCACTTTGGACATGGAAGATGCCAAGAAACAGATCACAGAAAAAACCGCTATCGTTTCGATCGCTCATGTTTCCAATGTTTTAGGCGTGATCAATCCGATTGCGGAGCTAACCAAATTGGCGCATCAGCACCAAGCCGTCATGGTAGTGGATGGTGCTCAGGCTGTTCCACATATGACAGTTGATGTCCAAGCACTGGATTGTGATTTCTATGCCTTTTCTGGCCATAAAATGTGCGGACCAACTGGCATCGGTGTCTTATACGGCAAGCGGCAATGGCTGGATCAGATGGAGCCCGTCGAATTTGGCGGGGAAATGATCGATTTTGTCCATCTGCAAGAAAGCACGTGGAAAGAACTGCCGTGGAAATTTGAAGCTGGTACACCAAATATTGCCGGTGCGATCGGTTTAGGTGCAGCGGTGGATTACTTAACAGAAATCGGCTTAGAAAACATCCACGCCCATGAAGCAGACTTAGCTGCTTACGTTTTGCCAAAACTGCAAGCCATTGAAGGCTTGACCATCTATGGCCCCCAAGAAGCAGCAAAACGCACGGGAGTGATCGCCTTTAATCTAGCAGGCATCCATCCTCATGATGTTGCCACCGCTTTAGACATGGAAGGCATCGCCGTACGGGCAGGTCATCATTGTGCCCAACCCCTCTTGAGCTATTTGCAAGTCCCAGCGACTGCACGGGCCAGCTTTTACCTGTATAATACAAGAGAGGACGCCGATCGACTGGTTGACGCCATCAAGCTGACGAAGGAGTTTTTCCAACATGGCACTAACGAAATTAGATAATTTGTATCGACAAGTCATTCTGGATCATTCCAGCTACCCACATCATCGAGGCACCTTGGATGATTCAACGTACAAAGTCGAATTGAATAACCCTACCTGTGGCGACGTGATCCACTTGGAGCTCGCTGTCGAAGGAGACACCATCAAAGACATCGCGTTTACTGGCGAAGGCTGTTCCATCAGTACCGCCAGTGCATCCATGATGGGGGATGCGATTATCGGTAAGACACTAGCAGAAGCTGGTGAGCTATCAGGCTTGTTTTCTGAGCTCGTTCAAGGAAACGACATTCCCCAAAGTGATCGCTTAGGCGATGCTTCCATGCTTGGAGGTGTGGCGAAGTTTCCTGCACGCATCAAGTGTGCGACCTTAGCTTGGAAAGCTTTAGAAAAAGCCATTGCTGCCGACAGTGCACAAGCATCTGTCAGTCACAGCCACGCCAATGAATCTGACACTGAAGAAACCAGCGAATAGACAACCGCACTACAAAAGGAGTGAGAACCATGGGTGTACCCGAATTAGAAGAATATAAATTTGGCTTCCACGATGACGTGCAGCCTGTTTTTAGTACCGGCGAAGGATTGACCGAAGACATCGTCCGTGAAATCTCACGGGTCAAGCAAGAGCCAGAATGGATGCTTGAGTTCCGCTTGAAGTCTCTTGAAGCCTTCAACAAGATGCCCATGCAAAACTGGGGCCCAGACCTGTCTGACATCGATTTTGATGCCATCAAATATTACCAAAAACCAAGTGATCGTCCTGCCCGTGATTGGGATGACGTACCAGAAAAAATCAAAGAGACCTTTGAACGCATTGGTATTCCAGAAGCCGAGCGGGCATACCTGGCTGGCGCTTCTGCTCAATACGAATCAGAAGTCGTTTATCACAACATGAAAGAAGAGTTTGAAAAACTTGGCATCGTCTTTACCGATACCGATTCAGCCTTGAAGGAATACCCTGAGCTGTTCAAACAATACTTTTCAAAATTAGTCCCACCAACCGATAACAAGCTTGCTGCTTTAAACTCAGCCGTTTGGTCAGGTGGTACCTTTATCTATGTACCAAAAGGCGTTCGTGTCGATGTGCCATTACAAACCTATTTCCGGATCAATGCCGAAAATACCGGTCAGTTCGAACGCACATTGATCATCGTTGACGAAGGCGCCAGCGTTCATTACGTCGAAGGCTGTACCGCCCCAACCTATTCAAGCAATAGTTTGCACGCAGCCATCGTTGAAATTTTTACCCTAAAAGACGCTTACTGCCGCTACACCACCATTCAAAACTGGTCAGACAACGTCTACAACCTAGTAACCAAACGGGCCAAAGCCTTAGAAGGTGCTACCGTTGAATGGATCGATGGCAACCTAGGTGCCAAAACAACCATGAAATACCCAAGTGTGTATCTTGATGGCAAAGGCGCACGGGGCACGATGCTTTCCATTGCCTTTGCAGGTGCCAACCAAATCCAAGATACTGGTGCAAAAATGATCCATAACGCACCAAATACCTCCAGCTCCATCGTCTCAAAATCAATTTCTAAAGACGGCGGTGCAGTAAACTATCGTGGACAAGTCACCTTCGGCAAGAAGAGCGCAGGCTCTATCTCCCATATCGAGTGTGACACTATCATCATGGATGACCTATCGAAATCCGATACCATCCCATTCAATGAGATCCACAACAGCCAGGTGTCCCTAGAACACGAAGCCAAAGTCTCCAAAATCTCAGAAGAACAACTATACTACCTAATGAGCCGCGGCCTCTCCGAAAGCGAAGCAACCGAAATGATCGTCATGGGATTCGTCGAACCATTCACCAAAGAATTACCGATGGAATACGCAGTCGAATTGAACCGGTTGATTAGTTATGAGATGGAAGGTAGTGTGGGTTAACAACTATTTCATTGCTCGAAACGTTGATGTTAAAGCTTTTCGAGCATTTTTTTATTTGTATTTTAATGGTTGGCTACGTTTTTGGCTACGTTTGGAATTATTCGCCCATAAATTTTGCAAATCGGTCACCAGTTTTCTTAACAGATTGTGGTGTGACATGAGCATAGATATTCATGGTAGTTTTAATATCTTTGTGACCTAATCGTTCTTGTACTTCTTTTATCGACGCACCACTTTCAAACAATAAGCTACAGTGGGTATGCCTAAATCCATGTGGAGTAATTTGAGGCTCCATCGGTGTCTTTTTGTAAATCCAGTCTAACCAATCGTTTACTACTTGGGGGTAGTACAACTTGTTTGTGTTTGTAGTGAAAAGAAACTGTTTTGGCGAATTCGTGTTATAGCCATATAAGATCATTATTTTCATTTGTTCTTGTTGCCAAATACGCAGTTGTTTAAGTGTAAAATCATCTAGCTGAATCGTTCTTGATGAATTTTTAGTTTTAGGTACTTGTAGCACTACATGATTAAACTCGTCTTGAGCGATAGTTTTACCAATTGTCACTGTTTTATTGAAATAGTCTATATCTTCCCATTGTAGCGCCAATGCTTCACTTTTACGCATTCCTGTATAAGCTAATAAACGGAAAAAAGTGTACAGTTTAACTGAATTATTTTCTTTAGTATTCTGTAAAAATAGTTGTAATTGATCTTTCGTGTAAAACTTCAAGGGTTGTTCGTCTTCAATTTTTCTGGGAAGCAATGTTTTAGACATAGGATTATCCTTACAGA
The DNA here is from genome assembly GCF_030499455.1 of Enterococcus sp. B2E4. Lineage (NCBI taxonomy): Bacteria > Bacillati > Bacillota > Bacilli > Lactobacillales > Enterococcaceae > Enterococcus > Enterococcus sp. B2E4. The sequence continues at coordinate 530,437 of NZ_JAUKPK010000005.1, forward strand.
CTTCCATTGCTACCCCAAATTTAAATATTTGAGCAGTTGTTTTTCTCAAGAAACCATATTGTTTTAATGTTTTGTGCCATTCATTCACCTGTTTTTGACAATAACTAACACTTATTTTATCCAATCGTAATTCCCCAAAAGCAGGTAATATATGGTTCTTGCAAAAACGTTGAGCAACGGCAACGGAAGACGGTTTTACTCTTGTTCTGTAGTTATCAATCCATAATTCATACAACTCTTGAAAAGTTGTAACATTGATTTTAAACTCTTGTTTTTCTTTAAAGTCTACAAGTAGTCTATTAAGTGCTGTTTGCGCCTCAGCTTTTGACTTGAATCTTCTACGCTTTGTACGTATATCTTTTCCAGTCTTGGGATCTTTCCCTAAATAAGTTTCAAATCCCCAATATTTTTCGCCATTTTGTAATTTATAACTAAAAAATGTTGCCATTTGATTCTCTCCTTACTTCATGATTGCAGGTAGAGAAGTTATTTGAAGAATCAATTGTTTTTAAATTTATCGTGATTATCAGTTAAAAATTTTGCGATTATACTATTTTTCTCATATGGGAAATTGTATTTTTTACTAAGATCTGAAATAAATTTTTCTGTTTCAAATTGGTTTTTAGTAATTTTATAAAAGAAATCCTCGACAGATGAATACTTTTTTTTTGTAACTGAAGTATCAGAAATACGTAAGTGGTTTAAACATATTTTTTTGACCTTGTTTATATCATCTATATCAATTTTATTTGTTAAAACATCATCATAGAAATTATTAAATATTTTTTTTCTTTGTACATCCGATAGCTCTCCTGAATAATTATCATGTATTAAATTATCAAAAATAGTACGTAATATTTTTAATAACTCCTCCAAATATAATTTTTTGAATTTCATTTCAATTGATCTGTTAAATTTTGAGTAATCCTCATCTAAAGAATATTGGGTAAAATCTATAGAGTGACTTTTTTGAATGTCTTTTGAAATAATATCAGCGATATATTGCCTATTACTAATGTAATTGGAATAACCAAGAAAAGAAATATATTCATTTATATACTCCTCAAAATCTCCCCATTTTATCCAATCTTCATTCACTTGCCCTAACTTCGCTATCTGGCTCATCTTTTCTTTTGAAGGAAGGTTACCACCATGTTCCCATGTTGACACAGTGCTTCTAGGAGAATTAGAAACCTTGTGCCCAAATTCCTGCATAGTAAGTCCTAATTTTTTTCTGATGAAATTAATTCTTGAGCCAACTTTAATTGCATCTGGTTTCATTTTATTTCACCTCGTCTCTTAAGTCATAGTATATCATATTATATTTAGTTTTGTACGGTTTTTGTATTGACAAAAAAAGACTCTATGATAGACTGTTGTTGTACGGTATTTGTACGGGTAGAGAAGTTATAGAATAATTAATTAAAAGGAGAGAGTTCAATGGAAGCAATAAAATTAATGATCTCAGAGGAGCAAGAGGAAATGTTCCTAAAACAGTTTTATCACATTGCTACAAAAGCGATTGAGAAGGCTCAAGAAAATGCGGGTATGACAAGAGAATATCTAAATCAAAAGGAAATGGCAGAATACTTAAATGTGAGCGAAAACTTTTTAAAAAATGCTGTGAGAAATGAGGGATTACCTGTTGTTGAATTAGGGGCAAGAAAATTTTATTCGAAAAAGGCAGTTAATGAGTTTATGTTTGCTCGAATGAAAAGAGGGGTAGATATTGAAAGATGATGAAGTATCAGAGTTGTTTTTTAAAGAAATCGAGATTTATCTTCAATTCGATTTAATGCGACGTGACTATGCAGAACAAGCTGTTAAACAAGTTTTGAAAAAAATGAAAAAAGAGTGCTCCCGATAGTTTTGCAGACAAAGGGGAACACTCGACAATAAAGTTCTGAGAAAACTTTATATGAGTTCATTTTAACATAAAAATGAATTAGGTGATTATATGACAAAAATACGAAGAGGAAAGATAGATAGCCATTTTACTATTCTATCAAATGAAGTTCTTCGTGATAGTAAACTTTCATACAAAGCAAGAGGTTTGCTAGCTTATATGCTTTCTTTTTCAGAGGATTGGATTTTTTATACTAAAAAGCTTACTAATGATAGTGAAAAAGATGGAAGAGAATCAGTAAACACGGGAATTAAAGAGTTGATAAAATATGGATATTTGATCAAAGAGCAGAAACGAAATAGTGATGGGCGCTTTGATACTGTCGAATGGGTATTGTTTGAAACACCGCAAACGGGTTTTCCGGTTACGGATAAACCGTTTGCGGGAAATCAGCAACTAAGAAGTAACAAATTAAAGAAGAACAATTTTAAGAAAGAGGAAGATGACATATTTAAAGATATTTACGATACGATAATTGTTCTTTATGAAAAAAATAATGAAAATGGTCGAAAATTATTGCAAGTGTATCAATATTTGAAAAACGCTAATGTAGATATAAAAGATATCAGAAAAATCATTGAATTTTTATATGAAAATACCCAGTATCTTAACGCGCAATGCATTATAACACAACATAAAGCATGCGTTTTTCAAGCAAAAACAGATGAAGGACTATTCGATTACGCAAAATTTTTTCTAAATGGACTTCAAATTAGATATAAAAATCAGCTTTTAGAAAATATAGAGACTACAGATCAATTCAATTATGCATTCGAAATTAAAGAGTTACCTAAAATCCCTATGCATAATTGGTTAGAAGGAGAAAAAACATGATTAAAAATCGTCTAATAGATCAAATATGGTGTCTTGATTAAAACACTGATACTCTCGAACTAATCGAGAGTATCTGCTTCAACACAGTGGTTCTCGATTTAAGATCTGAAAATGACATATGTGTAACTCATATCATAATTGACAGAAAAATAGCTCAGAAACTCTCTGAGAGTCTCAGAAAATGGGCTGAGGGAGGTAACAATGAAAGTAATTAAGAGAAAAATTAATTGGTTGTCGATTAGTTTTCTTGTTCTCATAGCTATGATTATTTTTACGAGTAACGTTGCAGAAGGCAGTATTTTCAATTGGTTTGATGATACTGAGAGTCAAACTGAGTTTTTAACTAATCCGCTTTACCAGAATTATTTGAAAAAATACAACGGAAATTTTTACAGCCAGTTCGGTATGTGGATAGGCTGGTCAGTTATAAAATCAATGTTCGCTGTTGTCGACGGCATTCAAAATATGATTCCCGAGGTTTTAGATTTGTTTAGCTTTGTAGAAAGTACCGGATTGAACAAAGTCTATCAGTCAGTTTTAAGTACCATTGTTGTTGGCTTAATGATACTTTCACTAGTGATTATTGGTTATAAAATGATTACAGGTAAAGGAACAGTTGATCTAAAATCTGTTGGAATGAATGTTGTAATGTCAATTTCATTGATTCTTTTAATGCCAACTTTGATTCACAGCGGAATAGAGTTTTCTAAAACATTTTATAATGATACGACTACGATTACAAATTCGGACGAAGGCGTGGCGTGGTCGCTGATTGAACAAGGGGTCACTGATTTAGCTTATATCAATAAAACAGATCAGTATTCAATGATTAACAAAACGAATGACCGGAATAATCTAACAAAAGAAAATTTTTGGAAAACGGATCTTACGCAAGTATTGACAGATAATGTAATTGATAAAATGGAAAAAGAGAACCCAACAGCTGATAACCTGCGTTATGAATTAGTTGAAAATTCTGATAATGAATTTGTTGCTACTAAATTTTCAGATAATTTTTTGTCAACCTTTGTTGATGGTATCAAATCAGGATATTATCGCTATCAAGCGAATCTGTGGGGAATTTCAGTTGGATTGATTGCTTTAGCGGTAGCGTATGTTTTTAGTGCTTTCATTATAATTACAGCAATACTCGAGCTAGCATTTAAACGTGTGTTAGGTGTTATTGTTTTTGCTACTGACTTAGAGACAGGTCAACGATCAAAACAAGTTTTGTCAGATATTTTACAGTGTTATTTGACAGTCGGATTTCAAGGATTCGGATTGTCTATGTTTGCAATGTTCATAAATTATCTAAACGCTGGCGAAGGTATCGCAACAAATATTTTTATAAAAACAATTGCTTATATCTGTGCCGTGTTCGTTCTAATAAAGGGTAGTGGAACAGTCATGCGTTACTTTGGCGTGGATATTGGTTTAAAAGAAGGCTATGGCCAGCTTGCTTCAGCATTCGGCATGGGCGCTATGCTATTTAGAAAAGGATCAAATGGATTTAATCGTGCCAAAGGAAGTGGAAACGGAAATGGATCAGACAGCGGAGAAGGAGAAAATCGAAAACCAGAAAAGAATTTCGGCGAAACTCTATCAAAAAAAGCTGGCAAAACTGGAAGAGTTTTGGGATATGCCCATGAACGTGGATTATCAGGTTTAGCTTCAGATGGAGCTACAATGGCTAGTGAAAGAGCAACAAAACCATTTAAGAGTATGCGTGATATGGCTAAAGATACCAAGAGTAAGTTCAAAGAAGGTTTAGATGATGGTACTGTGACCGCTATTAATAAAAATAGCAAACCTCTGTTAGCTAAAAAAAAAGAAGATGAAACTGGAAAATATGCTGATTCCATGCCAATACGTCTTTCGGATAGAAAAGATGGTGCTAAGGTTGAAAATACCGATAGAATTATGTCTAGTTCTGAATGTATGCGTGAAGCAATGAAAAATAATGCTGAATCGAATAATAATCCTGCAAGTACAATTCAGCAAAAAGTTCAACAAGATATTGAAGAACGAAAAAATGCTATGCACGGTCAAGCTAAGTCTGCTGAAGAATTAATTAATCAGAAGCGCCAAGAAGCGAAATACACGCCTGAAGCAATGAATCGTGAGGAAATGTTAAGGAAACGTGTAGAAGGACGTACAGGCGCTAATATGGACGAAAAAGAAGCATTGATCAAAGAAAGAATCCAAGAAGCTAAAAATTCAAATACCGGATTAGAAAAATTGGTCAAAGAAAATCTACAAAATTCTACAAGTAGTCAAGGGTTTAAATCAGTGGACGTCCGAGAGAATGTGCAAGTCAGCAGTGCAGGTCAACCAAAAACAGTAGATGTCCGAGAAAATGTACAAAGTTCTACAAGTAGTCAAGGACTCAAAACAGTAGATGTTCGGGAGAACGTTCAAAAAGATAGTGGAG
>NZ_JAUKPK010000050.1:0-1211 GCF_030499455.1 Enterococcus sp. B2E4
TACGGTTTGCGTCCTTTGTTCGACAGAGCGATAAATCAAAATTTGAACTCGAACAAACTCTATCAGAGTTAAATGCCACCTATAAACGGATTATAGAAGAAAACTTAGGATAATTATGGGGCATGAAGTTTCCTCCGGCTCGTGAGACAACCTCACGGAGGAACAAACAAAGGAGGAAATTTCATGCTTAATCAAATTATTAATGAAGTGCAACAAGATCTTGCAACAATTTTGGATGATGCCCAAATGGCTATGTTATCTAAAGTACTAAAAAAACGTCTAACAGAAGTGGTTGGTGATAAACAATTAGAAAAAGAGGATAAACAGAATAATCTTCTTCCGTTATTTATTTCAGCCAAACGTGTGGAAGGGTGTTCAAGCAAAACTTTACGTTATTATGAATCAACGATTCGAAATTTACTGGAGGATATTAACAAATCGGAATGTCATATAACAACGGAAGATTTACGGGATTACCTTGATTCATATCAGCAACGAGGTAATGTTAGTAAAGTTACGTTGGATAATGTAAGGAGAATTTTTTCTACCTTCTTTGCTTGGCTAGAGGATGAGGATTACATTGTAAAGAGTCCGGTTAGAAGGATTCGAAAAGTTAAGACTGGTAAAACAGTGAAAGAAACGTATTCGGATGAGTCAATGGAGCTGATGCGTGATCACTGTGACAATATGCGTGATCTTTCTATGATTGACCTTCTAGCTTCAACAGGCATTCGTGTAGGAGAATTAGTCAAGCTTAATATCAGGGATGTGGACTTTGAAAATAGAGAGTGTGTTGTGATAGGAAAAGGTAATAGGCAACGAAAAGTATACTTTGATGCTAGAACTAAAATACATCTTCAGAGATATCTATCAGAGCGTGAAGATAATAATGAAGCACTATTTGTATCATTATTAAAACCTTATGATCGATTGCAGATTAGCGGAGTTGAGATTCGTTTAAGAAAAATAGGACGAGAACTAAACTTTTCTAAGGTGCACCCACATAAGTTTCGCAGAACGCTGGCAACACTGGCAATAGACAAAGGAATGCCGATTGAGCAGGTTCAACAGCTTCTTGGCCATCAAAGTATAGATACTACTCTTCAGTATGCAATGGTGAATCAGGAAAATGTTAAAAACTCCTTTAAAAAGTTCATTGGTTAATTTCAAATCTCAATTTATGGAGCAGTTCGAAGGGTATGAGAAGACAA
>NZ_JAUKPK010000051.1:0-809 GCF_030499455.1 Enterococcus sp. B2E4
GGGTTCTGTTGCAAAGTTTCCGATAAGCTCATTTTGAGGTAAAATAATTGAAAAAGATAGCTTGGAGGAATGAAGATGACTCAGTTCAAAGGAAAACAATTTCAAAAAGACGTGATTATCGTAGCCGTCGGCTACTATCTTCGGTACAACCTGAGTTATCGTGAAGTGCAGGAAATTCTGTATGACCGAGGAATTCACGTTTGTCACACCACAATTTACCGTTGGGTGCAAGAATACGGAAAGATTCTTTATCAAATTTGGAAAAAGAAAAACAAACAGTCCTTTTATTCATGGAAAATGGACGAGACTTATATCAAAATTAAAGGAAAGTGGCATTATTTATATCGCGCTATCGATGTAGATGGCTTAACCTTAGATATCTGGTTACGGAAAAAGCGCGACACACAGGCTGCGTATGCTTTTCTAAAACGACTGAAGAACCAGTTTGGAGAACCAAAGGTTCTAGTAACGGATAAAGCACCCTCTATTAAGAGTGCCTTCAGAAAGCTTCAGAAAAATGGACTGTATATAACAACAGAACATCGAACAATCAAGTATCTGAATAATCTGATTGAACAAGACCATCGTCCAATTAAGCGAAGAAACAAATTTTACCAAAGTTTGCGAACAGCCTCAACCACGATTAAAGGCATGGAAGCGATTCGAGGAATTTATAAAAAAAGCCGAAAAGAAGGGTCTCTTTTTGGCTTTTCCGTCTGTACAGAAATCAAAGGACTATTAGGAATCCCTGCTTAAATAAGAATCATCTTGAAAAACTAATGACCTTTTTGAGACTTTGCAACAGAACC
>NZ_JAUKPK010000052.1:0-696 GCF_030499455.1 Enterococcus sp. B2E4
ACAGCTTCACTTCCTCAAACGCCTAACAAAAATGGTTGTCAAAAAACTAAAAATCAAAAAAAGAAAAGAGGAAAAGAAAATGGAAAAAACAAAAAAATTACAATTAGAAGATTTTACAGAAAATGGGTTTTATGGAACACAAGAACAGCAATATCTAAAAGCTCAAGTAAGAGAAGAGCTAAAAGAGCAAGGCTTTATCATAGATAGCAGTTTTGAGGGCGATTTTAAAACATGGATAGGTGTATACGCAAGACCAAAAGATAAACCGACCTACTTAGACCCTCAAAACGATAAAGAAGCAGAAGAACAAGAGCAATATTCTATTAACGGCTTTAAACAAGATTTTAGCGAATGGTTTGAGTGGGAAATAAAAAATTTGAAAATTAAAGAAATGTAAAAAAAAAAGCCTAGCAAAAAAAGCTAGGTTTTTCTTTTAGGTAAAACACCAAAAAGAAAAACCTAAGAAGGATAAAATAAGTTGTTCCACTTGCGGTGCAGTTGCTCCTCGTTCCAAACCCAACTTATTTCTTTGCAAAGATATTTGTATTTGACTAACACCTTTCCTCGAATGGTAAAAGCTAACCGTTCGTTACTCTACCTCAGATACTTTCTTTTTTCAGTTGGTACATTTTGCAGTCTGTAACGTGTCACTTACTGTTTGTTACCTTAACATATCCAGTCGAAAACACAAGGGTA
>NZ_JAUKPK010000053.1:0-567 GCF_030499455.1 Enterococcus sp. B2E4
CGCGCCCAAGAGGAGTCGAACCCCTAACCTTTTGATCCGTAGTCAAACACTCTATCCAATTGAGCTATGGGCGCATATTATGAAATGCCGAGGACCGGAATCGAACCGGTACGGTGATCACTCACCGCAGGATTTTAAGTCCTGTGCGTCTGCCAGTTCCGCCACCCCGGCTGAAAATTGCTAAGGCAAAGCGGAAAACGGGGTTCGAACCCGCGACCCCCACCTTGGCAAGGTGGTGCTCTACCACTGAGCTATTTCCGCATATTCCTGATGCCGGCTAAAGGACTTGAACCCTCGACCCTCTGATTACAAATCAGATGCTCTACCAACTGAGCTAAGCCGGCAATGAAGTGCGGGTGAAGGGACTTGAACCCCCACGCCCGAAGGCGCTAGATCCTAAATCTAGTGCGTCTGCCAATTCCGCCACACCCGCATAGGTTATTACTATGAGTCGTACAGGGCTCGAACCTGTGACCCTCTGATTAAAAGTCAGATGCTCTACCAACTGAGCTAACGACTCATATGGGGGTTAACGGGATCGAACCGCTGACCCTCTGCTTGTAAGGC
>NZ_JAUKPK010000054.1:0-540 GCF_030499455.1 Enterococcus sp. B2E4
AATACGATGCCGAAGGAAAAGCCTATACCTACACGATCCAAGAAGAAAATGTTCTAGGATACACCAGTGAAATCAACGGTTATGATCTAGTCAATACGTACCGCAATACGGAAACAACAACAGTTTCAGGTACGAAAACATGGAATGATAACAACAATCAGCTCAACATCCGACCAGAAAGTATCACTGTGGAATTGATGCAAAATGGTAAAAAGATCGACAATCAAATCGTAAAAGCCGATAAAGAAGGGAACTGGACTTATCACTTCGAGAATCTGCCTAAGTATGACTCCAAGGGAAAAGCCTATGTCTACACGATTCAAGAAGAAACCGTTTCTGGATATATCAGTGAAGTAAACGGCTATGACCTAGTCAATACGGAAACAACCACAGTTTCAGGCAGAAAAACTTGGAATGACAACGACAACAAGTTCAATACCCGTCCTGAAAGCATCACTGTCAAGCTGATGCAAAATGATAAGAAAATCGACGATCAAATCGTAAAAGCAGATAAAAAAGGCAACTGGACCTATCGCTTTG
>NZ_JAUKPK010000055.1:0-535 GCF_030499455.1 Enterococcus sp. B2E4
ATTAATTTTCCTGTTTCGCCATCTGCACAAATAAAGCTCATCTTATCTTCTATGGAAGCATGCGAACGAAATTCATCAACCATCAATACTCTGGGGAGAATCTTCTTAGATTGCTTTGGCAAATAGCTTTTAAACTCTTTCAATGTACGAATAACGGTGGTCAAAGATACCTGACAGCTTTTCGCAATAAAAGATAAAGATACTTTTTCAGTCAGTAAAGAAGCAATTTTATATCTAACATGATTTGCGATTGAATGTCTGGGTTGGACAAAATAACTTTGAGCCGTCCAATGGGTGCGACAGTTTTTACAGGTATAGCGTTGCTTTTTTAGGCGCATAACCAAAGGCATATGATTGTATTGTTCATAACGGACAATCGTTTCCTTTTTTCCATTTTTCACTATAATTGCTTTCCCGTTTCCATCTACCACAGTAGAACCACAACTTCTACAAGCACGAGGAGTAGGCGAGAGAACAGCATCGACGACCAACGTCTTTTTCTTCTGAAGGGTCTCGTAAGAGACCTCTGTAATCA
>NZ_JAUKPK010000056.1:0-534 GCF_030499455.1 Enterococcus sp. B2E4
CAAATTTTGATTTATCGCTCTGTCGAACAAAGGACGCAAACCGTATCTGCTCTTTGTATGGAACATCTGGAATTTCCATTTCTGCAAACTGCGCTAATTGTATAGCAGGGTAGGAGACATCCCTTATTAAACTCTTAGTTCCAACTGTCATAAAAAAGGTTCTTATATATTCTGTGGTACTTATCATATCTATAGGCTGTATACATGCCAAATGCGAAACTACATATGCCGCCTTTTTCAGCGAATAAATGTGCCCTGATAAGCATGACATTCCACTTTTTGCTACCAAGACCGTTCCGGAATTATGCAGCTTCAACTTTCTTTCTTTGATTGTTTTTTCATCTACAAGATTACATTCTTGCTCAGAAATTCTTAACAACTTTAAGTCCTCTAAATTTCCAGCTTTTATAAAAGGAGTACCTTCTTCAGAAAACTCATCATCATGAGGGGAACTTTGACCTGCTGTTATATTTGCTATTTCACCTAACCTTGTCTTCTCATACCCTTCGAACTGCTCCATAAATTGAGATTTGA
>NZ_JAUKPK010000057.1:0-465 GCF_030499455.1 Enterococcus sp. B2E4
TTGATTTCAGTACAGACCGAAAACCCGAAGAGAGTGCCTTCTTTTCGGGTTTTCTTATATAATCCTCGAATGTCTTCCATGCCTTTAATCGTGGTAGAGGCAGTGCGTAAACTTCGATAGAATTTATTGCGTCTCTTTACTGGACGATGGTCTTGTTCAATCAAATTATTCAGGTATTTAATGGTACGATGTTCTGTCCCTTGATAAAAGCCGTATTCTTTTAGTTTCTTAAAGGCACTTGTAATAGAGGGGGCTTTATCTGTGACTACAACCTTCGGTTCATCAAACTGCTTCACTAACCGCTTAAGAAAAGCATAGGCTGCTTGTGTGTCCCGTTTTTTACGTAACCAAATATCCAAGGTTAAACCATCTGCATCGATGGCTCGATACAAATAATGCCATTTTCCTTTAATTTTGATGTACGTTTCATCCATTTTCCATGAATAAAAGGATTTTTTATTTTTC
>NZ_JAUKPK010000058.1:0-411 GCF_030499455.1 Enterococcus sp. B2E4
AGTCTGATAGAAAGCGAGGAATAAAGTGACAGAGAAAAATATAATGGTTATTCCTGCTCGTAAAAGAGTAGGAAGTACAGCCGCAAAAGAAAAGATAAAGAAACTTCGTGTTGCTGCCTATTGCCGTGTTTCTACAGAAACAGAAGAACAAAATTCTAGCTATGAGGTTCAGGTCGCACACTATACAGAGTTTATAAAGAAAAATAATGAATGGGAGTTTGCTGGCATCTTTGCAGATGATGGTATCTCTGGTACGAACACTAAAAAGCGTGACGAATTTACTCGCATGATTGCAGAGTGTATGGACGGTAACATCGACATGGTTATTACAAAATCCATCAGCCGATTTGCGCGTAACACCCTAGACTGCCTTCAATACATTAGACAGCTCAAGGATAAGAACATATCAGT
>NZ_JAUKPK010000059.1:0-374 GCF_030499455.1 Enterococcus sp. B2E4
TAGACAAAGTACTAGTTTTTAGTGCTTTGTCTTTTTTTATCCGTTAAAATAAGAGTATCAAATGGAGGTGTATCCAGATGCTCTCAAAACAAGATATGAGTAAACGCGCACAAATCGGTTTCTTTTCTCTTGAAGACTTGGTCCCACAGGACCATTTATTGCGGCAAATAGATCAATGTATTGATTTCTCCTTTATTTATGAATTGATTAAAGAGAAATACGATGAAATCCAAAGACGTCCTAGCTTGGATCCTATTCTTCTAATTAAATTACCAATGATTCAATATCTATTTGGTATTAAAAGTATGAGACAAACAATTAAAGAAATAGAAGTGAATATCGCTTATCGCTGGTTTTTAGGTTTGAGTTTAGAA
>NZ_JAUKPK010000006.1:0-290022 GCF_030499455.1 Enterococcus sp. B2E4
AGATTTGATTTTACACAACTCATCAGTCCTTATTGACAAAGAGCCTTTAAAAGTCTTTTCGGATTTGTTGTGCAGTAGACAAGAAAAAAAGAACTCCTATGAACGATCGAGTCATCGAACGAGGAGTTCTTTTTATTATACAGAAGATAACCAATTCGGTTTCAATCTTTTAAAAAACTTATTCAACGGTAACGGATTTTGCTAAGTTTCTTGGTTTATCAACATCGAATCCGCGCTGTAAAGTGGCAAAGTAAGCCAGCAGCTGTGTTGGAACGACTGCCACTAAGCTGGTTACCAATGGGTGAACGTTTGGTAAAATGATTTGATCAGTCGCTTTTGCTAATTCTTGGCTAACGATCACAAGGGTATGAGCCCCACGAGATTCGACTTCTTTCAAATTGCCTCGCGTATGAGAGCCGGTCACTTCTTCCGTGATCACACCGATCACTGGTGTACCTTCTTCGATCAACGCGATGGTGCCGTGTTTTAATTCACCAGCCGCAAAGCCTTCCGCTTGGATATAAGAAATTTCTTTTAATTTCAATGCCGCTTCCATCGATACATAGTAATCATTTCCACGTCCAATGTAAAACGCATTACGGGTTTCGGAAAGGAAATCCTCAGCAAATTGACTGATAACAGCTTTTTCATCCACTAAAGCCTCCATTGCAGAAGCAACGATGCTTAGTTCATGGAAAACATCAAAGTCCAATGCTTCAGGAACAGCTTTTTCATCACCAATGGCTTTTGCTAATAACGTCATCACTGCGATCTGTGCAGTATACGCCTTTGTAGAGGCAACAGCGATTTCTGGACCAGCATGAAGCAATAAGGTATGGTTCGCTTCTCGAGAAAGAGTAGAACCAGCAACGTTGGTAATCGTCAGACTAGGAAGACCTAACTGGTTGATCGTCACTAATACTTGACGGCTATCTGCCGTTTCACCACTTTGTGATAAGAACAAGAAGAAGGGGTTTGCTGACAACAATGGCATGTTGTAGCCAAACTCACTAGATAAATGAACCTCAACAGGAATCTGTGTTAGTTTTTCTAAAATGGCTTTTGCTGCCCAGCCAGCATGATTGCTGGTACCACAAGCAATGATGTAGATCCGATCGCTAGCTAAAAGTTCGCTTTTTAACGCTGGATCGATCACTACTTCACCAGATTCTCCTTGATATTCTTGAATCAAGCGGCGCATCACAGTTGGTTGATCATCGATTTCTTTTAACATGTAGTAAGGGTATGTTCCTTTTTCGATGTCAGTCAGATCTAGTTGTGCTTCATAAGATTCACGGTACACAAGGTTTCCTTTTGGATCTTCGATTTCGATCGCATCGGCTGTTACGGTCACCATTTCGCCATCTTCGATCTCAACAAAATGAGTCGTTTGATCGAGCATTGCTAAGGCATCGCTGCAGATGACATTGAACCCATCTCCCAAACCGATCAATAAAGGACTTTTGTTTTTGGCAACATAAATGGTTTTTGGATCATTTTTTTCTACTAAGGCAAAGGCATAAGAGCCGCGAATCAAGGACAAAGCTTTTTTAAAGGCTGCTTTGGTCGTGCTGTTGTCTTGCTCCTTCAATGCTTCAATCAAATGAACAACGATTTCCGTATCTGTTTGACCTTCAAATTGGTGGTTGCTTAAATATTCTTGATGAAGCTCTTCAAAGTTTTCGATCACACCGTTATGAACCAACACGAGTGCTTGGTTTGCTGAAGTATGAGGATGAGCGTTCATTTCTGATGGCTTGCCGTGGGTCGCCCAACGGGTATGTCCGATACCGATCGTTCCTGTTACTTCAGAAGTCACTTTTTCTTCCAAGTTTTTGATTCTTCCTTGGGCTTTGATTAAGTGATCCGAAGTCCGATCAGCGACATAAAGACCTGCTGAGTCATAGCCGCGATACTCTAAGCGTTCCAATCCGTTCAAAATAATTCGTTCTGCATTTGATTTTCCTACGATTCCTACAATTCCACACATAATGATAATCCTACTTTCAAAAAATTTAGTTTGGCATTATGTATTTCTATCTGCGTAGCAAGTCTTTGTCATCACCTTACGATGAGATTTGTTCTTGCCTGTAGAGTGCAGTCCCTAGAGTCATCCGCCGAATGTTTCGATAAACTCTTTCCTCGTCATCTGTTTCCAGATCAGGCGCTATCCTTATTGGTCTATCTATCCTCCTTGTGAGATATTTTATAGAAATACAAGCAATATCATAATATTTATTCCTGTTTCTGTCAACTCAAAGTTATATAAAAATAATTGGTATAGTTATTGGTAAGGTTGATTTGAACCTGTTTAAAGGAAATCAAAACAGCTGACATAGCTTTGTCGAATAAGATTCCCAAGAAATTTCCTCATAAAGCTATGCTTTTTTTTTTAAGTTCGCTACAATAAAAAAGTAAGAAAGTGAGGGAATGAAATGCCAGAATTTGTAAATTGTATGACTTTTTCAGAGCTAAAGAAAATGGTAGCTGCGATAGAAAAAGATCCTAATGTCACAGATGAAACAAAGGTCATGTTGGATACGGGCTGGGACAGCTTGCAAGAAATTTTGCCTGGATCAGTCACCGTGGAAACCGCGCAAACATTCGAAGTCCAGGATGAACTGACAAAGGAATTTTTTGGTGGCTACGTCTTAGCTGAAAAAAGTGAGAAATTTGATGCGGTTGGAGACGAAGAAGCAGTGATCGTCATCAAAAATCTATACTAAAAATGGGAAAGGTGAAAAGTTAGGTGGGAAAATGAATAAAAGAAGATGGATCGCAGCGGCGATCGCAGCAGGGTTATTTATCTGCTCGGGGGTTTTTTCAGTAATCACAAATCGTCCAGAGCAAGAGGAAACTCAGACGCTACAAGGGTTAAATGCTTTGTTCTATGGAAGTAATGCGATCGAAGAGACAACGTTAGTTGCCGGAGATCAAGACAATCGTATTGTTCGCTTATCTTTAGAAGGAACCATCGCCAGCAGCTCCAGTGGTGGCTTATTCACAACAGAATCTTATGATCATCAGCGATTTTTAGAAGAACTACGGATGATCCAAGAAGATCCAACTATTGGGGGCATCTTGATGGAAGTCAATACCCCAGGAGGCGGCGTCTATGAAAGTGCGGAGATCGCTCGTGAGTTAGCAAAAATCAAAGAGTTAGGGATTCCAATGTATGTCAGTATGAAAAACATGGCAGCCAGTGGCGGTTATTATATCTCGGCAGGTGCTGATAAAATTTTTGCAACGGATGAAACCATTACTGGTTCAATCGGGGTGATCATGTCAGGGCTAAACTATGCTGGCTTATTCGAAAAGCTAGGGATCGAAGACAATACGTATAAAAGTGGCGCACTAAAAGATGTAGGTTCATCAACGAGAGAACCCACAGAAGCCGACAAGGAAGTCTTGCAGACCTATGTCGACAATGCCTATGGTCGGTTCGTAAAAATCGTAGCAGAAGGACGTGGCATGACAGAAGAAGCCGTTAGAAAGATCGCTGATGGCCGCATCTATGATGGGCAGCAAGCAGTGTCTGTTGGTTTAGTGGATGAAATCGGTTTTCCTGAAGATACATTAGCAGCAATGCAAGCAGATCTAGGCTTGGAAGATGCCGAGATTTTCAGCTATGATGTTTCCTCTACTGGATTTGCTTCTACTTGGTTAGGTTCAAGTTTAGCCGAACTGCAAGGGTTAAAAGAATCAAACACAGAGCGAGTGATCCAATTGATGGAAAGCCTTGGAACCAGCGATGCTCCGAAACCTCTTTATTACTATGGAGGTGAATGACTATGACAGAGAAAAACAAGTATTCCGCTGGCACATCGTCAACGGATGACAATCACACAAGTACGTCAATCGATCAAAGGGAACAGCGGGAAACCTCGACACCGTCAACCAATCATACGGATGTGCAAACTGAAGCGCAGGTTTCAGAAACAACCGAACCAGTAACTGCCAACAAAGCGATGAGGAACGCACAAGTAAATCATCCCGATGATTTTTACCAACAAGTCTTGACGTCTTTTAAGGAAGAAGAGTATACCCAAAGCGAGATCGAGGAAAAACAACAAGCCTGGCAACGGTATGAAGAACCTGAAAAACAGGCAGAAGACAAACGGTTCTTCAATGATTTTCCTAGCTACTTTTTTGCTGGGTTTTGGATTCGTTTCTTTGCTTATCTCGTTGATGTGTTGGTGATCCGAGCGATTACCCAAATAACGATCGGTAGTATCTACAATCTAGCGAATTTAACGGCAACCAATCAGCGGTTTGGCCTTTACAACATCTGTGCCTTAGCAATCTATCTAGGCTATTTTGTTCTAATGACAAAGCTAAATCATGGTCAAACGATTGGAAAAATGCTTTTTGGCATTCGAGTGGTTTCTTTTGTAGAGGAAGAACTCAGCTGGCAAACTGTGTTGATTCGCGAGCTTTGCGGACGCTACGTATTACAATTCAATCTTTTCTTTTATCTTGGTTATTTACCGATCGCCTTTAATAAAAATAAGCAGCAGGCTTCGGATTATTTTGCAGAAACCAGTGTGGTGACCATTAATCTGATCAAAGCTTTCAATAAACAAGTGGATGCCAATCACGTAATGATTGGCGCACAAAACTAACTAGCAGATCAAGCAAGTAGTAAAGGAGGGATCGAGAATGGGTGAGACGATTGCTTTCCCAGGACCAAATGAACGGCTTCGGCTGGCGGCAGAAAAAGCCTACCAGTCAAAGGAGTTTTTGCAAGCTTTTCGCCTGTACAATGAACTCTATCAAAAAAATGCCAGTTTTGAGATCAATCAATGGCTTGTTGAATGTCTGCAGCAGTTGAATGATTTTGCCAAAGCGTTAGATCTGGCGGAAGACTATTTGGATGATTATCTAAAAGAAACCGACGGGTATTTACAAATTGGTCATCTGCTGATCTTGGATGGTCAGTATTTAAAAGCTCGGCGCTGGCTTACATTAGGTAAAAAAACAAAAATTGCAAGCCGCTATCAGGAACAGTTAGCAAGTGAATTAGCAAAAGTAGAAGAAGTGCAGCAAATTTTAGGACTGGAAGATTTTCATGGGAAACGCAAGCATTTACGTGCATTAGATGAAGCCAATCAACCGGTGAGTGCAACAGAATGGCACGTTTTTACCCAAGCCATTACCAAACCACAATTTGTCACGCTGATGCATGAAACGTTAGCTTCCATCAAAAATCCATATTTACTGCCCAAATTAGTGGATGAGCTCGTGCGTCTTGAAGTGGACGAACCTTTTGAACTGATCGATTACCTTGGGAATATGCAGCAAATCGTTCCGAAAGAGTTAAAACTTTTGCAAGAAGATGCCGCTGTTAAAGCGATCCAGAAAGAGATTGACGAAACGATCGCCCAAGAAGATCCGCTTTTAGCAGAAAGCGTCTCAGCAGAGATCAATGATCATTTAGCCATCAGCTACCCATTTTTACCTGCAGAAGAGGAGGCAAAAGCATGGGTGGCAAGCTACATTGAAGATTATCGTGGGTTATTTGAAGAAAAAGAACAGCCAAAAGCAGCGAATGAAATAGAAGAACGCAAACGACACCTACGCAATATCCTACGATTGAGCATTCGCTGAAAGAAAAATTCGCAACTTTCATGGTAAAATGTTTACAATTAAACAACGTTAGTGTACTATTTAAAGGTATGCATGAAGCTATTTCATATGTAAATCAATTAATATTCGGAGGGAAATAAATGACTGCAAAATGGGAAAAAACAGGCACCAATGATGGTGTTTTGACATTTACGATCGCTCAAGCAGAAATCCAAAAAGGCTTGACGACTGCATTCAATAAAGTGAAAGGCAATCTTAACGTACCTGGCTTCCGTAAAGGGAAAGTTTCACGCCAAGTATTTAACCGTATGTACGGCGAAGAAGCGTTGTATGAAGATGCATTGAACGCTGTTCTTCCAGAAGCTTATGAAGCTGCTGTAAAAGAAGCAGGGATCGATCCTGTTGCGCAACCAAAAATCGACGTTGACAGCATGGAAAAAGGCCAAGATTGGGTTATCAAAGCGGAAGTTACTGTAAAACCTGAAGTAAAACTTGGTGATTACAAAGAATTAACAGTTGAAAAACAAGACCGTGAAGTAACAGAAGAAGACGTGGATGCACGCATCAAACGTGAACAAGAAGCACAAGCTGAATTAGTTATCAAAGAAGACGAAGCAGCTGAAAATGGCGACACAGTCGTTATCGACTTTGAAGGCTTCTTAGGAGAAGAAACATTTGAAGGCGGCAAAGGTGAAAACTACTCACTTGAACTTGGCTCAAACTCATTCATCCCTGGTTTTGAAGAACAATTAGTAGGAACAAAAGCTGGTGATAGCAAAGACGTTACCGTTACTTTCCCAGAAGATTATCAAGCAGAAGATTTAGCTGGTAAAGAAGCAGTCTTCAAAGTAACTGTTCACGAAGTAAAAGCAAAAGAACTTCCTGAATTAGATGATGAATTCGCAAAAGACGTTGATGACAGCGTTGAATCATTAGCTGAATTAAAAGAAAAATACCGTGCTGAATTGACTGAAACAAAAGAAAAAGCAGCTGAAGATGCAAAAGATGAAGCGGCGATCCGTCAAGCAGTTGAAAACGCAGAAATCGTTGAATTACCACATTCAATGGTTCATGATGAAGTACACCGTTCAATGGATGAATTCTTGAACAACATGCAACGTCAAGGAATCTCACCAGAAATGTATTATCAATTAACTGGTTCAACTGAAGCAGATCTGCACACACAATTTGAAGGTGAAGCAGAAACCCGCGTGAAAACAAACCTTGTTATTGAAGCAATCGCTAAAGCAGAAGGTTTGGAAGCAACAGAAGAAGATATCGAAAACGAAATCAAAGAACTTTCTGAAGCTTACAACATGCCAGTGGATCAAATCAAACGCGTCTTAACAGAAGACATGTTGAAACATGATATCACGATGAAGAAAGCAGTTGAACTTGTCACAGGTACTGCAAAAGAAGCGTAAGCAAAATGCTTAAAAACGGCGAACATCTAGCGGTGTTTGCCGTTTTTTCTTGGGAGTAAGAGGGGCTAGTTTAACAATTACTAACAAATGATAAGAAAACGTTAGGCAACGTAAAAAGAACTTTTTCTTTCAAAAAAGTTATGATATGATTGTTTAAGACTGCAAAGTTAGTAAACAAAATTCCACTCCTTTAAATAGGTTGGAAAATTTTCAAGGGGTGAACAGTATGTACGATAATACAAACGGTAATGAAGCTGTTCGTTGTTCTTTTTGTGGCAAAACGCAAGAAGAGGTGAAAAAGATCGTTGCAGGTCCTGGGGTCTATATCTGTAATGAATGCATCGATTTGTGTAAAGAAATCATTGATGAAGAGTTTTACGAAGAAGCAATTCGTGAATTTACCGAAGTGCCGAAACCGCAAGAACTACTGAATGTTCTCAATGAATATGTGATTGGACAAGATCGTGCGAAACGGACATTGGCTGTAGCGGTTTACAATCACTACAAACGGGTCAATGTAGAAACGACAGCAGAAGATGTAGAATTACAAAAAAGCAATATTTGCTTGATCGGACCAACAGGTTCTGGGAAAACATTTTTAGCACAAACGTTAGCACGTTCACTAAACGTGCCTTTTGCAATCGCTGATGCAACCAGTTTGACAGAAGCCGGCTATGTCGGTGAAGATGTGGAAAACATTCTTTTGAAACTGTTACAAGCTTCTGATTATAACGTAGAAATGGCAGAAAAAGGAATCATTTATATTGATGAGATCGATAAAATCGCCCGTAAGAGTGAAAATGTATCGATTACTCGTGACGTATCCGGTGAAGGCGTGCAGCAAGCATTGCTGAAGATCCTAGAAGGAACGACTGCTAGTGTACCGCCACAAGGTGGACGGAAACATCCACATCAAGAGATGATCCAAATTGATACCACCAATATTCTCTTTATCGTTGGCGGGGCGTTTGACGGAATCGAAACCATCGTTAAAAACCGTTTAGGTGAAAAAACAATTGGTTTTGGCACGAACAATAAGCGTCTTGAAGAAGGCGAAAGTGTGATGCAGCAAATCATTCCTGAAGACTTGCTTAAATTCGGTTTGATTCCTGAATTTATTGGCCGCTTGCCAGTGATGGCTGCCCTAGAGAAATTAACAGTAGATGATTTAGTGCATATTTTGACTGAACCAAAAAATGCGCTGGTCAAACAATACCAAAAGTTAATGGCATTAGATGACACTGAGCTGGAATTTGAGCCAGAGGCTTTGCGTGCCATTGCTGCGCAAGCCATTGAGCGAAATACCGGTGCTCGTGGGTTGCGTTCGATCATCGAGAATATCATGATGGATGTCATGTTCAATGTCCCTTCTGATGAGTCGATCCAAAAAGTCACCATCACGGAAGAAGCGGCAAAAGGACTTGGTGAACCAAAAATTATTTACAATGAAGAGACCAAAAAAGCAGTCTAATCGAGACCAAGTCGGATAGTTTCATTGCTATCCGGCTTTCTTTTTGAAAAAATAGAAAGGAGCGATTTGATGAAAGTACATGATGCTGAAATCGTCATCAGTGCCGTTTCTCCAGCACAATATCCAGCTACACCTTTACCGGAGATTGCCTTAGCAGGCCGCTCAAATGTCGGAAAGTCATCCTTCATCAATACATTGATCAATCGTAAAAATTTAGCCCGTACCTCATCAAAACCTGGGAAGACGCAAACGCTGAACTTTTATTTGATTGAAAATACGCTGCATTTTGTCGATGTCCCCGGCTACGGCTATGCAAAAGTATCGAAAACAGAGCGAGCGAAATGGGGGAAAATGATTGAGACATATCTTGAACAAAGAGAGCAGCTGCGTGCAGTCGTATCTCTTGTTGATTTACGTCATGCCCCCTCACAAGAAGATATTCAAATGTATGAGTTTTTGAAATACTACGAGATTCCAGTGATCGTTGTCGCCACCAAAGCAGACAAAATCCCTCGCGGGAAATGGAACAAGCATGAAAGCATGATCAAAAAAGCATTATCCTTTGATCCAGCAGATACGTTTATCCTCTTTTCTTCCATTACCAAACAAGGAAAAGAAGAAGCGTGGAAAGCGATTGAAGCAGCAATAAAATAAGTATTATTTAGGAAACCGAAGCAAGAAAGTCCTTTGCTTCGGTTTTTCTCATTTTACAGTGGAAATCAGCTGATTTAAGCTATTCTACGCAGCGTAGAGTGCTGAATTTGCTCCATTTTAGCGAAAATCTCCTTGTTATTTGTTAAACTTGTAACAAGGAGGTGTGGTCGAATGCATGAATCATTAAGTAAAAAATTAAAAGAGTATCGATCAAGACATAATTTAACACAGAAGGAATTAGCTGCGAGGTTATTTGTTTCTGATAAGGCCATTTCAAAATGGGAACGAGGAAATGGGTTGCCAGACATCGAGACATTGGTCCGTCTAGCCGATTTATTAGGCACACCAGTGGAAGAGCTATTAAAAGAAAAGAAAGAAACCTACTATTATGAATACAAAAGTGAACGGACGGTTCTGCGGCTTCCGTTAATGCACATTTTGATTCCCAATTTATTCTTATTACTGAATCAAGTGACGAGTGTTCGAGCGTTTTTTGTGCTGATGAAAGAGCTACCAACTGCCAGCGGCTGGTTTATCCTTGGTGTCAAAGCCAAAGGGATTATTGCTTTGGGGGTTGTCAGTTTAGGCTTTTTATCGATTGGTTTATTGTCCTTCGGAATGTTGGGAATTGGGACAGTCAGTATCGGTGTCATTGCAATAGGGAATCTCTGCTTTGGCTTATTAGTTGGCATTGGCAATCTTGCGATCGGTTCGATCGTTGTCGGTAATCTTGGCGTTGGCTGGCTCGCTCTAGCAAATGTCGCAATTGCTTGGATTGGGGTCGCAAATTATGGTGTAGGGAGTTTTATGGCTGTTTTGCCATCAAATTCAACCACGGAAGATTTTAACCAAGCGATTCAACAACTCTTAGTCTCAGAGATCCCTGACTCGATCAAAACCACTATCTTTGAACCAATGATTCGTTTTACAAGCTCACCGATTTTTGTGGTGATCTTCGTGGTGACGAACTTAACAACCATCTTTTTTATTCTCTGCTTGTTGACCATTGGTTTGGTGCGATTACGTCAAAGCATGTTGTATGAAGAGCTATAAGAAAACCTCTAGATGATGATTCTGATCGTTGAACTTATGTAGCTTCAGTGGATCATTTTCTATTTTGGCAAGTAAAAAAGGCAAGGGACTGACGCGTCCTTTGCCTTTTTTATTAATCTGCTTTCTTACTATCTTTAGGATGTGTTTTTTTCTCTTCATCAGATTCGTTTTTCAAGAAACGCTCAATATCGTTTTCCTGCTTTTTCTTGTCTTTGTCGTTATCGGGAAGAAAGGCAAAATCATCAAACATTTTATCTAGCGAGTCTTCTCGTTGGAATTTTAAGCCCATAGGTTCACCTCCAAGCGCCTTAAGTTTACCACGAACGGTGGTAGATTTCATCAAAAAAAAGCGAAATAGTGTTCAATCGTTTCCCCCTTTACTATAATTAAAGAAAGGGGATAGAAAAGAGGGATAGCGATGATCAAAACTGAAAAAATCTATGGCTTTCTACAATCGACCCAAATGGAAGCAGCGCAGTTGCGTTTGTTGATTGAAAATTGGTTCGCTTTGGTTCGTCTTAGCTATCAGCCGACGGAATACTACTACAATCAGCAAGCAAAGAAACCTTATGATTTGGATGAGGTCAGTCAACTGCTGCATAGCGCCCCTGAAGAAATCAATACGGAATTGATTGTGACGGACGGCCAAAATGAGTCCAGTATCCATATCATTCAAGAGGCTGTTTTGCAACGGCACCTGTTTACGAAAGACGTATTTTCCACGCAAAAACCCGTGATTTTAAGTTACTTCGATGAAACGATGCAAAGAGATGGCTTGTTCGGCTATTTGCGTTCATATGATGAGTACTTGATGCATAACGTCGAGGGAATCGAGAAAAGGCAAAATTTTCAATCGATTGCTGAAATCAACGCGTTACCGAAGCGGAAAAATTTTGAACAAGAAATCGTCATCGACTGCAATCAGTTTTCTGGTTACGACGTCTTTTACAATGGCTATACACTGACTTCTTGCTGGCGCATGTACTTTTCGGCATTCTACGCGCATATCATTCCTCAGGTGATCATTACTGATGCGCAGCAGGTGGAGCAAGTGCAGGTAAGAGACCAAGGGGTTGTGATGGTGGAATTGTATCGAGATCCTTTCCAGTGGGATCACGAATTGAATCTATCCTACCAGCGATTGTTTCGCGATCAAACTGGAATCGATCAATTGACTTGGGATAACGGGGTCGGTATTTTGAGAGAACCATATATTGAATATGCCTTTGGCGATCACTTGATCCAAACCATTCAATACCAAAACGATCGACTGCAGCCAACAACAAAACGCAGCGCGACACATTTTGTCACCAGAAGCTTCGACCTCGTGAACGAAGAGTATCAAGAGCGGCGAGTGAAAGGGTATCTGAATGCCCAAGCGTATTTTCCTTGGGTGGATCAAGAGCGGTTGCGCATGATGGATTATATCGTATTAAAGCCAGAACTAACGATAGACGATGGTGTAGAGGCTTATTCATTCTATATTCGTAGCCATCTTGAGATTGAATATTCAGAGCATCGTTTTAAAGACTATACTGCTTGCCTGCAATTTTATTTGCCTGAGACTGCTTTGAAGCACTTACCGCTAGATGCTTTGAAAGCGGCCATGCCTGATGTTCATTTTGGCTATCTGCACCGCACGCGCAAATATACATGGGTCAATCTAAAGAAGGATGGGAAAAAACTACGAGTGTATTTTATGAACACCCAAAAGCTAGTCGAGCAGCAGCTTTTTACCAATCAAGAATGAAAAAGACCCGCAAGATCACGAGGATCTTGTGGGTCTTTTCAATTAGGCTGTTTGCTCAGGTGCTTTTTTCAACAAACCGAATACGACGCCAGAAACGATCGCACCGATCAAGATGAATAGCAAGAACAAAATTGGTTTAGATAATAATAGGACAACGAAGATCCCACCATGTGGCGCCATCAATTGGATATCAAAGGCACCGACAAGTGCACCAGTCAGGGCAGAACCGACGATAAAGCTTGGGATCGCTCGCAGTGGATCTGCTGCTGCAAATGGAATCGCACCTTCTGTGACGAAGGACAGCCCCATGACGATATTTGTCAAACCTGCTTCTTTTTGGTCTTTTGTAAATTTATTTTTGAACAATAACGTTGCGACAAAGATTGCTAATGGAGGAACCATTCCGCCCGCCATTACAGATGCCATCACGACGCTACCACCTTCAGCAACGGTCGTTGCCAATGTTGCAGTACCAAAAACATAAGCGGCTTTGTTGATTGGGCCGCCTAGATCGGCTGCCATCATCGCTGCTAACAAAGCGCCAAGTAAAGCTGCGTTGGTACCACTTAAGCCAGTCAAGAAGCTGTTCAAGCCGTCGTTGATAGCTTTCATTGGCACGTTGATCAGTAACATCAAGAAGCCAGTGATCAATAGGCCGAAAACAGGGTAGAAGAGGATCGTTTTGATTCCTTCTAATGATTTTGGTAAGCCTTTGAATAATGAACGTAAGAACTTGATGACGTAACCAGCTAAGAAACCGCCGATCAAGGCACCTAAGAAACCAGCACCACCTGTATTTGCTAACGCACCTGCTGCAAAACCGACGATCAATCCAGGTCGGTCACTGATACTTGAAGCGATAAATCCAGCTAAGACAGGTAGCATAAAACCAAATGCCGCGCTACCGATTTGATTGAACCAAGAAGCTGCTTGGTTGTAGTTTCCTAATTGACTCAAGGCATCTTGAGGGACACCCATGAACTGGTCCACCATGAAGGAAATAGCGATCATGATTCCACCGGCAATAACAAATGGCAGCATATGAGAAACACCATTCATCAAATCTTTATAGATTCGTTGACCGACTGAACCATCAGCAGAAGCGTCCTCTTTATCAGAAGCTTGGCCGCTACCATGAAAAACAGGAGCAGTACCGCTCATTGCTTCATTGATTAATTGCTCGGTTTTACGGATACCATCGCTGACAGGACGGTTTACTAAATGTTTGCCGTCAAAGCGATCCATTTCTACTTTTTTATCAGCAGCTACGATTACACCAGTAGCTCGGGCGATATCAGCTTCTGTTAGACGATTTTTGATTCCTTCTGAACCATTTGTTTCGACTTTGATGTCAACACCCAGCTCTTTGGCTTTCTTTTTCAAAGCATCTTCTGCCATGTAGGTATGGGCGATTCCTGTCGGGCAAGCTGTAACTGCGACGATATAGGGACGTTCGCTAGCAGGTGCTGCTTCTTGGTTTGCCGCTTCTTCTGCTAAAGCATCGGCTTCTTGCTGTGCCTCAGCTTCTGAGAAAAGTTGCTGTACTTGATCAGCAGTCGTCGCTGTTTTTAATTTAGCAACGAAATCTGGATCGATCAACAAGCGAGATAGCGCTGCTAATGCTTGTAAATGAGTATCATTTGCTCCTTCTGGTGCTGCGATCATAAAGAAGAGGTACGTTGGTTGTCCATCTAACGCCTCATAGTCAACACCCGCATTACTTTTTGCGAATAAGACCGTCGCTTCTTTGACCGCACTGTTTTTGGCATGAGGCATTGCGATGCCGTCACCTAGCCCTGTTGATGTTTGAGCTTCTCGGGCAAGAATTCCTTCTTTGTAGACCTCGATATCTGAAATTCGCCCGACAGCATATAATTTTGCTACCATTTCATCAATGGCACCTTTTTTGTCTGTTGCTTGTAAGTCCATGATCATGGCATCTTTCAGCATCAACTCATTGATTTTCATTTTTTCCATCCTCCTATAGATTCACTTGTTCAATTATGACTTCCGGTAGTAATTCTTCGATAAATGACGCCTCAGCTAAATCATCTGAAAACGCAGTGGCACTGCCACAAGCGACTCCCCATTTGAATGCTTCAACCACATCTTTGGTCTTTGCATAACGCCCAATGAATCCAGCAATCATGGAATCTCCAGCGCCGACTGAATTTTTCAAAGGTCGTTTCAACACATTGGATCGATAGATCTCATTGCCAGTAAAGAGCAGGGCGCCATCGCCACCTAGAGAGACAATGACATTTTTAGCGCCATCCTTTAGCATTCTTTGACCATAAGGCAAAATATCTTCGATTGTTGAAAAAGAAGTTTCATAAAGTTCGGCTAATTCATGATTATTTGGTTTGATCAGCAAAGGCTGATCGGATAAAGCGTCAAAAAGTTCCGCGCCGGTCGTATCAATGACAAATTCCGCACCCGCTTCTTTAACGATTTTGATCAATTCTTTATAAAAGTCGGTTGGAAGACCAGCTGGTTTACTTCCTGATAGGATGACGATGTCTTCGGCAGAAAGAGTGGCTAATTGGTGTTTCAATTCAGCAATTTCTTGCTGGCGAATGATTGGACCAAGACCGTTGATTTCTGTTTCTTCGCCGGATTTTAGTTTGATATTGATTCGTGTGTCCGCAGCGACTTGGGTAAAGTTGCTGTTGATTTCCTCTTTGGTCAGCCACTCTTCAATAAAACGACCAGTAAATCCGCCAACGAAACCAAGGGCAGTCGAGGCGATGCCGATGCGCTTCAAAATCCGTGAGACATTGATTCCTTTGCCGCCAGGTAGTTTAAAGTCTTGTTTCATTCGATTAAGGGCGCCGATTTCCAAATGATCGACATGGACGATAAAGTCGATCGATGGATTGAGTGTTACTGTGTAAATCATTGTATTACCTCCATAATGGTTGTTTTTGCTCTGAATTTCGCTAAATAGTTTTTTGGGCAATAATCGGTGATGATCGTCGCACCTTCGATAAAGGCAACTTGAGCAAAAGTCGTTTGCTGAAATTTGGAATGGTCTAGCAAGACATAGGCTTGTTGACTGTGCTCTAAAGCGATCTGCTTGATCAGGGCTTCTTCTGGATCAGGTGTTGTGAATCCAGCCTCAGAATGAGCCCCGTTCATGCCCATAAAGCAACGATTAAAGCGTAGTTTTCGCAGTTGTTCACCCGCATTGATCCCTAACACAGCGTTCGTCGATATCTTAATGGTCCCCCCTAAAATCATGGTGTCGATCCCGTGATCGATCAATAGGGAAGCGTGTTTGACGGAGTTTGTGACCACCTTAAGGCCTGTGATAGCCGATAGGAAAGGAATCATTTCGAGGGTCGTTGTTCCAGCATCTAAGTAAATGACTTCACCATTTTTGATCGTCTGGGCAGCTGCTCTTGCTATCTTTTGCTTTTCCGTTTGAAACTTCGCCGTTTTTTCTGACATGTTTGGTTCGAAGCCTAATTGCTGACTTTTCTTGGCTCCACCGTGAATTCTGACTAAAAATCCTTTGTCTTCCAACTCTTGCAGGTCTCGACGGATCGTTGATTCTGAAGCATCTAACAGTTGAATCAGTTCACTGACCTTGACGATCTCTTCTTGTTCCAATCGTGCCAAAATCGCTTGATGACGCTCCTCTGTAAGCATTTTCATCACCTCTTCACCTGCCATGATACCACATGATTCATTCAAAATCAATCATAAACAGTAAAAAACATTCAAAATGAAAGCGTGAATAAATGGAATCGGTCATAAACGGTCATGATAACCTTCATTTTGATTTAATAGCTATCCTTATATTTGACAATTTTTACTATTATTTGGCTTAATTGAAGTAAGGGGGGATAAATAAATGAATAACAAAGTCATTTTACAAGGGTTCGAATGGGACCTGCCGGCAGATAGCCAGCACTGGAACAAATTGAAAGAAATGAGTAAAGAAATCAAAGAGTATGGATTTACCGCAATTTGGCTGCCGCCTGCCTATAAAGGGACAGCTGGGTCCGAAGACGTTGGGTATGGTGTCTATGATTATTATGATCTAGGCGAATTCGATCAAAAGGGGTCGGTGCCAACAAAATATGGGACAAAGGATGAATACCTAGAAGCCATCAAAGCACTGCAAGAACAAGGAATAGAGGTTTATGCCGACATCGTTTTCAATCACTTGATTGGTGCCGATGAAAAAGAAGTCGTTCCAGCGGTTAAATACAATACCGAAAACCGTAATGAACCGATCAGTGATGAGGAAGAAATCGAAGCTTGGACCAAGTTCACATTCCCAGGACGTCAGGGGACGTACAATGATTACGTTTGGACGTGGCATAATTTTTCTGGTGTCGATTATGATGACCGCAACAAAGACCACGGGATTTTTAACTTCGCTGACAAGGGCTGGGAAAACCAAGTGGATGATGAGATGGGCAATTACGACTACTTAATGGGTTGTGATTTGGACATGGAAAATCCCGAAACAGTGGAACAACTCAATAAATGGGGCCAATGGTACCAAGAACTGACCGGCGTTGACGGGTATCGACTAGATGCGGTCAAACACATTGAGTTCAACTATTACGCGGATTGGATCTTAAACCGACGCGAGGAAAAAGGCAAACCACTATTTGTTGTCGGAGAATATTGGTCAGGGGATCTGCCAAAATTAGAAGAGTATTTAGATTCTTCAGGAAATTTGATTTATTTATTTGATGTGCCATTGCACTACAATTTATATGAAGCATCTCACTCAAATGGCGAATACGATTTGAGCCAAATTTTTGCAGGTACGTTGACCGCCGCTCGCGAAGATTATGCAGTGACTTTTGTGGATAATCATGACACGCAGGTTGGGCAAAGTTTACAATCTTGGATAGACGGATGGTTCAAAGTCCATGCCTATTCATTGATCCTTTTACGTAAAGCTGGCGTACCAGTAGTTTTCTGGGGGGATTTATTTGGGATTCCCGCGCAAGAAATCGCCCCTGTCGGGGATGCGCTGGTCCATATGCTGAAACTTCGGGAGAAGCTTGCATTCGGGAATCAAGTCGATTATTTCGATGATCCTAATTGCATTGGCTGGGTATTAACTGGCGATTATGAACATGAGCTTTCTGGATTAGCGGTCGTGATGACCAATTCCCAAGGAGCGGAAAAAGAAATGACTATCAGTGCGATCCATGGTGGAGAGACATTCGTGGATATATTGAGAAATAATGA
This sequence comes from Enterococcus sp. B2E4, assembly GCF_030499455.1. Lineage (NCBI taxonomy): Bacteria > Bacillati > Bacillota > Bacilli > Lactobacillales > Enterococcaceae > Enterococcus > Enterococcus sp. B2E4. Next base: position 17,156 of record NZ_JAUKPK010000006.1, read on the forward strand.
AGCGAAAGTTGTTTTAGATGATACCGGAAAAGGTGTTTTCCCGGTCAATGATGGGCAAGTCTCGATTTATGTAAATGAAAAACTAGTAGAGAAGTACTTTAGTTAACCAAAATCTTCAAACGAATAAAAAGGCTGGTAGGTTTACAGCCTTTTTATTATGTAAACAAACCAAGCCTGCTTTCTCTTGAAAAATCGCATGAATCGTAAGGGAAAAAATCAAAGCGCTTTTAATTAAAAGTTTTCAAAGCGTTCGGTTTTCCCCTTTCCCGGATAATGCTATAATTGAGAAGATTGAGAAAGAAAGGATGTTTAAAATCATGTCATCCAAAAGTGAATTACTTGAACGCATGAACCCACGGCAAAAAGAAGCCGTTATGCATACGGAAGGACCGTTGCTGCTGATGGCAGGTGCAGGAAGCGGGAAGACCCGTGTCCTAACCCACCGAATCGCCTATTTAATAGAAGAAAAAAATGTGAATCCATGGAATATTTTAGCCATCACATTTACCAATAAAGCGGCACGTGAAATGAAGGAACGGGTCAGTCAACTATTAGGATCGGGTGGAGAAGACGTTTGGGTTTCAACCTTCCACTCGATGTGTGTCAGAATCTTGCGCAGGGACGTTGATCGTATTGGCTATTCGAAGAATTTTACCATCATTGACTCTTCTGAGCAAAATACACTGATGAAACGGGTATTAAAAGAATTGAATATCGATCCCAAAAAATATGATCCTCGTTCTATTTTGGGAACGATCTCTCATGCAAAGAACGAGCTGTTGACACCTGAAGCTTACCAAGCCATGGAAGGTAGTCTATTTGAGCAGATCGTAGGTCGTTGCTATGAAAAATATCAAAAAGAGCTGCGAAACAATCAATGCATGGACTTCGATGATTTAATCATGAATACGATCCGCCTCTTCCAAGACAATGAAGATGCGCTGCAATTTTATCAACGGAAATTCCACTATATCCATGTCGATGAATACCAAGATACCAACCACGCCCAATACACGCTGGTCAATTTATTGGCCGCTCGTTTTCGAAATCTTTGTGTTGTTGGGGATGCGGACCAAAGTATTTACGGTTGGCGTGGTGCCAACATGCAAAATATTTTAGACTTTGAAAAGGACTATCCAGATGCCGCAACGATTTTGTTAGAGCAAAACTATCGTTCAACGCAAACGATTTTAAATGCGGCAAACCAAGTAATCAAAAATAACCGCAACCGTCCAGATAAAAATCTATGGACAGAAAATCATGATGGGGAAAAGATCACTTATTATCGCGGGGATAGTGAACGAGATGAAGCGCGATTTATCGTCAGTGAAATGCAAAAACAAATTGCAGAAAAGAACCGTAAATTCGGTGATTTTGCGATACTGTATCGGACCAATGCCCAGTCACGGATCATTGAAGAAATGCTTTTAAAAGCCAACGTTCCTTATACGATGGTCGGCGGCAGAAAATTCTATGACCGCAAAGAAATCCGTGATATTTTGGCCTATTTATCGGCGATCGCCAATCCGCGAGATTCCATCAGCTTAGAGCGTATCATCAATGTACCGAAACGTGGGATCGGTGCGACATCCGTCGAGAAACTACGAGCGTTTGCGAATCTTCATGAATGGTCATTGTTAGAAGCAGCCATGAATGTCGAGTTAGCGAATATTTCTGGAAAGGCTGGCAAAGAATTAGGGAGCTTTGGGATGATGATGGATGGCTTCGCCCAGATGGTTCCTTACCTATCAGTAACCGAACTGACGAAAGAAATATTAGAAAAAACGGGTTATCGTCAAGAGTTAGTCAACCAGAATAATTTAGAAGCACAAGCTAGACTTGAAAACTTGGAAGAATTTTTATCGGTTACCCAAGAATTCGACAAACGATTTGAGGCGCAAAACGAAGACGATGCAGATGCACCAGATGAGAAGTTGAGTGTTTTCTTAAATGACTTAGCTTTATTGTCAGACGTCGATAGTTATGAAGAAGAAAGTAGTCAAGTGACTTTGATGACCTTGCATGCTGCAAAAGGACTAGAGTTTCCAGTGGTATTTTTGATTGGGTTGGAAGAAAATATCTTCCCGCTTTCTCGTGCCTTAATGGAAGAAAGCGAGCTCGAAGAAGAACGGCGCCTTGCTTACGTGGGAATCACTCGTGCCGAGGAAGAGCTCTTTATGACCAACGCTTTTTCCAGAACATTATACGGTCGGACCCAATACAATCGTCCGTCTCGGTTTATCGAAGAGATCGAACAAGATCTGCTGCAATCATTAGGCGAGCGTTCACAGCCGAAAGCTGCTGCACCGTTTCAACCAAAAGTGTTCAAACCGAGCTATACACAACCGCGTCAAACGACCGTCGCTTCTAAACAACAGACTTCTGCAGCTGGTAATACTTGGCAAGTAGGCGAGAAAGTTCAACATAAAAAATGGGGAATCGGTACCGTCGTTCGGACGACTGGCAGCGCGCAAGATGTTGAATTAGATGTGGCGTTCCCACAACAAGGCGTCAAACGATTGTTGGCGGCCTTTGCGCCGATTGAAAAAGTTGAAAAATAAGGAGGATATTAGGATGGATGTCCCTTCAAAAGAAATCCAATCACGAGCAGAAGAGCTGCGCACACAATTAAATCAGTATGCTTACGAATACTATGTAAAAGATCAGCCTTCCGTGGAAGATTATCTCTATGATCAGCTATATGCAGAACTGGTTGAAATTGAAACCAATTATCCGCAGCTAGTAACCGAAGACTCACCCACCCAACGAGTAGGCGGTATCATTTTACCTGGCTTTGAAAAGGTCACGCATGATATTCCGCTGTATAGCCTGAACGATGTCTTTGACAAAGAAGGAATCGTGGCTTTTGATGCCCGTGTTCAAAAAGCACTGGGGAAAGCGGTAGATTATGTCTGCGAGTTAAAGATCGATGGATTGTCAATTTCCTTGAAATATGAAGAAGGGCGCTTTGTTCGTGGAGCAACTCGAGGAGATGGTACGGTAGGTGAAAACATTACAGAAAACCTAAAGACCGTCAAATCGATTCCACTGAAATTAAAAGAACCGATCTCGTTGGAAGTTCGTGGCGAATGCTATATGCCAAAGGCTTCGTTTTTGAAATTGAATCAACAGCGAGAAGAAGAAGGGGCGGAAGTTTTTGCCAATCCTAGAAACGCAGCGGCTGGAAGCTTGCGACAATTAGACACACGGATCGCAGCCCAAAGAAACTTAAGCACCTTCTTGTACACACTAGCTGACTTTGGACCAATTGAAGCCAATGATCAATTTTCAGCATTGAATGAACTGGATCAATTAGGCTTTCGTACAAATCACGAACGCAGAGTGTGTCACACCATCGATGAGGTTTGGGCATATATCGAAGAGTTTCATGACAAGCGCAGTGAGCTTCCCTATGAGATTGACGGCGTAGTCATCAAAGTCAATAATTTCAAAGATCAAGATGCGCTAGGCTTTACCGTAAAAGCACCCCGATGGGCGGCAGCATATAAGTTTCCACCGGAAGAAGCGGAAACAGTGATCGAAACGATCGAATGGACCGTGGGACGGACGGGTGTTGTGACACCGACCGCTGTTATGACCCCTGTTCGTGTTGCTGGAACGACGGTCAGCCGTGCCAGTCTCCATAATGTAGATTTCATTAAAATGAAAGACATCCGGATTGGCGATTCGGTCATCATCTATAAGGCGGGGGACATTATTCCAGAGGTTGCGAAAGTCTTGGAAGAAAAACGAACAGAAGCAAGTCAACCCTTTGAATCGCCTACACATTGTCCCGAATGTGGGAGTGAGCTGATCCATTTAGATGAAGAAGTTGCCTTGCGTTGTATCAATCCAAAGTGTCCAGCACAGATCAAAGAAGGACTCAGCCATTTCGTTTCACGGAATGCTATGAACATTGACGGTTTAGGGCCCCGTGTTTTAGAGCAAATGTTCGATAAATCCTTAGTTAAAGATGTGGCCGACTTGTACTTTTTAACAGAAGAACAATTGTTGACCCTTGATAAAATCAAAGAGAAATCAGCCAATAACCTGTTGCGGGCGATTCATCAAAGTAAAGGAAATTCGGTTGAACGTTTGATTTTTGGGCTAGGCATCCGTCATGTCGGTGCGAAAGCGGCTCGGATTTTAGCAGAACATTTCGGTGATCTGCGGGCGCTCAGCAAAGCCAAGGAAGAAGAAATCATTTCGCTAGAAGCTATCGGCGCAACGATTGCTGAAAGTGTCGTCACGTATTTTGACAATCAAGAAGTTCACGACCTGTTAGATGAACTTGAAAGAGCGGGTGTCAACTTTGCTTATTTGGGGCTTAGAAATGAACAGTTGGAAGACGTCGAATCACCATTTAAAGAGAAAACCGTCGTTTTAACAGGAAAATTAAGTCACTTCACTCGTGAAGAAGCCAAGGAACGAATTGAAAATCTCGGTGGGAAGGTAACAGGCAGTGTATCGAAAAAGACCGATATCGTTGTTGCTGGGGAAGAGGCAGGCAGCAAACTGACCAAAGCACAATCCCTAGGTGTCACCGTTTGGGATGAAGCTCAAATGGTGGCTGCGATCGAAGGCAGTCATTCGGCAGATCAATAACCTTTAAGCATTGTCACAGACGAGAAGCAGTTGTTTTTTCTTGTCTAATTGAAATCATTTCTTCCCTGCACTACGAGGAAAGAAATGATTTCTGCTTTTATTTGCAATTATATTTGATAATTTTCAAATTCTATTTCATGATTTGTTAAAAAAATGATACAATACATTGGAAAAACGTAAACGTAGATTACGGATACGAGAAAGAGGAGGATTTTATGGCGATCAGCGAAGAACAAGTCAAACACGTTGCCAAACTAGCAAAACTTTCATTCTCAGACGATGAATTACATGAGTTTACCTCTCAGCTAGGGAAAATTATTGATATGGTTGAAACACTTGAAGAAGTGGACACCACAGGAGTACCATTCACATCGAATGTCGCAGAAACGATTAACGTGATGCGTGAAGATGTAACGACCGGCGGCTGGGACCGTGATGAATTAATGAAAAATGTTCCAGAATCCGAAGAAGGCTTTATCAAAGTGCCTGCAATCATTGATAATGGGGAGGCGGGTGCCTAATGACTGAATTATATAAAAAAAGCTTAGAAGAATTACACAGCTTATTAGTGTCAAAGGAAATTACTGCAACAGACTTAACGAGCGAAACCTTTGCTCGCATTAAAGAAACAGAGCCGAAAGTCGATGCGTTTCTAGCGTTGAATGAAGAAAAAGCGCAGGAATTGGCACAAGCCATCGATCAAAAAGGCATCACTGAAAGCAATGTGTTGGCGGGAATTCCAATCGGAATCAAAGACAACATCGTTACCAAAGATTTGCGGACAACAGCTGCTTCAAAAATCTTAGGTAATTTTGATCCAATTTACGATGCGACCGTTATGGACAAAGTTTATCAAGCAGACATGATTCCAGTTGGTAAGTTAAATATGGATGAATTTGCCATGGGCGCAAGTACCGAAACATCGTTCTTTAAGAAAACGAAAAACGCTTGGGACGAAACAAAAGTACCTGGTGGTTCATCAGGTGGCTCGGCGGCTGCCGTTGCAGCTGGACAAGTCCCCCTATCATTAGGTAGCGATACGGGTGGTTCGATTCGTCAACCAGCAGCTTTCAATGGAATCGTCGGGATGAAGCCAACTTACGGACGGGTTTCTCGTTTTGGTCTGATCGCGTTTGCATCATCTTTAGATCAAATTGGACCGATGACGCGTGGTGTGAAAGACAATGCCTTTGCATTAAATGCCATCAGTGGGTTTGATGCGAAAGATAGTACATCAGCAGGCGCTGCTGTCCCTGATTTTACAGCAGGTTTGACGGGTGATATCAAAGGTATGAAAGTCGCTTTGCCAAAAGAATACTTAGGTGAAGGGATCCAAGCAGGCGTTCGAGAAGCAATCTTAAAAGCAGCGGACACTTTCCGTGCGTTAGGAGCGACTGTGGAAGAAGTCAGCTTGCCACACTCAAAATACGGGGTAGCCGTTTACTATATCATCGCTTCTTCTGAAGCAAGTTCTAATTTGCAACGTTTTGACGGTATTCGTTATGGTTTCCGTTCAGAAAATGTCAACAATCTAGAAGATGTCTATGTCAATTCTCGCAGTGAAGGATTCGGGGAAGAAGTAAAACGCCGGATCATGTTAGGTACGTTTTCACTAAGTGCTGGCTACTACGATGCCTACTTCAAAAAAGCCGGTCAAGTACGGACGTTGATCAAACAAGATTTCGATAAGGTCTTCAGCCAATACGACTTGATCATTGGCCCAGCTTCCCCAACGGTAGCATTTGGTATTGGAGAAAACATCAATGATCCGATCACCATGTACTTGAATGATATTTTAACCATTCCTGTGAACTTAGCAGGACTGCCAGGGATGTCGATCCCAGCAGGTTTTTCTGAAGGACTGCCAGTCGGCTTGCAGATCATTGGGAAACATTTTGATGAAGCAACCATGTATAAAGCGGCTTATGCCTTTGAACAAGCAACTGATTTCCACACGAAAAAACCAGTGATTTTAGGAGGGGATAAGGCATGAACTTCGAAACAGTCATTGGGCTTGAAGTCCACGTAGAATTAAAAACAGAATCAAAGATTTTTTCTCCAGCACCTGCTCACTTTGGCGCTGAACCAAATAGCAACACGAATGTGATCGACTGGGGCTATCCAGGTGTTTTACCAGTAATGAACAAAGCGGCTATCGAATTTGGGATGAAAGCTGCGCTTGCGCTGAATTGTGAAATCTCAAAAGAAACGCATTTCGACCGCAAAAACTATTTCTATCCCGACAATCCAAAAGCGTATCAAATTTCGCAATTCGATCAACCGATCGGTCATGATGGGTGGATCGAGATCGAAGTGGAAGGCAAAAAGAAAAAGATTCGCATCGAGCGAGTTCATTTGGAAGAAGATGCTGGGAAAAACATGCACGGCAAAGGCGGTTATTCTTATGTTGATCTAAATCGTCAAGGAACCCCTTTGATCGAGATCGTTTCCGAAGCGGATATGCGTTCACCAGAAGAAGCATATGCGTATCTAGAAGCGTTGCGTTCAATCATCTTGTTCACAGAAGTATCCGATGTGAAGATGGAAGAAGGTTCCATGCGTTGTGATGCGAATATTTCGTTGCGACCTTACGGCCAAGAACAATTCGGAACAAAAACAGAACTGAAAAACTTAAACTCTATGTCCTTCGTGAAAAAAGGGTTGGCATTTGAAGAAAAACGCCAAGCCAAAGTATTGCTTTCTGGAGGCGAGATCCAACAAGAAACTCGACGTTTTGATGAAGCAACCAGCAAAACCTTATTGATGCGTGTCAAAGAAGGTTCTTCTGATTATCGTTACTTCCCAGAACCAGATATCCCACGGTTTGTGATCGATGATGAATGGATCGAACGTGTACGTCAAAGCTTGCCAGAAATGCCGCAAAAACGTCGTGCCCGTTACATCTCTGAATTGGGCTTACCAGAATATGATGCAATGGTCTTGACTTTATCAAAAGAAATGTCCGATTTCTTTGAAAAAACCATCGATGCTGGTGCTGATCCTAAACAAGCTTCTAACTGGTTGATGGGTGAAGTTTCAGCGTATCTGAACAGCGAGAAATTGGAACTGCCAGAAACGAAATTAACCCCAGACAATTTAGCGGGGATGATTCGTTTGATCGCCGATGGCACGATCAGTTCGAAGATTGCGAAAAAAGTCTTCAAAGAATTGATCACAAACGGCGGCGACGCTGAAGAAGTCGTAAAAGCCAAAGGATTGATCCAATTATCAGATCCTGCGCAATTACTACCAATGATCAATGAAGTATTAGATAACAACCAACAATCCGTCGATGACTTCAAAAACGGAAAAGACCGCGCAGTCGGTTTCTTAGTTGGTCAAATCATGAAAGCAACCAAAGGACAAGCGAATCCAGGCGTTGTGAACAAGCTGTTGCAAGAAGAACTAGCAAAGCGATAAGAGGCAAGCGATGAAAAGAGCAAGAGTAATCTACAACCCAACATCTGGGAAAGAATTGATTCGAAAAAACTTAGCAGATATTTTAGATGTTTTGGAAACTGGCGGTTATGAGGCGAGTGCATTTGCCACGACCGCTGCGCCATTTTCCGCTCGTGATGAAGCAAGAAGAGCCGGCGAAGCTGGTTTTGATTTGGTGGTAGCTGCCGGTGGGGATGGCACGATCAATGAAGTCGTCAATGGGATCGCTCCTTTAGAAAAGCGACCAAAAATGGCGATCATTCCTGGAGGCACGACCAATGACTACGCACGAGCATTAAAGATTCCCCGTACGGATATCAAAGCAGCTGCGGAAGTGATTTTGAAGCAGCAGACAGTGAAAATGGATGTCGGAAAAACACCCAACATGTATTTTATCAACATTGCTGCTGGTGGGCACTTAACGGAATTGACCTACGATGTTCCTTCTGAACTGAAAAGTGTTTTTGGCTACTTAGCTTATCTAGCAAAAGGAGCGGAATTACTCCCTCGTGTCAAACCAATCAAAATGCATCTAAAGTATGAAGACGGAGAATACATTGGCGGAGCGTCGATGTTCTTTTTAGGGCTGACGAATTCAGTGGGGGGCTTTGAACAGATTGCGCCTGATGCAAAGCTTGACGATGGGAAATTTTCGTTGATCATTGTCAAAACGGCCAATATTTTTGAGATCGTCCACTTAGTTGCTTTAATGATGAATGGTGGAAAACACATCAACGATCGTCGTCTGATTTATACGAAAACATCTTTTCTTGAAGTAGACGCACCAGAACAGGTCAATCGTTTAATGATCAACCTTGATGGCGAATACGGCGGAGATGCTCCTATGCGCTTTGAAAACCTACACAATCATATTGAGTTTTTTGCAAATGTCGATCAAATCCCTGACGATGCGGTCGTTGGTGAGCAAAATTATCAAGAGATGAGCGAAGGGTTTATTAAAGAAGTCGAACGTCTTTCCGATGAGGACATCAATGGGGATGGCAAGATCGGCGACGAAACAAAGTAAACGATTTTTCTTTTCATGCGAGCTGAAAGAACAGGGACTTTTGGACCTGTTCTTTTTTTAAAACGTAATTGTGGAAAAGCAGGCACCGATTTTTTTTCGAATACTTGATAGAATAGCTTTTCTTAAATTTTAGTAAAGGTCGTTTTTTATAAAGTGTTTCACGATTCGTCTTTGTTTCACGTAGTCAGGCGCGGATCATATAAATAAAACGAATAAAATTTCCAAAACACGAATGATAATCGTCAAAAAGCGAACTTTTCGAATATATGCTCATTAAAGTTCGTTATTTCCGCATTTCTATCCAATCTATGGATGCAAAAGCGAATAAGAATATGCTATAATGGTGAAACGAAGAAATGGGGGGACCGGAATGGAGCAAATCGATTCTACAAAAGCGCTTGATCTGCTGAGAGATGACGCAGAACGAATCAAAAAGCTGATCCGAAACCAAGAAAATAGTTTATGTATCGCACAATGCAAAGCATTTGAAGAAGTGGTTGATACCCAGATGTATGGTCTATCACGACAAGTGGCATTTGCGATCCGCTTGGGGATCGTTGATAATCAAACAGGGCAGCAATTGATGGCGGATCTTGAAAAAGATTTGAACCAATTGTATAGCGAGGTCTACGAGGACCAGCGGATACCTGACATCGGCAAGGAGGCATAAACTTGCCAGAGAAAGTAAAGAAAAGACATTTATTAGATTATAGTATTTTATTACCATATATTGTTATGTGTGTCACGGGCTTGATGATGGTTTATAGTTCCACATCTTACGTTGCGATGACCGCCACACAACCGACCACAGCTGCTTCTTACGTCATCAATCAAACATTATTTTGGTTGGTGAGCCTAATAGCGATCACTGTCATGTATAAAATGAAAACGGATGTTTTTCGGAACAAAAAATTTGTCCAGATCGCCATGATCGTCATCTTGTTCTTATTGATCGCTGCCTTCTTTTTCCCAAGAAGAAATGGGGCACTCGGTTGGTTATCGATTGCTGGCTTTTCCATTCAACCAGCAGAGTATTTAAAGTTTATTGTGATTTGGTTTTTATCGGTGACGCTATCTTATCGTCAAAAAGGTATCCAACAAGAATTTTGGAAAACGGTTTGGCGTCCAATCGGAATCGTTTTTGTCTACACCGGGATCATGGCACTTTATCCCGACTTAGGGAATGCTGTAATCGTTATGTTGCTGGCATTTGTCGTGTTATTGTCTAGCGGATTGAATTACCTGTATACCTTAATATTAGGTGTGGCAGGTATTATCGGTAGTATGTTGATCGTCTTGTTTGTGAATCTAACTGGTGGTAAGCTTTTACCCGACTATGTCTATAGTCGCTTTTCATCCTTTTTGAACCCGTTTGCTGATGAATACAATACAGGTCATCAAATGGTTAATGGGTATTACGCAATGTTCAACGGTGGGCTGTTCGGGCGCGGGCTTGGAAATAGTATCCAAAAACGTGGCTTCTTAAACGAAGCGCACACCGATTATATATTTTCGATCGTTATGGAAGAATTAGGGCTGATCCCATCGATCATCATTTTAGGTGTTTTATTTTATATGGTGGGACGGATCTTTCTTGTCGGTATCCGTTCAAGAGATCCCTTTAATTCCATGATGTGTATAGGGATAGGGACATTATTTATGTCTCAGATTTTTATCAACTTAGGTGGAATCACTGGTTTGATCCCATTGACGGGAATCACTTTCCCATTTCTAAGTCAAGGTGGATCAAGCTTGCTGATGCTATCGATTTGTATCGGTTTTGTGTTAAATATCAGTGCCGAAGAAAAGAGGAAACAGGTTTATTTGAATTATTGATCAATTGAATGGAGTGGATTAGATGAAGAAAATTCTTGTTGCCAATCGTGGAGAAATCGCGATCCGTGTCTTCCGCGCATGTGCGGAACTTGGGATCAAAACTGTCGGAATTTATGCTGCGGAGGATGAATACTCCGTCCATCGCTTTAAAGCAGACGAAGCGTATTTAGTAGGGAAAGGCAAACGTCCGATCGATGCGTATTTAGACATTGAAGATATCATTCGCACGGCGAAAAAGGCCGGTGCCGAAGGAATCCATCCTGGATACGGCTTTTTATCAGAAAATCTGGGATTTGCTCAACGCTGTGAAGAAGAAGGTTTGATTTTCATCGGACCATCCACCCATCATTTAGATATTTTTGGCGACAAGATCAAAGCAAAAGCAGCAGCGATCGAGGCCGGGATTCAATCAATTCCTGGCTCTGACGGTCCAGTTGCATCGATCGATGACGTTTTAGCTTTTGCAAACGAACATGATTATCCAATCATGATCAAAGCAGCCCTTGGGGGCGGTGGGCGAGGCATGCGTGTCGCTCATGATGAAAAAGAAGCAAGAGACGGCTACGAACGTGCCAAAAGTGAAGCCAAAGCGGCATTTGGTAGCGATGAAGTCTACGTTGAAAAATACATTAGTAATCCAAAACATATTGAAGTCCAAATTTTAGGAGATACGCACGGAAACGTCGTTCACTTATTTGAACGTGATTGCTCGGTTCAGCGCCGCCACCAAAAAGTAGTCGAGGTGGCACCTTGTGTGTCAATGACTGATGAACAACGGGAAAAAATATGCCAAGCAGCCGTTCAACTAATGAAGCATGTCGGGTATATCAATGCTGGAACCGTGGAATTTTTAGTAGAGGGCGACAAATTCTACTTTATCGAAGTAAACCCACGGGTTCAAGTGGAACATACGATCACTGAAATGATCACCAATTTAGACATCGTGACGACACAAATTTTGATTGCACAAGGCAAAGACTTGCATAAAGAAATCGGAATTCCTGAACAAAAAGACATTCGCTTTGAGGGTGTTGCGATCCAATGTCGCGTGACGACAGAAGATCCAGCGAATAATTTTATGCCAGATACTGGTAAGATCGATACCTACCGCTCTCCAGGTGGGTTTGGGGTTCGTTTAGATGTCGGAAATGCTTATGCCGGTGCAGTGGTAACCCCTTATTTCGACTCGCTACTTGTAAAAGTCTGTACGCATGCTGCTTCGTTCGACCAAGCAATTCAAAAAATGATGCGCTGTCTGAAAGAATTCCGAGTACGTGGTGTAAAAACAAACATTCTCTTTATGCGTAATGTTGTTTCTCATCCAGCCTTTCGTTCAGGGGAAGCCAAAACCACCTTTATCGACAATACGCCAGAACTATTCAATTTCCCTCGGATTCGTGACCGTGGAAACAAAACCATGAAGTATATCGGTGAAATCACGATTAATGGATTCCCGGGAATCGAAAAACAAAAGAAACCTTTCTACAATGAACCACGGATGCCACAACACATCCAAGCAACGCCTGATTTTGTCAGCGCCAAAAATATCTTAGATACGAAAGGTGCCGAGGGTGTCGTTGAATGGATCGGTCAACAAAAGAATGTCTTACTGACGGATACAACCTTCCGAGATGCCCATCAAAGTTTGTTGGCAACTCGTGTAAGAACCCATGACTTTAAGAAAATTGCCGCGATGACGGAAGCTGGTCTACCACAATTGTTCTCAAGTGAAATGTGGGGTGGGGCAACCTTTGACGTTGCGTACCGTTTCTTAACAGAAGATCCATGGGAAAGATTGCGGATGTTCAGGAAAAAAATGCCGAATACACTCTTACAAATGTTGTTTAGAGGCTCCAACGCTGTCGGGTATTCCAATTATCCAGACAATGTGTTGGAAGAATTCATCAAAGAATCTGCGGCACAAGGAATCGATGTATTCCGAATCTTTGATAGTTTGAACTGGGTCCCACAAATGGAGAAAAGTATCCAAGCCGTTCGCGATACGGGGAAAATTGCAGAAGCGACGATTTGTTATACAGGGGATATCAATGATCCATCCCGCCAAAAATATTCGGTACAATATTACAAAGACATGGCAAAAGAACTGCAAAATCTTGGTGCCCATATTATTGCGATCAAGGATATGGCTGGATTATTAAAACCGCAAGCGGCTTATCGTTTGATCAGTGAGTTAAAAGATACGATCGATGTACCGATCCATCTGCACACGCATGATACCAGCGGGAATGGGATTATCACTTACTCAGCAGCTACCAAAGCTGGCGTTGATATCGTGGATGTCGCTATGTCAGCTATCAGTGGCGCAACGAGTCAGCCAAGTATGAGTAGTTTGTATTATGCTCTTTTAAACGGCGAGCGTTGCCCAGAGATCAATGTGGATAATATCCAACAATTGAATCACTATTGGGAAGATGTCCGTATGTACTACCATTCCTTTGAAAATGGCTTGAACGCCCCTCAAACGGAAGTGTACAAGCATGAGATGCCAGGAGGACAATATACCAATCTCCAGCAGCAAGCCAAAGCCGTTGGTTTAGGCGAAAAATGGGATGAAATCAAAGAAATGTATCATGAAGTCAATATGATGTTTGGAGACATCGTGAAAGTGACACCTTCTTCGAAAGTCGTGGGCGATATGGCGCTCTTCATGGTACAAAATGGCTTGTCAGAAAAAGATATTTTTGAAAAAGGCGATACATTGAGTTTCCCAGAATCAGTGATCACCTTCTTCCAAGGCGAGTTAGGTCAGCCAGTCGGTGGTTTCCCGAAAGAATTGCAACGCATTATCTTAAAAGGACGCCCAGCCTTTACGGAACGTCCAGGAACCTTTGCCAAACCAGTTGATTTTGCCGAAGTGAAACAAGAACTAGCTGAAAAAATCGGCTATGAACCAAAACACGAAGAAGTCTTGAGCTACTTGATGTATCCGCAAGTCTTCCTTGATTATCGAAAAGCGTATGAGCAGTTTGCCGATGTAAAAGTCCTTGATACACCAACCTTCTTTAATGGTATGCGCTTAGGTGAAACGATCAATGTCGAATTAGAAAAAGGCAAAATCTTGATCATTCGTCTCGATGAAATCGGTGAACCAGATATCGAAGGCAATCGGACCCTCTTCTTTAACTTGAACGGTCAACGACGAGAAATTGTTGTGAAAGATAGTTCGATCATCAGTTCTGTTCAAACAAAACGCAAAGCAGAGCCAACGAACAAAGAACAAATCGGTGCCTCCATGAGTGGTTCAGTTTTAGAAGTATTAGTCAAAAAAGGTGACCGAGTGGCACGTGGACAGACGTTGATGGTCACTGAAGCGATGAAGATGGAAACTTCCGTCGAAGCTCGCTTCTCTGGTGTAGTTGAGCATGTTTACGTAACCGATGGTGAACCAATCCAGTCAGGAGACCTTCTGATTGAAGTCAAAGAAAAATAAGGAGTCGATCAGCAGATGAAGCGAAGGGGATTATTATTTTGCGGCTTATTTTTCCTAGCCCTGATAATCGTGTATTTGCAGCCAGTATTCATGCAAAACGCTTCAGATTCAAGAATGACGATCGAAAACCCAATCAAAGCACCAACGACCATGAATTATGAACCAATCGCAGCCCAAGGATTAGCTGAATTGATTGGGGAGCCTGTTTCTGATTTTGAAGAAATCTACGGGCTTCCAGTTCAAACGTATCGCTCGGGCTACGAGTTTGAAATTCGGGTCTACAATCAATTAGACGATCAGCAATATGTTGAGATCAATACTGATGGTGAGAGTGTGCAGGCAATCAAAGTGATCGGCGCCGGGGGATCTTCCCTAGCGCCCTTTGCAATGGGCATGACCTTGACTGACTTGACTGAGCTGACCATGATTTATCCAAATTTCACCTTGACACAAAATGATCGCACCATCAGTTTTGAATTGATGGAAGAAGATATGAACTACCGACCCTTAGTAGCGTTTGATAATGGGACATTTGCTGTTTTATTCTTTGATCAAGAGACGGCTCAACTGCAGGCGATCACTTACTTGGATCAGACGACCCTGCTTAAGTTAGCGCCCTATCCCTTGACAGAAGGAGAACGACCGCTGTTTCAAGTTTCGCAAACGATTGACCAAGCACAAGCTGATCTTGAAAAAGAGACGTTAGCTTTTGTCATTATTGATAAGCTTCGTAATCAAATCGGTTTGGAAAGCTTTGTACAAGATACCCAGACACATCAAGATGCGGTCGGACTTTTAGCGGATTTGACGAATAATCTATCGGATCATTTGACCTCTCAACGCATCCATTCCTATCAACGTGCTCTTTCTTCGGAAAAAACGAGCAATTTTGTTTTGACGAACGATGAGTGGCAGGAGTTATTAGCAGCGAAGGAGTTAGAGGCTTCTGCTTCGATTTTTGAAGCGCCTGTCTATGATCCAACCTTTACTATTTTATCTTGGTTCAGTAACCCAAGATTTACTGAACGTTTGACCCATGAACAATCAGAAAAGATAGGAATTGCTTTTTCTGAAGCAAATATGGTAGTCTTAGTGCAAGAAGATGTAGAAGGGACCGAGGATAGTACATCAGATGATTTACGATGAAGCCTTTTTCGAGATTGAAGATCAAATCGATTCACTTGTAACGGCAATCAAAGCGAGTGAAACGTGTAGAAACTATCAAATAGCGAAACAAACCATGCATCAAGATCCTGTTGCTCAGGAATTGATGCGAACGTTTTTAGAAAAAAAGCTGGATTTTGAAAGAATTGAAGCGTACGGCGCATATGCCCCTGATTTCAAAGAGAAAAAGCGTGCGATGCGCACAGCTAAGCGACAGCTGGATCTCAATGAGCAAGTGAGCGAGTACCGCTGGAGTGAAACGCAGCTGCAGCGTTTGCTGGATGAACTGACCGTAGCGATTTCTACGTGTTTTTCACCAACTGTCAAAGTGGATGCTGGAAGTCCTTTTTTTCAATCAAAATCAAGTTGTGGAGGAAATTGTCATGCACGAGGATAAAACGCCTTTTACGATGCAGAAGCGTCGAGGATTGATCGTATGGGTCTACAGCCTACGTCAACTAAAAAATTTGCGTCGTTTTGGCTTCGTTCATTATGTGTCACGTAAAATGAAATACGTGGTCATGTATTTGAACGAAGAAGAATACGAAAGCAAAAAAACAAAAATCGAGCAGTTTCACTTTGTTCGACAAGTTGAAGCTTCCTATCGACCAGATGTAGAAATGGATTTTGCTGAAAAAATTGGTACATCAGCAGCCTATCCAGTGAAAGATGAAGGGTTTGATATCGAAGAAAAAAATACGATGATTCGATTGGCAGAAAACGTGTAATAGAAAAGTGGGGGTGCCTTGAGTCACCGCCATTTTTTTATTGCTATTTATAGAAACAGTGCTATATTTGTATTTACGAAGATCTTGGAGGGAAAAACGCATGCGTGTAGTAGCCGGAGAATATGGTGGCCGCAGATTAAAAAGTCTTGCTGGAGATAACACTCGCCCCACGACAGACAAAGTAAAAGGGGCGATCTTTAACATGTTAGGGCAATATTTAGATGGAGGAGTTGTACTGGATCTGTTTAGTGGGAGCGGGGGCTTAGCGATCGAAGCGGTCTCTCGTGGTGCGGAGCATGCCGTTTGTGTCGACCGTAGTTTTCCAGCTATCAAAGTGATCCGTGAAAATATTGCAATAACCAAAGAACCAGAAAAGTTCACGGTACTAAAAATGGATGCCAATCAAGCCTTACGCCAGTTTGCAGCTGAGGGACAAAGCTTTGACTATCTATTTTTAGATCCACCTTACGCAAAGCAAGAGATCCTGCAACAGCTAGAAGCTATGCTTAAGGATGAATTGATTCGTCCGTTTGCTTATGTGGTTTGCGAAACAGATAAGTCTATCGTCTTGCCAGAAAAGATTGGTTCTTTGCATTTGATGCGCGCCCAAACCTATGGCATATCTGCGGTGACGATCTATAGAAATGAGGGATAACATGAAAAAGATTGCTTTATTTCCAGGAAGTTTTGATCCGCTGACGTCAGGTCATGTGGATCTGATTGAGCGAGGCGCAACGCTTTTTGATGAACTGATCGTGGGTGTTTTTACAAATACCAATAAAAAAAGTTTTTTTACAAGTGAAGAAAAAGTTCATCTAATTGAAGAAGCCCTCGCTCATATTCCAAACGTCAAGATTCTGGCGCAAGAAACGGAGCTGACGGTCACGATCGCGAAAAAACTAGGCGCACAGTTTCTGCTTAGAGGCATTCGCAGTGTGAAAGATTATGAGTATGAGCGGGACATCATGGAAATGAATCATCACTTAGAACCTTCCCTAGAGACCGTCTTTCTTTTAGCAGATGCAAAGCATAGTTTCATCAGCTCCAGTTTGTTGAAAGAAATCTTAACCTTTAACGGCGATGTTGCGGAATATTTACCACAAAATATCTACGATGCTATAGTAAAGAAGCGTGATACCAATGAATCTTAAATCAACGATCAAATATGTTCTCTTGTTTGTTTTAGCACTGATCATCGCAGCCTGTGCCTTTTTGCCGATTCCTTATTATATCGAGCAACCTGGTGCAACGATCGATTTAAAAGAATTGATTACCGTCAATCAAAAAGAAGACACCTCAGCCGGCTCCTTTTCTTTAACCAGTGTCGGGATTCGACAGGCTACTGTGTTTACGGCGATTGGAACGAAATTCAATGAATTTCAAGACTTGATCAGTAAGGAAGAACTTTTAGGCGGTGCGACAGATGAGGAGTACAATCGCATCCAGCGCTACTATATGGAATCCTCGCAAAATAGTGCGATTGAGCAAGCATTAAAGCTGGCAGACTTGCCTTATGAAATGACCTATAAAGGGGTCTATGTCATGGGGATCGATCCAAATTCCAGTTTTGCGGGGAAAATATCCGTGGGAGATACCGTCACCGCTGTCAATGGCAAAGAATTTAAAAGTAGCCAAGACTTTATCGACTATGTACAAAGTCAAACCATTGGTGATGAGATCACCGTAACTTACTTGCAAGATGGTGAAGAAAAAGAAGCAACAGGCAAATTAATTGAACTGGAAAGCAATCAAAAAGCAGGTATCGGTATCTCACTCGTCGATCATACAGAGATCACTTCTGATGAAGAGATCGTGATCGATTCTGGCAATATCGGTGGGCCTTCAGCTGGGTTGATGTTCACCCTTGAAATCTATGAACAGCTAACTGGAGATAACTTGCGTAAAGGCCATAATATTGCTGGAACCGGAACGATCTCAGCTGATGGGACGGTTGGTCGAATCGGTGGGATTGACAAAAAAGTAGCGAGTGCCAGCGAAAGTGGAGCAGAAATCTTTTTTGCTCCGGACGATGAAATCACTGATGAAGAGCGTGAAATAGATCCTTCCATTAAAACGAATTACGAAGAGGCAGTGGCCGCAGCGAAGAAGTTAGACACAGACATGAAAATCGTTCCGATCGCCAATGTCCAAGATGCATTGGACTACCTAGCAACACTAAAAGAAGCAAATTAAAACGGCACTTGCCGTTTTTTTTATTGTCTAAAGAATACAGTAGGCTCAAAGAAAAGGTTATGCTATACTTTTAGATAAGGAGTGTGAATCTAGTGGAATTAAAAAGACAACAACCGATCGTTGAAGCATATCATTTTGATATGAAACCGAAAGACAAAGAAATGGAAACAAAATTGAATGTCGGCTTTGCGCCGTTAAAAGTCAAAGATGAAGAATATATGGAAAAAAACAGTATTATTGGTGCCCGCTTAGAATTCCAATTGGTGTTCCCTGATTACGTTTTGTCAGGACGTGTCGGACAAGTCAATCATATTTTGAATCGCAAAGTCAATTCTGGAGAGGATTTGACGAAAGCCGAAACTGATCGCTTGGTTGAGCCCTTGTTTGATATCGTCAAACGCTTGACTTATGAAGTGACAGAGATCGTGACCGACAAACCAGGTTTACAATTGAACTTTAATACCAATTCGAACGCTGCGCAAGAAGCGAAGGAAGCAGACGAATAACGAGAAATAGGAGGGATGCCCATTGTTTTCCAATCAAATGCAAGTGATGCTATACGTTGACGATGTGACAAAAGCAGTTGAGTTTTGGCAAGAACTAGGGTTTGTGATCATTGAACAACAAACCGTTGATGGAACATCCGTCGTTGAAATCGCGCCATCAAAAGAGGCGGAGGCACATTTTGTCTTATATGACCGTGAGTTTATCGAAACACATTCACCTGAAGTCGCTTTGAATTCCCCATCGATCATGTTTTTTGCAGAAGATATTACGACACTTTATAAGAAGCTTTTAGAGATGGAAGCAGAAGTGGGTGAATTGATTCAGATGGAAGAACAACTGGTTTTCAATTTTGCCGATCCGGATGGCAATTATTTTGCTGTTTCAGGAAAATAGCTTTTGTCGATCGTAACCAATCATTCGTCCTTTTGAACCCGACTTTATGTTGTCGTACTGTTCAGGACAAATGGTTGGTTTTTTCGTTTTATTGCAAGACATTTTACAGGCAAAGGTCTAAAATTGATAACAAGAGAATCAATTGCCTTTAAGGAGGAAATGACTATGCAAAACTATCTATATGCAATCAGTGATATTCATGGAATGGCCGATCTGTTTAAAAAACTTCTTACCGATTATGACCCTAAGCTCCATCAGCTGCTTTTGATTGGAGACTTAAATGATCGGGGGCCGAAGTCAAAAGAGTGTTTTTTTCTGGGAAAAAAGTTAGTCGAAGAATACCAAGCGATTTATTTACGCGGCAATCACGAGGAGTATTTTCTGCAATTTCTAAATGCCCCTGAGGATTGGTTTGCCGCTTACGTACGCAATGGCGGCAAAGAAACGATTGAAAGTCTTTTGCATACAGGCGCTACTGAGGAGTATTCGCCGACGGAAATCGCCTTAATGATCCGCAGTAGCTATCGAGACTTAATAGAGTTTTTGATGGAGCGACCGCTTTATTACGAATGGGGAAAGTATCTCTTTGTTCATGCGGGCGTGGATTTAAGTAAAAAAGATTGGCGTAAGACCGCAGACCATGATTTTATCTGGATTCGCGAGCCGTTTCATAAAGGAAAAAACCGTACAGGAAAAACGATCGTTTTTGGCCATACCATCACGCCCATGCTGCATGGAGATATGCAGACGACGGATCTATGGCAACAAGACGACAAAATCGGCATCGATGGCGGGGCAGTATTTGGTGGATCGGTGCATGGCGTGATTTTTGATGACAAAGGGATCGTTCAGGACATTGAATACCAAAATTTAGCAGGTCCTTGGCAACCAGACTTTTAAAAGTCTTTTTGAGAAAAGACAAAAGCAGCCATAACAAGAGTCGCGAAAGCAACATTGTTTTCGTGCAATCTTGTTCGCTCAATGGCTGTCTTTTTTATGTTAAAATAGCAAAAGCAACAAAGGAAAGGTGAGAACAAATGGCAGAAATGAATCAAGAGGTACTTGATTTAGTAAAACAAGAATTAACCGCTTTTACCCAAAAACAAATCAGTACGGTGTTGCAGTTATTGCAAGAAGGAAATACCGTCCCCTTTATTGCCCGCTACCGTAAAGAAATGACGAATGGACTTGACGAAGTTCAGATTCGAGAAATTGAAGAGCGATACCAGTACTTAGAAAACTTAGAGAAACGCAAGCAAGAGGTTTTGCGTTTGATAGAAGAACAAGAAAAGCTAACGCCTGAACTATCACATGCGATTTTAGCTGCGACAAAAATGCAGGCCGTCGAAGACCTGTATCGTCCTTATAAACAAAAACGACGCACCAAAGCGACGATCGCCAAAGAGAACGGCTTGGAACCATTTGCTCAGTGGCTGTTAAGCTTCCCAAAAGCAGGGGACGTTCAAGAAAAAGCGGCCGAATTTATCAGTGATGCTGTTCCTACTGTAGAAGATGCCTTAGCAGGCGCGCACGAGATCATTGCAGAAGGCGTTGGTGATACTGCAGAGTTTCGTAGTTGGATCCGCAGCTATTACACAAACAAAGGACTGTATCAAAGCACGGTCAAAAATGCTGAAAAAGATGAAAAAGGCGTTTATGAAATGTATTACGATTTCCGGCATCCTATCAATAAGATGGTATCCCACCGAATTTTAGCCACTAATCGTGGGGAACAAGAAGACATCTTGAAGGTCGCCCTTGTGGCAGATGAAGAAAAAATCATGGATTACCTACGCCGCAAATTGATCACGAATAGGGATTCACCCGCAGCCAGTTTTGTTGAAGCTGCAGCTGCTGATGCGCTGAAACGGTTTATTTCACCAGCCATCGAACGAGAGATCCGCAATGAATTGACAGAAAAAGCTGACGAACAAGCAATTGCGATTTTTGGAGAAAATCTTCGCAATCTGTTGCTGCAGCCGCCATTGAAGGGCAAAGTCGTTTTAGGTTTTGATCCCGCGTATCGTACAGGCTGTAAACTAGCCGTCATCGATGAGACTGGAAAAGTACTAGCGATCGAAGTGATCTATCCTCATAAACCAGCCCCTATGAATAAGCGAGAAGCGGCCGGACCAGCGTTTCGTCGCTTATTGCAAACCTATAAAGTCGAGATGGTCGCAATCGGTAATGGGACTGCGAGTCGGGAATCAGAGCAATTCGTCGCTGAACAATTAAAATTGATCGATCAAGAAGTATATTATGTGATCGTGAATGAGGCAGGCGCTTCTGTTTATTCTGCCAGTCCGATCGCTCGTCAAGAATTCCCTGATCTGCAAGTGGAAGAACGCAGCGCCATCAGTATTGGTCGCCGTCTGCAAGATCCCTTGGCAGAATTAGTCAAAATTGATCCGCAATCCGTGGGCGTCGGACAATACCAGCATGACGTTTCGCAAAAACGCCTCGCTGAACAATTGGATTTTGTTGTTGAAACTGTTGTCAACCAAGTTGGCGTTGACGTCAATACCGCAAGTGCGGCACTCTTGCAGCATGTAGCTGGATTAAATAAAACCACTGCTCAAAATATCGTGACTTATCGAGAAGAAAATGGCGTATTCACGCAACGAAATCAACTGAAAAAAGTCCCTCGCTTAGGACCAAAAGCTTATGAACAGGCGATCGGCTTTATGCGGATACCTGGCGGAAAAGTCATTTTGGACAATACCGGGATCCATCCAGAAAGTTATGACACTGCCAAAGAAATTTTGGCGATCGCGGGTATTTCTTTAGCGGAGCTAGGGAAAGAGCAAATGGAAGAAAATAAAGCGAAACTTGCCCAACTACGCCCAGCAGAGCTTTCCGCAAAATTGTCAGTCGGCAAAGAAACCATCACGGATATCCTAAAGGCGTTAATGCAGCCTGGACGCGATATGCGTGATGAAATGCCAGCCCCATTATTGCGTAAAGATGTGTTGAGTATGGAGGATCTAAAACCGGGAATGGAACTGAAGGGAACGGTTCGAAATGTGATCGACTTTGGTGCTTTCGTCGATATCGGTGTCAAACAAGATGGACTGGTGCATTTGTCGAAGCTGAGCCGTTCGTTTGTAAAGCATCCGAAAGACGTTGTTTCCGTCGGTGATGTCGTAACCGTTTGGATCGAGCAAGTAGATGTCAAAAAAGGCCGTATCAGTTTAACCATGGTCGATCCGGGAAATGCAAAATGACCCAACAAGAACTGCAGCATTTGGTGGAAGAGCTGTCGCTGTCTGTTTTCAACAAACCATTCACGCATCGAGCGGTGTTTAATTCTCGCTTAAAAACAACCGGTGGCCGCTACCATCTAAGTGATCACCACTTGGATTTCAATCCAACCATGCTCACAGAACACGGGATGGAGGTTTTTATCGGCATTATCAAGCATGAATTGTGTCACTATCATTTGCACTTAGCAGGTCTTGGTCACCGTCACCAAGATCCTGCTTTTAAAGCATTGCTGGCAAGAACGGGAGGCTTGCGTTATGCACCTCCTGCCAAAAGGACAGCCAAACATCGCTATCGATGCCAAAATTGCGGCTGCGAGATTCGGCGGCAGCGACGGGTGGATATCAAAAAATATGTTTGTGGAAAATGTCGTGGACGTTTGCTAGAAATAGGAAATGATGAGAAAAGTCAAGTCGAAAAATAAAACTCGTTGCTATTTTTTTCATTTTGTATGATAATGTAGGTCGTGTGACAACCTGATATTTGTCAATACACGCGTTTTTTTACGACGCGGATTTGAGAAAAGAGGATTATAATAATGGAAAATCAAAACAAAATACATCATTTTGTTGGAATCAAAGGTTCCGGTATGAGTTCATTGGCTTTGATTCTGCACGAAAAAGGCTACCAAGTACAAGGCTCTGATGTGGAAGAATATTTCTTCACTCAACGTGATCTAGAAAAAGCAGCGATCAAATTGTTGCCTTTCGATAAAGCAAACATTCAACCAGAAATGGTCATTATCCAAGGGAATGCTTTCCCTGACACCCACGAAGAAATCGTACGGGCAAAAGAACTTGGTTTAGAAGTTACTCGTTATCATGACTTTATTGGCCAATTCATTCAGCCCTATACGAGCATTGCGGTGACCGGTTCTCACGGGAAAACCAGTACGACAGGATTGCTTTCTCATGTCTTAAGCGGCATCCGTCCAACAAGTTTCTTGATTGGCGATGGGACTGGTCATGGGGAACCTGATGCGGAATTCTTTTCATTTGAAGCCTGTGAATACCGTCGTCATTTCTTAGCGTATTCACCGGATTATGCAATCATGACCAACATCGATTTTGATCACCCAGACTACTTCCACTCGATCGAGGATGTCTTCTCAGCCTTTCAATCGATGGCAAGTCAAGTGAAAAAAGGCATCTTTGCTTTTGGTGATGATGAATACTTGCGTAAACTTGAAGCCGATGTCCCAATCTACTATTACGGCGTCAACGATAACGACGATGTCCAAGCAAAAAATATTGAACGCACCACCCAAGGTTCAGAGTTCGACGTCTTTATCCATGGTGAAAATATTGGCCATTTTGTCTTGCCAGCGTTTGGTCAGCACAACATCAACAACGCATTAAGTGTGATCGCTGTGGCTTACAAAGAAGGATTGGATATGAAAGAAGTTGCTGCTGAGATGATTTCATTTCCTGGAGTGAAACGCCGCTTTAGCGAAAAAATCGTGGCGGATATGACGATCGTGGACGACTACGCCCACCATCCTGCAGAAATCAAAGCAACGATCGATGGCGCTCGTCAAAAATATCCAGAGAAAGAAATTATTGCTGTCTTCCAGCCACATACCTTTACCCGCACGATCGCTTTGATGGATGAATTTGCGGAAGCATTGGATCTTGCAGACCATGTCTATCTATGTGACATTTTTGGATCTGCTCGTGAATCACGAGGAGATGTTAAAATTGAAGATCTAGGCAAGAAAATCCAAAAAGGCGGAACTGTGATCAAAGAAGAGAACGTATCTCCGCTATTGGATCATCAAAATGCTGTCGTGATTTTCATGGGAGCAGGCGATGTGCAAAAATTTGAGACAGCCTATGAAAAACTATTAAGCAATACAACTCGTAACGTATT
This sequence comes from Enterococcus sp. B2E4, assembly GCF_030499455.1. Classification (NCBI taxonomy): domain Bacteria; kingdom Bacillati; phylum Bacillota; class Bacilli; order Lactobacillales; family Enterococcaceae; genus Enterococcus; species Enterococcus sp. B2E4. The sequence continues at coordinate 41,628 of NZ_JAUKPK010000006.1, forward strand.
GTGATCAAAGACTCTTGTGGCGTGTTTGCTGCAAGAGTTTTTTACATCTGAAGTTTTTGCAAAAGCAGCACCGCGAACTTGCACTTTTGTCGGCATCTGATAGAATATACTCAGATGAAACTATTCTTTTTGGAGGAATTAAATTTTGAATATAGGGAAACCGCGAAAAATAGGAAAAAGTATTGAAGATATCGAGGAAGGCGATTCGTTATCCTTAACAGAATCGATCGAAGACAATCAACTGTTGTTATATTTAGGGCTGACTAATGATGCCAATCCTTTGTATATACAACATGACTACACGCAAAAAACTGAGTACCAGCGTCCCATCGTACCATCCATTATGTTGATGGGGATCATCACCAGTGCCGTATCGAAACATTTGCCTGGTCCTGGCTCTCATGTAGTCAATTTTTCGGTAAACTTTATTGAACCTGTATATCATTATGAAACGTTGACCTTTGAATTCGAAGTGATCAAAGTGGATAAAATGAAAGACGTGGTAACTATTTCGGTTGAAGCGATCAACACAGAAGATCATCGTATTTTAGATGCTGTGGTCATGGTCCAGCCACCAAAAGCAGTAGCAGAAAATGAGGAGGAACAACAAGATGAATAATTTAAATAATGAAACCGTCCAAGCCCAAGGCTTAAATCGCTTTTATTCAAAAGTGTATTTATTCTTCGGCGTTGGGCTTGCGATCAGTGCGATCTCAGCCTATATATTTGGGGAAGTCTTTCAAGCGCAAACCCTACAATTTATCAGCAACTTTCCGCTAGGATTTACTGGTCTTTGGATCTTACAGATCATTCTAGTTATTGTATTAGGGGTGAAGGCGCAGAAAAATCCGTCCTTGACCGTTGCTGGCTTTTTAGTCTATTCGCTCTTGAATGGATTGACCTTGTCTGTGACACTGATGATCTATGACTTTGGATCGATCGTGGGAGCATTTGTTTCAGCAGCTGTCACTTTTGGTGTCATGTCAGCATTTGGGATCATGACCAAACGTGATCTAAGTGTAGTTGGTCGTATCAGCTATGGTCTGTTGCTCGGGATCATCATCTCGACGCTCTTGAATGTATTTATTTTACGCAGTCAACCGGTTGACTTTTTCTTATCGATCGTGACCGTCTTTGTCTTTATGGGGATCACCGCTTATGACAATCAGCAAATCCGCAATGTATACTTCGCAACGAATGGTGGCGCAAATACAGGAGTGGCCGTTTTCATGGCATTACAACTGTATTTGGACTTTATCAACTTATTCCTTGCGTTATTGCGAATCTTTGGAAAAAACAACTAAAAAAAGTGCGAGGAAACTCGCCTTTTTTTTTGTATAAAATGAGAGAGAAAACAAAGCAATTCATCGCTTTTGTGCCCGTTCTTTGATAGAATAAAGAGGAACTTTTTGAGAAAAGGAGTAATCAAATGCCAAAAAATAAATTACTACTCGTTGATGGAAATAGTGTGGCTTTTCGCGCGTTTTTTGCGTTGCATAATTCATTAGAACGGTTTAAAAATGCCAATGGGCTGCACACAAATGCCATCTATGCGTTTCATACTATGTTTGAAAATGTGATGGCAAAAGAACAGCCAACACATGTTTTAGTGGCTTTTGATGCTGGAAAAACCACCTTCAGGACAGCGATGTATGAAGACTATAAAGGCGGACGTTCAAAAACCCCTGGGGAATTTAAAGAACAAATGCCTTACATTCGCGAATTGATCAACGCGTTAGGTGTTCAATATTACGAATTAGATAATTACGAAGCCGATGATATTATTGGTACATTGGCGAATAAAGTCGACAAGGAGCTATTTGATGTCGTCGTTTTATCTGGCGATCGCGATTTGACCCAGCTGGCAACGGAGCACGTGAAAGTTGACATTACGGTCAAAGGAGTTAGCGAGATTGAAAGTTATACACCCGCTCATGTGGCTGAAAAATATGACGGCCTAACGCCCTTACAAATCATCGACATGAAAGGACTAGCTGGTGATGCTTCCGATAATATTCCTGGTGTCACCAAAATTGGTGAGAAGACAGCCATCAAGCTATTGAAGGAATATGGCTCCGTTGAGGGGATCTATGAACACATCGATGAAATGAAAAAAAGCAAGATGAAAGAAAACTTGATCAATGACCGTGAGATCGCCTTTCTTTCAAAACAGTTAGCAACCATCGATGTGGATGCGCCCATTGAGGTCGATGTCGACAAACTGAAATATGAAGGCAAAGACTTAGAGAAATTGGTGCCATTCTACCAAGAAATGAACTTTAATAGCTTCTTAGAGAAGTTGCAGATTACAGCTGAACCAGTTGAGATGGAAGACATTTTATTTTCGGTCGTTGAAGAAGTTACAGAAGATATGTTCCAAGGAGACACAGCATTGTATGTCGAGATGATGGGGGATAACTATCATTTGGAAGACATCGTCGGTGTTGCTTGGGGCAATCAAGAAAAAATTTATGTCAGCAATCGTGAAGAATTGTTTGAAAGTCCAGTCTTTACCAATTGGTTAAAAGACGAGGAACGTAAAAAATTCGTCTATGATGCCAAACGCACGTATGTGGCATTAAACCGATACACGACAGCACCAAAAGGAATCGCTTTTGATGTTTTATTGGCAGCTTATCTTTTAGACACGAATGATACGAATAATGACATCGCAGGTGTTGCCGCTCACTATGGCTATGATGCGATCCAATCGGATGAAGCGATTTATGGAAAAGGTGCGAAAAAAGGTCTGCCAGCGGATGAGGAAGACTTCTTTGCTCATTTAGCCCGTAAAGTAGCAGCGATTACGAACCTAACACCAAAGCTTACGGAAGAATTGGCAGCGAAGAATCAAACAGCGCTATTTGAAGAAATGGAATTGCCTTTATCAATGATTTTAGCTGATATGGAGATTACTGGAATCAAAGTTGATGCGTCTCGCTTGCATCAGATGAAGGGCGAATTTGCGCAACGGTTGCATGAAATTGAAGAAAAAATCTACGCCGAAGCTGGTGAAACCTTCAACTTAAACTCACCGAAACAACTGGGTGTGATCTTATTTGAAAAAATGGGCTTACCAGTCATCAAAAAAACCAAGACTGGCTATTCGACAGCCGTCGATGTGTTAGAACAACTAAAAGAGCAAGCACCGATCGTTGAAGACATTTTGACTTATCGTCAAATCGCTAAGATCCAGTCAACCTATGTAGAAGGCTTATTAAAAGTGATCCAAGGGGATGGCAAAGTCCATACACGATATGTACAAACCTTGACCCAAACTGGTCGTTTAAGTTCTGTCGATCCGAACCTGCAAAACATTCCGATTCGTTTAGAAGAAGGTCGAAAGATCCGTGAAGCCTTTGTGCCGCGAGAAGCTGATTGGGTGATCTATTCTTCTGACTACTCTCAAATCGAATTACGAGTGTTGGCACATATCTCAGATGATACCCATTTGAAAGAAGCCTTTATCGAAGGTCAAGATATCCACTCAAGCACAGCGATGCGAGTCTTTGGTATCGAAAAAGCAGAAGATGTGACACCAAATATGCGTCGTCAAGCCAAAGCGGTCAACTTTGGTATCGTTTATGGTATTTCCGATTATGGCTTATCCCAGAATCTAGGGATCACCAGAAAAGCCGCCCAACAATACATTGATACGTATTTTGAAAAATATCCTGGTGTGAAAACGTATATGGAGGATGTGGTTCGTGAGGCGAAGGACAAAGGGTACGTTGAAACCTTGTATCATCGCCGTCGTTACCTACCTGATATCAATTCGCGCAATTTTAATATTCGGACTTTTGCTGAAAGAACCGCCATCAATACACCGATCCAAGGCAGTGCGGCGGATATCTTAAAGATTGCCATGATCGATTTGGCGAAACGTTTGAAAGAAGAAAAATTAGCAGCAACGATGCTGCTGCAAGTACACGATGAACTAGTCTTTGAAGTACCTGAATCTGAATTGCCTCGTCTTGACGCTTTAGTGAAAGAAGTGATGGAGCAAGCCGTTGCATTGCATGTCCCTTTACTGACAGACAGCAATTGGGGCAAAACATGGTACGATGCAAAATAAATGAGGTGAACAGAGGTGCCTGAATTACCAGAAGTTGAAACGGTCCGCAAAGGACTTGAAAAACTTGTTTTAAATAAAACGATCGAATCGGTCGAGATCCTTTGGCCGCGAATCATCGAAAGTCCTGAAGTGCCGATCTTTTCGGCACTGTTGAAAGGGCAACGGTTTGAAAAATTTGAACGACGTGGAAAATTTTTGATTTTTAAATTGACAGATTATGATCTGATCTCTCATCTACGAATGGAAGGTAAGTACGAGTATTTTGAGTCAGACCCGATTGTCGATAAACATACACATGTCATTTTCCATTTTACGGATGGCAGTCAGTTAAATTACCATGATGTAAGAAAATTTGGTCGTATGACTTTAGTGGATAAAGACCAAAGCGCAGCCTATAAAGGCATCATGCAATTAGGTCCTGAGCCTAAGCCTGAATTGTTTTTATTAGAAGCATTTGAGCAAGGATTGAAGCGGTCTAAAAAAGCCATCAAACCCCTTTTGTTAGATCAAAAACTTGTGACTGGTTTGGGCAATATTTATGTAGATGAGGCGCTATGGCAAGCGGAGATCCATCCTGAACAACCAGCAGATTCGCTCACCCCAGCAGAAGCCAACGTGTTGCATCAAGCGATCATCGATGTCTTGGAACGCGCCGTTGAAGCAGGGGGGACAACCATTCGGACCTATCTCAATGCATTGGGCGAAGCAGGGAAATTCCAAATGTCATTAAATGTCTATGGCCAGACGGGCAATCCTTGCGGGCGATGCGGGACACCAATCGTCAAGACCAAGGTTGCCCAACGGGGGACGCACTTTTGTCCTCAGTGCCAAAAATTGCATGTGAGGTCCAGCAAATGAGTTTTGTCTTAGGGGTCACTGGCGGGATCGCCACTGGGAAAAGTACCGCAGTCGCGCATTTTCGCTCACTGGGCTTACCGATTATTGATGCCGATATCATCGCCAGAGAAGTCGTTGAACCGAATACGGAGGGCTTGCAGGCGGTGACACAAGCCTTTGGTCCGCAGATTTTGACCGATGACGGGCACCTGGATCGGCAAACCCTCGGTGCCCTGATATTTAATGACCCAGAAAAACGTCGCTTGCTGAATCAGACGCTGTCGCCATTTATTCGACAAGAGATTTTGTCTCAGATCGAAGAAAAAAGGCAGCAGGTGCCCTTGTTGATCGTTGACATTCCTTTGCTTTATGAAGCCGACTACGACCAATACATGGATCAAACCGCAGTCGTCTATGTGCCAGAAGCGCTTCAAAAAGAGCGGTTGATGGCACGTAATCAACTGAGTGAGCAAGAAGCGCAACAACGAATCGACAGTCAGCTTTCAATTGAGAAAAAGAAACAACGAGCCGATATTGTCTTTGATAATCAAGGAACGATCGCTCAACTCAATCAGCAGATCGATGAATGGTTAACATCCTTAAACAAATAGATAAGACAGCAGGTTCCCTTCAGTAAAAGGGAACCTGCTATTTGTCTTTCAATAGCAAACCTAGCCCTATCATTTCCAAAAACAACTGGCGCTGAAACATGTCGGAAACTGTTTGGTTTGGAAAGTAAGACGATCGTGTATGAATGGTTAAATATCAAAGTACCAGCCCTGATTTATTTTGGGGTCACGATCACACGATTGTTGGAAAAGGGGTGAAGAACGATCGGCTGATCATAAAAAGAGGTGAGAACCTCCTCAGTAAAAATCGTCTCTCGTTGACCAGCGGCGTGGACTTCGCCGTTTTTTAACATCAACAAATGAGTGAAAATCGGTAGTAGCTCTTCTGTATGATGGGTAACGTAAAGAAGAGTCGGCGTATTCGGCAGCTGTGAAAAAGCCTCCAGACGGGTTAGCAGTTCTTCTCGCGCAAATAGATCAAGGCCCGTACAAGGTTCGTCCAAAATGAGGATCTTTGGTTGTGCCATCATGGACCGTGCGATCATGACAAATTGTTTTTCCCCTTGCGAAAGGACGTGATAGGATCGATGGATCAAATGCGACAAACCTAAGTCAGTCAAAAGCGCTTTTGCTTGGATCAGCTGCTCTTCTTCATAGGACTCATAAAGACCAATACTGGAATAAAGTCCGGAAAGAACGATCTCTTCGGCGAGATCGCGACCATAAAACTTGCTTTGCAGCGCTGAACTGACCCAACCAATGCGCCGTTGAAGATCGGGCACAGATGTTTTTCCGTAACGCTCACCCAAGACCGTTCGTTGACCAGAAGAAGGCCATAAACTTCCCGTGATCATTTGGAGTAATAAACTTTTGCCAGCACCATTCAGACCTAAAATCGCCCAATGCTCATTTTTTTTCACTTGCCAATTGATCGCTTTTAATAAATAGTTCTTGTCGCGAACGAAAGAAACCTGTTGGAAATCGAGGATTGTCATCTATTGTCGAACCTTAAACAGGTTCTTCACCTCCAGTTGTATGAATATTCAGAAAATAATCGCTCATATTATAGCATAAAGAAAAATATTTTGCTGGCTGTTTGGTATCGCATTCATATCTTTTGTCAGAAACCAGAATGCTTGTTATGATGAAACTATACAGGAGGGATGATAACTATGGGTACTTTTAAAGATGAAAAAGATGTGATCGTTGGCAAAGCCAAAGAAAAAATCGGTGAGTGGACCAACAATGAAGAACTTGCCCACTCTGGAAAAGAACAAGCACAAGAAGGTCAAATCAAGAAAGAGCACGATCAAAAACGAGTCAATGAACTAGATGATCAAAATGATGAGCGTGATGCCCGCAATGATCGAACCACCCCTGAAAATGTCAGCAGCGAAGAACTATTGCGAGCTGAAAATCCCGATGCAAATAAAATTTCTTCGAATGATCGACGGGATGCAGACCAGCTGAAGCATTACACAGGAATTGAAGATAAATTATAAACGACCATGGATGTCTTCGTCTGCTAGACGAGGCATTTTTTGTTAATGAGACCAAAGAGAGGTTGAAAGACAACCACCTGCACAGTTGACAATTTCTCAACCTCTCATTATAATCCATTAAGATCGCATGGAAAGCAGCAAAGAAATTGGGAGGTGGTCATCAAATGCTTATTTATGCATTGTGTACGACTGTCAAGAAAGTAGAACAGCCGCAATAGGAAACGGAAAATTAGAAAGAAGGCTTTTTTATGATCGAACCTTATCAATTTCATTCAATTAAACATCAAGTATACCAATTAGTACGAACGTATCAATCGGTCAATGATCCTCGAACGATCAAAACGGTTGAAACGATGACAAAAGACGCCATAGAACAATTTTTTCCTGAAGAAGAAACAGCACCACGAGAAATTTTAGCTGCTTTCTTTCAACCGGGGATGACGATCAGTCGCAGCAATGAGCTGTTAACAGAGCTCAAAGAGTACGTCCGACCCTTTCAGGTACCGACAACAAAACAAATTGAAAAAATGTTTCGGAAAGTAAAAAAACTGAAAATACCTGATTTTGCTTCCGTTGATTTAAAAGAGACCACCTATCTTTCTTGGGATGATATCGGTAGTCAAAGCAAGTTTATGATCATTGCCACTGAAGAAGGGTTTACAGGACTTCACGGTCATGTCTCAACCGAGGTCAAGAAAGGAATCTGTCCCTTGTGTCAGCATGAAGGGAATGTCTCGATGTTTCTTTCTTTGACAAAAAGCAATGGCGATGGAACGTATACCAAACGGGGGAACTATATTTGCCGGGATAGCCAACGGTGCAATCAGCAGATGGAACAGCCAGCAAATTTGCATGACTTTGTTTCTTTGCTGCAAATGAAAGATAAATAACGAAATGAAACGGCAGAAAAATTTCTGCCGTTTTTTCAAATTCAAAAAAACAGTAGTTATAACATTATTTAAATTTTGTAATAAATGAACAGAATAAACCACTTTGGCTATTGTACCAACGGATTTCATGTTATAATTAATCATAGAAACCGATGACTTTACGTAAATACGTAAGCGCATAAGAGAGAAAATGAGGTGGAACTATGCAATGTCCAAAATGTCATCATAACAATTCTAGGGTAGTTGATAGTCGACAAGCCGATGATGGACGTGTGATTCGCCGCCGTCGTGAATGCGAAAATTGCGGCTATCGCTTTACAACATTTGAACGTATCGAAGAGGCACCCCTACTTGTCATTAAGAAAAATGGTGCCCGTGAAGAATTCAATCGCGAAAAAATCCTACGGGGCTTGATTCGTTCTGCTGAAAAACGTCCAGTGACAATGGATCAGATGGAAACGATCGTCGATCATGTGGAAAGTCGTGTTCGTGCTCTTGGTGAAAATGAAATTTCTACAACACAGATTGGTGAGTATGTGATGGAAGATTTAGTTGATTTAGACGAGATCGCTTATATCCGTTTTGCCAGTGTCTATCGCCAGTTTAAAGACATGTCAGTTTTCTTAAAAGAACTACAAGACATCGTCGAAAAAGCGAAAGAACCACAAGAATAGAGGGGGACAACAAGTGGGCAATAGTTTACCGAATCAATCGTACAAAGTGTTCAAAAGCCGTCCACTTACAACGGAAGGGAAAGACGCCCTCATTTATTTGTATCAACCAATTATTGAAAGTGATGCTTTAGCGTTGTATTTGACACTCGCAAGCGATGTCCAAGCCCAAAGCTTTTCTGGCGAGGAGTCGATGACGACCGTGCATCTAGATATCTTGAATGCCATGAATGCGGGAATGCCTCGCTTCATAAAAGCCAAGCAAAACTTAGAGGGCATCGGCTTGCTAAAGTCTTATGAGAAAGCAGATGCTCAAAACGGAAGCTCGTATCTGTATTGGTTGCAAGAACCGGTCCATCCAGCAGCGTTTTTTCAAGATGAATTGTATGCTTATCTGTTGTTGGAAAGAGTCGGAGAGCGTAAATTTGATCAGCTGGTCAAGCTGTATCAACCAAAGCAGTGTTCCTTGACCGATTATCAGGAAGTGACCCAATCCTTCTCAGCCGCCTATGGGTTAAATACCGCACGTTTTGCTTCTCATGAAGAAACGTTACAGGCAGTCAGTGATTCTTTTCAGGAAACCAATGCGAACTTGGTGCTTGACGAAAACCAGTTGGATTGGGACTTTCTTTTATATGAAGCGCAGCGTCGGTATATCCGTGCTGCTAATTTCACGCCAAGTTTTCGACAAAAGTTAGTTCTATACCATTCTTTATATGGCTATGATGTGTTGGAATTGTTGGATTTGATGGCGGACAATGTTTCTTTGACAACAGGCGAGGTCGACCAGAAGAAGCTGGAACAAGCCATCATGAAGAAATCACGACAAACATTTACGAAAACATCAAAAAGAGAAGATCCCCAAGCGGAAAGTCAGTTGCGCCGCTTCAATACCTTAAAACAGAATGGTTTTTCAGAAAATGATGTCTTATTGATTCAAGAAAGTGAGAACAATGCACCGATCGCTTTTCTCAAGGCGATCAAAGCGGAGAAAAACAGTTTTATGACCGATTCAGAACAATGGCTGATCAAGAGCCTTGTCGAACGGTCACCATTGCCAAATAGTGTGATCAATGTTCTGGTTCATTATGTCTTGGTGGTCCAAAACAATGCCGCTTTGTCAGGGAATTATGTGAACAATATCGCTGCCCAGTGGTCAGAATTAAAAATTGGTACGGCAGAAGATGCCATCAAACATGTTCGGAGCCTTGTTCGAAGTGCCAAGGAAAAACGCAGCCGACCACAAACTAGCGGCAAAAAAATCATTCGCGAAGAAAAGTTGCCTTCTTGGGCTGAAAAACCAGTGGAAGAGACAGCCTTAACGCCAGAGCGACAAGCAGAATTAGATAAAAAACTGCAAAACTACTTGCATAAGAAAGCTGGTGACAAGTAATGGAAGATGTAGGGAAAAACTTAGGGAAATTATTGGATAAACGCAATTACCGTGATCAGTTTTCAGCAATGATGGCAGAGGTTTTACAAGATCCTGATGTCAAAGCGTTTATTGCCGAAAATGAAGAGGTATTGACCGAAGCAGATATTCAAAAAAGCTATGCGAAACTGTATGAGTTCGTCCAAGAAAAGCGGAAATTCCGCATCAATGATCCATCCATGATCGCACCGGGCTATGAGCCGCGCTTAGCGTTAAATTTTCATTTTATTGACGTCACCTATGTACCAACGAAAGAACTACTGGCATATCAGAAACAAGAAGAAATTCGCAGCCGCATCAAAGCGATGGATATGCCTAAAGATATACAAGAAGCAAGTTTTGCAGATTATCAGCAAACGCCTGGCCGAATGGAGGCCATCGCAGCTGCCGTTGATTTTATTAGTGAGTTGACAGCCAATCCACAGGAGTTTCATAAAGGACTATACTTTGTGGGGAGTTTTGGGATCGGAAAAACCTATCTGCTTGGCGCGATCGCCAGAGATTTAGCGGAGGCAGGCTACACGACGACATTGGTTCACTTCCCGACATTTGCAGTAGAGATGAAACAAGCAATCGGCAAAGATCAGGTGGGGGATAAGCTGAACGCAGTGAAAAAAGCCCCAATCTTAATGATGGACGATATCGGTGCGGATGCGATGAGCAGTTGGATTCGTGATGAAGTCTTCGGTGTGATTCTACAATACCGAATGCAAGAGCAACTCCCGACGTTCTTCACCTCGAATTTTACCATGCATGAGTTGGAGCAGCATCTTTCAGTAACGCAACGCGGCGAATCCGAACCATTGAAAGCCAAACGTATTATGGAACGTATTCGTTACTTGACACAAGAGATCCAAATGACGGGCAAAAATCGACGAAATGATGCCTAAAAAAACCATTACTGGAGGAAGAAGATGATGAAAAAACAAGTGATTCTAGGCTTGTCCTTAGCAGCAGTGTTGCTGTTAACGGCTTGTGGCAGTCCCGAAAACAACAATGCATCAAGTGGCGATAACACGCCTTCTGAATCAAGTGAGAATGCTAGTTCCGTTGCCAATAGTTCTTCAGAGAGCGAAACAGCGACGGTTTTTACTGGTATTATCCAAGAAGATGCCCGAGCAGGTTCGGATGATACCTTTCAATTATTTTTGAAAGACGTAGCGGCAGTTGAAGATGAGGATCAAGTCGTCCAAAGTTTTCAAAATGATGGGGTCATTCTCCATGTCCCTGTCGAGGCCTATTCAGGAGAGATCGAGGAGTTAGCTGAAGGAGACAAGGTCCAAGTGTCGCTGCAAGGCGTCCCGATCATGACGATGTCGATCCCACCGCAAATTCCCGGTAACTCGATTCAAAAGGTTGAATTAGTGAACGATTAATGCAATGTGCGCCTTGGCAATGGCACCACAGTCAAGACGCACATTTTTTTCTATTTATGGAAAGCGTGTTATACTACGAAAGAAGGAGTGACAATATGAACGAACATGCATTATCGGATCGTTTGGCTTGCGTGGGCGAACAAATTCCCGACCAAGCACGTATCGCCGACATCGGCTCCGACCATGCTTATTTACCTGTGGCATTAATGCTGCAGAACAAAATCACTTATGCTGTAGCTGGAGAAGTCGTTCAAGGACCTTATGATTCTGCCAGTAAACAAGTACGTAAAAACGGGCTAACAGAGAAGATCGTGGTGCGCTTAGCAGACGGATTGGACGCTATTCAGCCAGCAGATAAGATCGACACGGTTGTTGTTGCTGGAATGGGGGGAACTTTGATTCGCTCGATTTTAGAAGAAGGCAGCAGAAAAAATCGCTTAGCGGGGGTCAAACATTTGGTCTTACAACCGAATGTTGGCGAAAGGACCTTGCGGGAATGGCTCGTTGATCACAATTTTACGATCACTCATGAAGTGCTGTTAGAAGAAAATGACAAAAATTATGAAATCATCGTTGCGGAAACTGGAAAAGCGACGTACACGACCCAGCAATTATTTTTTGGTCCCTTTTTATTAAAAGAAAAAAATCCAGTTTTTTATAAAAAATGGCAGCATGAATTGAAGCAGCGTCAACGAGTGGTCAAAGAGTTAGAGAAAGCCAAAGAACCACCTGCTGAGAAAATGAATGAATTGAAAGAACAAATCGAATGGATCAAGGAGGTACTGGCATGATTTCTGGTCAAGAATTTATCAAACGCTTTGAAGCATACTGCCCGTTATGGTTGGCAGAAGAAGGCGATCCTGTTGGTCTGCATGTTGGTACATTAAACAAACCCCTCGAGCGAGTCATGATGACCCTTGATGTACGTCCAGAAGTGGTAACCGAAGCCATCGAGAAAAAGATCGACTTGATCATCGCGAAACATCCACCGATCTTTCGCCCTTTGAACCGCTTGCTGACCGATGATCCGCAACAAAAGATGTTGATGGATCTCGTCAAGCATGATATCGCCGTTTACGCCGCCCACACCAATATGGATATTATTGAAGACGGTTTGAACGATTGGTTTTGTGAACTGCTAGAAGTTGAACCAGATACGTACTTGAAGCAAACCCATCAAGTAAAAATGAAGAAACTAGCTGTATTTACACCTGTTGAATCGGCACCAGCATTGCGAAAGGCATTAGGAAAAGCTGGTGCTGGTCAGCAAGGCAATTACCAAAACACCAGCTATTCATTGATTGGTACCGGTCGCTTTACACCACAACAAGCGGCGCATCCAGCCATCGGTGAGATTGGGAAAGAAGAACAGGTGCAAGAAGCGAAAATCGAAGTCATTTTTCCAGAAACGATCGAGAAAAAGGTCCTTGCGGCAATGATCGCTGCTCATCCTTACGAAGAGCCAGCTTATGATCTGTATGCCTTAGACAATTTGCCGAAGACCTATGGAATCGGACGGGTTGGCAACCTCGCTGAGCCTCTTTCCATTGATCAGTTTGTCGCACGTGTCAAAGAGCGGTTTGGTTTGACTGCTTTACGGGTTGTCAGTTTTCCTAATGCACCTGAAAAAATTCAGCGAATCGCCATTTGTGGCGGCAGTGGTCAATCGTTTTATTCCGATGCCTTACGCCATCAAGCGGATGTGTACATCACTGGCGATATCAGTTACCATTTCGCCCATGACATGCAAGCCAATGGGTTGATCGCGATCGATCCAGGGCACAACATCGAAAAGGAATGTATTCCTCGGTTTATTGAGAAATTCAATCAGTGGAAAGCAGAAGAGAACTGGGCTGTGACCTTTGTTCCTTCCACCACTTCAACAAATCCATTTGACTATAGATAGGAGAATCTTTTATGTACGAAAATTTATTGCCTCGCTTTTTAAAATATGTCAAAACAGAAACTCGCTCAGATGCGACAAGCACCACAACACCTTCCACCCAAACACAAGTCGCGTTTGCTAAAGAACTGCAAAAAGAACTTGAAGAACTAGGGTTAAGCGATGTTCATTACAATGAATCCAATGGTTTCGTGATCGCAACATTACCAAGTAACGTCGATCATGACGTGCGCTCCATCGGTTTTATCGCCCATATGGATACCGCCGATTTTAATGCAGAAAATGTTGATCCGCAGATCATCGAAAATTACGATGGCGAATCGACCATTAAATTAGATAAAGAAGGAAAATACACATTAAACACAAAAGATTTTCCGAATTTAAAAAATTATGCTGGTGAAACCTTGATCACTACTGATGGTACCACTTTATTAGGTTCTGATGATAAGTCAGGTATTGCAGAAATCATGACAGCCATGGAAATTTTACTGAAAAACCCAACGATCAAGCATGGGGAAATCAAAGTCGCATTTGGACCTGATGAAGAAATTGGTGTTGGTGCCGATAAATTCGATGTTGAAGATTTCAATGTTGATTTTGCCTATACAATGGATGGCGGTCCAGTAGGAGAATTGCAATACGAAACCTTCAATGCGGCGCAAGCTGAAATTACGATCCAAGGAAAGAATGTCCACCCTGGAACTGCTAAAGACACCATGATCAACGCCTTGCAACTAGCAGTCGATTTTCAAAATGCGCTACCTGCTGATGAAGTTCCTGAGAAAACCGAAGGGACAGAAGGGTTCTTCCATTTGATGAGCCTTAGTGGTTCAGTAGAAGAAGCGAAAATGGCATACATTATTCGAGATCATGACCGGAGTCGTTTCGAAGAAAGAAAAGCACAATTATTAGCGGTTCAAGAAAGCTTGAATGCCCGCTTTGATGAACCACGAGTGCACGTACATCTATATGATCAATACTACAACATGAAAGAAATCATCGAAAAAGATATGAGCATCATTGATTTAGCGAAAGATGCGATGAAAGCAGTTGGAATCACACCGATGACAGAACCTGTCCGTGGTGGTACGGATGGCTCGAAAATCTCCTATCTAGGGATTCCAACCCCGAATATCTTTGCTGGTGGAGAAAATATGCATGGACGTTATGAGTTCGTCTCACTACAATCAATGATGAAAGCGACCGATGTGATCGTGAAAATCGCCGAACTGAATGCGCAAGCATAGCAGCAGCTTCTTCATTGAAAGAAAAGAATAACTTTAGGGCTGGGAACTCTTCACGCAGGTCTTGCGTAAGGCCCGGCCTTTTATTAGGATGTGAATAGGATGAAAATTCTCGTATTATACAACGATACAGCGGGGAAAAGTGAAGCAAAAGAAACAGCAGAAAAATTCCAAGCCTATGTGAACGAACAAGGCGATGAGCATCAAGCGTTCTTGCAGGCCTCAAATCCAGACGTGGATCCAAAAGACGTTCGAGAGGCTGCCAAAAAACACGCAGTCGATACGATTGTGATCATCGGCGGAGATGGCACGATCCATCATGGGCTGCAAACCTTCAAAGAAAAGCTGGATGAGCTGAAGATCGGGATCATTCCTGGAGGAACGGTAAATAACTTCGCTCGAATGTTGGGTATACCAGTCAAGCCAGAAGAAGCGTTTGAGAATATTTTAACAGGGGTTGAACGTCCGATCGATTATGGGATGGTCAATGATCAAGTAATGATCTCGACGATGACCATTGGTCTTTTAGCAGATACTGCAGCAGCAACTTCCCAAGAAGAAAAACAACAGTACGGTCCGTTGACGTTTATGAAACGGTTCATTCATCTGTTGATCAAAAAGAAACAATACAAATTGGAAATCATTGCTGACGAACGGAAATGGCAGGGGAAAAGTCAATTACTGACGATCGTTATGTCGAATTCAGCAGGTGGGTTTAAGATTTTTGATGAAGAAGCAAAACCTGACGATGGCTTGTTCCATGTTATTCTTTTGCCAAAATTGAACATTTTACGGTTTATTTTGTATTTGCCAAGAATTATTCGGGGTAGAATTGCCAAAGTACCAAGTGTTGAATACTTCACTGCCGCAAAGGTCTCGATCAAAGCGAAAGAAAAAACGGTTCATACTCGGACCGACGGCGATCCAACGGATGATCTGCCAATCGAGATGAAAGTCATCAAGCACGGGTTGACGATGTTGGTACCTGAAGAAGCACAAGAATCAAAATAATGGTCCCTACGATCAATCATATGGAGGAAATGGATGGATGCACTGATTTACAATCCATTGTGGTTTTATTTAATTGCAGTCAATCTTTATCTTTTCTGTCTGATGGGTTATGATAAATATCAGGCAGTAAAACAAGGTTGGCGGGTTCCCGAAGCAAATCTCCTTTTTATGGGGGCGATTGGCGGCGGATTAGGCGGTTTGATCGCGCAACGCGTGTTTCGCCATAAAACAAGAAAGAAGAAGTTTTATTTCTTGTTTGCTTTCGGCACCGTTTTTGCTATCCTGCTGATGGTCTTTTTTGCATAAATTCGGTTTAACAAGCAAGGAGTTAATATGAAAACTAAAGTGAAGTTCGCCCTTAATTTACTTTTACTAGTAGGCATTCTGGGTGTGATGTATTTTTTTGTCCGTAACTCGATGATGGAAATTTTAGCGGGGCTAAGAGAGACCAGCTTTCTCGTCGTCTTACTGGTTATGGGGCTTGGCACATTGTACCTAGTGATTGAAGGACGAACAGTTAAAGAGATCGCAGTGACTTTTCAACCGGAATTCACCACCAAGGCGGGGTTTCTAACCGTCTGTTACAGTGGGTTTTATCGGATCGTGACGTTTGGCGCGGGCACCTTGATCTCAGAGGTGAATTTTTATCGTAAAAATGGTTTGCAGTTGTCACAAGGGGTTGGGGTCACCACCTTACACATGGTGATGTATAAGTTTGCCATATTGACTTATGCGATCGCTGGGTTGATCATTCAATTCTCGTTATTCTATGACAATGCGCCGAATATGATTTGGGTGATATTGGCGGGGATCGTACTCGTCTTTTTGATCATTGCCGCTTTATTGGCACTTTCTGTCAGTATCAACATTCAAGTCTTTTTTGTGATCGTCAGTAATAAGCTGTTCAAAAGTGCGACATTAAGAGGAATCGTTGACAAATGCAACACCCAGATCTATTCTTTGCGAGAAACGGTCAATGCAATCATTACCGACCGGACCGCTTTTTTACGCATCTATCTTTGGAATCTTTTGAAGATGCTGCCTTGGTACGTGATCCCTTATGTGATTCTTGTCGTGCAGCACCCAGAGATCGATTTCTTGTTGACGTTATCCTTCATCAGCTTTGCCGTCGTCTTGTCCGGGGTGATTCCAACACCGGCAGGGATCGGTTCCTTTGAATTTATTTATATGCTGCTTTTTGGTCCATTAGTCGGCACAGTCGATGCAGCATCTTCTATGCTGCTGTATCGCTTAGCGACATTCATTTGGCCCTTCATTATTGGCTTTGCATATGTAATGAAAGAAAAGCGCAAAGACATTAGCCAAGAGCTGACAGAGCTTAGAAAAGAAAAAGTGGAAAGTTAAAAAAACGCTTATCTTCGAGTAGAGGATAAGCGTTTTTTTTAGTCTTTCAAATCAATGATCCGATCAACAAAGGATTCATAGAATTCAGCTTCATGGGAAACGATCAGAACGGTTCCGGGAAAAGCTGCCAGGGTTTCTTCCAAATTGTTTTTCGTGTCTTGATCGATATGGTTGGTCGGTTCATCAAGAATCAAAAAGTTGCTTTTGATCAGCATCATTTCAGCTAACTTCACTTTTGTCTGCTCGCCACCACTTAATAATTTCAATTCCTCTTGAGCAAGCTGGCTAGGTAATCCCGCACGAGAAAGTTGTCGTCGCAATTCTTTGTTGGTTGCCTTTGGGAAAAGATCCTCGAGGTATTGCAGAGGCGTCTGTAATGGATACTCCCAGTCAAGATCTTGAGAAAAGTAATTAAACTTTGTATGCTGTGGGTAAGAAACGGTTCCTTCAATTGCAGGGATCACACCAAGTATTGTTTTGATCAACGTCGATTTACCGATCCCATTAAATCCCCGAATCGCAATTTTTTCGCCATAGCGGATCGTTAGGTTGATTGGCGATAGTAAAGGCTTTTGGTCATAACCGATCACTAGATTGGTCGTCTCTAATGCCAAGGTCGTAACGATCGGTGCCAAATCAAATCCTAGATGCGGTTTAGGGACATCTTGGGGTGGGGTCAAACGTTCGATTTTTGCCAATTGTTTTTCACGACTCTTTGCCATTGTTGAACGAGAACCAGCTTTGTATTTACGGATATAGCTTTCGGTTTTCTTGATATGCTCTTGTTGTGCTTCGTATTGCTTCATATAACTTTCATTTTGCAGCGTTTTTAGCTTTAATGCTTTGTCTAAATTCCCCGTATACTTAGAAAGCTTGCCAAATTCGATATCAATGATATGGGTCGTGATTTCATTCAAGAATTGACGATCATGAGAAACGACTAAGTAGGTACCAGTAAAGTCCTGTAAAAACTCAACCAGCCATTTGATATGCTCATCATCTAAGTGGTTGGTCGGTTCATCTAAAATCAGCATGTCGGGTTTTTCTAGCAACATTTTTGCTAAGATCAATTTTGAGCGTTGACCACCACTTAAGGAAGCAAGGGGGGTATCCATGCCGAGAACCGAAATACCTAATCCTTCTGCTAAATCATCGATCAATGTATCCATTTGGTAGAAATTTCCTTGATCCAATTGATTTTGCAATTCGCCGGCTTTTTCTAAAAGCTTATCGTCAAGACTTTCGCCATAAGCAGTATAAAGATCTGCGATCTGTTGTTCTTTTTCGAAGTCTTCTGCAAAGGCAGAGCGCAAAAAATCACGGATCGATTGCGTTTCATCAACATTGACATATTGATCCAAATAGCCCATTTTCAAATTTTTCGGAAATTGAACAAAGCCATCGTCTGGGAGAATTTCTCCTGTAATGATTTTGATTAAAGTACTTTTGCCAGCGCCGTTCCGTCCAATCAACCCGACTTTTTCCCCACGGTTGATTTGAACGGAAACATCTTCGTAAAGCAATTTGTCGCCAAATTGTTGGCTAATATTCGTTAATGTTAACATCGTTTCCTCCATATAAAAAAGCTGTAAACAGTAGACGTTACAGCTAAGTAGATAATCTTACTGAATAACTATCGCCAAAGAGCGATCAAAAGGATCAGGAAAATCGATTGTTCCTGACCAATCAGGACCTAGCATACCATTGCGGCTTCCAATCTGTCAATTTTCATGAAAGAATACTGAAAAAAATCTTGATCTTCGAGGGAAATCTTTTGACCATTACTGACCAATATTGTATAATAGAAGAGTAGAAAAAAGGATGCTGCTTGCAGTGTACTAATTTTTCTGACTACCATTTTGGGAGGGAAAAGTATGAACCCAGAAAAAATGACGACTACATTACAGAGTGCCATCGCGGAAGCACAGCAGATTGCCATGACGCGTCACCACCAAGAAATCGATATTCCGCATTTATGGAAGATTTTATTGCAAGCCAATCAATTCGGCCGCAATTTTTATACGGATACAGGCCTTGATGTCGATGCATTTGAAAAGGAAGTCGACCAGCTACTAGATGAACTGCCTTCGGTTGAAGGAGGAAATGTTCGTTATGGTCAATCCATGAGTCAAAATCTGTTTCATCTTTTGTCTGAGGCAGATCAATTAAAAAATGAATTTCAAGACGAGTATCTTTCCACAGAAATCGTCCTTTATGCGTTGATGAAATTGAAAAATCATCCATTGACGGTGTATTTAAAGAAACAAGGAATCACCGCTAAAGAAATCAAGCAAACGATCGAAACATTAAGAGGAGGGGATCGTGTGACCTCACAAAATCAAGAAGAACAATACAAAGCATTAGAAAAATACGGCGTTGACTTGGTCCAACAAGTCCGCAGCGGAAAAATGGACCCCATTATCGGACGAGACGAAGAAATTCGCGACGTGATTCGCATCCTTTCTCGGAAAACAAAAAACAATCCCGTTTTGATTGGTGAACCGGGGGTTGGTAAAACAGCCATTGTTGAAGGATTGGCTCAACGGATCGTGCGAAAAGACGTCCCAGAAAACCTAAAAGACAAAACGATCTTTTCTCTGGATATGGGTGCCTTGATCGCAGGTGCCAAGTTCCGAGGTGAATTTGAAGAGCGTTTGAAAGCCGTCTTACAAGAAGTGAAAAAAGCCGATGGACGGATCATTCTCTTTATTGATGAGATCCACAATATTGTAGGTGCTGGTAAGACGGAAGGCAGCATGGATGCTGGAAACTTACTAAAACCAATGCTGGCGCGGGGAGAATTGCATACGATTGGCGCAACGACCCTTGATGAATACCGTCAATACATGGAAAAGGACAAAGCCTTGGAACGTCGTTTCCAAAAAGTGCTGGTACAGGAACCAACCGTTCAAGATACGATTTCGATTTTACGTGGCTTGAAAGAACGGTTCGAGATCCATCATGGCGTCAACATCCATGACAATGCGCTTGTTGCTGCTGCAACCTTATCTGATCGGTATATCACGGACCGCTTTTTACCAGACAAAGCCATCGATTTGATCGACGAAGCAAGTGCCACGATTCGGGTGGAAATGAATTCGATGCCTACCGAGCTCGATCAGGTCACTCGACGTTTGATGCAACTGGAGATCGAGGAAGCCGCACTGAAAAAAGAATCTGATGATGCATCGAAAAAACGTTTAGGCATTTTACAAGAAGAATTGGCGGAATTGCGTGAAGAAGTCAATACCATGAAAATGCAGTGGGAAACGGAAAAAGAAGAAGTCAATGCAGTTTCCAATAAACGGGCAGAGATCGATAAAGCCAAGCATGAGTTGGAAGATGCTGAAAATAACTATGATTTGGAACGGGCAGCTGTTCTTCGTCATGGGACGATTCCCCAACTGGAAAAAGAACTCGCTGAATTGGAAGAAAAAAACCAAGACGAAGGCATTCGGATGGTTCAAGAGTCAGTGACAGA
Source organism: Enterococcus sp. B2E4 (assembly GCF_030499455.1). NCBI lineage: Bacteria > Bacillati > Bacillota > Bacilli > Lactobacillales > Enterococcaceae > Enterococcus > Enterococcus sp. B2E4. The sequence goes on from NZ_JAUKPK010000006.1 coordinate 61,984, forward strand.
AAATGAGATCGCCTTAGTCGTGGGCCGTTTGACAGGAATCCCTGTTGCGAAATTAGTGGAGGGCGAACGAGAAAAACTGTTGAAATTAAACGAGACCTTGCATCAACGAGTGATCGGACAAGACGAGGCAGTCGATGCCGTCAGTGACGCAGTCATTCGTTCCCGAGCTGGTCTGCAAGATCCAAATCGACCATTAGGTTCCTTCTTGTTCTTAGGACCGACCGGCGTCGGTAAGACCGAATTAGCGAAAGCGTTAGCGGTCAACCTCTTTGACTCTGAAGAGCATATGGTTCGGATCGATATGAGCGAATATATGGAAAAACATTCGGTGTCTCGTTTGGTCGGTGCCCCTCCAGGCTATGTTGGATTTGAAGAAGGCGGACAATTGACCGAAGCCGTTCGACGCAATCCATACACGATCGTCTTATTGGATGAGATCGAAAAAGCCCATCCAGATGTCTTCAATATCTTATTGCAAGTGCTTGATGATGGCCGTTTGACAGACTCAAAAGGACGCGTCGTTGATTTCAAAAATACCGTCTTGATCATGACTAGCAACATCGGCTCTCAAGTCTTGCTAGATGGCGTGACTGCAGAAGGGACGATCCCAGAAACTGTCGCAGAAACTGTCCGTAATCTCTTGAGAGGCCATTTCAAACCAGAATTCTTAAATCGGATCGACGATACGATTTTATTCACACCGCTTAGTCTAAGCGATGTGACAGGCATCGTCGACAAGATCATCGCACAGCTTTCACAACGACTGGAAGTCCAAGATATACTGTTGACGATCACTGAAGAAGCCAAACGCTGGATCGCTGAAAATGCTTATGAGCCAGCGTATGGTGCGCGACCTCTCCGTCGGTTTATCACAAGAGAAGTCGAAACCCCATTGGCAAAAGAAATCGTTGCTGGCAGAGTCTTACCAAAGACCCAAGTCACGATCGAATTATTGAACGATCAGCTGGTTTTTGAAAATACGCCAATGACCGAGTAATAAAAAGAGAACAAATGAATAAATACAAAACGATGGTTGCCATTTCATTGGCAGCCATCGTTTTTTTGTCTCTCAACATAAGACAAAAAAGTTCTCCTTGCTTGTTGTTTGGAGGAAATTCGCACTTCGATTATACTGTTCTTATGGAGTAGGAGAGGAATGAAAAGATGAATACTTTTTTTGAAACGTTGAATGAGCGAAAAGGGGAATTGCTGACAGCTGTCTTTGAACATTTGTCATTGTCGATCATTGCGCTGCTCGTGGCGATCGTTATTGCTGTTCCTTTAGCTATTTGGCTGGTTAATCATAAACGGGCAGCGGAAGTCGGCCTACAAATAACGAGTGTGTTACAGACGATTCCATCACTGGCACTGTTAGGTTTATTGATCCCATTCGTGGGGATCGGAACGCCACCTGCATTGATCGCATTGGTTATTTATGCGTTATTGCCGATCTTTCAAAATACCTATATTGGCCTTTCGGAGATCGATCCATCAATCGAAGAAGCTGCTGCGGCATTTGGTATGTCTCGGATGCGCCGATTGATCAAAGTCGAATTGCCGATTGCTTTGCCTGTCATAATTTCTGGGATTCGCACGGCGCTGGTCTTGATCATCGGAACAGCGACCTTAGCCGCTTTGATTGGCGCTGGCGGGTTAGGTTCCTTTATTTTGTTAGGGATCGATCGAAATGCGCCTGAGTTAACGTTGATTGGTGCGATCGGGTCTGCCTTGTTGGCGATTGTTTTCAGTACTCTGATTCGTTACCTACAACATTTAAAACCGCGCTATACCTTGATCACGTTGGCAGCAATCATCTTGCTGATTGGTGGGGTTTCCTTCTCACAAAGCGGATTTTTTGCTCCCAAAACCATTACGATCGCAGGGAAACTAGGGTCTGAACCTGATATCTTGATCAACATGTACAAAGAATTGATTGAACAAGAAGACCCTGATGCCCAAGTTGAACTAGAGCCAAATTTTGGAAAAACCTCTTTCTTATTCAGCGCATTGGACAATGGTCAAGTTGATATATATCCAGAGTTTACTGGTACCGTGTTGGAGAGCTTAGTTGAGGTACCAGAAGAGCTTGCGAGTCAAAACCTTGACTCCGACGAAACCTATACCGAAGCAGTCAATCTATTGAAGGATCAGTTTGAGATGACCTTGCTTCAGCCGATGGCGTATCAAAATACCTATGCGTTGGCTGTCAAAAAAGAATTTGCGGAGGAAAATGGACTAACCACGATCTCTGATTTGAAGAAAATCGAAAATCAAATCAAAGCTGGCTTCACTCTCGAATTCATTGATCGGACGGACGGATATGCGGGGATCCAAGAACTTTATGGGCTAGATTTTCCAAGTGTCCAAAGTATGGAACCAGCATTGCGTTACCAAGCCATCAATAATGGTGATATCAATCTACTGGATGCCTATTCCACGGACAGTGAATTGCGTCAATATGGCTTAGTTATTCTAGAAGACGATCAGGAACTATTTCCACCTTATCAAGGAGCGCCTTTGATGAAAGAAGCCTTTGCCGAGGAACATCCAGAAGTCGTCCGTGCATTGGAAAAGTTGGCAGGGAAAATCACCGAAGAACAAATGAGTGAAATGAATTATCAGGTCAATGTCGAAGGAAAAAATCCAGCAGAAGTTGCACGTACCTTCCTGATAGATGAAGGATTAATTAAGGAGGGACAAGAATGACACCAATTATTGAATTTAAAAACGTCAGTAAAAAGTTTGATCAAAAACTAGTGATCGATCAATTAGATCTGAGTATCAATAAAGGAGAAATCTTTGTTTTGGTCGGTCCTTCTGGGAGTGGGAAAACGACGACTTTGAAGATGATCAACGCGTTGTCAGAACCGACAGATGGTGATATTTACTTCAAAGAAAAACGCATCAAAGAATACAATATTCAAAAGATGCGTTGGCAAATGGGGTATGTTCTCCAACAAATCGCTCTGTTTCCGACGATGGATGTCAAACAAAATATCGAAGTGATCCCAGAGATGTTAGGGTGGTCAAAAAAAGATCGCTCAGAAGCCGTGGATCGTTTGCTGACACAGGTCAAACTTGACCCAGAGCAGTACCGTCATCGAATGCCGAAAGAATTGTCTGGTGGAGAACAGCAACGGATCGGGATCTTGCGCGCGTTAGCTGCCAATCCCGAAATCATTCTGATGGACGAACCCTTTAGTGCCCTTGATCCAATTTCTCGTAATTCTTTACAGGAGCTAGTCCTCGATCTGCACCAAGAGCTTGGGACGACGATTATTTTTGTCACGCATAACATGAAAGAAGCGGTAAAATTAGGGACGCGCATCGCTGTGATGAATCAAGGGAAGATCGTTCAATGCGATACACCAGAAGTCATTGTTTCACAACCGAAGACCGCTTTTGTGAAAAGCTTCTTTGAAGAAACGGGGGAAGATGAAGCAAAACTGGTCACAGCAGGAGATTTGATACGGATGAACTTTTTCAGCAATGACATCAATCAAGCTGACCCGAAAATTGCAGCATCTACGCCATTAAATGAGTTGTATACTTTATTTGCGAGTCATGAGACGTTGGTGATCGAAGAAAATCACCAACTGATAGGGAGTCTACGTCGAAAAGATGTGTTTGCTTTCTTGAGTCGTGATCGAACGTAAACGATTCTTTTCTCAACGAGAAATATCATAAATTTTTTAAAATCGATGATTTCTCTTGCTCAAAGCAAAAATTCCACGTAAGATTGAGGAAGATATCTTTTGTCAAAATGGCAGAACAAGCTTTCGCCGATGACAAAAGATGCAGTAAAGGAGCGAAAGAGCAGCTATGGTAAAAATCCTCAAAGAAAATTGGTTACTGCTTTTCTTTATCGTCGCCGTGGTTCTCATCCGTCTGTTTGTCCTGACCCCAGTTCAAGTCAGTGGCCATTCTATGGACCCAACGTTGGCAGATAAACAGCGTTTGATTGCATCAAAAATCTCCTCCTATGACCGACAAGACATCGTGATATGTGTTGAACCAGATGATCCAAGTAAAATCGCTGTCAAGCGGTTGATTGGTTTACCCGGTGATACCATCGAGATGAAAGATGATGTCCTAACGATCAATGGAGAAGTATACGAAGAACCCTATTTAGATGAGTTTAAAGAGAAATTTGCAGACGATCAATTACAAGACGAATATTCTTATCGCGAAATGTTTCAGCAAATCGCCGCTGGTGCGGAACAGTTTACGGAAGATTTCTCAGAAACGGTGCCTGAAGGCAGCTATTTTGTGATGGGAGACAATCGTTTGATCTCTAGAGACAGTCGCAGTTTCGGGGTTGTAACGGAAGATCAAATGGAAGGGAAAGTGCTGCTGCGCTTTTGGCCATTGAATCAAATCAAACTATTTTAATCAAAAGAAAAAACATTCTTGCCAGTGCAGCGAAAACGATCGCAACTGACAAGAATGTTTTTTAGATGACCCAAGCGACAAATGCAACCATGGAAAAGAACATTGTCCAAACCGCAATAATAGCTGATGCAATAAAAATAATTTTGATTGATAAAGGTTGGACAAATTTTCGAGCATCTTTAGAGAACGCATAGGTGATCGATGAAAAAATCAAGCAGCATAAAATAAAAAACACTGTTAGAACCATAAGCCTCTCCTTTACTGACGCAACGTCAAATGAATAATGTAATTATAACAGACCATGGTTTTTTGGGGAAATAAAAATGATTAAACGAGGGAATTTTTTTGTGGATGTAATCGTTTTATAGAGAAGTGTAAGAAAGGTCAAACCTTGATAGACAGCGAATCTATAAAAATAAGATGTGTTATTTAAGTATTTTTATAAATTTTTCTTTATGAATAAAAGAACAAAAGAAAAAAGCTTGTTGAAAAACGCTGGTTTCAACAAGCTTTTAAAGGTCGTTTATGATAATTTTTTAATCCGATAACTTTCAAAGTAATCAGGTTTGCCTCGACCTTGCACATACGCGATAACGCCCATTAAGGCAGCACCAATCGTGTTGGTCAGTAAATCACCCATCGTATCCATCAATGCTTCACGACCGATAAACGGAGTACCATCTAAGGTTGCATAACGTTGGAGGTTCATTCCACCAACAGAATCGCAGATAAACTCCCAAAACTCCCAGAAGATACCACACAAGCCAGCAAAAGCAAAGCCCATCAGTAAGAATAACCAGGGAGAGACGTTTGAAACTTTGACTTCTTTTAGTAGCAGACAGATCAATCCATAGCCGACAGCCGTCAAGACCATTGGACTTACCGCATGCAGAATTTTATCCCAGAAAGCAATGGTTTCGATCAAATGTAAGATCGTCCCCATAAATACAGAGATCAGCAAGAAAAACCAATAAAAGTAGACGGTGGCGTTTGGTAGCTGGATTTTCAAGAACTTTTTACTCATTTCTGGGACGAAGATCAATAAAATCCCAAGCAAGGCTTGGGCGAGGAAAATCAATCCTTGTGTTTGCGGATAGACACCACGGAAAAATTCCCACAAAGAAAAACAAAACACGAGAATACCAAAAATAGTGAATACCTTTTGCAGTCGCTGATAATTTTGCCCCATTTAGTTGTCCTCCGAAAGATAGTCGGCTAAGCCAGCTAAAAGGGCTGCTTCAGAGGAGTAAATTTCCCCGTTTAGCTTGATCAAACCCACCGTATAAAGATTGACATAGTGGAACTGATTTTCCGCAACGGTTTGTAATGCTGCCAGCTTTTGCTGATTGTCGGCACCTTGTTGGCGACTATCCGTATAAAGCCCTAAAACAGGAATGCCTTTAGCATAAGCGACACCGATCTCAGAGGCAACCCCAGCATCGATGGTCAAACCATCCAGCAATGCGATCATTAAATCACTTTTCAGCACTTTTTCGGTATCTGCCAAAGCGATCATTTTGCTATCCGCATAGGCGGATTTATCATTGATCGCGGCATTTTCTTGAGGTAAATAAATCTCCAGCTGCGGATACTGCTGACGAATCGACGCAACAAGTTCGGCGTTGTAGCGCAGGTCACTAGCAGCAAACAGGGGAGCAGCAAAATATAGTTTCATTCAAAAACACTCCTTAATCATTCATAGTTGTACATTTTGTTGATTCGTTGTTTAGAAATAATCGCTGAAATAGGCTTCCATATCAGGGATGATCGATTCCAGTAATGCCAGTGTTTCTGAATCGGTATTTAGCCGTTCCACACGCTCTAAGTAAGCTGGGCGGCGGTAATTCATCAACAGACAAGACAATGTCTGAATATCCAGCTGGACCGCTTTTCCGATGGCTTCTCTTGAAACCACGATCTCCCCGTGATTGTATTGGACACCGAAGATCCCGTTGTTCCAATCGGCAACTGGGTCGGAAACAACAAAGTGAAAGGGTGTTTGGAAGGCTTCAAATGGGAAGTTTTTCAAAAACTGTTCAACATCGACGATCCGCGCCATGTAATAAGCCTCGATGGTTTCTTTGATTTGGCTATCGTCCAAGTAGAAGGACAGGGGTTCGTTTGAATATATGTCTCCTTTGACCCAATAAACCATTGAGAAATGGGCAGAGATAAAATTCCAAAGACCATTGCGGGCTTCTTGATTCAAGTAGAACATTTCCTTTACATGGAAGACTTCTTCGGCTACCCAATAAAAAAGTACACCAGTCGGATGACCACTGGCATTGTAATAAACAGCCGCGGTGCGCTCTTCTTCATTTTCATAGCGCCAATACTCTTCCCAGTGAAAAGAGGTCCGCTGCAAGGCACCATGATTGTCGCGGGAGAATTGGTTGTAGACAGTAAAGACATCAGGGTCATCCACTTCTTTGCGCTCTACGATCCCAGGGACTTCTTTGGTTTTCGGAAGCTGGGTATCACGAATTTTAAAGGTCAGCTTGTCGGACATAATCTCCCAGCCTTTGCGACGATAGTAGGGCACATTATAAGGGTAAAGGTAGGAGATCCATTGCTGATCTTCCCGCATCGTTTCTAAGGCAAGCTTGATCAAGTCTTTCATCAGGCCATGCCCGGCATACTCAGGGTAGGTCCCAACACCGGTCACTCCGCCCATTTTGATCAATTTGCCGTGTATATTGACTTCACAAGGATAAACGGCGATTTGCGAGATCAACTTGTCTTCATTGAACCAGCCAAAGACTTTGGAAAGCTCTAAGATCGGGCGCTTAGATTTGATCATTTCCCGTTTGCTCTCATAGCCGCTTTCTTCAATATCCGATTCAGTGATCTGAAAAACATAGCTTAACAGTTCGTTGAACTGATCAACGTCTTTTTCTTCCACCGCTCGAATATGTAGATTTTGATGAAAATTATTGTCCATTCTTTCAACTCCAATTTATTTGCTAGCTCTAGTATAGCAAAACCTGAATGAATATGTCTAAATAACGGTTAAGAAAAATACTTTATCTATTGGCGTTTCGTTGGTATAATAGAAAAGCTGACTAAAAGAAATGAGGAACGTATCCATGAACATAGAAGAAATGAAAAAACGACAGGAGAAGATTCGTAATTTCTCCATTATCGCCCATATCGACCATGGGAAATCAACACTGGCGGACCGTATTTTGGAACAAACCCATACGGTGACGTCACGAGAAATGCAAAACCAGCTATTAGACTCCATGGATCTTGAACGTGAACGAGGAATCACAATCAAATTAAATGCCGTGGAACTTAACTATACCGCCAAAGACGGCGAAACCTACATCTTCCATTTGATCGACACCCCAGGGCACGTCGATTTCACCTATGAAGTTTCCCGCAGTTTGGCTGCTTGTGAAGGCGCCGTGCTCGTCGTTGATGCAGCTCAAGGGATCGAAGCACAGACATTGGCAAACGTCTACTTGGCGTTAGACAATGATTTAGAGATTCTACCAGTCATTAATAAAATAGACTTGCCAGCTGCCGATCCTGAGCGAGTACGAACAGAGATCGAAGATGTGATCGGTATCGATGCCAGTGAAGCTGTTTTAGCAAGTGCCAAAGCAGGTATTGGGATCGAAGACATTTTGGAACAAATTGTTGAGTATGTCCCAGCTCCAGCAGGTGATATTGAAGCACCGCTAAAAGCGTTGATCTTTGACTCCGTGTACGATTCCTATCGTGGGGTGGTCTTAAACGTCCGCATCATGGACGGGATGGTCAAACCTGGAGATAAAATCAAAATGATGAGCAATGGCAAGACCTTTGATGTTACGGAAGTTGGTGTCTTTTCACCAAAAGCCATTCAACGAGATGCGTTGATGGTGGGCGATGTTGGGTATATCACTGCTGCCATCAAGACCGTTAAAGATACCCAAGTCGGGGATACGGTGACGTTAGCCAACAATCCAGCAGAAGAAGCCTTAGCTGGTTATCGTCAAATGAATCCGATGGTTTATTGCGGATTGTACCCAATCGATACTTCACGCTACAACGACCTTCGAGAAGCATTGGAAAAATTACAATTGAATGATGCAGCATTGCAATTTGAACCAGAAACCTCTCAAGCATTAGGATTTGGGTTCCGTTGTGGCTTCTTAGGCCTATTACACATGGATGTCGTGCAAGAACGGCTAGAACGTGAATTTAACCTTGAGTTGATTACGACTGCACCATCCGTAATCTATCATGTCAACAAGACAGATGGCTCAATGGTCGTCGTTGATAACCCGGCAGAATTTCCTGAACCAGTCACGATCGAAAACGTACAAGAACCTTACGTCAAAGCACAAATCATGGTGCCTAATGATTACGTCGGTGCTGTAATGGAATTGTCCCAACGCAAACGGGGAGACTTTGTCACGATGGATTACTTGGATGATTATCGTGTAAACGTCGTTTATGAGATCCCACTATCGGAAATCGTCTTTGATTTCTTTGATAAATTGAAATCCAGCACCAAAGGCTACGCATCACTCGATTATGAAATGTCTGGTTACCGAACTAGCAAGCTAGTGAAGATGGACATCTTGCTGAATACTGAAAAAGTCGATGCGTTAAGCTTTATCGTTCACCGTGACTTTGCGTATGAACGCGGTAAAGCCATCGTTGAAAAACTGAAAAAACTGATCCCACGACAACAATTTGAAGTACCGATCCAAGCAGCCATCGGACAAAAAATCGTTGCGCGTTCCGACATCAAAGCCTTGCGTAAAAACGTATTGGCGAAATGTTACGGCGGTGACGTTTCTCGAAAACGCAAACTCCTAGAGAAACAAAAAGAAGGGAAGAAGCGGATGAAACAAATCGGCTCCGTCGAAGTACCGCAAGAAGCCTTCATGGCAGTTCTGAAGATGGATGAGGACGAACCGAAGAAATAATCTGTTTTGACGGATGTCAGTAAGAGGAATAAAATGAAAGTACCTTCGAGAGAAGGTGCTTTTTTTAATAAAAGGAAAAATATAAAATGACCGAAGGGACATTCGTCGGTTGTTTAGTAGATAGTTTCAATCGATTGATGCGTGGCTTTTGATAGATTGAAGATCGGAGATGATTTGCGCATGAAGGCGTTGTATTTTAATGAATTCGGTGATTCAACTGTTTTAACATATGGGGATTTGCCGGATCCCATCATTCATGAAAATGAGCTATTGGTAGAAATGGTGTATATTGGGTTGAATTATGCTGATATTTATCGGAGAAAGGGCACCTATCATATTGAATCCCGAGAGCCTCTTATTAATGGCTATGAAGGGGTAGGGAGGATTATTCAAAAAGGAACATCTGTCTCCAAGTTTCAGCTAGGGGAAACGATTCTTTTTGTGGATGTTCCTTTTGCCAATGCAGAATTGGTGGCTGTCCCTGAGGAAAATGCCATACGTATTCCATCAGGTATACCACCTAAATTAGCAGCCAGTATTGGACTGCAAGGGTTGACAGCTGATTTTTTAGCTCATGATCTTGGCAATAATGTGAATCATAGTAAGGTCTTCGTCCATGGGATAAGTGGTGGCGTCGGACAAATTTTATCGCAATTATTAACCGCAGATGGTCTAGAAGTGTATGGCGTCACTTCTACGGAAGAAAAGCGACAACTGGCTTTAGACCAAGGCGCAAAACAAGTCTTTTTAAGAAATACAAAATGGCAAGATACCTACACTTCTTTCTTTGATACCGTTTATGATGGCATTGGGCATACATTAGCCGAAAGTGTCGACTTGCTCAAAAATAGAGGGAAGGTTGTCTTTTTTGGCATGGCCGGCGGAAATCCGCCAGCGATCGACTTTATTCCCTTGCTATCTAAATCAAAAAGTATTTTGACAGGGGATCTCTGGGATTACTTGACAAGTTTTCAAGAGCGGGAGAGAAGAAGCTCTCGATTGTTTGACTACTTTAGCAAGGATCAAATGAAAATCAGTCAACCAACCATTTTTTCATTAGCTGACGGAAAAGCTGCCCATGATTATTTAGAATCTGGAAAAAGTATCGGTAAAATTCTGCTGCAACCATAAGAAGGTAAAAAACTAGATGTTTTTATTGCAAACGATACACCGAATGTTTGATGTTTCACTAAGGCATTTTTTATATAATCGATAGTTCTCTTATGATATATCTTTAAGGATAAAAATAAATGTAAAATGAATAGAATATTGCAAGAATCTAATGTTTTCTATTTCTTCAGTGAGAATAAGATAAAACTTTGTGATAAACAGTACATTTAATTTGAAAATATTTAATTACAGCAGTAAGATAAATATATCAAATACTTAAGGAGTGATATCTATGACAAACTATGAAGAAAAGGAAGCAAAAGCATTGGTAAAGATTGCAGAGGTTCTTGATAAGTTAGATGAGAATTTAGCGGAATTAGACACACTAGATGCAGACGCAAAAAAACATAGTATGAAGAAATGGATCGTTGAGAAAAAAGCGATTCATGAAATCAAAAAGATCGCACACGAAGCCGGTAAGTATGAAAAGTACGATGAAAAAGCACTACAAAAAGAAATTGATGAAGTTGAGAAGTATATGTAATTGAAGAATAATAAGAAATTGTCACCATTATTCAGCAATTGAAATCTGAATTGATAAAAGCCAGATTTCAATTGAAGATTTAGAATTGACAATGATCTCAATAAGCCCATGCTCTTATGAGTTTGGGCTTATTTGCTGTACATAGGATTAACCACCCCAAGCTGAATAGGCATGGAAGATCATGTTCTACAATGACAAGATAAAACATTAGTTAAAGGGGGACGGGGAAAAATCCAAAAATAAAGAAAGTCTGTTTTTTCGTTTTTTTCATCGACTTTCTCTATTTTTTTCGACAAGCTTTTCGCTTATTCTAAATTTATGAGCGGTATCATAGTAAATAGTTAACAAAACGTTTAGACCATTTGAAAAACATCTTTGCACAAAATAGTGACGAGAGGTTTATGGCTGATAAGCAATTCGATTGTCTATTACAACATAGTAGAAAGTTCTTTATTGAAGATAAAATAATAAACTATATAGATGAAACGGGTGATTACATGGAAACAACATTTTTCATTTCGAAAAATACTTCTGTCACGTCAAAACAGTTGAAAAATGAAGTGATTGGACATGCTTGCAAGATCTTGCAGCGTGACATTTTAACCGTTGTGACAGACACGAGGAAGGCAAATAAAATTGAATTGGTTTTACTTGATGAAAAAAATGAAACGGATGCTTTTCATATACTTTTCGTATCGCCAGATAAAGTAAAAGTGTGTGCTGAAACACCGTTAGGATTAATGTATGGGGTTCTTGAAATCTCTCATAAAATTTTAGGTGTTCAACCCTTTTGGTATTTCATGGAGATTCACCCAATAAAAAAACCATTTATTGAATGGACAGGTTTTGACTTAACATTGCCTGATTTTGCAACGGACTATCGGGGCTGGTTCGTTAATGATGAGTTGCTGCTGGATCAATGGGAAGATAATGGTTCAAATGAATATGTATGGGAACGTATTTATGAAACATTGTTACGTTTAGGCGGAAATGTCATCATCCCTGGAACAGATAAGAACAGTCATAGAAATCGAGAAAGTGCGCAAGCGATGGGGTTGATTTATACACATCATCATGCCGAGCCACTAGGCGCTGAGATGTTTGCTAGAAGGTATCCTGGTTTGAAGGCTTCATACGAGGAACATTTTGCGTTGTTTCAGGAATTATGGAAAAAAGCCATACACGAGCAAAAAGGTACCAAGGTTATCTACACACTTGGTTTTCGCGGACAAGGGGATTGTCCTTTTTGGGTAGAAGATCTTGATCGACAGTGGTTAGCAGTGGAAAAAGCAGCAGTGATCAACGAAGTCGTCCATCTGCAATACCATATGGTTAAAGAAATCGATCCTCATGCAGTATGTTCAGTGAACATTTATGGGGAGATGACGGAATTATTTAATCTTGGCTTACTTGAGCTTCCAGATGATGTGATTGAGATTTGGGCGGATAATGGTTATGGCAAAATGGTTTCTCGTAGACAAGAAAATCACGATCCACGAGATGAGGTGTTAACAAACACATCAAAACCAAATCAATCAAGAGGAATCTACTATCACGTTGCCTTTCATGATTTACAAGCATCTAATTTCTTGACGATCTTGCCTAATAGCCCAGAATTTGTTTCTAGAGAGTTAATGGCGGTTAGAGAAGTCAAGATGGATAAGTTTGTCTTAGTCAATACAGGCAACATAAAACCGCATATTTTGTTCTTACAAGAAATAGCGAATTTCTGGCGAGCAGATTATCAGTTACGAACCAATCAAGAGATAATTTCAGAGCATGTAACACAATATTATCAAAATCAGCAAGAAGAGATCCAAGCTGTCTATGAAGCTTACTTTGAAGCGATTATTCGCTATGGAACACATGAGGATCAAACCGCTGGGGACGAGTTTGCCTGTTATTTGATTCGAAAAATTATTCAATCTTGGCTCAAGCAAGAAACAAAAATTCCGAGGATAGAATGGTTGACGGGTGATCGGAAAATCAAGGAGCAAGTCACAGAAATTTTCTCTATGATAGGAGAAAAGATAGCAGCCTGGGAGAATCTATTGCTGAGATGCCAGCAGATTACATCATCCCTTCAGGATAAACGTGCGCAAAATGCTCGCTTTTTTAATGATATTTACCTCTCAGTAGCCGTTCAATGCAAAACATTAAAAGCACTGCTCCATTTGTTAGACGCTTATCAGATGCTTGATCGGGAAGAAATGGTCTTTGTATTTGTAAAAGTTTTCGATGCGTTAGAAGAAATCCATCAACTAATTCAAATACTAAAGGAAAATCCTAGTGATACATGGTATGATTTTTATGAAAATGATGGCTATACCAACCTAACATTGACAAAAGAGATGATCAAAAGTCTGTTATCTTACATTCGCATCATTGGCGATGGTCCAGATCAAGATCAGTGGGAGAGAAAATATATTATGGATCCCACTGAATCAAGAGTTATGTTGCTTTCAAATACTAAAAAAGCGTTGACGGATGAAAAGTTAGCAAGAAAAATCAGAGTAGCCTTAAGGTATTGAAATAAGTACTTTTAAAGATGCGAGTAGACATCCTTGCATTTTTTATTAATAATTTTAGTCATTATCTATGGATATATAGCCATGCAATTTTGGCCCGGATTTAGCGAACTTTCCAATTTCATAAAATAATTGTTCTTGAGCATCTTTTTGAGAAAATTTCAAGTCATATATTTATAAACGGTTTAAGACAACTTCCTAGCCTACAGAGTTAGGAAGTTTTTGTGTAGAAAATCGATTGACTACAATAGCAAAAAAAGTTAATGTTTATTTATATATAATCATAAAAACGAAAATATATCTTGCAAAGTGAATGTTTTATGGGCTTTTATGTAATGATGAACTTTCTAAAAATGATTTATTGAGGAGCGTCTTTTGAAAAACACCTTACTCTTTTACCTAAAATTAGAAACAAACAGCCTAAAGCATCGCTTTATAGTAGTATTCTTGCTGTTATTGCCGCTATTTTTTGTTTTCATTCAAAAAAATGTGACAGAAACAGTCGCAGCTATTGCTCAGGCACGACTATCATCTATCGATATCGCCTTGCAAAGTTATCAAAAAATTGATTTGACCGATGTCGAGAATACCGATGAGCGTTACCTTAGTCTTATCTATCAATCCAACGCTTTAGCAACCATGACACAATCTGCTATGTTAGAAAATCGCCAACGGTATCTATCTGCCAGCATAGATTATGGTGAAAAAATGGAAACGTTCTATGAGCAGTATGCCGCTGAAACTGACCAATCCCTGTTTCCAAAACAGGCAAAAGTGGTTCAAGAAACAAGTGAGTTCACACAAGTACTTGCCAAAAGAAAAGAATTTCATTGGAATCAGCAAGGATTCAGTGACTACTGGAAAACCGTTTTTTTACTCTATGGCGCACTACTTTTTTATTTGACTGTTTTCTGGTCAGCAGATCTTTTTCTTTCAGAAGTGAAACGACCGCAGTTTTCCAACAGCTTACCTTTTAGAAAACGAGACCGAATTTTTATTCCTATCATCATTCGACTGGCAATTTGCACCATAGGGACCAGCTTGCTTTTGATCAGTGCTGTTTTTTGTTCTTTCTTTTTTGATCATGTTGATTTTTCATATCCTTTTGCCTATTGGTTGCGGGAAATTCAAGCAGTTGAATTTCTTCTCTTTTTGCTCTTGTATTTTCTGATGACGATTGTCATCACTGGCTTTGCCATTTGTTTGACCTCGTTCATTTTTACTGTAACGAAAGACGTCTTACAAACCTGCTTACTTGCTAGTTTACTTGGGGCATTACCGCTGATTGTTCCTAGTCGGATCTGGCTGCTTACACCATTTCAATTTCTGAATGTCTTCCAGCTGCTTCAAGGAGACTATGCTTTTGCCAGTGATTGGTCATTCTATTCTTTTTATTTCGCTCTGATCCTCTTGCTCATCTATACGGTCGCTCTTTTTTGGTTGACCACACAACGATTGAAAGAGGGATTAAGGAAATGAGTATCTGGATGTTCGAATTAAAGCGACAGTTTCGCCAAAAAAGAACGTATGTCTCTTTTTTTCTGCTTTTCTTCTTAGGTGTCTACTATACGTTGCAGGTCGCATCCACTTTCGAGCCGATCGATAAAATCAATCGACCTGTTATCAGTACTAGAGTTGCGGAAAGGCAGACATTTCTAGAAAATACTACTGTGGATGAAAACACTCACTTTTATGTTCATTATGCGCTGAGTGTATTTCCGATTTGGAACAAATGGGATCAAATGCGATTAGCAGCGATCGATAATCATGATTGGCGGCAATACGCTGAAGCCACGAGTGAATGGTATCGGTTTTCTGACGAGCAGCTATTCGCAAACGATATTGGGGTTCTACGTTACGACATTCCTTATTATTTAAACAATAATCCGAATGCAAAAATCGATGGACATTACGACTATCAAAAAAATATCTTGAAATATCAGGAATTTGCCCGCTATGAGGGGGAGGTGACAGCACAAGCCTTGGAGGAAAAAACGGCTTTGCAGGCCTTGCTCAGAAGCAGTGAAACGATCTTGCCAATGGCTTTGCTTTTCTTTTTCATTTTAGGAATTAGTGATAGTTTTACACGGGACCAAAAACATGAGACACTGCTTGCGACATTTCCATTGCGCAAGTCTCGCAGATTTTTAGCCAAAGCTGCAGCTGGGTTAGCGTATGGGCTCAGCTTGCTTTTACCAGTCATGGCTTGCGTTTTTCTCTATAGCTTTACCCATGAAGTTGGGCGCTTAGATTATCCAGTGGCGGTTTATTGGACGAGTGGTATCGAAGTGAATTTTGGTTTATCGACGTTGGGAAATGTGTTGCTTCGTTGCCTTGCTCTCTATGTGTTGTTCCTGATTCTTGGTTTTCTATTTGCGTTTTTACTAAATAAGTGGTTTTCTTCCCAGATTATTAGTGCGATGTTTTCATTGCTGCTGCTTGTTTCCAGTAATTTTTATCTGGTTCGAGGTGGCGGAGCATACAATAGCTGGCATTTTTTCCCCACTTCTTTTGTTAGTATTGGGAAGGTCGTATTGGGGAGAAGCTGGTTTGATTATTATGATCCTCGGATGCGTTTTGATTTCGGAGTCAGGGTCTTATTAGCCTGGATCGTTCGTTTAACGGGTTTGCTTCTGCTTACCTATCTGATTGAAGGGAGACGAAAAAAATGTTGAGCATTCAGAATTTATCCGTCAATTTTGGAGATAAGCAGATCCTAAAAAATATTTCCTTTGATTTGCCAGAAAAGGCGATTATTGGTTTAGTAGCGCCAAATGGTACTGGCAAGACCACAATGATGAAAGCAATCCTGGGACAAGTATCGCGCTTTTCTGGCGAGATAACGTTAAACGGCGAAGATTTCACTTCGCTAAAGAAAAAAAGCCGTTTATTAGAAAATGTATCTCTATTACCAGATCAAAGTGAATTGTTTGAGGAATTTACCGGTATTGAACATCTTGAGCTATACAAAAGTATTTGGAAGTCATCAAAGAAGGTTGAAACGATCATTGATCTGCTACAAATGGAAGATTATGCAAAAAACCGCGTAGCGACCTATTCATTAGGCATGCGTCAGCGGCTCTGTTTTGCGATGCAAGTAATCGGGGATACGTCATATATGTTCATGGACGAAGTGATGAACGGACTGGATCCTACCAATGTTTTATTGGTTTCGACTATTTTGCAGCAGCTGGCTGCAGAAGGAAAAGCGATCATGGTTTCTTCTCATATTTTGTATAATTTGGAGGAGATCTCTCAGCAGATCTTATTTCTAAAAGATGGGGTTATGTTTGAATACAATGATCCTAAAAAATCATTGATGGAAAAATATCAGGAGATTTATGTGAAGGGCCAATAATAAAAGGACAACCGTCAATTAAAAAGAGAGAAGCAAAAGACAACTCTTTTTTGCTCTCTCTTTATTCATTTTGTTCTTCGAAAAATGAAAAACATATCCAACTATTCGGTTCTGGGGATGTTGAAATCCGCAAAACTTTTTAATAGTAACTTTGAATCATTAAGAACGGATGATTTAGTAAGGATTTCCCGATGAGTCGGTATCGATCACAGCACCTTCAGGTGTTACTCGGAAAAATCCTATTGTCCCCGATCCGCCTTGATTACGAATCGAAATGCTTGTACCTCGGAAAAGATAATCAGCACCAACCATCCCGAAAAATGCGAATGTATAATCGTCATTTTTCATTTCTGGTCTAGCGGCATACAGCATTTCTAATGCTTGATCTTCCATAGAAAGCGTACCGTCAGCATTCGCTTGTGTATTTGAATCAGTCGCAATATCTGATGATTGGATTTGTGTGTTCTGTGTAACAGATGATTGGCTGGGAATTGTTCCAGTTGTTGTTTCAGCTATTGATTCATTTGTAGAAGAGGAACTGGAAAGAGTACTTTCACTTGTAAGCGAAGTGCGAGTAGTGCTTTCTTTGGTTGATACACTATCCGAGGTACCTGTGCTACAAGCTGCAAGACCCAACATTGAACATAAAAAATAGGCAATAAATATTTTTTTCATGTATTTTCTCCTTTTAAGTAAAATTATACCAACTTATTTCTTTTATCTTAATAATACATCTATCTCATTCTAATTACTAGTAAATAGAATGAAGAATCTCAGATTTTTTTTACTATGTCTCAGTTGCTTAAACAGTATTCTCGCTTCCTCAGGTTTCCCGTATGAAATGATTATTGAGCTCTTTAAAAGAAATTTTCATAGTTTCTTATCCGTAATTTAATTATCTTTTCTAAATCATCATTTTAAGGCATTCCTGTATTATCAAGATTTTGATATCACAGGGAAAAAGGTTAATTATAGAAAGGTATCAAAGGTTGCGTTTTTATCCTAATCAAAGTAATAAATTTTCACTGTTTTTTTCACAAATTTCTCTTTTAAAGAACTCTATGAGTGACTGTGACTCGTTACTTAAAATTTCTTTTTTTCGTTTAATCCAACCGATTCTTATGAATACCTGGCAATTCTTGATAGGAATCGTTTTTATTCCATATTGGTTGAACTCATTTTTGCTGATCGACGGTCCAAAACGAAAAACATCTGTTTTTTGCAGCATTGTAATGATACTGGAATTGTCATTTGTATATATTACTTTATCCAACTCGGCAAGGCGGATACCGTCAATTTCGAGATAAAAACTTAAACTGGAATAGTAATCATCTGGTTTTCGTATGACAGGGAAGCTTCTTAACTCTTCCATTGAAATCATTTTGGAATGGTATAACGGATTCTTTTTTCCGAGATTAACATACCAAGTATCGGTCATCCATTCAGTATAAAGCAAGTGCTTGTGTCTCAAAATGTTTTTTATTTCTCTTGACTGTGCTTCATTGTACATAATGATTCCAATTTCAGCATCCGATTTTTCCACTTTTTCAATTACATCATTAAGCCGACATTGCTCAAAATTGATTACAAGGGGATGGAAATCATATACATTATAAAAATCTGCAATAACTTTTTCGACTGTAATCAAGGGGTAAGAAGCAATGTTTAAGACTTTACGGGATTTTTCTTGCGGAATTTTTTTGATCATCTCTAATTGTGCCAAAATCGTTTTTGAATATTGAGCGAGCTTTTCGCCATTTTCTGTGAGTATAACCCCTTTATTTGTACGAATAAATAACTTAGTACCGATTTCCTCTTCAAGCATTTGCATCGATTTACTTAAACTCGGCTGTGATAAATATAGATTATTCGCTGCTCGATTCATGCTTTTTGCTTTAATTATTTCATTGAAATAAATTAATTGCTGAAACTGCATGGTTTCCTCCTCTTTGGTATAACGAATAGTTATACCCAGACTATAACAAATTGATTATGCGAATTGCAAGAAAATTCTGATACTATTAAGCTAAGATAACGAGAACGTTCTCAGATGTGTTCCTATTTCAACCTAAGGAGGCAACAATATGGACAAGCTGCAAACAAAAAATAAAATGATTATGAAGCAAATCGACACCTATGTGGAGAGTAAACGAACCGAGATGATTGAGTTATGGGAGGAACTGGTCAACATTGAAAGTGGGCCAAAGCAAAAAGAAGGAGTGGCAAAAGTAATCAGCGTAATTAAGTCAGAGCTGGAAGATATTGGATTAGAAACAAAGGTCCTCTCAATGCCTAACGCGGGAGATGTGTTCACAGCCTTTTGGAAAAACACCAACAAGGAAAAACCAATCATCTTTCTTGGGCACACGGATACCGTTTTTAAACCAGGAGTAATAAAAATGTTTCCATTTTCTATCGATGATAATGGCTTTGCACATGGTCCCGGTGTTCTCGATATGAAAGGCGGACTGGTTATCGCTCTTTATACGATCAAAGCATTAAAAGAAATCGGCTACACACGTTACCCGATAAAGTTAGTCCTTGCGGGTGATGAAGAAACGATGCACAAGGACTCCACAGCAGCCGAAGTGCTGGCTTCTGAAATAAGAGGGGCTGCCGCGGCATTGAACTTCGAAACAGGTTACCAAGATGATGGTATAGTTGTTGGACGAAAAGGCGGAGGGATCATATCCTTAAAAATCAAAGGTATAGCTGCCCATTCCGGCATTGAGCCCGAAAAAGGAAGAAGTGCCATCTTGGAAGCAGCGTATAAAATTATTGAGCTTGAAAAAGAAAACGACATCTCGGTAGGAAAACTGCTGAATTGTGGAATGGTCAACGGAGGGATAGGTGAAAATACGATTCCAGAAGAATGTGAGATCCGTATTGCTTATCGATTTCCAACCATGAAAATTAAAAATGAGATTGTTTCAGCTGTAGACCGAATTGCAAAAACAAGCTTTATTGATGGAACAACAGCAAAAATAAATCTTGAGATGGGCATGGATTGTATGGAAACTACCCCTGAAGTAATGGCATTATTTGAACACTTTAAACAAGCAGCTCTTGATTCAGGATATGGATCGATTCATCCGTTTTCTGTTGGAGGAATTTCTGATTCAGCGATCGCTGTAGTTAATGGCGTCCCAACTTTATGCGGATTGGGATGTAAAGGGAAGAATAATCACACATTGAATGAATATGCCGAGGTTGAATCATTATTTTCAAGAACAAAATTAGCAGCTGCAGCTGTCTATCAATATCCATAAGAGATGGGAGAGGTCCGAATGAAAACGAAGATCAAAAGTTGGTTGTCACTGATTTTGTTAGTTGTTATTCTGTCTGGCGCATTTAGCGAAAGTGATTCATTCTTGAGAGTTTTCGATTTTACCAATCTCAGCGGGCAATTCGGTTTGATCGGTGATACGAATACAAACTTTTTGGGAACTGGCGGTTTTGGTGCAAGAGAGGGATTCTTAGTGGGCTTGAATTTATTGCCGGCGATCATGCTCTTTTGCGGATTACTTGATGTATTCGAGCATTTAGGTGTTTATGAAGCTTCGCAAAAACTATTCAGTCCAATACTCAAACCTTTATTAGGCATTCCAGGAAGTGCAGGCGTTGCATTTATCAGTAGTTTTACAGGTTCTGATGTAGCTGCAGTAATGACTCGGGATTTAGTAGAAAAAAAAGAAATGACAGATGGGCAAAGAACCGCATTTGTTGCTTACCAATATGCAGGATCGGCGCCTATCAACAATACAATAACTGGCGGCGCTCCATTACTTTTGATCAGTCCAATCGCATTAGGACCTATCTTGCTCGTTCAAATCATTTGTAAAATAGTTGGCGCCAACCTTGTTCGATACCTTATAAACAAACAAGACAAGCGTAAAGTTTCTATGGAGAAGAGAGGAAATCAGACATGACAGGAAAACAAAATGATATTGGGATGACACCTTCAGTGGTTGATATTTTTTTAAAAGGTTGTGCCAAGGGATTTCAAGTTGCTGTAAAAAATATTATTCCCGCAATGATACTTGGCTATACATTGATTTATGTTTTGACCGAAACAGGCCTGTTAGATATCTTGGGAAACATTTTTTCTCCAGTTATGGGCTTGTTTGGTCTGCCAGGTGCGGCTGTCGCAGTTCTAATTTCGGCTTTTTTCGCCAAGGCATCTGGGTGTGCTACAGCTGCTACTTTATACGCTTCCGGCGTATTAACAGTAGGACAAGCAACGATGCTATTTCCCGCATGCATCTTGATGGGGACTTTGATTGGTCATTACGCAAGAATTGTGTTAGTCGCTGGAACTAATAAAAAATGGCACTTATTTATGCTGTTTATTCCTGTTTTTGATGCGTTTCTATCTTTACTGATTATGCGTTTTATTTTGTCGCTTATGAATATTCAATAATGTATTAATTTGATAATATACTGTCCGCTCATCATAGATCGATAACCGGGGTATTTTATAAATCATATCTAGGAGGTTTTATGATGGAAAGAAAATATGTTGCAGAACCATTTAGAATCAAAGCAGTAGAACCGTTAAAGATGTTAAGTCGTGCCGAACGGGTTAAAAAAATCAAAGAGGCAAACTACAATCTGTTTCACTTACGAGGAGAAGATTGTTACATTGACCTTTTGACTGATTCAGGTACAAATGCTATGAGCCAGACCCAATGGGCAGGTGTAATGCAAGGAGACGAGGCCTATGCCGGTTCATCCAGCTACTATAAATTAATCGAAGCTGGAAAGGACATTTTTGACTATGGGTATATTCAACCTGTACACCAAGGTCGTGCGGCAGAAAAAGTGCTGCTTCCATTGTTTTTATCAGAAGGAATGTTCGCTATTTCCAATATGTTTTTCGACACGACACGAGCTCACGTGATCTTAGCAGGAGCCAGACCCATTGACTGTGTAATTGAAGAAGCTAAGAATCCGCATATTCGAGCGAAGTTCAAAGGGAATATGGATGTTGAAAAACTGGAGAAAACGATTCTCGAAAAAGGATCAGACAATGTCGGATTAGTTGTAATGACAATTACGAATAACTCGGCAGGAGGACAACCTGTTTCAATGAAAAACTTGCAAGAAGTGTCAGATATTTGTAAAAAGTATGAGATTCCACTTTGTATTGATGCCGCTCGTTTTGCTGAAAATGCGCACTTCATCAAACGTGATGAAGAAGGATACCAAGACAAAGCGGTGAAAGAAATCGTTCGAGAGATGTTTCAATACGGAGACATGTTTACAATGTCAGCAAAAAAAGATGCCATTGTCAATATGGGCGGCTTGTTAGGGATCAAAGAGAAAGAATCACCACTTGTTCTTAAAGTGAAAGCAAACTGTATAAGCTATGAAGGATTTTTCACTTATGGTGGATTAGCAGGTCGTGATCTTGAAGCGATGGCAATAGGTTTGTATGAAGGAATAGATGAAAATTATTTGAAGTATCGGATCGGACAAATGGAGTATTTGGCTTCGCGACTAGATGAAGCGGGGATTGCCTATCAATCTCCAGTTGGCGGACATGGTGTTTTCATTGATGCAGCAGAGATGTATCCACAAATTCCTTATTATGAGTATCCAGGACAGACATTGTGTATTGAGCTCTATAAAGAAGCAGGTATACGTACCTGCGACATTGGGTCGTATATGTTAGGCAACGATCCAGATACGAACAAACAATTAAAAGCCGACTTTGAATTCAGCCGTCTTGCAATTCCAAGAAGAGTCTATACGCAGTCTCATCTGGACACTATAGCAGATGCGTTGATTTCAGTGAAAAAACGAGCACATACGATCCAACAGGGTTATAAGATAACATGGGAACCACCAATTCTTCGCCACTTCCAAGCGCATTTAGCTCCTTTAAGCTGAGGCGCTTGAAATGAAAAGAATTATTCATACAAAAGAAGCACCGCAAGCTATCGGCCCATAATCCCAAGGAATCACAACGAATGATTTGTTTTCCTTTCTGGATAGTTCGGAATCAACCCAAAAATAATGAACTGACCAAGGGCATTATTGACCAGACAGAGCACATATTCACAAATATTCAGCGGATGCTAGCAGCTGTTGATCTTCAATTCAGTCATATTCTAAAAGTCACTGTATTTTAAAGGACATCAAGCATATGAGTGATGTGAATGCTGTTTTTATCCGGTATCTTATCTTTCAAAACCCTATCCAGCACGCAGTGCATTTCAAATTGCTGAGCTGCCGCTAAATGCTTTAATTGAAATTGAAGTGATAGCGGGAAATCCCGTAAAATATTTATCCTAGTTTCGAAGCAAAAAAATCCAGCGATCAGCTGGATTTTTTGTTTAGTGAATTTATCTGGTTTGCAATTCCCTCCATCAAACGTTAAAAATAGAAGGGAAGATGAGAAAGAATGCTTACTCTTAAGTATTTGATCTATACTCATTACGAATCACCAATCTTCCATTTTAGTCCGGTTGAGCAGACAGACCTCCTTGTAAAATTACCAAGCGGAGTTGGACGATGCCAGTCATCGAAGAACAACGGACAAAACGAAAACAGTTTTCTCAGTCAATCCTAGGCGTTGATCAAAAATGTAATTTTCTCCTCATACCCGGAGTGACACCGTAAACTTCTTTAAATTTTTGGTAAAAGAAATTAATATTCTCAAAGCCGACTTGCTGCGAAATATCAACGATATCCATGTCGGTTGAAAGTAAAAAACGATCTGCTGCCAAGATACGTTGATTGATTACAAGTTTTTTGTAAGAATAGCCGGTATGTTTTTTTAAAAGATTGGACAGATAATTGGGATTAAGGTTGAATTGTTCCGATAATTCTGTCAAAGTCAAATTTGCGTAATTTTTCTCGATGTATTTCAAAATTGGAACAATCGGGCTCTTTCGATATTGATCGGAACGATCCGTATAAGAATCTTGATAGATATTCACAAGATCCGAAATGATCAAACCTAACAATCCTTCACAAATGTCGGTATATGCTGTGGAACGATCAAACCATTCGCATAACAACTCTTTAAAAAAGAACTGTAGACGTGTCCTTGTTTCTGAAGCAAAATGAATAAATCGATCATGTTTCATTCCATGAGTGATGGCTTCAATAAAGAATGAAGTCAAAACGCTTTCCGAGGAAAAACGGTTGAAAAAATTTGCAGTTAAATAGTACTTGGGAATAATCAAATTAATGAGAATATCATCTTCGCCAAGCGGTTCAATCTTGTGAACAGTATTTGCATCCATCAGCAAAATTTGCCCTTCATACAGAAAATGTGGTTCATTGTTAATGATCTGCTGACATTTTCCAGCATACATATAGTTAAATTCAATCCAATCATGACAGTGAATAGGGTAATTCTGAAAACGAGAATGTCGTTTTATAAAAAACGGCTGATCTTTAGTAATCATCTGTGAATCTGTCAGTTCCATACAAAGAACTTCTTGATCGTTGACAACTACTTTTTTAAAATCTGAATAGTCGGGTTTTAAATTGCCGTCACGGTAAGCTTCTTCATGAGAAGAAACTTCACGGATCAAGTTGTCTAGCGCTAAATGGTCCATCGTTTTACTCCTTTTTTTCGATTTTAACAATCCGTTATCGAGTAGTCAAATCTGTGTTTTTGTTAAAAAGAAAGCGTTTATTGATATTCGCGTCAGTAGAATAATTTGTTATATTGAAAACAAGTTGAAATTGAAGGCGCTACCAAATCAACAATAAATGATTGGAAGGAAATATTATGAAAGAAAAAATCACAGGTTATTTCGATAAATTAAGTCCTTTTTTTGACAAATTAGGCAACAATGCTTATTTAAAATCGATCTCCGGTGCGATGATGGGGACACTAGGTCCTATTTTGATCGGCTCGATCGCTGTTTTACTTCTAGTATTACCTAATAGTCTTCCAGCACTTTCATTTTTAGCTGGTTTCGCAAATGTTTTTAGCAAACTAAATCAAATAACTATTGGCTCGATGGCTGTTTATGTCGTGGTATTAATGGCTTATCATTTAGTGAAAAATCTACGTCCGTCAGAAGATGGTATTTCCGCTGCTATTATCGCATTGCTTAGTTTCTTTATCATTACCCCTCTAGGTACAACGACGGACGAAGTCAGCGCGATTCCAGCTACTTGGCTAAGTGCACAAGGAGTATTTTCCGCAATGATCGTTGGTTTGGTAAGTGGAAGAGTATATATTTGGCTGAAAGACAAAGGTTGGACGATCAAAATGCCAGCAGGTGTACCTCCTATGGTAACAAAAGTATTTGAATCAATTTTGCCTACGGTTCTTATCAGTGTACTCTTCATTGTATTAAATTCACTCTTTGAAGCAACCAGCTTCGGCAACATGCATCAGTTTGTTTACAGTATCATACAAGAACCGCTTCAAGGGATCGGAGGATCAATCAGTGCAGTCATTCTGATTTCACTGATTCAACAGGTTTTATGGTTTTTCGGTATTCATGGAACAAATGTCGTTATGCCGATCGTTCAAGCCCTGTGGATGGCAATGGACGTCGAGAACTTAAACGCTGTTGCGGCAGGCCAAACACCGCCAAACATTACTGGCTATGCATTCTTTATGATCATAACTTGGAGCGGTATGGGCTTAGGATTAGCATTATTAATGCTGCGAGCGAAAAGCAAGCAGTATCGAGAAACAGGGAAAGTCGCAATTGTTCCAGCTCTTTTCGGAATCACTGAACCATTGATTTTTGGTACGCCTTTGGTATTAAACTTTAAATTAGCGGTACCATTCATTACCAATAATAGCATTGCTTTAATTTTAGCTTATGTTTTAACACGTTTTGGATTTGTCGCTCGTTTTACTGGTGTTACTGCCATTTTCGGTTTACCAATTGGGTTCCATGCAGCTGTTCAAGGGAAACTATCGATTATCATTCTACAGTTGTTCATTCAACTGATTTTGTCACCGATATTATGGTATCCGTGGTTTAAAAAGCTGGATAAAGAAACCTATCAATTGGAACAAGCCGCATTGAAGGAGAAAGTGTAAACTCGATGAAGAAAGCGGCTAGTATCGCTTTCTTCTTTTTACATGTGGCACTAAAAGAGAAAAGAGGAGCACAATGAAGTATACCAATCCAATTATCAAAGGATTTCATCCTGATCCGAGTATCTGTTTCGATGGGAAATCCTACTATATAGTCTGTTCAAGTTTTGAATTTTTTCCTTGTCTGCCGATTTTTGAAAGCCAGGATCTGCTCAATTGGCATTTTAAGCAGTATGCGATTGATTGTCCGGATCATATCAATCTGAAAGAAATCAGCAACTCGATGGGACTTTTTGCCCCAACGATCCGCTTCTTTGAGGAAACATATTTTCTAGTATGTACAAATGTCACCCAAGGGAATTTCATCTGCCATACGAAAAACCTTGACCATGGTTGGTCTGATCCAATCTGGATCGATTGTCCTTTTGGGATCGATCCCTCAATTTCATTTATTGATGGCCGATTTTTCTTCCAACTTGCTGCATCAATGAAAGGGAAAAACAGCATTCTACAATTTGAAATCGATCCTTACAGCGGGAAAATGCTGACAGATCCGGTAGCAATCAGCCAAGGTTGCGGTGGACGCGACGCAGAAGCACCGCATCTATTCAAGAAAGACGAATGGTACTATCTTGTATTGGCAGAAGGTGGCACAAGAGAAGGCCATATGGTAACGATTCAAAGAAGCAAATCAATCAATGGTCCGTATGAAGGAGCTAATACGAATCCTATCCTCTCTAATAGAGATATCAAATCGAGGCTTCAAGCCGTAGGGCACGCAGATTTCTTTCAAGACAAAAAAGGTTCTTGGTGGCTGACCGCTCTTGCGACTAGGCCCAACCGTCATTTCACCCTGCTTGGTCGTGAAACGATTTTATTACCTGTAGAGTGGATAGATGGTTGGCCAGTTGTCAATCAGACAGGGAATGCATCGGTTGAAGTTGAAACAGATCGTTTTTCAAAAAGCGTTAAGCAGCGGAATGAACTAGTACCTTTTCTCTGCAAGAAGTTGCAGAGTGTACGTTTGCCAATTGATTATACGTATGATACTGATTTGATCATTGATAACTTACCGACTCGTTTAGGAACTTCTAAGGACGAGCCCATTGCCTTTTTGTCCTTATGTCAAGCTGATACTACCTGCTGCTTTGAAACCACTTTGATGGTCGACGAATGTCAGGAGGGGACTTTTGGTATAGCAATCTACAAGGATGACTTGAATTTTTGCCAATTTGGATTGCGAAAAACAAAACACCAAACAGAACTTTTTGGCAGGAAAAACATCTTTGATTTACTTCTGTATCGATCCAATAATTTAAAAGATAGAGAGCGGTTGACTCTGAAATTGTCTGGAGACAGCAACAGCTACAACCTGCTGATTTTAGATGAAACGAATACAGTAGTGTTCAAAGATCAAATCGCTGTACGTCATTTTACAAATGAATGTTCTGACTCAAAATTTACCGGTGTCCAGTTAGGAGTCTTTGCAGAAGCAGCTACAGGAAAGACTCGATTCATCACACCAGAACTAAGATATCAATAGAAAAAACTATGCGAGGAGTAATAATATGAAAAATCAAACACTGGTACAATTAGTCAACCAACTGACCTTAGACGAAAAAATCGGCCAATTGGTGCAGTTATCTGGAGAATTCTTTCACGGAAGCGATTTGTCTTTGGGTCCTCAGCAAAAACTTGGCATCGAACAACAAACCATCGATGTTGTTGGTTCGGTATTGAACGTCACAGGTGCCCAAGTAACTCGAAAGATTCAAACAGACTACTTAAGAAAAAGTCGACACAAAATCCCACTATTGTTCATGGCAGATATCATCTATGGATACCGAACAGTCTTTCCGATCCCTCTGGGATTGGGAGCAACATGGAATCCAGCATTGATTCAAAGCGCCTATCAAGCCGCAGCACAAGAAGCAAGAGCGGCTGGCGCACACGTAACATATGCACCAATGGTCGACTTAGTACGCGATGCTCGATGGGGGCGATGCTTGGAGTCGACAGGAGAGGATCCGCTGCTAAATGCTGATTTTGCGAAAGCAATGGTAGAAGGCATTCAGCAAGAAAAAGGGGGAACACTGCTCGGAATCGCTGCCTGTGTTAAACATTTTGCTGCTTATGGTGCATCAGAAGGAGGACGAGATTATAATACAGTTGATATGAGCGAACGCAAACTGCGTCAAGACTACTTAAGCGGCTATAAAGCGGCTGTCGAGGCAGGATGCAAACTAGTCATGACTTCTTTTAACACGTATGATGGTATTCCCGCTACTGCTAATCAATTTTTGATCAAACAAATTTTAAGAGAAGAATGGCAGTTTGATGGAGTCGTTATTTCGGATTATGCAGCTGTTCAAGAATTAATTCCTCATGGGATTGCTACGGATGATCGAGAAGCGGCCAAATTAGCGATCGAAGCAACAAATGACATCGATATGAAAACCCGATGTTATGCGAAAGAGCTTCGTCCGCTGCTGGAAAGTGGTGCGATCGATCAGCGGTTGATCGATGACGCTGTGTATCATGTCTTGAAACTTAAAAAGGATTTAGGGCTGTTTGAAGATCCCTTCCGTGGCAGTTCAGAGGAAGTAGAAGCTCAAATACTCTTATCCGAAGAGAACCGGAAACTTGCACGAAAAGTTGCCTCCGAAGCGATCGTTTTATTGCAGAATAAGCAAGAGGTACTTCCTCTTACTCCAAAAAAAGAGAAAATATTACTCGTTGGTCCATATGGTGACAACCAAGCAATGATTGGTTTATGGGCAGTACACGGAAAAACAGAGGATGTCACAACATTAAAAACGGCGCTCCAAAATACA
The DNA here is from genome assembly GCF_030499455.1 of Enterococcus sp. B2E4. NCBI lineage: Bacteria > Bacillati > Bacillota > Bacilli > Lactobacillales > Enterococcaceae > Enterococcus > Enterococcus sp. B2E4. Next base: position 90,694 of record NZ_JAUKPK010000006.1, read on the forward strand.
GTGTCGGAAAAATATGTTCATTACGAACCAGGTTGTCCGCTTTTAGAAGATGATTCTATACTTGGAGACTTTGGCTATACTGCCAGTGGCAATTCCTCATCAGCTGCACAGCAAGATCTTTGGCTGAAAGAAGCGTTGAAAGCTGGCACTGAGGCAGACATTATTCTTTTTGCTATGGGGGAACACAGTTTGCAAAGTGGGGAAGCTGGCAGTCGAACGGACCTTCATTTACCAGCTGTTCAAAGAGCTTTTATTAAAAAAATGACCGCTCTTGGTAAAAAAAATATCTTGATCAATTTCAGTGGTCGCCCACTGGTGTTAAAAGAAGAAACAAAACAAATGGATGCAATATTACAGGCATGGTTTCCTGGTACAGAAGGAGCACAAGCAATCGTTGACATACTTTTTGGGAAGGTCAATCCTTCTGGTCGTTTAAGTATGAGCTTCCCAGAAGATGTAGGGCAGCTGCCACTTTACTACAATCACTTCAATACTGGAAGACCATTGAACAGCAAGACACATACAGGACGTTTCGTTTCGAAGTATCTGGATTGCTCAAACGAGCCGCTCTTTCCATTTGGTTATGGGTTGAGTTTTGGGGAAGCATCATACCATTCGTTAAAATTGAGTGATTCAACTATGAATGAAACGTTGGAAGCTGAAATTACGATCCGCAACAATTCTGCTTACTCCAGATTGGAGACAGTCCAGCTTTATATCAGAGATCACGTTGGATCGGTAGTTAGGCCAGTGAAAGAATTAAAAAAATATAAAAAAATTCCGTTGTCTCCATACGAAGAAATAACCGTTTTGTTCACGATAACTAAAGAAGATCTTTTTTACTATCAAAAAGATCTGACTTTTGGCGTCGAACCTGGATTGTTTACTTTATTTATTGGGAAAAATTCTGCAGAAGGTGAAGCAGCGACTTTCGAACTTCTATGAATATATGATCATTTTCTGACACGAAACGCTTTCTGATCCTTTAACTACTTCTAACATTTCAAACAAGGTACTGTTTTCATTAGGTATTACCTTGTAAAAATATAGATCACGAGGAAAAATGAAAGATAAGACAGGGGAGAGCCGTAAAGCTACGCTTAATGTTTTAAGGCTTCTTATAATGTGCTGATTCTGTGAGAGAAAGGGAAAGGAAACCCTAAAAATCTTTTTTTGCCTTGCCTTAAAGTCCACTTCAAGAATTATACTGGAACTACCATTTTTGATGGGAAAAGAAAGGAGCAATTCAATGAACAAATGGACAAAAGGACTTTTTCTGACAATGCTTTTTCTAACAGGATGTAGCAGTGATTCAATGAATGACGAGCCAGACATTGGTACAACAGAAACAAGTACTAGTGACACCATTACGCAACAAATGAGAGAAACAGGGATTGATGGAGAGGCCGATATTTTGATCGCCTACTTCACAAGACCAGAAAATTTAGAGCATGAACCAGCAGTCGAAGCAGTTTCTGGAAGTAGTTTTAATGTAATCGATGACACCTTAGTAGGAGATGTCCAGGTGATAGCAGAAATGATTGCTGAACAGACCGGCGGTGCGTTGTTCTCGATTCAAACAGAAGTAGGTTACCCTAACGTTTACGATGAACATACAGCTTTTGCGACTAGAGAGGTGGAAGAAGATGCCCGACCAACGTTGATGACTGACGTTGCCGAAATGACTGAAGTGGATGTTCTCTTTATCGGCTTTCCCGTTTGGTGGAACCGTGCCGCAAGAGCCGTTTTAACATTTCTTGAAACCTATGATCTTACGGATAAACAAATCATTCCTTTTGCAACCCATGGGGGAAGTGGATTGAACAATAGTCAAAACGAACTTCAAACGTTGTATCCAGCGTATGACTTTCTTGAAGGCTTTGCAGCAAGAGCGGGAAGTGTTGAAGAGGCTGAACCGAATCTGTTGAATTGGCTCGATGAACTAGGATATTAGCAAAATTCAAGTTTAGTATAGCCGTTTCTCAATCGGCTACATGTTCATGATGTACCACAAATCGAAATAATCATAATATAATTATGGTAAACTAGTGCGGTTGATTTATGAATCATTTGGGATGAGTTGATGGATTAGAAGCAAGAGCTTCCACTTATTCCCGAGAAGAGTCAATTTTTCCAATTTATTCGTTCTAGGTTGACTACAATCGTGTTATTTAGGATAAGAAAGGTAGATCATGACCAAAGAGACGATTAATAGAATCACACCAATAACCGACAATGGCAATACAGGACCATTCCACGGACGTTTGTTCAGCAACGCACGCACTCTAAAGATGAATCCTGCAAGTCCGAGTAAAGCGATCGCTACACAAAATAAAAGAATTGATAAATTTAACATCATATTCCTCCAAATCATTGTATGAGGACTCATACCAAGATACTCATACATCCTACGCCAAAAGCCGTAAAAAACAAGCAGCTGACAAAACTGTTCGTTTAAGCGAACAGTTTTTACATGTTGTTGACGAATCTTTTTACAATTCTGCAATTTCCTACGCTTTTTTAGCTAGATTCGCTGGAACAGTGATTCTTTGTTATCATAAGACTTGAAAAGGAGACTGGAGAGGGAGGTTCTCTTTTGTTTCGAACACCTTGAATGCAAAAGAAAAAAATGAGGAGGAGATTTTGTGGAAATTCGGTTATTAAAATATTTCTACACGATTGCGGAGGAAGGGACGATTTCTCAAGCTGCAGAAGTGCTCCACATCACACAACCGACATTGAGTCGACAATTAAAAGAATTAGAAGACGAGTTAGGGACGGCACTATTCACTCGTGATAATCGTAAAATGGTTTTAACGGAAGCGGGGCGTTTTTTTAAAAGCCGTGCGGAAGAGATTTTGAGTTTGACAGACCAGACAATGCAAGCGTTTGAAGATCGTAAAAAACATTTATTTAGCGGTCACTTCACGATTGGTTGTGTGGAAGCAGATAATTCCGATACGCTTTCCTTGATGTTGGAAGAATTTATCAATGATTATCCGGATGTTCGCTTTCATATTCATAGTGGTACCGGAGATGATATCAGCGATCGTCTAGAGAAAGGCTTGTTGGATCTAGCGATCTTGATCGAACCGATTGAAATCGAGAAGTATGAAAAAATCGTTCTTCCACGAAAAGAAACATGGGGCTTTTTGACTTCGGCTGATTCTTTTCTTGCGCATAAAGAAGAAATTACACCCGAAGACATCAAAGGTGTGCCTTTATTGATCTCCAAGCGTCCAGAAGTACAGCAAATGTTCAGCCAATGGTCGAAGACACCAGTGGAAGAGTTGCCGATCGTGGGTACCTACAATTTAATATTCAATGTCTTTTCCTTAGTAGAAAACCATGTTGGTTCGGCACTGACTGTTAGTGGCGCTGTTGGTCAGCGAAGGAATGAGGCAATCAAGTTTCTGCCTTTAGTACCACAAATCGAGACCAGCTGTGTATTGGTTTGGAAAAAGAATCGTGTACTGTCTCCAGTCGTTATCGAGTTTATTCGACGATTTCGCGATTCCTTTCAATAATCTCAGTGTAAACATCAAAAGAAGCGGTGATATCCGCTTCTTTTTTGTATATCGAAACCAGCTATGCTTTGTAAGCATAAGGTCTTGTGTGAAAAAGCATTAGCCAATCCAACTCGATTGGCTTACCATTAAATCTATCAGGAAACAAAGAGTAGGAGGTGACACAATGGCGGCAATACTTGTTTGTTCACGAGCTGGTGAAAATCTGATTGAGGGACAGCTCAAAAAACTGGGCATAGGAAATACGCAGATTCTAGCAGAGAAGCTGTCAGAGCAGCTGCAATGCCCCCTTTATACTCTTGACCCTGTGGAACCTTATCCTGAAAGTTATCGGGCGATGGTCGAACATGCAAAAAAAGAAAAAGCTGCTAATGATTTTCCCCGCTATCAAACAGTACCGTCTGCGTTTTTTAAAGAACGGATACTATTTGTTGGATTTCCCAACTGGTGGGGGACCTATCCGATGATCGTGGCGAGTTTTTTAAAAGACCATCATTTCGATGGGAAGATTATTTTTCCCTTTTGTACTCATGAAGGCTCAGGATTCGGCAATAGCCTAGAAGACTTTAAAAAAACTTGTCCTGAAGCCCTCATTTATCCTGGATTAGCCATCCGTGGTTCACGAGTGAATAAGGCGGATACTGCCATTCAAAATTGGGTGAGCCAGCATTTTATCACAATAGAAGAAGGAGTCGATCGATATGGTAAAGAAACAAACTGCAGGAAGAGATAATCTAGGGACATTTGCGCCGAAATTTGCGCAATTAAATGATGATGTGTTATTTGGTGAAGTTTGGTCACGTGAGGAAGAATTGGCTCCTCATACAAGAAGTTTATTAACGATATCTGCCTTGATTTCGGGTGGCAATTTTGAACAATTGACTGCCCATCTGACGATTGGCAAGGAAAACGGGATCACTGTAGAGGAAATTGCAGAAGTAATCACTCATCTGGCTTTCTATGTTGGCTGGCCCAAGGCTTGGTCTGCTTTTAACATCGCCAAAACGGTTTATCAAGAAGAGCTAGCTGAATTGGAGGAAAAATAAATGTCAGAACTCGATGCAGCAAAAGAAGCTGGAATCTTTTCATTAGGGAACACAAATGACGCCTATGCACAATATTTTAGCGGTCAGAGTTACTTGAATCCTTTAGTAGCTGATCCAGCGATTCCAGTCAACGTTGGCAATGTGACTTTTGAACCAGGTTGCCGCAACAATTGGCATCGGCATATTGATGGTGGGTATCAATTGTTGTTGGTGACTTCAGGAGAAGGCTGGTACCAAGAAGCAGGAAAGAAACCGCAAAAACTTACTGTTGGTGATGTCGTAGTCATCAAGGAAGGGGTCAAACATTGGCATGGTGCAGCAAAAAATAGTTGGTTTGCCCATGTAGCGATTACTGCTGGTGCTTCAGAATGGTTAGAAGCAGTCAGTGATGAAGAATACGATCAATTGCTCGATGCATAAGCGATGATAAGGCAGCCGTACTGGAAGGCGTGTAACAAATCTTATGGGATCTCACCTGACTGGGGCAGCCAATAGTGTGGCGAGTCAAAAGAGATCGAAGTGATCAATGTGATCAATGTGAATGAATGTACGGTCGAGCCGATGATTCAACCTTTGTAAATAGGAGAGAAAAAAGAAGCGTCCACTTGCACAGCTAACGTGCGAATGGACGCTTCTTTTTGTTTAGCCAAGATAAAATTCAATCAACGTTTTTGCAATTAGTTTTGTCATGGGATGACCTTTAGTAAAGCTTGATGCTAAATAGATCGTCCTTGATAAGGGGAAATCTGCTAGTTCACGTAAAACGAAAGGTGCCTCATCTTCATAGCCCCAAGTAATTTTAGGAAAGAACGTGATTCCTAGTCCTTGATTGATAAGGGAGCGCAACGTCGCCGGATCGTCCGTCGTTGAACCGATAGCCAAACTGATTTTTTTTGCTTCAAAAGCTTCGTCGATGGTTCTACGCAGCGGGCTGTTTTCAACCAGCATCAGCAAAGGCACGTGTTGGATATCGGCAACTTGCAAGTCTTTTTTTTCTGCCAAGGGATGCTTTTTGGGGATCGCCAGTAAGATGGGTTCCGTGAATATTGGCAGATTGGTCAAGCCGTTCTTTGGCTCAGAGGTAATGTAGAAGGCTTGTTCTTTGTTGGTCTCCTTACTGCCGTGCTGCTTGATCGAAAGTTGGATCTCAGGGTGCTTTTCAACGAATGTCGCCACCAAGTTGGGCAAGGAAACAGAAGCGACTTCAGAGTAAATCGTCACTGCAGGGACCATTTCTCCATTTAAGGCTTGGATCGCACTTATTCCTTCGTCGAAACGTGCTAACGTCTCAACGACATAGGGATAAAATTCTTCAGCATACATCGTCAACTCGATATGCCGACCGGCATGATAGAACAAAGGAACGCCTAGTTCACTTTCTAGGTGTTTCATGGCACGGCTCAAGGCAGGTTGTGAGATGTATAATTCTTGTGCAGATTGGGTAATATTTTTCGATTCGGCTACTTTTTTAAAGTAGCGTAAATGATCAAGGTTCATCAGATACTCCTCTTTCCATACCTTTTGGTTATGGATATTCACGAAACTGGTATTTTTTATTATAACAAACTTCCGTTATTATGACACAGGAAAGAGAAATTGTTTAGGAGGTGTTTCATGAGTACAGGTTTCTTATACCCAGGACAAGGCAGTCAGACCAGCAAGATGCTTGAGGACGTGCCTGCCAGTTATTTCCATCGGCTAGAACAGGCGACAGGCTTTGATTTACACCCTGTATCGGGGGATCTCAAACAAGATACCGTCTCTATTCAGTTGGCGCTTTTAGTAAAAGCGGCTTTTTACACGGACCAGATGAAAGCATCTGGTGTGCAACCTCAGCTTGTGGCGGGGCATTCGATTGGCGCTTTTTCCGCTGCGTTAGCTTGTGAAAGCTTGAGTTTCGAAAATGCCGCTAGCTTGGTCTATCATCGGGCGACATTGATGAAAGAAGCCTATCCGACTGATTATGCCATGGGGGTACTGGTTGGTGTAACGAGAAGTGAAGCAGAAGCGCTCGTGGCAAAAACATTTGATCCTGCTGCTCCCGTCTATTTATCAAATGAAAATTGCCCCATGCAGCATACGATCTCTGGTCATATCAAAGGCTTGCGCAAGACGCTAGCTCAAGCGAAAGATTATCATGCGCAAACCGCCAAACTTTTAGCAGTGCCTGTCCCGTCCCATTGTGTGTTGATGGCAGAACCCGTGAAACGGTTTGCGCCATTTATGAACACGGTATTCCTTGATGTGCCTATCTGTCCCTACCTCAAAAATACGGATGGTCGGATGACCATGAACCCTGAAGAGATCCGCCGTGATTTGCTGCAAAATATTGCTTATCCGGTGCAGTGGAACAAGATCATGGATGTTGCCTACGAAGCAGGACTTGATTTGGCTCTTGAATTTCCTCCTGGCAATACCCTAACAAAACTGATCCAAGTAAAATTTGGTGAAAACAATGCGATCCGTGTGATCAATTTGGATCAACATGGCTTGGATGATGCTTTATTCCTATATCAAAAATGGAGATGAATAGAATGGAAAAACCTGCAAGAAACTGGGCAAGTAAACGTGAAAAGAAGGCCCAAACCATGAAAAAAATCGAGCATCTTCTCGATGGAAAATATGTCCCAACGGAAGCGATCATTGAAGTCTTAGAACAGTTGATCCGTCCGGGAGACAAAGTGGTCCTTGAAGGCGACAATCAAAAACAAGCAAGCTTCCTATCAAAAAGCTTAGAACAAGTCGATGCTCAAAAAGTCAATAATTTGCATATGATCATGTCGAGTATCTCCCGTCCAGAACATTTGACGATATTTGAAAAAGGCATTGCAGCGAAAATCGATTTTTCTTATGCAGGCGCACAAAGTACGCGCGTTGCCCAAATGATTGAAGACAAAACTATGAAATTAGGGGACATTCATACGTATTTGGAATTATATGGGCGCTTATTTATCGACTTGATTCCGAATGTGGTCCTTGTGGCGGCGGACAAATCCGATCGTCAAGGAAATCTTTATACAGGTTACAATACGGAAGAAACGCCAACGATCGTCGAAGCAGCAGCCTTTAAAGATGGGATTGTGATCGTCCAAGTTAATGAAGTGGTCGATCGTTTGCCGCGGGTCGACATTCCCAGCGATTGGATCGATGTCGTCGTGGTAGCAGACCAACCGTATCAATTAGAAGCCCTCTTTACGAGAGATCCGCAAAACATTACGGAATTACAAATTTTGATGGCGATGATGGCATTAAAAGGAATCTATGCAGAACATGAAGTACAATCGTTGAATCATGGGATCGGTTTTAACACCGCTGCGATCGAGTTACTTTTACCAACCTATGGAGAAACGCTTGGAATCAAAGGAAAAGTAGCGAAAAACTGGGTCTTGAATCCTCATCCAACGATGATTCCAGCTATCGAATCTGGTTGGGTCGAAAGCATCCACAGTTTTGGTGGGGAAGTTGGTATGGAAAAATATATTGCCGCTCGACCCGATGTGTTCTTTGTCGGAAAAGACGGCACGATGCGCAGCAATCGAGCATTATCACAAACTGCAGGTCAATATGCCATCGATATGTTTATCGGTTCGACCTTACAACTAGATTATCAAGGAAATTCTTCTACAGTGACGAAAGGCCGCTTATCTGGGTTTGGTGGTGCACCAAATATGGGGCATAATCCGGGGGGCCGTCGGCATTCGACTCCAGCTTGGCAATCCTTACGGGATGAAACAGATCCTTTAGCAAAAGGACAAAAATTAGTCGTTCAAATGGTTGAAACGTATGGGTCCAATAAAAAACCTGTTTTTGTAGAAACGTTAGATGCGTTGGCTGTCCAAAAGCAAGCTGGTTTAGCCAATGCCCCAATTATGATCTATAGCGAAGATACGACGCATATCGTGACAGAAGAAGGCATCGCTTATCTTTATAAAGCAAATTCAAAAGAGGAAAAACAAGCAGCCATCGCAGCCATCGGTGGTGTAACCCCACTAGGAATGACCAGCACAAAAGCTTCTCTGGATGCCTTGCGCAAAGCGGGGATCGTGAAATTACCAGAAGACTTAGGGATCAAACGCAGTGATGCCAAACGATCATTGCTAGCAGCTCAAACCGTTGATGATTTGATCGAATGGTCCGATGGGTTGTACGAACCGCCAATGAAATTCAGAACGTGGTCTTAATAAGAGCAAGAGGAGAGAAGAAGAGATGGAAAAATTAGCTTATACGTATCAAACAACGAAACCAGTCACCAAAAAAGTCCATGTTGGCGTGGTTGGTTCTGGTGACTTGGAAATTTTGCTTTTTCCAACAGACAAACAAGAAACCACCGTTTCAGTTTGTACAGGAAGTGACGGCTTTGGCGATGTGTGGCAAAATGTCTTGACGCGTTTTTTTGAGCGCTATCCAATCAGTGCGCAAATAGTGATCAACGACTTTGGCGCCACTCCCGGTGTGGTTTACCTACGATTAACCCAAGCAATGGAGGAACTAGCAGATGAAGAATAGTTTTGTAGAATTAAATGCCCGAGAACGGGTGCACGCCTTATTGGATGCCAAGAGCGGTCGTGAATTGATCGATCCATTCGACCAAATGATCGCACCCAATCTGGTGGCTCAAGACATCGTGCCACAAAGCGATGATGGGATCGTTGTTTGCCGTGGAACGATTTCTGGAGAAAACGTGGTCGTGATCGCTATGGAAGGAAAATTCCAAGGTGGCGGGATCGGTGAAGTTTCTGGTGCTAAAATCATCGCTGCATTGACGCATGTGTTGGAAGAAAACCAAAAGGGCAATCCGATCACACCGATCATCATCCTCGATACTGGTGGCGTACGCCTCCAAGAAGCCAATTACGGCTTATTGTCGATCGCAGAAATCGGCAATTTGATCGTTGCAATAAAATCGTATGTGCCAGTGATTGGCTTAGTGCCAGGTCGGGTGGGTTCTTTTGGCGGTATGTCCATTACCTCAGCACTTATGAGCTACTTGATAGCGACGAAGAAAGCCCGTATCGGTTTGAACGGTCCTGAAGTCATCGAACAAGAAGCTGGCGTGAGAGAATTTGATTCCAGTGATAAAGATTTGATTTGGAATACCATTGGCGCCAAACAACGTTTGGAAGCACAAATGATCGATGAACTAGTGACTGACAGTGTCGAATCGATCCAAGAAGCTGTGATTGCGGCGATGGTTGAAAAGAAAGACAGTCATCGCAGCGAAAAAAGTGGTTTTTATCTTTCTCTTTTAAACGAACTTGATCTATCAAAGCCGCTGACTATCGAGGCATACAATAAGGCTCTTGCAACGCATAAAGCAACTGAAGTGGCACCTATTACTGTAACAGAAGGCCAAGAAGCTGCTGCTGACAGTATCGGTTATCATTGGTTTTCAGCATTGACGAATCTGCAGTTCCCAACCTCAACTAGTGCAACAGTCTATGCAGCTGCATCTGACCTTTTTACTGAAGAAGTCGTTGTTACAGCGATCGTGCCAAACGCAAATAATCCGATGTATCGGGTACGCAATGGAGAAGTTGGTTTAGTCGAAGGGTACGAGATGGGCCATCTGTTAGAAACTGTTTATCACGAAGACAAAGATAAAGCAATCAAACGGCCAATCGTTGCGGTCATCGATGTCCCTAGCCAAGCGTATGGCTACAATGAAGAATTGATTGGTATTCATGCAGCTTTAGCAAATAGTGCGGCAGCTTATGCCAAACTACGCCAAGCGGGTCATCCAGTGATCGGTTTTATCGCTGGTAATGCGATCTCTGGGGCTTTCTTAGCGCATGGCTTGCAATCAAGTCGTCTGATCGCATTAAATAGTGAAAAGATCACTGTTCAAGCAATGTCAAAAGAAAGTGCAAGTCGAGTCACCAAACGGTCGATTGCAGCGATTGAAGCCGCGGCGGAAAAAGTACCAAGTATTGCTTATGATATCAAAAATTATACGAAACTTGGGGCAATCTTCACTTTCTTATCCTCCATTACGGATCAGTCTGTCACCTCTGAAAGCAAAGCGACTGTAATTGAAGCGATCAATGAGGCGATTGATGATGTGCGTAAAACGAATGACACGATGTTGACCAGTCGCTACACCAATCCGATCGCTAAAAAGAGCGGCCGGCTGGAAACGAATAACGTATTTGAAAAAATGAATGCAGAATGGAATGAGTAACGAATGAACCGTGCCCACGATATCGTTCAATTAGATAAAGAAGTTCTTGATATGATTGATATTCCCAAATGGTTTTCTGAAAAAGAACAGCTTTTTGCGACCGTCCGTCGTGGGAAACCCCGTAACCCCAGCTATTTACCAGTGGGGTTGCGCGGGGAAAAGCGGCAAGAACGGTTTGCCTTTGAGGCACCCTGCAACATGATCAAACGAACGATCCATCCTTGGGAATTGATCACTCGTGAGAGCTTTCGATTCAATGAAGTAGCCAATTATCCAGTTTACCGCAACTATCAACAAGCACGGCTTTTATTGAAGCACTATTCTTGGGGAATCGGTGGCAGCTTGGGTTTTGAATTGGCTGCAAAACAGGCAGCAATCAAGCCGACCAGTGATTTAGATCTGTTGCTTTATGCCGACACGAAAGAAAAGCTGCCACTGGAACTATTGGAAAAGCAGGCAGCCTTTTTTCAACAGATCGATGTTCAAGTTATCACAAAACAAGGCGGGTTTGCCTTAAAGGAGTATTTGGAACATCCATCAAAAAAAATCTTAGTAAAAACAGACGAAGGGCCAAAACTCACCACTGAGATTTGGTAATTATTAGAAAAGTGAGCGAAAACATGTTTGAGAACAACGATTTAAAAATCAACATCAGTGATTTCCAAAAAGTATTTGCCGTGACAGCAGTAATGATGCAAACGATTTTGACTTTTGCCTTATCCAATACCCAAGATGAAAAGACTGCAGCATTCATCGGTACCTTTTATGTCTTGGTGAAATTTACCGCACCCCTGTTTATTTTTGCTATTGTTTATAACATGGTTAAGACTAGTCAACATCTGTCTTATCTAGAATTTTTGAAAGAAAAGTTTTTTGAACTTGTCGTGCCATATGTGCTTTGGACGACGGCTTATTTATGGCTGTTTCCCGCTGTCCAACAAGGAAAACCTTATACTGACACAGCAACGTTTTTACTGAAATATGTGACGGGGGATGCGGCGCCACACTTATGGTATACGATCATGATGCTGCAGATCCAATTGTTGATGCCGTTTTTTGTCTGGTTAGGCTACAAAGTGTTGACGAAGAAAAAAGCTGTTTGGCCAGTATTGATCGTCGCAACTGCTTTGTATGTCGTTTGGTATGTATTTTATGATCGCCAAGTTTTTGAAGGACCGCATCATGAAAGCTGGTATTTATTGGATCGGTTTGTCTTTAGCTTTGTGATCTACGGGATCTATGGCGAAGCCGCTTTGATTTATCACGAAACCGTTTATCGCTTCCTATACAAGATTCGCTACGCTTTCTTGCCAGTGGGCTTAGCATTAGGGTTATTATCTGCCAATCATCTGCTACATTATGCAGGTGATCTAAGTTTCGCTCATGCACCGTATTTAAATACATTGCAAAGCTTATATAGCTTAGTATTGATTTTTGCAGTCTTTATGTTTGGATCAACCATGATCAAAAACAATGCCCCACAGTTAGGGACGTTTAAGTGGCTGTCTACTTATGCGTATCGAACCTATCTTGCCAATGTTTTTGTCTTTCAAGTCTTGTTGCTATGCTTCAAAGATTTGTTGCTGCAACTGCCAATGGGCATCATGATCATCGTCGCTTATTTGGCAACTGCCAGCTGTGGTTTTTTAACAAGCTATGTTTTGCATGTTTTATGGGTAACGATCAAAGGTCAAATCAAAAACTAGAGGAGGAGTTGGATGTTTGCATTAGCTGTAGAAGAAAATTGTCGACGACTCGCCCAATTGGTAGAAGAAGCCTTGATTGCAGAAGTGACATTGTCCCCAAAACCTGGGTTAGTGGATGCCATTGATTCAGGTGCCCATCACGATATGGATCAAGCACTCTTTCTACGATCAGCTCGAGCATTGACGCCATACTTTGAAGAAATGGCCTTGGTGTCTTGGGGAAGCAGCATGTCTCAAGAGTTGCGGGAAGCAATCGCTGCAATCGGTCGGAAGGCAGAACAGGCGATGTTGGCAGCCACTGGTGGCATCAACACTCATAAAGGGGCCATCTGGGCACTAGGCTTGCTCATCAGCGCCGTCAGTAGCCAACTTAGTCGCAAACAACGGATTTTTTTACCAGAAGTCTTTTCTGACATCCAGCTTCTCACTGCATTTCCTGATCGTGCGCTGATTCAACAAACAGAAAGTCATGGCAAAACTGTTCAAGCCAAATATGGACATCTCGGTGCGTATGGGGAAGCTGCTGCTGGGTTCCCTCATGTTCAAATCGCTCTAGCAGATTATTTTTCTCGGGATTGTTCCAATGAGACCAAAAAAAGGCTCCACATGCTGTTGGCGATCATCGCTACGCTGGACGATACGTGTATTTTATACCGCAGCAATCAAGAGGTACTGGCACTGGTTCAGCAACTCGCACAAAAAGCCAATCAGCAAGCGTTGCCGAACCCAGCATTTCATGCACTAGCAGCCTTCTGCCAGTCAGAAAATGTGTCTCCAGGCGGCAGTGCTGATCTGTTGGCTGCCAGCTTCTTTTTATTGTCCATCAACTCGGTTTTACCCGTAAACGAAGGAAAGACCGTTTACCAATAACTCTTTTCCTTAGAAGAAAGGCAACGATTCTTCTAAGGATTTTTTGTTTCATTTTTTCGCTCGACTAAGAAAAATAAAATCTCTTGCTATTTGCATAGTTTAATGATTAGATAATTCTTAGGCACTACTGAAATGCTTCGTTGCTCCATTGCAACGAATAAAGGAGTTACAGATGAAATACTATAATGCTTTTCTTCAAAATCTTGTGTTGCGGCGCTGGACGGTCCTGTTTATGCTTGCGGGCATTCTTTTTTTGTTTCGCAGTCTGATGACCATTCTTTTGCTGACCTTTATCTTTACGTATCTGATTTATCGGCTGGTTCTTTTGCTCCATCGAAAAAGCCATCTGCCCATCAAGCTTACGAGCATCCTGACCTACAGCTTGATTGTTTTTATTCTTTATTTAGTAGCAACAAATTATGTACCCATCATCATCAAACAATCCGTCCAATTAGTCAATTCCGTTGCTGATTTCTACCAACGGACAGACTCCAATAATGAATTGATCGAATATGTCTTGAATTTATTGCAGACCAGCGAATACATCCAGAAATTACAAAGCGGCGTTCTAGTCGTGATCAATTATCTGTATAATTTCGGTGAGTTGGCGTTGACTGTGCTGATCTCCTTTCTGCTTAGCTTCTTCTTTATGATCGATAACAAAAAGACCGTTGCGTTTTCTCGGCTGTTTTTGCAAGGGCGAGGGGCGTGGTTCTTTGAAGATGTTTACTATTTAGGAGCTAAGTTTACGCGGGCTTTCGGAAATGTGATCGAGACGCAGTTGGTGATCGCCTTAGTCAATACAGCGATCACTGTTTTCGCCTTAGCGGTGATGGGCTTTCCGCAGCTGTTGAGTTTGGCGTTGATGATTTTCTTTCTCAGCTTGATTCCTGTTGCTGGTGTGATCATCTCGTGTATTCCATTGACGTTTATTGCCTATTCTATCGGCGGATTTAATGACGTGATCTACATTCTATTGATCATAGTGTTTGTTCATGCGTTGGAATCCTATATCTTAAATCCGCGCTTGATGGCTAATAAAACAGAGATCCCGATGTTTTACACGTTTATTCTCCTGTATCTTAGCGAACATCTCTTTGGCTTGTGGGGCTTGATCATCGGGATCCCATTGTTCACTTTCTTTTTAGATTTAATGAATGTGAAAGAGATTCCGCGATTGCGTAAAAAATCCGATGACACCTTGCAGGACCAATAAAAATGATTGCTATAAAGGATGGCAATTGATAGAAAAAACCATCTCTGCCGATGAAAGGCGAGATGGCTTTTTTATTTCGCAGCAATTTTTTTCGTAAAGGAGACAAAGCAGATTGCTGAAGAGGGGCTTTGAAACATCCCTGTTGCTGAATACCCTAACGAGTGATAAAAGTGAACCAGCTTAGGTTCTTGCAGGATCGTATTCAAACGAATCGTATCTGTTTGTACGTTCCTTTCAATCAAGATCATTGCTTGTCTACCAATCCCGCGGTTCTCGTAGGAGGGAAGAAGGGCGATGGAAGATAGCTTCGTCGTATGTTCCTGCTCAACCGTCAGTTTTATAAAGCCCACGGTTTTCTGAGCGGTCATGATTAAATAATAAGTGGTATTCGACGCAGAAAACTTTGCGTTTAGCTTCTCGAAACTTTGTAAATAGGGAGAAGTTTCTTTGTCTTGATACCGGAGAAAGAGGGATTTGAAGGCCGCTTTTTGTATCAAGTAGATTGAAAGCAGATCGGAAAGCTTCGCTTCTTTAAGCTGAATGAGCATGCACACCTCCATAAAAAATCAGACATCATTTATTGAAAGACATTGATTCGGCTTAGCAGATCCTGATGGAAAAGCCATCGATTAGCAGTCTTTCATTGGCTCGTTTCTGTTTTGATCCTTCCCTCAACCACAGGTTCACAAACGAAGAGATCCGCTGGGGTTCGTGCCGTCGTTGTTTTATTGAAAAAGATCATTTATCGATGTCACTAAGTCGTCATAGGTTTGACCGGTAGCGATTGCATAAACGGAAAGCAAAAAGACGAGTGCTGCTGCCAACACGTAAAAAATACGGAGGCGATAGCCGTCACCTGTCCGACGATTTTTTACAAAAGTAAAAACCGTCACAGCTAGATAAGCGAAGGTCAATAAACAAATAAGATACGTTATAATTTCTGGAGTCATAAGCGTTTTCCTTTCTTTTTTTATTTGTATAAAAATATACTCAATAAATATAATATAACCATTTCAATAGCGTCAAAGAAAGCGCTCAATTTTTGACAAAAAAACTGACCGAGTGGCAACCACTGGTCAGTTCTATTCAAAAACGATGGGGCATGATCTTAATTGTCTTTTTTTTCCGCATCTAGTAAGCTTCTTAGTTCATCAGCTAAAGCGATAAAGGCAATACTATCCGTTAAGGACATCAGGGGATTTTCGAGTTGTCCTTGTGCAAGAGCGGTATGAACTGCTTGAATCTCCGAATGGAAATCATCGATCTCATACCCAATATCATAGACCGTGTCTTCTTGGTCAATCGTCACGGTAAAAGAAGCGGGGCGATGGAAGTTGGGGATCGTGATTTTCCCTTTTGTTCCTTGTAACTCCGCCACCGTCTCTTTTGTTTGGTCAAATCCAGTCTCAATCACTGCAACAAAGTCTTCACTGACAAAGCGTGCTTCAACATAGGTATCAACCCCAGTTTCATACAGGCTGTAATCGATCATTTCGGCAGTTAAATTTTCTGGTGAAAAATCTTGGATAAAGGCTAAGTTATAGATCCCCATATCCAGTAAAGCACCCCCTTGTTTTGGCAGATAATGGTAAGAACTGCCTTCGACTGGTAAATGGCGGCGAAAAGTAGTCGTGACACTTGTTAGCTCACCGATATGACCACCATCCACAAGTTCTTTTAGTTTGCGATACGCTGGGGTGAAGCGTGGCTTCATGGCTTCCATAAAGAAGACTTCGTGTGCTTGAGCTTGTTTTTGTACATCGCGCATTTCTTGTGCAGTCAAGGTTGCTGGTTTTTCACATAAAACAGCTTTTTTCGCTTGAAAGGCTTTGATGATCCATTCATAGTGATACAAATGTGGCAAAGCAATATAAACGACATCGATAGTTGGATCATCTAATAGGTTTTGGTAGTCATCAAAGACGGCATCACACGGAAATTTTGCTTGAAACGCTCGCGCTTTTTCCATCGTACGACAAGCAACCCCATAAAGCTGGGCGTCTTGAAAATTTTCTAAACTTGCAGCAAAGCGATTGGCGATATTTCCGGCACCAATAATTCCCCAATTGATCATTTCATTTCCCTCTTTTCTTCAGTTGACGGGTATTCTGAGAGAATCCCTGATTCCAAAACAGTTTGTTTTTTTCTTAACTCGACAATATTTTTTTGGTATTCTTTGGCATACAGCAATGCAAACAGTGAATCTAAAATATACTCAAAGGCGACCTGTGAAGAAAAGGTGCCGACTTTGAGAAAATCACGTTCATCATGAGAAGCGATGATCGCATGGGTCGCTAATGGGATGATTTTCGCATGGGCGTTGCCAGAAATCACGATCACTGGTACCCCGACATCACGAAAGTGCTGCATGATTTTTTCGTATTGCGTATTTTTCCCACGGTAGGTAATAAACACGGCACAATCATTTTGCGTGACGTTCGATGCATTCCACGCATCATCCCCATATTCATCAGCAACGATCAGATACTTATTGATTTTGACCAACTTATTTTGAAAACTTCTTGCCCGGATCTGAGAATCGCCGCGAGCAAATAAGAAAATCCGTTGCGCAGCTTCCAACGATTGCACCACTGCTTCCATCATTTCTGGAGCGACCTGAGCATGGGTTTTGTGGATCGAGTTGATCGTTAGATCGGCCATTTTTTTCAAAATGTCAGGTGTTTGATCCTTAGACGAAAAGGGAAAATTCGCGTCAACAAAGGTTGGGTTGAACATCTGATTATGGGCAATTTCAGCCAGACCTAAGCGAAAACTTTTAAATCCTTCATACCCCATCTTTTTGGCTAGACGAATGACGGAAGAGTGGGATGTGTATGTATGCTTAGCGATGACTTCAATCGTCAACGAAGGCACATCATTGATATTTTGCAAAATATAATCGGCAATCCGTTTCTCCGTATTGGTCAATCCTTCTTGAAGCCGTAATTTATCTCCTAATAACATCAAACCACCTCTTTCTAATCATAGCCTAGGACAAAGAAAACCAAAAGCAAAAACTGTACCTTTTTGGCAATTTGGTAAAAATGTTCAGAACCACTGAGCAGTGTGCGAAAAAGTCTGGTCAAAAGAACCTGTTTTTGGCAAAAGACTTCTCATTTCGAAGGATATCAGCAATAATCAAGCTATCAATTCATAGGAGGCGTCACAATGTTAACTATCGCATATCTCGGAAACGGAAAAAGCACCAATCGCTACCATCTGCCTTTTTCAACCAAGCTACAGGATAAGATCAAAGTAAAGACGATCTATTCACCAAGCGGCAAGCTGACCTGGCCAACACTAGAAGGCGTTCATTACACCTCTGACTTAGAGGATATCTACCGTGATCCTGAAATTCAATTAGTTGTGGTCACGACCCCCAGTCATTTGCATTATGAATTAGGCAAGGATGTCTTGCTCCATGGGAAAAATGTCTTGATCGAAAAACCTTTTACGGAAACTTCGGCACAAGCAAAGGAATTGTTCGCACTGGCGCAAGAGAAAGGCTTGTTTGTGCAATGCTATCAAAATCGCCGCTTTGATTCCGATTTTTTGACCACGCAAAAAGTGATCGAAAGCGGCGTGCTCGGGGATCTCTTAGAAGTAGAGATGCATTATGATTATTTTCGTCCAGAGATTCCACGGTCAGTGACCGAATTTTCATTGAATACTAGCTACTTGTACGGACACGCTTGTCATACACTGGACCAAGTGATCTCCTATTTTGGACAGCCAGACGATGTCCATTATGAGGTTCGGCAATTGCTTGGAAAAAATCGCATGAATGATTACTTCGATTTGGATCTGTTTTATGGTCGAATGAAAGTCTCAGTCAAATCTAGTTACTTCCGATTAAAAGAGCGGCCTAGTTTTGTCGTTTATGGCGAAAACGGCGTTTTTGTAAAACAAACCAAGGATCGACAAGAAGAGCATCTAAAACAGTTTTATCTCCCAGATCATGCCGATTTTGGGATCGATTTGCCAGAGCACTATGGCACACTAACTTATATGGATGCTAACGGGAACTACCATGAAGAAAAAGTCATCTCTGAAATTGGTGATTATAGCCGTGTGTATGAGGGCGTCTATGAAACGATCATCCATGGCAAAGAGAAAATCGTGAAAGACGAAGAAACGATTTTACAAATCGAAATGCTAGAAACAGGCATCAATCAAGTGATTACTGAGTCATAAGGCAGGGTGATTATGGGGCTTTTGACAAACAAAGCGCCTGAAGGCATCAACTGACTCAACGTAAAGGAGTAGATCCGAATCGAACCTTCAGAAATCCTGCAAGAAGAACAGCAGCTGCAGTTTGCTCATTTTGACAATGACCTCGCATTGCGGTTGGTTATTGCCATCGATCAGTACGTTAAAAGGAACTACCCGAAGCCGGTAGGGATCAAAGTTGTTCATCAGGGCTTGCCGATCATTCGATTTTTAATGGCAGGGCGAAAAGAAAGCCCTTGGCTTGAAAGAAAAGAACGAACGGTACTAGAAAGCGGGCATAGTTCACTATACGTCTATGCGCAAAAAGATAGAGATATACAATTTGCTAAATGGGCACAAGACGAACATTATGCAATTTGTGGTGGTGGTTTTCCAATTATCGAAGACAGGAAAGTCACTGGTGCTATCTGTGTGTCAGGTTTGGCCCATTTAGAGGATCATAAAGTGATCACCGAAGTATTGAAACAAATGATTTAAGAAGATAGAAAAGGGGAAGCAAGATGAACTTAGCGATTTTAGGGGCAGGCATGATCGTCCATGATTTTTTAACGGTGGCAGGGGATGTCCCACAACTTGAACTGTCCGCTATTTTTGGGACAGAAAATGATTTAGAAAAAATGAATCACTTAAAACAGCAATACGGGATTCAAACCGTCTACACAGAGTTAGGGGCATGTTTGGCGGATCCATCCGTTGACACCGTGTATGTCGCACTGCCCAATCATTTGCATTATTCCTTTGCCAAAGAAGCAATCCTCGCTGGCAAACACGTCATTTGTGAAAAGCCATTTACGTTGCAGACACGAGAATTAGTAGAATTAGCAGAATTGGCTGCTGCCCACAAGGTGCTTTTGATCGAAGCCATCACAAATCAGTACTTAGCCAACTATCAAGGAATAAAAGCGCAGCTTGAAACATTGGGAGAGCTGAAAGTGATTGAATGCAACTATTCGCAGTATTCTTCTCGTTATGATTTATTCAAAGAGGGAACCGTTTTACCTGCATTTAACCCGAAAATGGGTGGTGGGGCATTGATGGATATCAATATCTATAATATTCATTTTGTCGTCGGGCTTTTAGGAAAACCAAAAAGTGTCCGCTATTTTGCTAATGTCGAACAGGGGATCGATACTTCTGGCATGCTGTTTTTAGACTATGAACAAACAAAAGTCGTTTGTATCGGCGCCAAAGATTCGACAGCGACGATTCGTTCAACGATCCAAGGGACGAAAGGATCGATCATCGTCAATGGGCCGACGAATATGCTTGCCAGCTATGACGTTGAACCGGTCCATGGGGCAAAAAGCCATCAGGATCGCAGCGTTCACGGACATCGTATGTTTGAAGAATTTGTCCGTTTTGCACAAGCCATTCACGAAAATGATCAGGCCTTTGTCAAGGAACGTCTTGCCCATAGCAAGCTGGTGATGGAAGTCGTGGAAAAAGCATTGGCAGATGCCCAGATCGTATTAGGATAATCGCATCAATGAGGAAAGACACCAGCTTCTTAGAAAAGTTGCTGGTGTCTTTGTCTGTTGCCTTATTTTTTCTTCTTTAAACTCAATAAGGTTAGTGGGATACCCAAGGTGAGGTAGCCGACAATCGTCATCAAACAGACCACCAGCCAAAAGTTATCTACTGCTAGAAATGCAATCAGGCCATATGCCACCAGAATCGAGAGAAAATAAAAAAGAAAGAGCTGAAAAAAACGTTTAAAACTCACAGTCATTCATTCTCCTTTGTCGTTAAACTGACAAGAAAAGTATACCACATCAAATGCAACTTCAAGGGCTGAATGTGATCTTTCGCAGGAGCCGCTAAAGGCGAATTGTTTTGTCGACTGGCCGTGATTCGCTATACTTGAAGGGAAGAGAAAGCGCAGGAATATTTTTTTAGGAGAAGGAGGAGACAGATGAAAAAGGTGGATGTACTGATTATCGGAGCGGGTCCAGCTGGAACGGCTGCTGCCTATGGGTTAAAAGCCAAAGGTAAGACAGTGGCGATCGTTGAAGCCGATTTATGGGGTGGCACTTGTCCCAATCGCGGGTGCGATCCGAAAAAACTACTGATGCGAGGCGTAGAAGTCAAAACAGAGGCGAAACGTATGCAAGGCAATGGTGTTCAAGGACAGGTAGCCATTGATTGGCCAGCACTGATGGCGTTTAAGCGCTCGTATACCGATCGGGTGCCAGAGTCAACCAAACAAGGGTTACTAGCAGAAGGGATCACTACTTACTACGGACAAGCCGCTTTTCGTGATGCCCATACGGTCGTCGTGGACGCAGAAGAGATTCAAGCAGAAAAAATAATTATTGCGGCAGGACAGCGTCCAGCCGTACTGCCCATCGTCGGCAAGGAGCATTTACAAAGCAGTACTGATTTTCTTTCCTTTGAAAAGATGCCAGCAACGATTGCTTTCATAGGTGCTGGGTATATTACCTTCGAATTGGCGATGATCGCTCAAGCAGCAGGTGCTGAAGTTCATGTGATCCATCATAATGACCAGCCGCTAAAAGGATTTGATGCTGAATTGACCGCAGAAATGGTTCGTTCAATGCAGGACCAAGGCGTTTCGTTCCACTTTAATCAGAACACGCAGCGAATCACGAAAGAACAAAACCACTATACGATCCAGACACAAGCATTGTCTCTCACCGTAGAAGCAGTGATTGGTGCCACGGGACGCAGACCCAATAGCGATCAGCTGCAACCGGAAAAGGCAGGGGTAGAAACGTCAAAACAAGGGATCGTAGTAAATGAGTTTTTGCAGACTAGTCAAAGACACATCTATGCAATCGGGGATGTGCTAGCGAAAAAGCAGCCCAAACTGACGCCTGTTGCCAGCTTTGAAGCCGCCTATCTTGTCGAGCATATAGATGATCAGAAAACACCCATCCGCTATCCGCTGATCCCTACGCTGGTTTTTGGTGCGGAAAAACTGGCAAGAGTCGGGATCAGTGAGCAAGAGATTGCCGATCATGCCTCAGAATATCATAGCGAGGTGATGGATCTTTCTTCTTGGTATACCTATCGACGAATCAATGATCAAGATGCAAAAATCAAATTGGTTTATAACACATCTGATACCATCGTTGCTGTCACGATTGTTTCTGCATTGGCCGATGAGTTGATCAACCACTTCGTTTTTGTGTTGGAGAATCAGCTATCGAAAGAAGCGCTGGCCCAAATGATTTTTGCCTACCCAACACCTGCTAGCGATTTGTCCTATTTTCTATAAATAATCAAACAAGCCTGCGCTAGTTTCCGCTAGCACAGGCTCTAAATTATTATGTCCGTATTGACTATAGTCCGTGAACCTTAAATGAACCTTAAAGTTAGGCTGGGTTTCATTTAAGCCATGTCTTTGTTTTCTAGTAACCCTAGGTTTAGGCTTTTTTTGACAGCCGGCGGACAGCTGCAATCAGTAAGATCGCTGACAAGAAGAGTCCGACCAAATAGATGATGAAAACAGAATCTGGCTCATAATGCCGATAATTGAATATTTTTACCATAAAAAAGAGAAACGGGATCGCTGCAATAAGGGTTGAAACGAAACGTTTCCGCCATTGTATGAAAAACGATCCAATCACTAGAAAAAGACAAAACGGGATCCAAAAGACCAAATGTCCGATAAGTTCGATTTTTCACACCTCCTAGCAAGTAAAATCATCATAACGTTTCTTCCTAAAAAGCAAGCGTGAATGAAAAAATAATCCCATTAGGCATGTATGAAATTATGAGTGGAGTCTTCTGAAAAGTTCACAAGAAATCTGAGAATTTCAAAAGGAAATGAAAAAACGAACGGTTAGGAATATCCCAATAGTCCGAGACAAAAAATACCTCTTGCAGCATTCATTTTGACTTGAATCCTGCAAGGGGTACTCTTTTGTAGAAAATCTGGTGCTTTATTCAATTGATATAAAAGAAATGCCTAGGAAGGAGCAGCAGTCCTTTTTTATGGCAAGATGTTCTTACTATGAAAAAGGGAAATGACCATACCTATGTCCAACAGATCCTTATAATAAAATCCTTTTAGTGGACCAATGTGTAAGAAAAATCCGAGAATCATTAATACAAACAGCAGCAGGAAAAGCAGGTTGAAAGCGGTCATCAAGCGAAAACTGAAATGCCAATTACTCAGGAAATACTGATATTTCGCAGCTCGGTAAACTTTGTTTTGAATCGGAATTTTCTTGAGTGCAGGGATCGATTCGTGATAGGACGTAAATAATTCGTAGTCTTTTTTCGTCAGTACTTCTGAGAAAATGTGCGTCCCTGCCTGAAAGTCGAAATAGCCCCAATGGAATTGTTCTTTATCCTCTGGTGATTCGTGCTTCATCAGCTTTCTTGGCTTGATCGTGAACGCCTTGATGGTCTCATAGGGGTAACTGAAATAGGTGTTACTTTCTAAATAGTCGATGATGACCAGAAAAAGCATGCGGGTTTCTGTGAAAACCAACAAACGATTCCCGCGGGTATCATGAAAGATGTCACGGTATGCTTTTGCTTTCTCGGTTGTTGCATAGGCATAGGCGCCAAGCCCTTGATTGGCGAAGGCGAGGTTTCCATCTGGCGTCAAAGGCAGATAGCCAAGAATCGTTTCGTCTTTTGCTAAAAGCGTCCGAAGCTCCTCTAATAGATCTTGCAAGAAAACATATTGTTTGGACAGCTCGAATGTTGCTGCTTTTTCTTGTTCAGATATTTTTGTCAGTGAATTGTTTTCATTTAAGACTAACTGTTTAAAATCCATCGATAGTCATCCTTTCTTTTAAGCGTTTGCGGCCACGGGAAAGACGATTGTAGATCGCTGAGACATTTAAGTCCGTCTGCTCTGCGATGGTTTCAGGTGACTCTTGGTAAAAATAGTAGAGCAGAAAAATCCTTTGATCGAGGGCTTCAAGGTCTTCAATAAAGCCCAAAAAGGTTTCCTTTGTTAAAGGTGATTCTTCAATAGCTAGTTCCTGCTCATCAACAGGTTTTTCTTCCAGTGAGCGCTTGTTCAACTTCCGCTTGTGGTCAATCGCACGACTACGACTGATCAAAAGCAGCCAAGTAATCAAGCGGCTTCTTTCTGGTTGGTACGCAGCAATCTTTTGCCAAACCTCGTAAAAAACTTCGTTCGCTACATCTTGGCGCTCGCTCACTTCATGCGGTTGGGAGAGGACACTATGAATCGTCCTCAGCATGCTATCACCATAAACAGCTAACAGTTCTTCTAAGCCGGCATAGTCTTTCTTTTTGATTCGTTCAATGATTTCTTCATCCTGCACCTTTTTCACCCCTTCACACTATATACGAAGAATGTTTGCCTTTTCTATCAGAAAAAGAAAAAAACCTCTGTTAACGAGGTTCATGTTCTTTGGCCAGAAGATCTGTTGCCAAGCGCTGGGCAAAATATTCCCAAAGAATGCCGCCAAAAAAAGCGCCTATCATATAAAGAATGACTGCTTGCAGCTCCAATGGATTATTTGCTAGCCAGAAAGAAAATAGCGAGCCGATGATGAATAGGTAGCTGCCAAAAAGCACTTGCCGCCACGAGCGTTTTTTAACAAACTTGCTAATGAGAAAGGTTGAAAGGATCATCAAGAGAATTTGGATGAATGCCAGCGAAGGCAAAAGTGCAAAGTCAGAAACAACCATTTCCCAAAATTGTTGAATCAAGAAAAAGAAAGCAAAGAGAATGAGCCCGCTTGATAATGTACTAAGCCGCAAGGAAGATATTTTTTTTCGCATTGGTTTACTCCTTGAAAGGTTTTCTTTATTATAGCAAATTTTTAATTAAATAATGTAAAAAGATGAACGAGAAGATCTGCAAAAAAACTTCTCCTACATGTGCCTACTTTTAGTATACTTGAAAGAAACGAGTGGATGGACTCGATACATAAGGAGGATTTCATGCCAACGATTCTTTTTGCGCCTGCGGTATTCAACTTGGCTGAAACGACAAGGATGATCGAAGTCGCTAAACAAATGCAAGGAAATCACCACTGCGAGTTCTTTGGTTTTTCAAAAACCTTTGCTTCACTTATCACTGAAAGTGGCTTTACGTACCATTTGCTGACGCCGACTCTGACAGAAAAACAAGAGGAACAGATCATAAAATTAGATCAACTACGCTCAATCAAAAATCCCTTCACCAAAGAGATGGTTGCCGCGCGTATTCTGAGCGAACAAAAGCTGATCGATAAACTTGCTCCTCAGGTCATTGTAACTGGATCGAATGTCACGATCTTTCTATCTGCTCGCAGCAAACAGATTCCCTTAGTCTACGTAAAACCCTATGCGATGAGCGATCCCTTTTTTCGATCAGATAGCGCATTTATCCCTTCTAGTTTGCGTTTCTTCGGACCGCTAAGGAAACCACTTTGGTATTGGATAAGAAAACAATTGGTAAAATCCCGCTGGATGCCCCGAGCATTCAAACACGCTGCTCAAACAGAAAAACTTTTTATGCCTGAAACGAGCTTACGAATGATGGACGCTGATTTAAATCTCATCACCACTCCTGATTTATTTTTAACGAAAGAGCAGCTGCCAGAAAATTATCAAATCGTTGGGCCGATTTTTGCGAAGCTCGGGTCTTCTTTACCAGACGAAGTGTTGACTTTTATTCAACAAAAGCGGCGGGAAAGAAAACGAATCGTTTATTTTGCGATGGGCAGTTCGGGGAATCCGCGCATGGTGCGAAAAATCTTAGCTTTCTTGCGAAACCGTTCGGAACTAGCGATCATTGCTCCGGTTACACATCTACTCAAGGGGAAACACAACGACTCAGAGAATCTGTTCTTGACCGAATATCTGCCAAGTCATCTATTGCATGAGCATATCGATTTTTCTTTTATCCATGGTGGGGAAGGGACTGTTCAAACAGCTTGTGCATCTGGGAAGCCGTTTATCGGAATTGGGATGCACTATGAGCAATGCTGCAATATTCAGTACTGCGTGGCGTATGGCAATGCAATCGCGCTGACAAAACCATTAACTGAGAAAAAGCTGGAAGCTGCCCTGAATGAGGTTGGTGCTCCGAAGATTTGCCAACAAGCCTATCAGTTAAAGAAGGATTTCCCGGCAAATGGTCCTCAGAAAGCGATGCAGGAGATTGAACACTTTTTAGAAAAAAAACAATTTTTCCAAATTTTCCTATTAAAAAAGAGCGATTATCATTGAGATAATCACTCTTTTTTAATAGAGATCTACTAGCATCAGCAAGCCTGGGACCCACGTAGTGAAGATACCACAAGCGATCGCAAAATAATGAATCTTACGACCAAAGTTTACCTTCACGATCGTATCCAAAAAGCCGCAAAACCATAACGCTCCCCATGTTAACCAAATCAATGCAAAGAGGGGATCTTGCTCCCATTGCCAAGAGACCCAAGCAAAAGGTAAGGTATTGATGGCTACGAATAGTGCGAAAATCCCATAAATACGTAGATCTAAATCAAAAAGGTAAATGATCCCTACCAACAAATACGTGAAGGCAAAGAGAAAGCCAGTGCCTGCTTCATAATAAGCGCCTTGAAGCATATAGATTAGATTGATAATAAAAGATAACGTACCTGTAAAAAGATTGATCAAAGCAAGTGAGCGGTAGTCAATGTGAAGTAAGCTGCCCCAGCCGTTGATTATCAAAGTAATTCCTACAAAAAATAAACCGATCCCTAACATAAAATCCTCCTTTACTTAAATTTAGAATAACAAATTCTAAGAAAAAATAATAGCTATATTTATTTTTAGGTCAATAAAAAGGAAAATAATTTTGAAATTTGCTATTTTTTGCTGCTAAATTTGATAAAATCAATACCAAAGAGCGCTGCTAGCCGATGCTTTTCTCGTTAAGGGGAAAATTTCAGCGTATAAAAAGAACTTTTACTCGTTGGAAGAAGGGGAAAAGAGACAGATCAATAGATTTTCAGTGTATTGATCGGACAAAAAGCAGACCAGGTAGCAGTTTATCGGTTTTTACGAATTTGCAGCAGTGAAGACTGTTTTGCGGAAAGGAGGACTTATGCCTAGAAAAGATCGAATCTTACTTTTCATTGACGAATGTATGCAAGCTCAAGGTTGCGCACCTACCATACGAGAAATCTGTGCCAATGAAGAAATAAAAACGACCTCTTTGGTTTATCGTCATTTGCTGCGTCTCGAAAAAAGAGGGCTAATTTACCGAGCTTATCGCTTTAAGTCACGTTCGGTTCGTTTTACAGACGAAGGGAAGGCCTATGTCAAAGCGTTGCGACAAGCACTTTTAGCAGACGAAAAACAAACGCATGGCAATGAAGAATAGCTTAACACCAAAATAAAAAAGCCTAGAGGCTTTTTTATTTTGGTGCACGGTAGCCAGCAGCTTCCGCTTCAGCGATCGTTTTGAACCATTCTTTCGGATTCGTCGTATCATCATAGTATTTAGATCCTGGCAAATGATAGATGCCGCTTCTTGAGCCTTTAATCAAACCATTTCCTTGTTGATCGACATATTCTTTCTGTTTCTCCTCTGTTTCACTGTTTTGAGAAGTGGCTGTTGTCGCGTTGTTCTCACTACTTGTAGCATTCTCCTGTTGCGTCATATCTTCGTTTGAAATCTCGCTGCTGCCATCCGCATAGTTGATCGTGACACCATCTTGGATGTTGAAGATATAATAGTTGAATTGGATCGTATCGTCGCCAATAGATTGGGCTTGCATCTGTACCCCACGGGCAACCAGCTCGTCATCACGATAGATTGGAGTGACAGAATATCGAACATAATGGTTTTTGTCTTGCTTGAGATAGTAGTTGATATCCATTTCTAAGCGCAACATCTCTGGATTGTTCAATTGACTAGTTCCCGTGATCAAATTCTTCCAGTTTGCATTTTCGCCAGCTAAAGCAAACCCAATCAAATGCGTCCGATTATATAAATATTTCCCATTGGGGAGCTGTTTATTACGCCAGCCTGTCGGTTTCACGCTGGAGATATCGCCACGTGTTTCCGTAGGCATTAAGGATTGATTCAACATTGCTTCAGCCGAAGTCGCTCGATTGAGGTGGTCAAGGTCGCCGTATGCTTCCCAGGCACCATTTTCAAGTGAAAGGTCGTCTTCTGAAAACTCAGGGATGTTTTGATTGACTTCAATTGTTTGGGTGCCTTGGTAGGTTAGCTGTGCCAATTCGTCTGCGCGAATATCTTTAGCAGAAGGGGTGCTTACCTCTGATTGTTGCGTTTCCTGCTTTGGAAATAGGTCATTGTTTTGTAGGAAACCAAAGCCAACTGCTGCGAGTGCGAGAAGCGCAGTGACCGATCCAATCAATGTTTTTTTCTTTGCCATCTCTTTATTGCCTCTCTTTTCATTGATATAGGTTTAGAATAAACGGTGAGTAAAAAAATCACAACTAGTTTATCATACCATTTGCGGGGGATGTTTTACAGCGTCTGCTAGCTTCTTTTGCCTTTTGTTCTTGACAAACTTCAGTCAATTTTCTTTACAAGCGACGTCCTTTAAAAGAATTTTTCGTCTGCGAGTGATATTTTTCATATTTTAAAAAAACTATGTGATATAATGAATAAAGTTGCTGCTCTATCCCTTTGATGCTTGTTTTAATAACAGTCATCTCCAGCTGCGGAACAAACTTTCAGCTGTCTAGCAGACAACGTTCAAACGAAAGAATACTGGACAATTTTCTGAACGATTGCCTTTCTTTCTTTGACCAAAATTATAGGAGAAGGAGTGTATCCCATGAACCAGCAAGAAACCATCTTACATTATTTAAATAAGAAAGACTCTGAAAAGTTAAAAGAACTCGTATCAGGAATGGAAGAGCTGCCGCTATTACAATTATTCAGCAACTTATCCGCGGATGAAAAAGTGATCGTTTTCCGACTGTTACCGAAAGACAAAGCCCTTATCCTGTTTGAAGATTTGACACCAGCTACCCAACAACACTTATTACGCTCTTTCACCGATGAACGAGCAACCGAATTTGTGAATGAGATGGCGCCAGATGTTCGTGTACGGCTTTTAGATGAGTTGCCAGCGACCGTAACACAAAAACTTTTACAATCGTTGGCGCCTGATGAACGAGCTGCAACAAACCTCTTACTAGGGTATGAAGCCGAAACTGCGGGTCGCTTGATGACACCGGAATTCATTACATTGAAAAAAGATATGACAGTCAATCAAGCATTGGAAAAAGTGCGAATGCAAGCCAAAGAAAAAGAAACGATCTATACGCTTTATGTTACTGATCAAACGAAAACGTTAGAAGGTGTTTTGTCGCTGAAAGATCTCTTAATAGCACAAGGGGATCAACGCATCAGTGAGATCATGTCCCAAAAAGTTATTTATGTGACCACTGACACCGACCAAGAAGAAGCAGCCCGTTTGCTAAATGAACTAGATATCATTGCGCTGCCAGTCGTAGACAAGGAATCAAGAATCGTTGGGATCATTACCGTCGATGACGCGATCGATGTCATCGAGTTGGAAACAACGGAAGACATGTTTAATGCCGCTGGTTTGGTCGATGTCGCCTCCAACGAAGCAGACCGTAGTAATGTTTTGATCAATGGCAGCCTGTGGCAAATCTGGAAAGTCCGCTTGCCATTCTTAGTGATCACTTTAGTGGCTGGACTTTTAGCTGGGGTCGTCATTGATGAATTTGAACAAACGTTAGAGTCGGTGGCAGCCGTTGCGATTTTTATTCCTTTGATCATGGATATGGGTGGAAACGTTGGTACACAATCCTCTACTGTATTTGTTCGGGGGATGTCGTTAGGGCATATTGATCTTTCAACCTTCACCAGACATTTCTTTAAAGAAGTTTGGATCGGTTTGAGTCTAGGCTTGATCGTCGGAATCATCTCTGGAACTGCTGCTTCACTTTGGCAAGGGATCCCGATGTTAGGGGTCGCTGTTGGCATTTCCTTAGTTTTTGCTATGACCTTAGCGGCAGCACTTGGCTTTTTAGTCCCGTTTGTACTTATTAAACTAAACATCGACCAAGCAGCCGGTTCGGCACCGATCATCACCTCGATCAAAGATATTGCTGGCTTGTTTATCTACTTCGTTTCAGTAAATGTTCTTTTGGGTCATTTGCTTTAGCATACTGTCCGTTCCAGTGGTATAATAAAGCGACATCACATGATGAGCACAACATAGAAAGGGGAAATGTCCTATGACAAATCAAATGAAGCAACATCAACTCGGAGGTTTCTCTTTTTAAGTGCGGCCTCCTAATTAACTGGAGGGAAATCATGGAAAAACAAGGAATCGTGGTCTTTCAGGCTAAGGATATCGCAAAAGTCCGCCTGACTACAGGAGAAGAATGTTTAGCAACCGTTTCAGGAAAATTTCGTCAACAGGCACGAGCGCCAAAGGATTATCCTATTGTTGGCGATTTTGTCCAAGGGCAGGTGTATGATCAAGATCATTTCTTGATTGATACTTTGCTCCCACGAAAGAGTTTTTTACAACGGAAAGTAGCCGGAAATCGGACGGATGAACAAGGGATCGCTGCGAACATCGACACGGTTTTTATTGCAACTAGCGCCAATGAAGAATTTAATTTCGCTCGGTTAGAGCGCTTTGTCACGATCGCTTGGGACAGTGGCGCTAACCCAGTGATTCTCTTGACCAAAGCCGATCAAGTCACAGCTGATGAAAAAGCAGAGCTGCTGCAAGCATTAAACGATGCTTTTGGTGTGAAAGCATTCGCTACTTCTATTTATGAACCGAACGAATTGCTGACAGAAGCCTACTTTTCAGACGGAAAAATCAGTGCATTTATCGGTTCGTCAGGCGTCGGGAAGTCCAGCTTATTAAATCAGCTCATGGAACAAGCCGTTCAAAAAACCAATGACATACGAGAGGATAGTCGAGGACGACACACGACGACGAGTCGCCAGTTGTTCACACTGCCCTCTGGCGCAATGATCATCGATACTCCTGGCATGCGGGAAGTTGGCATCAGTACCGTTCGGTCAGCTTCGATGGAGCAATCCTTTGAAGCGATCAGTCAATATGCTGAAGGTTGTTTCTTCAGAGACTGTCAGCATGAAACAGAACCGAAATGTGCGGTAAAAGCAGCTATTGCTGCCGGTGAGCTTTCAGAAGCAGCCTTCGCTCGCTATCGCAAAATGGAAAAAGAGCTGGCGTATTTGAAACGAAAAGAACAGATCAAAGAAATGAAAAAGTAATAGTTAGCACTCCTTTCTATAAGAGGAGTGCTTTTTTGTACGTGTCAAGAGCGCCTTGTTGAGTAAAGAAGAGGAGAGCCGCAGCCAACGTTCTTGTGTTTTCACGAAAAGGCGGCCAATTCCAAAGGGCACTACATGCTAAGTGGTTGAACTAAACTAAGATCGCCTGCCTGGTTACAAGCTGTCGTCCAGAAAGGCAGGATAAAAAAACACAGTGGGGGTTGTCCCACTGTGTTTTGAGCAATGATTTGCCCCTGCCAAGGTATTTCTAGTATAAAGCGTTGATTCTTAAATAGCAACTCGAAAAAAACGCCTCATTCAGCAGAGCGCAGAATTTTCGTCATGGCTTTTCCTTTCGCCAATTCATCGATCAGTTTATCTAGGTAACGAATTTCTTGAACTATTGGCTCTTCGATCTCTTCTACCCGAATCCCGCAAATCACACCAGTAATCTGTTTTCGTGCAGGATTGAGCTGAGGGGCTTGCTTAAAAAAGCGTTCAAAAGAAACATCATCAGCCATCTGTTGGAGTGTTTCTTGGTCATACCCAGTCAGCCAGCTAATAATCTGATCTACTTCTTCTTTTGTCCGATTTTTCCGTTCTGCTTTGGCAATATACAGAGGATAGACTTTCGCAAAACTCATTTGGGTAATCTTTTGATTTTTCATGATAAACTCCTTTAGTCTTTACACAAAGTATACTTCATTTTTTTCTTTTTGCCGAGATTTTCAACGTTTGTTGTGTGCCAAAATAGGCGAGGGGACTAAAGGATGATTTTTTCTTCTTGTTCACGAAACCCCAATACCTTTTGTCGTGACTCGCCATCCCAATAGAGCAAGTCCAAATTCTTATGCAGCATTAGCTGTGTATATAATTCTTTCAGAGTCAGAGCAGGCTTTTTGGGTTCGAAAAATAAAATCAATTGGTTATGACTATCTTGTGCGATCGTCGTAAAAGGAATCAGGTTTTCTTTGTAAGTTAAATAAATTCCTTGGTAATCTGCTGCACTCGACGACGTTGTCAGTGCTGTCAAGAGGTCTCTTGCTCTCATAGTGAACCCGCCTTTACTGTTTTTTGTCGATAGGCATCGATATCCAACATGATTTTTGTTTTGCCGTACACCGTATACTTTTGCACCACGAATTGGTGGCGCTTATTCCAATAGCCACCCACAGTTAGAAACATGCCCTCATCAACATCCCCTAAAAAATTCAAACTGTGCTTCGCAATCAAACAGTTGGTGGTGCCTAGTGTAAAGCGGACCAAAGGGGAGGGGGCAAAGGAGACGATCCTTATTTTTGAGACAGCGCCTTTTTGTGTTTGCATCAGGTATTCCTCCTTTAGTAAGTAGTAAAAAGCGGATCATTCGTTGAGATCAAACCATTTTTTCTCTTCATAAAAAGCAACATGACGAATCTCATCATAATGGATTTTTTCTATGGTTTCTCCCGTCAAATAAATGCCCAATGTGTCGTATCCGCTGATTTTTCCGACAATATCTGGGGGATAGCCGCCTTCTTCATTGACTTCTTCTCGTTGGATCGCCACAGTTACGTTCTTTTTCATCGCTTCGAATAAGCATTGATTGATTTCTTCCGTTGTGAGTGACGGCTTAGGCGGACAATCAAACGTGCGTGTCGGCTCTTCTTCAATTTCAGTTGTATGCTCAGATAAAAAGAATCCTTGCCACTTTAGCTTTTTCCGATCTTCATATGGTTGCAGCATACCCATAGCAATCACCTCTTATCTATATAATACAAACATACGTTCTCTTTTGTAAAGCGAACAGATTTTTAAATTTCTGATTCTTCTATGAAACATCTAAAAAGTGCATCAAACAAGAGGATAGTGGCGGGTATCGTTTTTTTATACTATATATGTTATAATTTATCCTAAAGGAATCATGAACGTTTTAGAAAATAGCTGGCGAAAAAGGAGAATAGTATGTCTGGATTAATTGTGGTCCTGCTTACGATCTACTTTGCAAGTAGGAAAGATAAAGAACAGTGGCTTTTTGATCGCAAACGATTGACTATTCTGGCGCTTATGTTTGTGATCATCGGCATAAGTTGGGGCTTAAATGACAAAATAATGAAGGATCCTCGGAACCAAAATATTAGAAGTGATTTACTGTTTAATTATTCGTTCCCCTTATTGATAGGTATGCTAGGTCTATTTATCAAAGAAATACCACGGTGGGGACGGATCGTGACTTTGTCATTTGGCTTTATGATTTTTGGGTATTTAGCTATGCACTATTTGATAGGGTTTCACAACCCGTATTGGGAAAATCTACAGCTAAGTCCATTGTATTGGCTACCAAGTGACTAGCCATACGAAAGTATCTCCAATGGAAACGAAAAAAAGCACTCCCTTTATTGAGTGCTTTTTTCGGCTAAATCACTGCAGCAAGATGTTTCTTTTCCCCAAAAATGGGTTGGACCTAAGTAGCAAAAGGATCATATAAGGAGAAGTCACGACTGTTTGAATCAAACCGATTGATTCTTGACTAAACCGTGTCTTTTGATCATTGCCAAAGTAAAATATGCGACGAGTGTTCCTGCAATCCCAAAAAGTAAATCGATTCGATCAGGGGTGTTCATGAAGCCAAAGATAGTCTCGCTCAATAGATTGGCAATGAGTAAGAGCAGGGTCAATAGTGTGACGGCTTTAAATGGCGCACCTACGAGAAGCCAAAAGTACCCCAGTAAGCCAATAATCAAACTAATCGAAAAATTGGAGATATGAAGATAAAAGTCAGGATACATCGAAGTAAAGAAAGAAATGTCCAAGTACTTTGATAAGTAGAGGAAGAGGGCTATGAACACGAAAAGCAAGTAGAGGAGTGACGCCCAGATTTTTGGTAAAAAGACTAGCTTTAATTGCTTCTTTATTTTCATTTTTATTCTCCTTAATAATTGTTAGCTTATAGTAAAGCAGATCTATGTATCCCTAAACTTATTTTATGTTCTTATCGCCTTTGATGGTGTATGTAGGTTTTAAATATTCCTATAGAAAATTAGTTCTTATCGTTTGTATGCACAGTTTCAATCATTTTGATCAATTTAGAACGGTCCCAAAGCTCAACATCCAATTTTGCTGCTAATTGTTTTGCCGATTCAGTAAAATAACTATTTGTCAGTACAATCGCTTTATCTAACGAATAATAACCAATCCCTGCGTAAACTTCTTGAACTGCTTTGTTACCAACTTTATTTTTCCAACGTTTGCACTGAATACCATGCTTGCACCCATTTTTAGAGGCGATCACGTCAATTCCTTGATCACCAAATGCTTTGGTCATGCTAATCCCGTTAAATTCAAGTTTTCTTAACAAAAATGCAGTGTATTGCTCAAATTCCTTTCCAGACATTTTATCGATAGTATCTAACTGCGCTGAAGCAAAACGTTTGCGTTCGCTAACTATTGGATAAATTGCAGAAAATAAACCTAAAACGCTGATTACGAGTCCAACATACAATATGGGAGCAAAGTGCCAATCAAAAACAAAATAGCCAATGGTCATTAAAATTCCCGCAACAAATAATTTCAAACTTTCATTTTCATGGTTACTCATTTAAAAACCCTCCTGTTTCTTCATTATATCATAGGAAAGGAGGGCAAAATGAGCAAAAATACATCCTTTAGTAAACAAAAATTAGCTGCATTTTATTCTAAACAACTCCTGAATAGTAAAATAAAGCGCAACAAACCTCCACAAACTTATATTGATGCTCGTTATTTAATATGATACGATTTGCCTGCATACTGCAGGGAGTACGATTTGATTATGAACACAGATATGATAGCCTTGTATCGGCTGAGCTGACTTGTCTTAAGTTAGCTCCTAGTTGGAAGCGGATCTCATATCTGTGAAGGTTCATTGTCAAATCATTCGTTGCCGTAGTAATTAATAGAGCAAGGGAGCTAGTTTGATACATGGTATATAAACATTTAACCGCTGAAGAGCGTGGAAAAATTGAAGCCTATCTTGACGAAGGATTACGACCAGCTGAAATAGCACGTAGATAGATCGCCATCGTTCAACAATCACTCGGGAGATTCAACGGGGGACTGAAGCTAGAAAAGCCAACAGTATCGCACGGTTGCCTTATCAAGCTTCAAGTGCACAAAATATCGCTAAATTGCGGAAAAAAAACTGTGGAGTTACTAAAAAAGCCACGATTCACAATACCAAAACTATTTTAAAATATCTGAATCTAAAATATTCTCCAGAACAAATTGCACATTCCATTAAAAGCGTAAAGGTATGTACATCCACGATCTATAACTGGATTTACTCAAAAACCATTGATTTCAACATCAAAAAGCTTAGGAGACATGGAAAAAGATATAAAGTAAAGTCATCTGGATCGAAGATTCGCATTGATCGAGCTTTCTTTGAAAATAGAACCATTGATTTGCGCCCAGAAGCTGTTCAGCTTCGTACAGAATTTGGTCATTGGGAAGCTGATACAGTAGTTTCAAAACGAGGCATATCAACCTGTCTAGCAACTTTTATCGAAAGAAAGACACGACAATACGTAGCAATTAAACTCCCTAATAAAACAGGCCGCGCTATGATGGCAGCGATTAAAAAACTAATAGAAATGTATCCTCAAGGGGTAAAATCTATTACTTGTGATCGAGGAACTGAATTTGTAAATCAATTTCAAGTCGGTCTTATTGAAGACACCTTCGGGTGCAAAATTTACTATGCAAATCCGTATGCACCTCATGAACGTGGTTCTAACGAAAATCATAATGGATTACTTAGAGAATATTTCCCTAAACCGTTTAATTTTAAGAATGTCTCGCAACGTATCGTCGATGACGCTGTAGAAAACTTAAATACTAGACCAAGAAAAATTCTAAATTGGAAAACACCAGCTCAAAAGTTTAAACTAGAATACGCGAGAATTACATGATATTTTCAAGAGATTATTTCATTTGTTATAAAATGTTTTTGTCGAACAATCGTATCAATTTAAGTTTACCGACAGGGTTTAAAAGAGCAAAAGACGAACTATATTTATATAAAAGTAATGTATAGTTGCGCTTAATCTTAACATTCGCCTATTCTAAACAACTTTGTATAATATATATTATGTAAACTAAAATATAAAATTTTTCGAACACCGTATTTGGCTGGTAATTTTACGGCTCTCCTCCCTCTTATTTAGGATTATTTCCTTCAAATTCACCTAATTGGCAGCATAATCCAAAAAAATGGTCATTTGAGCGATAGTTTTAGATTTTGTTTGTTCTACAACTGAGTTCTACAACTGATAAGAAAATCAACTGGCAAATTATATCTGTACCTTTATCTGTATTTAATTTTGTTGATCCTTGATTCTTTAAATTCAAGCTTTGGTTTGCAGCTGCTGGCCAAACTCAATGAATCAGTCAAGTATCGTTGTTCACGATCTTATCAGTAATGATTCGCACTTAACCCAGCAAATTTGTGCTAACTAATAGCCTAATGGGAATCTTGATCACAGGCAAACCAGCAACGATAAACAAGAAACATTTCGTTGCGTTCAGTTTTCACCTAAACGAATCAGATTCCCATAGCGAGTCCTAATCAAGGGTGCACAGTCATCTAAGTACAAGTTTCGTTTTATTGCTGCCAATAAAGCAATGACAGCAACAAAAGTTTCAAACTATGTAATACAGGATCGCCGAAAAGACAATGATCAAAATGACCAAGACAACGATTAGTTGATTTAAACGTTGAATAAGCAGGTTTTTCTTATTTTTTTCAAATTCTTTTCCTTCATTTCGATAATATTCTCTATCTTTTGTTCCCACGAGCGCCAACTCCTTTTCCCTGATTTTATCACTATCCTGAAAACAATGGGTGCAATCAAGGTGTTTTGTACAATAAATGGCAGTATTTTGTTAGAGCCTACAATCGTATGCGTATAGCGACTAAATAAGACGACTGACGAGTTCCAAGTGATTCATAACGGCAGCTTTCCGAATAACGCCCATACCTGGAAACGCCCCTTGCTGATAAGCAGCAACTAATAGCTGCAGCCCAGCTGTTTGTGTAGGATACTCTTCCTCATGCTGCAACAAAGCTTCCATGACTTCAAAAAACTTTTCTTTCTGACTTGGTAATTCTTCCTCAGAAAATAAGTGAACGATTCGCAAGTCTTGCTCTGCTGTCGGATAGATCCAATGCAAAACCAACCGTTTTGAGGGATAACTGTGCTCATAATAAATTTTGCTATCGACAGAAAAATCACTAAATCCCGCATAGCCCAATTTATGATAAAGATGATGGGTTTTTGAAAATCCTTCGTCTGGACATTCTGTATAAAAACTATTTTTAGGTAAACGGGTAAACGGATCTTCCATCAGTAGTTTCGGGCCGTTGATTTTATTTAACAAACGAAACTCTTTGCTTACCAGTACCGGCAGCGTATTTTCCCGCCAATCACTAGCGAGTGCTTGGTCCGCTTGATGAATGATCCAAAGATCAGGCTTTTCTTCCACTGTCTCAATGGGGCGATCTACGATCATTGCTTTAGGGGCAGTAACATTTTGCAACTCTGCTAACCCCTCTGCCGTCAGAAAAGCCCCCGCCTGTGGATTGCGAACCAGATAAAAAGGATGCTGCTTCCTTTGAAACAGGTCAATGGTCGTCCAAAACGTTTTTGATTGCTTGACTGGTTCAATGATCGGCTGGATCGCGTCTGACAAACAATCTTGTTCCAACAGTGCTTTCAACGCCAATAAATCAAATTGTTTTCCACGAATATACGGGAAGTACATCTTCTTCTCTCCTTCTTACTCGCCTGATAAAAAACGTTTTTCCAGCGCTTCATAGGCTGCTCTCGTAGCGGCCAATTCTTCTTTCAAGGCTTCGATCGCTTGCAGCTGAGTATCTTCAATAAATCGATCATAGTAATTGACTCCACCACCGAACAAGTCATACTCAGGCTGACGTTTCTTCAGTTCTTGGTACAAACGTTCTGTTGAAAATACCCGCAATCCTCGAGCAGTCTGTTTTGCTTTGCCGACTTCTCGCGCTTGTGCCGAAATCAACCGAAACAATAAGGCATTTTCTGGAACCTGCAGCTCTTGCCGTTGGGGCTTCTTTTCGACACTGAAATACCCTTTGCTGCCCGTTTCTTTTTCAAGAAATGCATGATAGACCAGAACACCAATTGTAGGTCCAATCTGATCTTTGACTTTCTCATACAATGCCTTAGGTAAGACAAAATAATTATAATTCCCAATAAAGGATAG
Source organism: Enterococcus sp. B2E4 (assembly GCF_030499455.1). Lineage (NCBI taxonomy): Bacteria > Bacillati > Bacillota > Bacilli > Lactobacillales > Enterococcaceae > Enterococcus > Enterococcus sp. B2E4. The sequence goes on from NZ_JAUKPK010000006.1 coordinate 128,899, forward strand.
TTTTGCTTTTGAGCGGAAATCTGCCAAACTAACTTTGAGTTCGTAGCAACGCCATTCAAAGGTATTTTCAGCCGTCAAGCGACAACTCAAAGTATCCACGATGCCGTGATCATCTGGCATGACTACCTCTTCTACCACAATATCACTGTTTTCCCGACAATAATAATAAAGTGCCTCTTCCATTTCTAAAGTTAAGGATGTCTTCACAAATTCACGACCTTTGTCTTGTTTCACCTATTATAAAACATATGTTCGCATTTTGGAAGAGGGAAATAAAAGCAGCCTATCATCCCCTCACCCATTCGGGCATCCGTTAACGAGAATCTCTTCAACCGTCCTCTTTGTACCGCGGAATCGTAACAAAAAAAGCAACAAGAGCACACCAAGTTGAGCGATTAATAGACCTTTAAAGGGAAATTCAAAAGTAAAGCCTGCGGGAAGATGAAAGAAATGGAAAAAATCCTGCAGTGCTTTTTGACTAAGCCACAGACCGCTGACAAGCCCTACCAAACTAATAACAATGCTTTGAATACCTACAAAGAAAAGCTCTTCAAAGGTGACCAACAACGGAGACTGTCCTAACAACAACCGAATACTCAGAGATTGCTGCTCCTCCCCCATCAAATGAAAACGATACATGTGATTGCAGTGCCATAAAAAGGCGGCGATCAAGCCTACAGTTAGAACGCCTAGTACGAAGCGTAGCAACTGCAAAAAGAAAAGCCAACTGGCATACGTGAGATCCATCTGATTCTCACTGCTATTTGTTTCATATTGTAGCCATTGATGAAAAAACACTAACCAATGCTCTGCAAAGATGGCGATGATCAGTAAAAGAATCGCCAACACACCACTCATCAGCAAATTGCGCCTACGAAGTGCTGCGTGCCAGCCGAATTGGCAAGGATAGTAGAAGTACCGCCATTTGTTCATGATATCCCTCCTTTTGGCGTCTATTTTACAGAACTATCCAAATTTAGACAAATATCATCTTGTTTACATAATATAATTATGATCAAAAAAAAGAGTGCGGCATGCAGTCCACACTCTTTTCCCTTTCGCTATCGACGTTTACAAATACCTTGTTAGTAGCTGCAACAAACGCTGCGGAAATTCTGTTAGATTGGAAAGATCAATAAAGCGTTCTTCCCCATAAATCGCTTTGATCACCTCTTTGTCTTGCCCAATAGCAGCTGCAAGAAACAGCACCCCTTGTCGTTCATAGTCAGCGATCACCTGCTGAATATCTTCTTTGGCTTTTCCCCCTGTATAATCAGGAAGAGCTTTTGGCTGGCCATCACTGATATTCAAGAGTAATTTAGTGGTTGCCGGCTGATGAGCGAGCTTTTCAGCTAGCACGCGCAAGACAGCTCCATCACGGTTATTTTGCCGAGGCTTCATTGTCATGAGTTTCTCTGGCACAAATTCAAAGCCTTCATTAAATTCTTTGTATGCAAAAAGCGAGGTTTTTTCACGAGCGGTCACGTCCGCTGTATCGCCATAGATCATCAATGGCAAAGATAAACGTTCGGCAAAAGCATTCACCGCTAAGACCGCCTGTTGGGCATACAATATCCGATCTTCTCGAATCATCGAACCTGATTCATCGATGCGCAAAGCAAGAGCTAAGGAAGGCTGTTCGTGAGGTGGATTCTTCTTGTCAAAGGTCCGAAAATCCTGATACGCAACCTTGCTGGCATCAAAGCGTGTACCACTGTACTTACCTTTACTGTATGCCGAAGCTTGTTCGTTTTCCAATACTTCTTGGGTTTGCTTGATCAATGACTCTACGATCGGCAGCAACGGTTGCAAACGCTGTTGGGCCTCAGTCGCTTTTTCTAAATCGACGGGTGGTCGATGAACGATCAGCCCTTCTTTGGCATGGATCGATTCTTTCAATGCTTGTCGTGCTGCCTTTGATGCCGTGGTTTTCTTTTCTTTCTCCTGGGCTTCATACGCTTCGATCGACAAAGAATGAGAAGCAGGAGCTGCCTCTTGTGTCTCACTCCCAGCTTTTGCTTGGCCATCATGACTATTGCGTTCTAGTTCTTCTGAAAACGTCGCCTCAGTTGCTGCGCTTTTCGCTTCTTGTTTGTCAGAATCACTGGCTTCCATCGTTTCCGCCTCAGTTTCTTGATTGGCGGTCTCAAGGACTTGCTCATTTTTTAAGACGGGCGTGCCTTCTTCCACTACATTGCGTTGGTCAGCCTCTTCGCTGCTGATTCTGCGTCCTTTGATTTGTTCTTTAAAGGCATTTAGCGGTTGTCCAGAAAACAAAAGCCGCAATTGCGCCAATAATCCTGAAGCTTCTAACGCCTGTTGTAACAGAGAAAGCTCATTTGGATCGGTAGTGATTTTGTAGAGCACTTTGCTATCAATTGCTGTAAAGGGATCTTGTCCTTGTTTGACTGCATTTAACCAATAAAAATAGGAACGCATGCCCGCCACCCCTTTGATAGCGTTGGCTTTGGCGGTCACGTTTAGTAAGCGGATGATTTCAGCCATTTTCTCTGCAGTCGTTTTGTCCGGATAACTGGTTTTGGCAATGCCTCGCTGCACCATGACTGCTAGCTCAGGTAAATCCATTTTTTCAGCATGCTGCATCCGATCTCGCAAGGATTCGTTCAAGGGGCGGTTGCCTTGGTAATTCCGATTCGTTGTGATGATCACCACACAGTCAGGGTGTCGTCGAACAAAACCAGTCGGGATATTCAGCATCCCGTTTTGTTCAAGGGCCGAGTTTAGTGCCACTAGTACCGAAGCATCACGAATGACCGTTGGTTCTTGAATCTCAAGCAAATAGCCTTTTTCCAGCGCCCGTACGATTTCGGAGGGATAAAATTTGTATTGAATCGTCGGTTGCTGATCACTGGTTTCAATCCGTTCGATCAGTTCCGCAAATTTCGCCCGTGCCCGCTCACGAGTCAAGGAAAAATGCCGCTGGATCAATGCCAAGACATCTTCAAAACAATCACTTTGATAAATCGCATCCAGCAAGTCCTTGTCCTCTTCTTGGTCGGTGTTGATCACTGGTAATAAAGCACCAAATACATCTGACTTATCCATATCCGCAAAGCAGGTGATTTTGGTGTAGGGCAGTTGCAAGTCGGCAGAAAGTGCCTTTGCCAACTGAGTCTTACCCGACCCAGCATCGCCTTCCAGCAACACATTGAAGATCTTCATCTCTGGATCCGCCCAATTCAACGCGATCTCTGAAGCAATTCGTAGTTCTTCAGCACTGGTCTGATGACTTTGTGGTTTTTTCCAAATCATGGTTTGTTCTAATTTGCTAAAAGCGCGTCCTTTCGTTACGACAAAAGACGGTTGATTTTGTGTCATGGCAATCTGCTCCTTTTCTTAATAACCTAGCTCATCTAAAAGCCGCTTTAGGATTTTGAAGCGTTCGCCGTATAGCTCGCCATCTTTTTGCAAGGAATCATAAAAAAGCAGAATGTCTTCATCGATTTTAGGATTTTCGGTGTCTACTTCAACGGTCATACGATTTCCTTGCAGGCCAATGATCTCGATCAACGGATTTTCAGGATCGTAAAACTTTTCATGGCGATAGGCCTCTTGAAAATACAAACTAGATTGCGCCACTAAGATTGCTAGATCTAAGATTCTAGTGAGGGGTAGTTCTTCTGACTGACGAGACCATTTTTCACCTGTATGGCGCCAAACCTTGCCTGAGATATCGACTTTTCCGCGATCATTTCATTGTGCTAATCCGAGGGAAAGGCCTTTTGCATCTGTGTGTAACGCATTTTTTCCGTCAACAGTATCATAGTCTTCCACTTTAATGACGGGCTTATGTTTCAAGTTTTCTGGTATTTTCATTATTCTCACTCCTTGTTTAGTAAATTAGTAATTTACTAGATAGAATAAGTATAATGAGGAAGCTGGTTTGGAACAAGCAAAAGGTCTTTTCTAGTAGCTAGGGACAGATGTTTATAGAAAAAGCACTTGATAAGAAGCATCTAAAAACAAACGCTCTTAAAAAGTGCTTTTTTATGACACATTACTTCACTAACTCAATTGATTGAAAAAAAGGCGCAACGCTTGTTTTCTCTGATATATAAGCTGCGCTTTAGGAATGCCTTGGATCGCCCCTTCAATGCCGTAGAGCATATGCAAGCAAGCGCCCGCATCGCATTGGTGGCGGATAGCTAGAAAAACCTCTTCGGCCGTTTTTGTGCGTAGTTGTTCAGGGGTATTGATGCCGATACGAACCAGGTGATCCGCTAAAACCTGACCTACATTTGGTAATTTTTGCAGTTCATTCATAGGTTTCTCCTTTTTGATTGTGGTCATCTTGCCCCTCTTTCTCTTGACGAATCAACGCATAGAGCTTCATGTCGAACAGCTGCTGGTTTTTCTCCGCATGCTTTCGCAAAACGCCTTCTAACGTAAAACCTGCCTTTTCCAACACACGACAAGAGGAATGATTCTTCGCAAAAGATTCAGCAGAAATACGAACGATAGTTGATGTAGTAAATACATAGTCACATAGTTGCTGAACGGCTTGCGTCATCAATCCTTTTCCCCAATACTCTTGTGCAATAGAGTAGCCAATCTCAGCCGTTCTATAATGGATATTTTCTTTGCGAACAGCACGGATACTGCCGACTGCTCGGTCATCCACAGTGATCGCAAAGGCAAATTCTGCTTCCTCCACAGATCGAATATAGGCTTGTGCATCTGCGACCGTATAGGGGAATGGCAACCCATCTCGTAAATAATCGTGGATGGTTTGATTATTTAACGCATGGGCTAAATCTTGCGCATCGCTCATTTGCCACCTTCTTAAGGAACACTTCATAGCAATTCCTCCTTTGTCAGTCCTTCATTTTGATCCTATTGTACGAGTTTGTGTGATTTTTTACAAGCGAATCTCAAAAAAGCAGAAAAAAGAACCAGCTAGACAAACGTCTAACTGGTTCTTACATACATCGTCTTGAAAAGATAATGGCGTGATAAACATAGAAAAAAAAAAATTATTGCGCTGAAATAGCGATCCCAATAGCTTTTTCTCCTAAATGCGTGCCGATAACTGGTCCGAAGTGACCAATCTCAATTTCTGCATTTGGGTATTTCGCTTGTAGCTTCGCTTTTTCTTCTTTCGCTACTTCTAAATTGTTGGCGTGGATTACATAAAATTTAACAGGCAATGCGATTTCTTGCTCCCGTTGACCAATGATATCTTCTGCGCGATTGAATGCTTTTTTACTGGAACGAATGCGCTCGTAAAGCACAATTTTTCCTTGATCAAAGGTCAAGATCGGTTTGATTTTTAATAATCCGCCAATCAAGGCTGCCCCATTGGTTAAGCGACCGCCGCGAACCAAGTTATTCAAGTCGTCCACGATCAAATAGGCATAGGTATTGTCTCTGATAGTGTCCAGATGGGAAATGATCTCTTCGACGGTTTTGCCTTGACTTGATAGATCAAGAGCGGTTTCTACCATGTGACCCATCGGCATACTTGTGATTTTCGAATCGTAAGGAATGATTTGAACACCTTCGATTTCATCGGTGATTCCATACAGCGTTCCGATAAATCCAGAGATACCGCTTGATAAGTGGATACTAATGATCGTGTCGTAACCGCGATCTTTCAATGACTCATATAAGGCTAACACTTCTCCTAATACCGGTTGAGAAGTGGTTGGGAATTCTTTGCTGTTTTTCAGCAAAGCGTAATACTCATCAGCTTCAATGTCGATACCCTCATTGTAGACTTTTCCATCTAAAATAACAGGAATCGGTATGATAAACAAATCTTCATGGTTTTTGATCCGTTCCGGCAGATAAGCTGTACTGTCAGTAACAACGGCTAATTTCATTCTTTTTCCTCGTTTCAACAAATTTCAAACGTCATTAATAATATAGCATAAATTTACTTACTTTCAAATGGTTTTCAGAACTTTTCATTCTGCTTACTCATTAAGAAAATTCCTGATCGCTTGTTGATTGGTTTCAAGATTGACGACTAACACACTTCCAGCACTCGCACTTGAACCGTATTGCCAAGAGTCAGCGACTGGGACAGTCAAGCTGTCGACTCCTCCCGCCCCTCGAGCAATCGAGAAGGTATTTTTTAATAGGAAAGACATTGGCAGGTTGGTGGAAGCATAGCCTAAGACTTTTCCTGCTGCATAAGGCAATTTTAAAATAGCTAAAGGATTTTTCATTTCGCTAAAGATCGCATCCATTACTTGCTGCTGTCGTCTTACACGACCGAAGTCACCTTCTTCGTCCATCCGAAAGCGTGCGTATTGCAACAGCTCAAGCCCATTCATTTGTTGTTGCCCTTGTTTGATGGCAACTTCAAGATTTTTACTCATATCTTTTTCCGCGTTGATAGCAACACCTGAGGGAAACAGTGTGTCGATCACTTTTTCAAAGGAACGAAAGTCAACTTTTGCATAATAGTTGGTTTCTAGCCCGAAGTTTTCCGCTAACGTTTGTCTGACTAAATCAGCACCACCAAAGGCATACGCCGCATTGATCTTGTTTTCGCCATAACCGGGAATCGTAACTAAAGTATCCCGCATAAAGGAAAGCAGCTTCGGTTGCTTACTGGGACCATCTAATTGCAAAACCATAATAGTGTCTGCGCGTCCAGCTTCTCCTTCACGACTATCACTACCAATGAGCAATATATTACGAGCACCATTAGCAGCGGCCGTACCATTAAAGGTCTCTTCATCAGTCGTAGCAAAAGCAGCGTCACTTCTTGCGACTTGCTGACCGACAAGAAAAGCAATTAATGAATAGGCAAAAAGCACCAATAGTACCCGAACCACAATACGCAGAACTGGGTGCTTCCGCTTTTTCTTTTGTTTGGGTTGCTTGCTCTTCTTAAGCTTTTGCGGTTTTTGTTTGCTTTGTTCCTGACCTTGATGCATCGCAGGTCTCTGAGCAGATAGCGGGGGGATTGCGCTTTTTCGTCCCTCAGATTTTTTTATTCCTACTTGTGACTGTTTTCGGGAACTTTGAGCCGCACGAGGGTCGCTTGCCCTAGGATGCTCGATGTTTTGAGACAAAATGTCTCTTACTGGCTCATCAGCAGACGAAGTAGAATCACTCGGTCTGATGCGCTGGTTTCTTCTTTTGGCTTCTCGGCGGGCAAAGATACTTTCTTTGGCTGCCTGACTGGATTCCTTTTCTAGCCGTTCATGCAGTTTTTTATTTTTTTCCATCCTGCTCATTGCTTCTGATCCTCCAACTAAAAAATAGCTCTCTGTCTATAAGGATACCCTAGACCTTATAGAAAGAAAGCTATTTTCTGAAATTTTAACCTTTTTCTAGGAAATTTCTTCATTTTTCTACCTTAGATGCTTTGATGCTCCTTGTCGTGTGCTCACAAATCCTGCTTGCTCATAAAATGATTTCACTTGATTTGCCGACCAAAAGTTTAGTGAGAGATCATCGAAGCCTTTTTCCAGCGCAACGTTTTCAGCAAATGCCAACAATTGTTTTCCAATATGCATCCCTTGGTACCGAGGGTCAACAGCGATCGCTGCAATTTCCAGCCACTTTCGTTCATGCATCATCGCATTTTGTGGCAAACGGACCTCTTGAAGATGCACAAAGCCACAAGGCTGTTCCGCCAACCAAGCGATAAAAAAGTGGTGGCTTGGCTCTTGCAGCTGCTGTGTGATTGCTTGTTCAAATCTTGACTGATCAAAGGGCTTAAAAATCGTTGGGTACCATTGATGGTGCTGCGTTTGGATCTCTTTATGAAACGTTGCTAAAAGTGTTTCATCTTGGCTAATTTTTATTTTGACTTGAGTCATTTTTTGTCACTTCCTCAACAACATTTACCGAGTACACGCCGAGAAGATGGACGTGTCCACCCAACAACTGAATCTCTTCAAAGGCATTTACAATCAGTTGCCACGGTTTGTCCATCACCAGATCGATCACGAAAAAGTATTCCCCTAAGGTGGTTTTTGACGGTCGCGATTCAATTTTGCTTAAATCAATTTCTCGCCAGCCAAAGGTTGCTAAGATTTTGTGCAAGATTCCCGGGCGATTTGCTGGCAGCGTCACAAAAATCGTTGCTTTCTCGACGGTCTGCTCTGGTAATTGGGTGTTTGCTGCTTTCTTCGTCAAAACCCAAAACCGGGTTTGATTAAAGGCAACATCTTGAATATTGGTTTCTTTGATCGTTAACTGATAAGCCAAAGCGGCTTCTTTGGAAGCAATCGCCGCAACTGCTTCGTCTGGATGTTTTGCTACGTAGGCTGCTGCAGTCGTTGTGGAAGCAACCGCCTCAACAGTAGCTCCAGGAAATCGGGCTTCGATGAAGTCGGCACATTGCGCCAAGGCTTGCGGATGAGAAATTATCTTAGTGATAGGACGGTTGTCTTTTGCTATTTGCTGAGAAACTAACAATTGATGATTGATCGGTAAAATAATTTCCTGTTCGATGCTCAATTGATTTTGACGAAACAGTGTATCAATAGTGGCATGAACGGACCCTTCTAATGAGTTCTCGTTCGGAACGACCGCACGATCGATCACACCGTTAGCTAGCGCTTGAATACAAAGTGGAATCGATCCATAAGGGATACAGGCATTTTCTGGATACGCTTCTTGCGCAGCTAAATGCGTAAAGGAACTTTTCGGTCCTAAATAACCAATCTTCATTTTATGCACCTGCTTTGATCAAAATTTCCTGTACGATTTCTTCTGGTGTTTTGTTCGTCGTTTCAACGATCAATGAAGCAGTTTCTTCATAAAGAGGGATCCGAGGACGGTAAACAGCCAATATTTCTTCTGGTGATTTTGAGACGACTAAGGGACGAATGCTGCCAGTATCCGCCTTTAAGCGATGGATCAGTTCCTCGGGATCTGTTTTTAAATACACGACGAGCGGCATCTCTTTTAAAAGCTGACGATTTTCTTCTTTTAATACGATGCCCCCACCAGTGGAAATAATTTGTTCCTTTGCCAAAGTTTTAGCTAAAATATCCGTTTCGATTTTGCGAAAGGCTTCCTCACCGTGTTGATCGAAAAAGTCTTGAATGGTCATGCCGATCTCAGCAACGATCAAGTCATCAAAATCCACATGAGACTGTTTCGTTTCTTCAGCCAAAAGACGACCAATCGTGGTTTTTCCAGCACCCATAAAGCCAATTAATATCACTTTTTTCACTCGCTGTTTCCTCCTTTAGCCAAACGTGCGACATCCTCAAAAAAATCAGGATAAGAAACTGCTACGGCTTCGGCTTTTTCTAATTCTACCTCTTCATCTGTCAATAAGGCGGCAATTTGCAGCATCATGCCGATGCGATGGTCCCCCCGACTTGACACACGTCCGCCATGCAAAGGGGTTGGACCGTTGATGATCAACCCGTCCTCGGTAGGAGTGATGTCCGCTCCTAGTTTTGTCAACTCTTCGGCAGTTGCATCGATTCGGTTGGTTTCTTTTACTTTTAGTTCTTCCGCATCTTTGATCACCGTTTTGCCATGCGCCTGCGTGGCTAACAACGCAATGATCGGCAATTCATCGATCAAGCGTGGGATAATATCGCCAGCGATGGTTACTGCCTGCAAGGTAGAACTTTGAACGGTAAGGTCAGCTGATTGATTCTGATCGTCTTGATTAGAAAAAGCAATCGAAGCACCCATCTCCTCTAGTACGTCAAGAATTCCTGTACGAGTGGGGTTGATCCCGACATTTTTTAAAACGATCTCACTTTCTGGCATAATCGCGCCGGCTGTTAAGAAAAAGGCAGCGGAGGAAATATCACCGGGAACAACTACTTCTTGTCCTTGGAGTGTTTGAGGTCCCGTCACAGTGATCGTTTTGCCTTGTGTTGTGATGACACCACCGAATTGACGGATCATTTCTTCGGTGTGGTTGCGGCTTGTTTCTTTTTCAATGATCGTAGATGTACCTTGTGCTTGTAGTGCCGCAAAAATCAGCGCTGATTTTACTTGAGCACTTGCTACGGGCATCTGATAATTGATGGGATGTAATGAAGCCGTGCCATTGATGGTGATCGGTGGGAACTCCGTCTGTTCATGCCCTCTCACATTGGCACCCATTTCTCTTAATGGCAGCATCACGCGATTCATTGGTCGTCTATTCAATGAGTCATCACCGAATAAGGTAGTTGTAAATGGCTGTCCAGCCAAAATCCCCATCATTAGACGAATCGTTGTGCCAGAATTACCGATATCGATTGGTTCGTCAGCAGGCTTAAGACCATTAAAGCCCTGTCCTTCAATCGTGATCGTCTGACCGTCATCATGGATCGGAACCCCTAATGATTGAAATGCATGAAGGGTGCTATAGCAGTCTTCTCCACGTAAGAAATTTCGGACAGTCGTTGTTCCTTCAGCTAACGCCCCGAACATGATACTGCGATGTGAGATCGATTTGTCAGCAGGGACCGCTATCGTCCCTTTTAAATGTGTTGCTTTTTTTAGTTTCATCCCAGCCTCCTATTTTTTTCGACACGAATAGGTCGTCTTGTTTTGGATCAGCTGCTCTGCTTGCAGCAAATCATTTTGCGTTTTGAATGAAATCTGTAAAACACCAATGATATCTTCTCGAGTTTCAAGAATTTTTAAGTTGATCAAAGAGAGCTGATGTTCGCTCAATAGCCCCGTCACTTCAGCGACAACACCGGGATGATCCGGTACATCGATGAATAGATCATAGAATGCCGGGATCGCGCCATTTTGATGAACAGGCAATTGATCCCGTGTTTCCTTCGCGGATTCAAAGAACCGAAAGATCGCCCGTTCGTCTTTTTCCTGCAACCAGTGAGCCATGGTCGTCATTTGTTTTTGCCACTCATCGATCAGCTGCAGTAGTTCCTGTCGATTACTCAATAAGATATCGGTCCACATGCGAGGATCTGAAGAAGCGATGCGAGTGATATCGCGAAAACCGCCTGCTGCAAGTTGTTGCGCTCTGGGGTGGGCTTGGTTGAAAGCGTCTGCCTGATTGACTAATCCAGAAGCAATAATATGGGGCAAATGGCTCAACATCCCTGTGATTTGATCATGCTCTTTTGGCGCAAGCGCCACATATTTGGCTCTGGTGCCGCGAAAAAGCTCTTGCAGCTCTTCCATCCGCTGACTTTTCGTCGGTGTGAAGATATAGTAAGCATTCTCGAAAAGGTTCTCATCGGCTGCTGTGATCCCTGATTTATGAGAGCCAGCCATCGGATGGCCCCCAATAAAATCAAAGGAAAAGGACTCGGCGAATTGGGTGATTTCCGCTTTGGTACTGCCGGTGTCTGTTACTAGCACCGAAGGCTTTAATGAAAGTACCCCCAGTTCGGCAAGATATTTTTTGGTGATCTCTACCGGCAATGCCAATAAAATCACGTCGGCACGGACAGCACCTTCTGAAAATGAAGGGGGCACTTCGTCTACTAAACTTGTTGCTAATGCGATCTCATTGGTTTCCTGACAATCCCAGCCCATCAAATGCACTTGCGGATGTGCCTTTTTGATACATTTTGCTAAGGAAGCGCCGATCAATCCTAGACCGGCGACAAAGATATTTTGGTTCATGAAAAGAATCCTCATTTCTACTGGAATTTTTGCTGGTTCTTTAATCAGTAGGTTAACAAGTATTCTCGATACGCCTGAACAGATGCGGTCAATTCTGCGAATGAATCACTTGGGAACTTTTCTAATAGTTCATTGGCCACCACTGTCGCCACCACACTCTCACAAACAACACTGGCTGCTGGTACAGCGGTGCTATCTGAGCGTTCGACGCTTGCTTTATACGGTTCTTTGCTGTCGATATCCACACTTTGCAACGGCTTGTACAAGGTCGGGATCGGCTTCATAACACCACGAACCACGATTGGTTCACCGTTCGTCATGCCGCCTTCAAACCCACCAAGGTTGTTGCTGCGACGGGTATAGCCTCGTTGTTCGTCCCATAAAATCTCATCCATGACTTTGGAGCCTGGCAAAACACCAGCCTCAAAGCCAACGCCGAACTCAGCACCTTTAAAGGCATTGATGCTGACCACGGCTTGGGCGATTTTCGCATCAAGTTTTTTGTCCCATTGCACGTAACTGCCTAAACCAGCAGGAACGCCGCCAACAAGTACTTCCACTACACCGCCGATCGTATCGCCATTTTTCTTCGTTTGATCGATCAGCTGCTTGATTTCTTCTTCGACTGACGGATCTAACACCCTTACTTCTGAAGCTTCAGAGCGTTCTGCGATTTCTTTGACGGTCAACCCTTCAGGAATTTCCGCTTTGATGCCGCCTAACATTGTTACATGACCCGCCACATCGATGCCAAGCTCCTTTAAAATTTTCTTCGCGATTGCTCCGATGGCTACCCGCATGGTCGTTTCACGAGCAGATGAGCGTTCTAAAACGTTTCGTAAATCTTGATGATGGTATTTCATGCCGCCGACTAAGTCAGCATGACCAGGTCTTGGTCGTGCCACTCGTCGTAGTTTGCGGTCTTTTTCTGGTACCTCTTCGATCGCCATGACCTTGGTCCAGTTTTTCCAATCTTTATTCTCAACCACTAAAGTTACAGGAGAGCCTAGTGTTTTTCCATGACGGATACCCGAAGTGATACGGACTTGGTCTTTTTCAATCAGCATCCGTCCCCCGCGACCATAGCCGGTTTGTCGTCTCGCTAATTCAAAATTAATGTCTTCTGCTGTTAATGGCAATCCTGCCGGTAACCCTTCGATAATGGCGGTCAACTCTGGTCCATGTGATTCGCCTGCTGTAATATAACGCATGATCCGTTACCTTCCTTTCTTATAATAGGTAGTCTTTGATTTTTTCAGTCGGGATCGTCACGATTTTCGCCTGTCCGATCGCTTCTAATAGAATAATCTTCAATTGTTGCCCACGGGCTTTTTTATCATGAGTGATTGCTTGGTATAATTGCTCTTTATCTATTTCACTTGGTGTGATCGGTAAATGAAACTTCTCAACCATTTCTGTAAGCTGCTGGGTCGTACCTTTTGGTGTTAATCCGATGGCTTCTGCATGACGGGTGATCATGATCATCCCCATTGCAACCCCTTCGCCATGACTGGTGTCAAACGCGGCTGTTCTTTCTAAGCCATGCCCGATCGTATGACCGAAGTTCAGTGTCAGACGACTGCCATGATCAAAAGGATCTTCTTCTACTACTTTTTGTTTTACCTTTAAAGAAGCAGTGATTACTTTCTCAGCATGTGCCAAAAGATCGACTTCATCTTTCAAACCTGCTAACGTTTGCCAAAGCTCAGGATCTGCAATAGCGGCTGACTTGATGATTTCAGCAATGCCTTCTTGGACGCGTTTGAGGGGCAAACTTGTAAGTAAATCTGGATCGATCATTACACCGGCTGGTTGTGCAAATGTCCCGACGAGATTCTTGGCACTGCCAGTATTTACAGCTGTTTTTCCGCCGATACTTGAATCGACCTGTGCCAATAACGTCGTTGGAATCTGCAAGAAATCAATGCCGCGCATATAAGTAGAAGCAACAAATCCTCCAAGATCACCAATCACACCGCCACCAAGGGCAATGATCCCATCGCTTCTGGTCATTCCGAGTTGGGCAAGACCATCATATAAATTAGCTGCTTGCTCTAGTGATTTGCTTTTTTCGCCAGCTGGTACGACTAACAGTGTTGCCTCAAACCCTGCAGCGGTTAAGGAATCGACGATTTGTCCGCCATACAGGGGTGCGACGTTGCTGTCTGTAATGACGGCAATACGCTGTTTGTCCCACAACTGTTGCACCCAGGTTCCGACTTTTTGAAACGCCCCTCGTTTGATGAGGATATCATAGGAATGTTCTTCTAAATGAATGTGTAACATTGATTTTTGCACCTCTTTTATTGGTTGTCTTGACGCTTAGTCTTGCAACGCTTTGATTTCTTTCATCGCTTTTTCCATGATATGGACTTCTTTCATCATGTTCATGTACGTTTTTTCATTAAGTGATTGAGGACCATCAGACCAAGCATTGGCTGGATCTGGATGGATCTCAACGATCATTCCATCGGCGCCAGCAGCAACACCCGCTCTAGCCATAGGCGGTACGAGATCCCAGATACCTGTTCCATGACTAGGATCAACGATGATTGGGAAGTGGCTCAGTTTTTTGATGATTGGTACCGCACTTAGATCAAAGGTATTACGGGTTGCTGTTTCGTAAGTTCGGATCCCACGTTCAATGAAAATCACTTCACTTTTATCTTGAACGGCGATGTATTCCGCTGCATTCAACCATTCGTCGATCGTGCCAGAGATGCCTCGTTTAAGGCCAATTGGTTTCCCAGTTTTCCCAACGGCAGCTAGCAATTTGAAGTTTTGCATGTTCCGAGCACCAATCTGCAAAATATCACTGTATTCCGCAACCATATCGATATGTCCTTCGTCCATGACTTCTGTGATGACTTTCATGCCCGTTTCATCCGCTGCTTGACGAATGTATTTTAGCCCTTCTTCTTCCAGCCCTTGGAATGCGTATGGCGACGTGCGTGGTTTGAAGGCACCACCACGTAAGATTTGTGCACCACCAGCTTTAGCGATTCGGGCACATTCACGAATTTGGTCTAAGCCTTCAATCGAACATGGACCAGCCATCGTAACAAAGTTGCCGTCACCGATTTTCACGCCATCTACATCCACAACCGTATCTTGCGGATGGAACTCACGAGAGGTCAATTTGTAGGTGTTTGAGATCCGAATGGCATCTTCGACACCCTCGTAGCTGCGAAAAGCAACATCTTGGATGCGGCGGGTATCCCCTTTTAAACCGATAACGACCTGTTCTTTTCCTTGGTTGACTTGAACATCTAAGCCTTCTTTTTTGATTCTTGTTACAACAACTTCAACTTGTTCTGGCGTAGCGCCTGGTTTCATAATTACGATCATTTTTTCTTCCTACTTTCGTTTTTTTCTGTTTTTTATTTTTTACATGGATTCGATGAGTGCTTTGACTTTTTCAACAGGCATCGCTTTGCCAGTCCAAAGTTCAAATGCGGCTGCACCTTGATAGAGTAGCATGCTTAAGCCGTTTGCAGTTTTGGCGCCGACTGCTTTCGCATCTTTCAAAAGCTGCGTTTCTCTTGGATTATAGATGACATCATAGACAGCTAATGATTCCCGCAGGAGTGTTTTATCTTTCAGAGGACTTTCGGTATCATTTGGTTTCATTCCCACGCCCGTGGCATTTACCAATAAGCTGCTTTGATCGATGGCTGTTTTTAAAGCCATCTGATCTTCTAAGTCAGTTAAGGTAATTTCACAAGCTGTTTTTTGTGCAATCTGTGTTAATTTTTCTTGGATGATTGGATAAAACTCATCCTTGCGGTTAAAGACATGGATCGTTTTGACGCCGTCTAGTGCGGCTTGGCTAATGATCGCTGTCGCCGCTCCACCAGCTCCAATCACCGTCATGGTGTCGCCAAGGATGGATACTTGAATGTCCTCAAGAGCTCGCATAAAGCCGATGCCGTCTGTATTGTGCCCAATCAAGCGACCTTCTTGATTGACGATCGTATTGATTGCGCCGATCAACTCGGCTGCTGGTGAACATTCATCCATCAGCGCTACAGCCGCCATTTTATGAGGCATCGATAAATTGACACCTAAGAGGTCCAACTGACGGATGCTTTGGATACTAGCGGCTAAATCATCCGGCTCAACATCAAAGGCCAGATACACGGCGTCGGTCCCTTGTTCTTCAAAAGAAAGATTGTGCATCGCTGGAGAGATGCTGTGTTTGGCTGGTTTGGCAAATAGTGCCGCCAACCGTGTGTGTCCGGTTATCATTTGTTTCATCTGGTTCATTCCTTTCAACAAAAAAAGATGTCCACCGTAAATTTAAGAATCTACAGTGAACACCTTCAAACATTACATAACGACAGAGCCGATATGTGAATATAAAAAATAGCCACTATAGATTTTACGATCTACGTGGCTGCGAATTCATTACGAAATGCTCTAGCCATCATAGATACAAACTTAGCGTTTGTACCCATGCCTTCATGAATACAAACCTATCTAAAATAGCTAAAGTAATATTTATTCAGTTGTGTGGGGTTCGTTAGCAATAATTTTTGCATAGTCGTTCGCTCCAAACTGATGTAAGATTGACCTAAGTATAGGTTTAACTTTGAAAGATGTCAATGATTTTTTCTTATTTTTTTCATTTATTTGATTGTTTTTTTTGAAAACACTGTTCTATCAAGGGTTTATAAGTCATCCTCAAAGAACAGTAATAGTTCTGGTAAACTTAATTGCGCTTTTTCCTCTGCTGAAAGATCTTTGACGATCTCCCCTTTTCTAAGCAGGATCAAGCGGTCCCCGTATTTTAATGCATCTTCCATCCGATGGGTGATCATTAGACAGGTCAGGTTTTGTTCTTCCACGCGTTTTGCAGTGATTTGCATCAGCTGTTTGGAGGTCTTTGGATCTAAAGCAGCCGTATGTTCATCTAGCAACAACAGTTTTGGAGTTTGGATCGTTGCCATCAATAAACTTAGTGCCTGTCGTTGACCACCAGATAAACTACCCGTTGGCGTATCCAAATGATTTTCCAACCCGTTGCCGATTTCTTTACAAAGCGCAAAGAACATTTCCCTTTGTCCTTGGAGTTGTCGAAGACCAAGTGACCGTTTTTGCCCTCTTTTTTGGGCTAACAGCAGATTTTCTGCCACTGTCATACGGGGAGCAGTGCCCATTTTCGGATCTTGGAAAACCCGCGCCAAAAAGCGTGCGCGTTTTTCTTCCGAAAGTGTAGTCACATTTTGATCATCGATCATCACTTGCCCACTCGTCAAGGGCATGGTGCCTGAGATGCAGTTGAATAACGTGCTTTTGCCGGCGCCGTTTCCTCCAACGACCGTGACAAATTCTCCTGGCTTTAAAGAAAGATCGATTTTATTCAAGAGTACTTTTTTCTCATTTGGTCCGTTGCCGACAACTTTAAAGGCTTTTTTTAAGGCTAACATTATTCGTCCTCCGTTTCAAAACCAGTGCGTAGATGCAAGGCTTGTTTAAATTGAGGGATCAACAAGCAGATCGTCAAGACGATTGCAGAGAAGATCTTCAAGTAGGTCGTATCAAATCCAGCTTTGATCACAAATAGGATCAATAATTGGTAAATAATGCTGCCGATCACAATAGCGATCAAACGTTCCAGCAAGGTCAGTTCCCCGTATAACACTTCACCAATGATGATTGACGCCAGTCCGATAACGATCACACCGATACCTTTGCTAATGTCGGCATAGCCGTCATTTTGCGCAATCAATGCGCCTGAGAGTGCGATCACTCCATTGGAGACGATCAATCCAATGATTTTCATTCGATCCGTATTGATCCCCATCGATTTTGCCATATGCTCATTATCACCTGTAGCGATGTAAGCTTGACCCAAATTTGTATGGAAAAAGTAAACCAAGACGCCCCCGATCAACAAGACCATGATCAATCCAATGATCACCGTATCATAATAATTCGGTAAATTCATTCTAGTAAAAAAATCTTGAATTTTCGGTTGGTTTAATAAAGAGAGGTTGGGTGAGCGCATCACAAACAGCATGACCGAGTTCAATGAAGACATCACCAAGATTCCAGCTAAAATCACGGGAATTTTGCCTTTTGTATAAAGAAGTCCTGTCACACAGCCCGCACACATCCCAGCCAATACTCCTAAACAAGTCGCTAAGACGGGCGACACCCCATGGGTGATCGCTGTCACACAGACAGCACCGCCTAACGGAAAGGACCCTTCCGTCGTCATATCCGGGAAATTTAAAATTCGATAGGTCATAAAAATCCCTAATCCCAGGATTCCCCAAAGTAGTCCTTGCCCTATTGCTGAAACAATCATCATTCTTCCTCCATATTCTTACAAGTTTTCTCTTTCAAGACCCTCTCGATGATCGCAGGTGGTCGCTGTTCTTGGTTATTACTCGTCACTTGCTTCGCTTTCTGGCGTCGTTGTAATCAGTTTCGCCTCGTCTTTGAGGTTTTCTGGGATAGTGATGCCCAATAACTGCGCCTGAGTTTCATTGATGATCGTTTCGCCATCGCTGAATGTATAGATCGGTGTTGTCGCAGGTTCTGCTGTCCCATCAAGAATTGCTGCCACCATCTTCCCAGTTTCCACGCCTATCGTAAATTGATCTTGTCCGACCGTTGCCAAACCGCCTTGTTCCACCATCGTGTCTACGGAAGTAATGATTGGTGTTTTTGATTTATTGGCTTCTTGAACTACGGTCTGCATAGCATTTGCGATCGTATTGTCTAACGGAATATAGATAAAATCGACTTCCCGTGCCATCACTTGCACCATTTGTGCAATTTCATTACTTGAAGGAACGGCATACGATTTGCTGGTCAAGCCATTTTCTTCGGCAGCAGCTTCTGCTTCTGCCACTTGGTATTTCGAATTGTCTTCGGTCGAAGAATACAAAATACCGACTGTTTTTGCCTCTGGCAGCAAATCTTTTGCGAGTTTGATTTGTGCAGCAACTGGTGCTTTATCGGAAACACCAGTGATATTGCCGCCGGGTTGATCCATATCTGCCACCAGATTTGCCCCAACTGGATCAGTGACCGCTCCTAAAACGATCGGTACATCCTGAGTGACATTCGCCAACGCTTGTGCTGCGGGTGTTGCCACCCCAACCAAAACGTCGGCATCTTTATTTAGCAGCTGCTGACTCATCGTTGCCAATTTGCTTTGATCCGCTTGACCGTTCTGGAATTCGATCGTCAAGTTGTCCCCTTCGGTATAGCCTGATTCTTTAAGGCCTTCTTTGATCCCCTCGGTGATCGCATCCAGTGCTTCATGACTGACAAATTGTAGGATCCCGACTGTTTTTTCAGCTTTTTCTACTGGTTCCGAAGTCTCACTAGCTTGATTGGTCCCACTTCTCATTCCTAACTGATAGACAAATGTCGCTCCTAAAAATAATAAAATAACGGCAACCGATACAATTAATCCCTTGTTTTTCATTTTTCATTCTCCTTTTTCTGCTTATGTTTTTCGTGTTTTTCATTTTATGGTTTTTGAGAACAAAAAAAGCAACTGCCTATGTGACGGCAATTGCAAGTAAGCAAAAGCCGCATAGAAGCTTGTCCTATGCGGCGATAAATTCAACTACCAGCATAGATACAGCACTTTAGAAGGTTCTCTAAAAAGTTGTATCTATGGAATGAGGTCCCATCAATACAACTATCTACGCCAGTTTTGCCATGATTTCACTTGCAATGGAATAAATAGTTTCATGATTGTTCCTCCTTCTCAACTTGTTTTCTTTCTTGATTGAATTCAGTTTAGCTTATTGATAAAAAAACGTCAACAATTTTCTGTCAAATTGTCAGATTTTTTTATCGATCATTGGCAGAAGAACGAATCGTCCACATCGGTAAACGATTCAATTCTGGGATGAATTCCGTCGTTGGCTGCTCAAATGAATCAAAGGTAAAGCGATTTTTCTCAACCCCTTCTTCATAAAAAACAAACGTCACTTTATCAGGATCAACGCTGTATTCATTGGAGAAAATAGCCGCATCATAGACGATTGGATAATAAAAAAATGTCCGATTCAGCTCATCTTCTTGCGCTTGGATCAGATCAAATACTTGATCGAGTTGAGGTCCGTTGGGCTTACTAAACATCACCGAGATCGCTCGTGTTTCACGAATCGTCTTGTCTGCAGTCAGATAAGGCAATGGCTGTACTTTTTCTGACGGCAGCTTGTCAAAAGCGATCCGATCCACTAAAGAAGCATTGATACGATTTTGAGAAAAGACGATCAAACCTGCGAAGACCAGTGCGAAAAGAATTCCCCCGATCAGCGTGAAAATCGTTTTTTTCTGATCTCGATAAAGATCATCTAAAAAAGCTTGCCAGCTTTCAACTATTTTTTCTTTCGTGTAATGAACAAAGTTCCTAACTTGTTCCATAATTTGCCCACCTTTTTTAAAAATCCTACTATTAATTCATACTATCAATTCCCTCCTAGAACGTCAAGAAACTTCACATTTCTTCGATAATTCGGTAAGATAAAAGAAAACGGTAAAGGAGTCATTATGCATAATCTAGCTGATTCATTGATGTCTGGAGCCAATCCAATCTTCGATTTCATCGTTGTCTGTTTGAACTTTCTCTCCATTTTTGTCATCGTTTGGGGTGTATTGATCGCAGGCATTGACTTTGTGCGCTACGAATTAACAGAAAAGGATCGATTGGTGGCAGCCAGAGAGAATAATTTTATCCGCAATTATTTAGGGAGTTATGTTTTATTAGGTCTGGAGATCTTGATTGCAGCAGATATTATTGAGACGATCATCCACCCTACTTTCGAAGACATCGTACGTCTAGCTGCCGTCGTTATTATTCGGACAGTCATCTCTTATTTCTTGAATAAGGAAATCGAGCGTGCACTGCAAACCACCGATCACCAACCTACCAAGAAAAAGGAAAGCTAGCTGCCATGGCTTTTCTTTGGATTCTTCGGTATAATAGATAGGAATATTTGACATTGGAAGGATCAATCCCTCAGTCAAACTATCCTTAAAAGAAAAGAGGGAAACAATATGTCTTTTGATGGTGTCTTTACCCATTTAATGGTCCAAGAATTACAAAATCAATTAACCAGTGGACGTGTAAACAAAATTCATCAACCTTATGAAAATGAGGTCGTATTTGTGATTCGTTCCCAAGGAAAAAATCACAAACTTTTGCTATCCGCACACCCCACCTATGCTCGTGTACAATGCACAACGATCGCCTATAGCAATCCAGAAACCCCACCGAATTTCTTGATGATGCTACGGAAATATTTAGAAGGGGCGATCTTAGAATCAATCGAACAAATCGACAATGACCGTGTGATCCATTTTCATTTCACGCGACGAGATGAATTAGGTGATTTGCAAGCCCTCGTCTTGATCGTCGAACTAATGGGCCGTCACAGTACGATTTTATTAATGAATAAGACGAGTGGAAAAATCGTCGATACGATCAAACACATTGGTCATTCCCAAAATACGTATCGTACCTTATTGCCAGGAGCTGTCTATGTTGCACCACCAAAGCAATCGACACTTAATCCTTTCACAGCCTCTCGCACCAAAATTTTTGAAGAATTATCTACTCTTGATCCATTGACGGCAAAAGAACTTCAACAACGATTCCAAGGCTTAGGCCGCGATACAGCAGAAGAATTGATCGCTCGAATCAATGCCAATCCCAATGAAAAACTGCGTCAGTGGGAAGCTTTCTTTACAGAGCTTACCCAGGAGCTAGCACCAAGTTATCTCCAGTCAGAGAAAAAGGAATATTTTACACCAATTCCCTATCCAACATTGATCGATGCGACCACCACTGTCACCCATTATCAGAGTCTGAGCGAGCTTTTAGATGCGTTTTATCACGACAAGGCGGAAAGAGATCGGGTCAAACAACAAGGTGGCGAAATACTGAAAAAAATTGAGAATGAACTGAAACGGAACCAGTTGAAGTTAAAGAAACGCCAACAAACGTTGATCGATTCAGAAAACGCCGAAGAATTCCGTCAAAAAGGTGAGCTTTTGACGACCTTTATGAATCAAGTCCCCCGTGGTGCTGCTTCAGTTGATTTGGAAAATTATTATGATGAGAATCGGCTTTTGACGATCAAACTCGATCCTGCTCTTTCTCCCAATCAAAATGCTCAGAAATATTTTCAACGTTACCAGAAATTAAAAAATGCAGTCAAACTGATCCATCAGCAGATTGCCGAAACGAAAGAAGAAATCGCGTATCTCGAATCCGTGTTAGCCCAATTAGAAATCGCCTCTCCCATGGATCTGG
The DNA here is from genome assembly GCF_030499455.1 of Enterococcus sp. B2E4. NCBI lineage: Bacteria > Bacillati > Bacillota > Bacilli > Lactobacillales > Enterococcaceae > Enterococcus > Enterococcus sp. B2E4. The sequence goes on from NZ_JAUKPK010000006.1 coordinate 150,728, forward strand.
CGGTTATTCGGGAAGAACTGATCGCACAAGGCTATGTCAAAAATCGGGCGAAACAGCGTAAAAAAGCTGCTCCTTCGCAACCAGAACGATTTCTTTCTTCAGACGGAACTGAAATTTTCGTCGGAAAAAACAATTTACAAAATGACCAACTGACCTTAAAAACAGCTCGTAAGAGTGATATCTGGCTGCATACCAAAAATATTCCTGGCTCTCATGTCATCATTCGTTCGGATGATCCTAGTGAGACAACCTTAATGGAAGCTGCAGAGCTTGCCGCATATTTCTCAAAATATCGTCAATCTGCCCAAGTACCAGTGGACTACGTGCAAGTCAAACATATTCGGAAACCGAATGGTGCCAAGCCTGGATTCGTCATTTATGAGAATCAAAAAACACTTTTTGTGACACCTGATGAGGGAATTTTGAGATTAAAACAGTCCTAGCTGTTTCTAAGTTTATTCGGATCAAAAATCATAAAGTAATCAATCAAAAAACCGATCACAAGCGCGTGCCTCTTCGCAGCGCTTGTGATCGGTTTTTATGCTTTTTCGTTCTATCTACTGCTCTTTCAACAACAATTTTGCTTAGCTTGTACCACAAAAGGCAAGCCTTCTCAGAATTCAGCCATCAACATATCTGCTAGATCCGCTAGAATGGCAATTGAACATCACCTGCGGCTAATAGGTTCTGCTGGCTAATAAATCCCGCCATCCTCCCTAGTGACTTTCTTCTCAAAATCAAAATGATACAGCTTTTCCCAGTGATTGATATTCAACGTTCCTTTGGTCAAACGGATCGCTAGAAAACAACAGCCTTTATCATCCTCATTGTTAACTTCGTCGTACCAGACAAAGGCTTTGCGAATTTTGCTTCTTAATTCTGCATTTTTAGGGTCTAGCACCCACCCTAAATTCTCTCCTTGACCGATCGCAGTAAACCATTCACCACTGACAGCAATCGCAACTGCTGAATTCTTACTGATTTGCTTCATTTTGTTTGATTGCTCATGAGTTGACACGTAAAAAACGCCGTCTTCATAAAAAGCATCTACTTCTCGGACGACTGGCTGTGTTTCTCCCTTGTCATTCTCGTTACAAGAAGTCGTGGCAAGGGCGATCACATTGTCTTTAAAATGTCCGAATTTTTCTTCAAGTAGTTTTACTCCTTCTTCAAACTGAGTCATTGTACTGTTCCTCCTTACATCTCACTTCTTTTTTTAAAAGGAATCCATAATTCAACATGAACGACATGATTTTCTCTTTCTTGATAAAGCTCAGGGAAAAAATCCTCAGCAATCCACCCCTTCTTCTTTAACCAGAAACGGGTATAGCGCATCGCCTTCCCCATATTGATGATCAGTTGCTCTGAAATCGTATCAAAACTGCAAACAACGTAATCCCGAGCCGGTAGCGTCCATTCACTGAAGGTCGATCCCTGTGAGTCATCACCTACTTGGCCAACAAAGTAACTCGAATAGCCTTCTGGCGCATCTCCTGGAAACGAAACACCGATCTGGTAGTTGGCTTTTCCCGGTTGATTGGCAATCTTTTGAAGAAATTCATGCCAAATTTCTTCAATCGGGTCGATCCCTGTTCGTTGCCCTAGCATTTTCCCATAGTTGAATGGGTAGTAACCGAGGACACCATAGAAGACCAGCGGATGCGGATTGCTTTTTTTCTGGATTTCTAAAACAACCCCTTCACTGATCAATGGGATACCCTCTTCCGTCACAATATAGCCTAATGAAAGATCTGGCTTATCAAAGTTTTGTAAGCCAATGGGCTTTTTCTGATAAAGCGAGGGTGAAATTCTATAGACCGTTTTAAACGTTCTTGAAAAAACGGCATGACTGCTAAAGCCGACTTCAAAAGCGACATCAATGACTCGCTTCTTTTGGTTTTTCAATAAAAGCGCACCTCTTGCCAAACGACGCAGTTTTATATATTCCCTAACAGAAATTTTAACCAAACGAGTGAATAAGCGCTGATAATAAAAAACGGACAATGATGCAACTTGCGCCAACGTTTCGATCTCTAATGGCTCGGTAAGATTGTCTTCAATATAATCGATTGATTTTTGGATTGCCTCCCATGCATGCATATGAATTTCCTTTCTTTTACTATAAAATAATTCGCTAAAAAAGCTTTACCGTGTCTGCTCTTTTTCAATTGATTTAATTGTGTTTTATTTCACAATGAAACGAATGCTTAGAACCTGCTTATTGATTAGTTTAGCATAGCCTTTGTGCTCGATGGCTATGAAAATAAAAAAAGACGAGGATTTTCGTCTTTTTTTCCGTTCGTTTTTAAGCTATTGTATTGCTAGAAGGTTCCCACTACGTCGGGTTTTATAGGATAATCAGAAGAGAAGTCCGAAAAAAAATACGTAAAAGGAACCATTTTTATAAATCAATAGAAATAAATAGGCCGATCTTTGCGGTCTTGTAATGGGCGATTATTATTTTCTAATACTTCTTCGCGGAATTCTAAAATGAAGCGACGGCTCATCTCCCCAATCCAGTCAAAGACAAACCAGTTGATTGGCCCTTTCGTTGGTGGGGTCGTCAAGGAACCAACATAATGAAAATGGTGGGTGCGTTCTGGCAAGAACATGCTCGGATCAAACCATTGGGTGTGGTTCTCAAAGTCCCAGATGCTGTCGTCTTGCTGATTGCAGATCCAGTTGAGTTTATCCGTCAGTTTGAATAAGATACCCACCACCAAGTTTTCACCGTCATCATTCATATGAACGAGGTGAAACTCTAACTCTTGCTGCTCGTCATCGATAATGTGTTCAGACGGCATGTGAAAATGAATATCCGTCAAATAGTAGTTGATCCCTTTAAATGTGACATAGCTTTCTTTGTTATAAGGAACGAAGTGAATCGTATTTTTGAATTCTTTTTCCGTGAACCGCTCTCGTTTATAGTGAAAAGCCAAGTCCTGATCGATGGGTTCTTCGGTCTCATCGTGGACTAAAGCGATTGGGGATTGGTAAGGAAATTCGGCACCTTGTGCATACCAGTCGCACAAAGTGTGCCAATGTTCAGGTCCATTGTCTCCGGAATAACTCCAGGGAACGTCCATATTTCTTTTCAAAAAAAACAGCCTCCTAATTCAAGTTGACAGCAAGGTATAGCCCTTCCTATCAAAAAACTTTCTCCCAATGCTATCAGAAAATAGGTAAAAATAAAACGAATATGCTTGGTCATTCCCTCACATATCCGTTTCTTATTTCAATTCCTTATTCACTCAACCAAGCAGCAGGATCTTTACGCCACTCTTGTAACAGGGCAACATCAGATTCTTGAATAGCACCCGTTTCTAAAGCCGACTCGATCAACGCTGTATAGTTTGTCAAAGTCACATAGGATAAACCTGCTTGATCAAAATTTTCTTGGACTTGAGGCAGCTCGTAAGTAAAGATCGCAGCGACGCCTAATACATCGGCTCCTTCTCTTTTGGCTGCTTCACAAGCCTCTAAGACACTGCCACCTGTTGACAATAAATCTTCAATGACGACCATTTTTTGATTTGGTTGAATACGCCCTTCAATTTGATTGCCTTTACCGTGTTCTTTTGCTTTGCTGCGAATATAAACCATTGGCAAATCTAACAATTCAGCGACCCATGCAGCATGGGGAATCCCAGCTGTTGCGGTCCCTGCAATCACTTCTGCTTCTGGGTAAGTCGTTTTGATGACTGCAGCTAAGCCTTTCGCAATGGCGCGACGTACATGTGGATAACTCATAGTAATTCGATTGTCGCAGTAAATAGGGCTTTTGATGCCGCTTGCCCAAGTAAATGGTTCATTCGGTCGTAAGAAAATCGCCTCGATGTCTAAAAGATCTTTGGCGATTTGATTGGATTGTTCTTTCATTGGCTAGCTTCCTTCCATTCTTGTTTTATTTGCAGATAACTTTCATACGGTGCCTTAGATTGGGTGATTGGACGTCCCACAACGATCATGGTAGCCCCTGCTTTACGAGCTTGTGCAGGTGTCATGATCCGTTTTTGATCACCAACTTCACTGCCAGCTGGTCGGATACCAGGCGTCAAGCGTATGAAGGCATCCGTTGTCCTTTGTTTGATCTGCTTTGCTTCGTGAGCGGAGCAAACAACACCGTCTAACCCAGCTTTTTGGGCACAAGTGGCGTAATGCATGACACTTTCTTGCAGTGACGTCATGATCTGCTGATCATGATGCATTTGTGCCTCACTAGTGGAGGTCAATTGGGTAACTGCAATCAAATCAGGAACTTTGTGCCCTGCGGGGGTTCCTTGCTGCAGGCCTTTTTTAGCAGCAGTCATCATTTCGATCCCACCGGCTGCATGAACATTCGTCAAAGCCACACCTAAAGAAGCTAAGCGTTCCATTGCTCGTCCTACTGTATTGGGAATATCATGTAGTTTTAAATCTAAAAAAATATCATGACCACAGTCTTTTAACCAAGTAACGATCGCTGGTCCTTCTTGGTAGAAAATCTCCATTCCCACTTTCACAAACAACTTTTCCTCTATAGGAAATTGCGCTAAAAAAGTTTCAATAGCCTGTTTGTTAGGAAAATCTAAGGCAATAATTGGCCGTTCACTCATCACATGTGCTCCTCTCTCACTTCTTTTATCAGCTGTTCCAAAGAAGGGATTCCTAATTCTGCCATTCGTATAGGCAATTCTTCAATCAACTTTGGGCAAATGTAAGGATCGGTAAAGTTTGCGGTTCCGACTGCAACAGCACTAGCACCTGCCAGATACATTTCAAGGACATCATCCACTGACATCACGCCCCCCATGCCAATAATTGGTAATTGAGAAACTTGCGCCACTTGTTTGATCAGGCGAATCGCCACTGGTTTGATTGACGGACCAGACAAGCCCCCTGTTTGGTTAGCTAAAATTGGTTTCCGTGTTTTTAGATCGATCCGCATGCCTAAAAGTGTATTGATCATCGTAAACCCGTCGGCGCCGCCTGCTTCGATCGCTTGTGCAATTGGGACGATATCCGTCACATTCGGCGAAAGTTTGACATAGATCGGCACTTGCGAGACTTTTTTGACCGCTTCAGTCAATGCACCAGCAACCGCAGGATCGGTTCCGAACGTGATGCCGCCATGCTTGACGTTCGGGCAAGAGATATTCAATTCGATCGCTTTGACATTTTCTGCCTGACTGATTTCCTGACACACAAGAACATAATCTTCGACGGTCGAACCGGCAACATTCGCGATGATTGGCAAATCGGGGTGTTTTTGAGCTAAGTCGGGTAAAATTTGATTCATGACCGCTTCTAACCCAGGATTTTGCAACCCGATGGCATTTAACATACCGCTAGGCGTTTCTGCTACCCTTGGGGTCGGATTGCCAAAACGTGGTTCAGGTGTGGTCGCTTTGATCATCACCGCACCTAATTGACTGATGTCATAATATTTATCATATTCTGCACCAAACCCAAAACAGCCGCTGGCAGGCATGATCGGATTTTTTAGACTCAATCCGGGTAGCTCGACATTGATCGACATTAAATGACCACCTTTCTCGCCTGAAATACAGGCCCTTCGTCACAAACTTTGACACTTTTTGTGCCTTGTTCATCATCTTTCGTATGGCAAACACAGGCATAACAGGCACCCATCCCGCAAGCCATTCGCGCCTCCATGGATAATTGAACATCTGGAAGGTCTTCGAAAAGCTGGGCGGTGGTTTTTAAAAGACCGTTATTTCCGCAAGCAAAGACCGCCGCAGGTGTTTGCTCTGCAGCTAATAACAGGTTGCCAACATTTCCTTGTAAACCCGCGCTGCCATCATCGGTAGCGATCCTCGTATCTCCCAGTGCGCGAAATTCCTCTTCATAATACATAACGTCTTTGCTGGCAAAGCCCAAAAAGTGAATGACGTGGACGCCTTGTTGCGTCAGGCGTTTCGATAATTCATAGAGCGGCGGTACACCGATACCGCCCCCTACGATAAATGCAGTGTCCCCTTGGTTTAAATGATGATAGCGAAACCCATTTCCTAACGGCCCCATCACATCGATTGGATCACCAACAGTCATTTCTGAAAAAATTCTTGTGCCATCTCCTTCGACCCGATAAATGATTCGGCATTCTTTTTTCTCAGCATCGATATGATTGATACTGATCGGTCGGCGAAGAAGAAAGGCATTTTGAGGAACCCGCAGGTGTAGAAATTGCCCTGGGGTCCTCATCTCATTGACTAATTCACCCGTCAATGTCATTTCAAAAATCCGCGGTGCCAGTTGACGCTGTTTGCTGATGGTCATGATTTCTTGCTTCATCAAAAAACTCCTTTATCTGCGTTAAATTGCTTTCGTTGAAAAACTGCGGGATTCCATCACTTTTAGAATCGCATCCGCTGTATCAAGAGAAGTAAAGGTCGGTACACCATGTTCCACCGCTTCACGGCGGATGATAAATCCGTCTTCCGTTGCATTTTGGCGATCTTTGTCCATGGTATTGACTACTACTTGGGTCGTTCCTTTACGGATCAAATCAACAACCGTTTCTTCTGCTTGCTGTTCGGAAATCTTGGCAACCCGAGTCACTTGTAGTCCTTTTTCTTCAAAGTAATCGGCGGTTCCATTGGTAGCCAATAAGGTGAAGCCGACCTCTACGAAACGCGCTGCCAGTGCTGCTGCCTCTTCTTTGCTTTCGTCTGCAACGGTGAAAAGTGCTTTTCCAAATTCAGGAATATGCAGACCTGATGCCTCAAAAGCTTTATAAAGTGCTTTTGCCAAATCTTTGTCTGATCCCATTACTTCACCCGTTGATTTCATTTCAGGGCCTAAGTAAGTATCGACTTTTAAAAGTTTTGTAAAGGAGAAGACAGGTGCTTTGATGTGTACTTCATTTGGTGTTGGCGCAAGTCCGTCTTGATAACCTAATGCTGTGATCTCTTCCCCGAGAATCGCCTTCGTGGCAATTTGGGCCATTGGGATCTCTGTTACCTTGCTTAAAAATGGCACGGTTCGGCTAGCACGAGGATTTACTTCAATGACATACACTTTGTTCTCATGGATGACAAATTGGATATTCATCATACCGATACAATTTAAACCTAATGCCAAGCGTTTGGTATATTCTTCGATCGTAGCAATTAGTTCATCCGAAAGATTTTGCGGTGGATAGACCGCCATTGAATCTCCTGAATGGACCCCTGCACGCTCGATATGTTCCATGATTCCAGGAATCAAAACAGTTTTGCCGTCACAGATAGCATCGACTTCACATTCTTTACCGACCAAGTAACGATCGACCAAAACAGGATGTTCTGGTGATGCTTTCACTGCATGACGCATATAATCTTCTAAATCGGCTTGGTTTTCCACGATTTCCATCGCACGTCCCCCTAAGACATAACTTGGGCGGACTAAAACAGGATAGCCGATTTCTTGAGCGATGGCGATCGCTTCTTGTTCGTTCGTCGCTGTATCCCCTGGTGGTTGCGGAATATCTAGCGCTTGTAATGCTTGCTCAAAGAGATCACGATTTTCGGCACGATCAAGATCTTCAATGCTGGTGCCTAAGATTTTGACCCCAGCTTTTACTAAAGGCTCTGCTAAGTTGATCGCCGTTTGCCCGCCAAATTGGACGATGACCCCAATGGGTTGTTCCAAATCGATGACGTGTAAGACATCCTCTAAGGTCAATGGTTCAAAGTACAGCTTGTCGGAGATAGAAAAGTCAGTCGAAACCGTTTCAGGATTACTATTCATGATGATCGCTTCATAGCCAGCAGCTTGGATCGCTTTCACCGAGTGCACTGTTGCATAGTCGAACTCCACCCCTTGTCCGATTCGGATCGGTCCAGAACCTAGGACAAGAACAGATTCTTTTTCACTGCGCTTGCTTTCATTCTCAAACTCATAGGTACTGTAGAAATAAGGTGTTGCTGATTCAAATTCTGCGGCACATGTATCTACCATTTTGTAGACGGGCAAAATCTTTTGCTCATGACGCAGCGTGCGGATCTCAGCTTCCGTGGTTTCCCACAGCTCAGCAATCTTTTTATCCGTAAAGCCGTTTTGCTTGGCTTTTTTCAACACATCAAGGGAATGTGGTTCGTTTGCTAATGCTTGTTCGATCTCAAAGATGTGAAGCATCTTATCCAAGAAGAACAAATCGATTTTCGTCATTTCGTTCAAATCTTCGATGGTGTACCCTCTTCGGATGGCTTCCATGACGTAGAATAGGCGATCATCTTGCGCCTTGATGACTTTTTCCATCAGATCATTGTCAGAAAGAGCTTCTAATTCTTTCATTTCGATATGGTGTGTGCCGATCTCCAATGAACGAACGGCTTTTAATAATGACTCTTCAATATTACGACCGATCGCCATCACTTCACCCGTCGCTTTCATTTGTGTTCCTAATCGACGTTCCCCAGTTTCAAACTTGTCAAACGGCCAGCGAGGAATTTTTGCGACGACATAGTCAAGGGCGGGTTCAAATTCTGCATATGTCGTTTCTGTGACTGGATTTTTCATTTCATCCAATGTTAAACCGACGGCAATTTTCGCTGCCAGTTTGGCAATCGGGTACCCTGTAGCTTTACTTGCTAACGCAGAGGAACGTGAGACCCGTGGATTTACTTCAATGACATAGTAGTTGAAGCTATGAGGATCAAGCGCCAATTGAACGTTACAGCCACCTTCGATTTTTAACGCGCGGATGATTTTTAATGAGGCATCCCGTAACATTTGGTATTCATGGTCTGACAAAGTTTGGCTCGGCGCAAAGACGATGGAATCGCCGGTGTGGATACCGACTGGATCGAAGTTTTCCATATTACAAACGACGATCGCGTTGTCAGCAGAATCTCGCATCACTTCATATTCAATCTCTTTATATCCAGCAATACTCCGTTCAATCAAGCATTGGGTCACTGGCGAGAGCTTCAAGCCGTTTTCAGCGATTTGGCGAAGTTCTTCTTCATTGTTACACATGCCACCGCCCGTTCCTCCTAGCGTAAATGCTGGACGAACAATGATTGGAAAGCCGATTTTTTTCGCAAATTCAACTGCTGCTTCCACCGTTGACACGATTTCTGATTCTGGGATCGGTTGATCCAATTCTTCCATTAATTGTTTGAATAGATCTCTGTCTTCTGCCTGGTCGATTGCTGCTAATTTGGTTCCTAGCAACTCAATTCCTAATTCATCCAAAATACCTGAGTTGGCTAATTCCATCGCCATATTCAAGCCCGTTTGTCCGCCTAATGTCGGTAAAATTGCATCAGGCTGTTCTTTACGTAAAATCCGTGAGACAAACTCAAATGTGATTGGTTCAATGTAGACTTTGTCAGCAATTTCTTTGTCCGTCATGATCGTTGCGGGATTCGAATTGACTAACACCACTTCGTAGCCTTCTTCTCGTAAAGCTAAACAAGCTTGTGTACCGGCATAATCAAACTCTGCCGCTTGTCCTATAATAATCGGTCCAGAACCGATAACCATGATTTTCTTGATATCTGTACGTTTTGGCATATTAGTTCTGCTCCTTCCATGCATCGATCATCTCTAAAAATTCGTCAAATAAGTGGACTGCATCATGCGGGCCCGGTGCCGCATCTGGGTGGTATTGGACACTGAATGCTGGGTAACGGCGATGACGAACCCCTTCGATCGTGCCATCGTTCACTTCGACGTGGGTCACCATTAGTTTTTCTGGATCGATGGATGCTTCATCCACAGCAAAGCCATGGTTTTGTGAGGTAAAATCGATCCGACCAGTGGCGATCTCTCTTACCGGATGGTTTAATCCGCGGTGACCGAATTTCATTTTATAGGTATCTGCCCCATTCGCTAATGAGAAGAGCTGATGGCCTAAACAAATCCCGAAGATTGGTACCTTGCCTTGAATCCCTTGTATCATTTTAATTGCTTCTGGCAAGCTTTTGGGATCTCCTGGTCCATTCGTCAGCATTACGCCATCTGGTGCGAGGTCTAAAATTTCTTGCGCTGTCGTATTGTATGGCAAAATCGTTAAATTGCAGTTGCGGCGTGACAACTCCCGTAAAATACTGTGCTTCAAGCCGAAGTCGATGACCACGATATTGCGACCCGTTCCAGGACTTGGATAAGGTTTTGAGGTAGAAACTTGTGCCACTTGATTGGTTGGTAAAACCGCCGCTTTTAATTGATCAAAGGCATGATCAAAGACATCGCCTGCATCAACGATACTCGCTTTCATGGTCCCGTGTTGACGAATCTTTCTCGTCAGCGCTCGTGTATCGATTCCTGCGATCCCTGGAATATTTTTGCGTTTTAAAAATTCGTCTAACGTCAGCTGCTTCCGCCAATTGCTTGCTAGACGCGCGTGTTCTTTCACAACAACCCCTTTACAAGTCGGTGAAATTGATTCGTAATCGTCTCGGTTGACGCCGTAATTGCCAACCATCGGATACGTAAACGTAATGATTTGTCCGTTAAAGCTTTGATCCGTAATGGCTTCTTGATACCCTGTCATGCTTGTGGTAAAAACGATCTCACCAAAAACATTGACACTGGCACCAAACCCTTCGCCTTCAAAGTATGTTCCATCTTCTAAAATAAGCCAACGCTTCATATTATTGCCCACCTTTTTGCCATACTGTTTTACCATTTACAAATGTATAACTCGTATCCCCATATAACGTCCATCCACCGAAAGGCGTATTGACTCCTTTTGATAGGAATTGCTTAGGATCCACGTTATAAGCTGATTCTAAGTCAAAAATTGCCAGGTCGGCTTTGTCTCCGACCATCATCGTTCCAGCACTTAGACCAAAGAGCGACGCTGGTTTCACGGTCATCCAATCCACTAGCTGCTGCAAAGTAAAGCGTCCTGTTTTCACAAAATGAGTGTACAACAATTGGAAGGCATATTCTGATCCGACGATGCCAAATGGTGCTTTTAAAAAGCTTTGCATTTTTTCTTCATAGCCATGTGGGGCATGATCCGTCGCGATACAATCGATCGTGCCATCCAACAGACCTTCGATCAACGCTTCACGGTCTTCTTGCCCACGTAACGGTGGGTTCATTTTCCAAAAGCCTTCATCGGCAGGAATATCTTCATCGATGAGAAGCAAATGGTGGGGAGAAACTTCGGCTGTCACATGGATCCCAGCTTTTTTGGCATCTCGAATCACTCGAACACTTTCTTTCGTAGAGACATGGCAGACATGGTAATGGGCTCCTGTTGCTTCCGCTAAAAGCACATCCCGAGCGATTTGAGATGCTTCTGTTACACTCAAGATCCCTGGCAATCCAAGTTCTTCCGCTTTTTTACCAGCATGCATCACGCCGCCAAAGAGTAAGGAATCATCTTCTGTATGGGCAACCAATGCCAAGTCATTTTCGGCGGCTTGCTTCATTGCCAAATACATTGTGCCAGCAGTCTGAACCCCGACACCGTCATTTGTTAAGGCAAATGCCCCCGCGGCTTTCATTCCAGCTGCATCCGTCAACGTTTCGCTGCGCAAGTTTTCGGTGATCGGGGCGTATTGTAAGACATTGATTGATGCATCTGCGTTGATTTTTTCGTAAACAGCTGCTAATTTTTCTGGTGTATCAGGAACTGGGTCAAGGTTTGGCATTGCGCAAACTGTCGTAAACCCGCCACGAGCGGCTGCCATGCTGCCCGTTTCGATTGTTTCTTTGTATTCAAAGCCCGGTTCTCTGAAGTGTACATGAACATCCACTAAACCTGGTGTGATCAATTGCTCTTTGGCATCGATGACTTCGTCAAAATCTGTTTCGGGAAATGCTGTACCGATCCCGCGAATGATTCCGTCTTCGATCCAAATTGCTGCAGGAACACAGTGATTGTCTTTTTTGATGATTTTACCGTTTTTAATGAGCGTTTTCATGTAAACTTCCTCCTCTAATTCATTCCTTTTTGCCTGTTAGGCCTTACCGTTCAACACCGCTTCAAGAATTGCCATTCGAACAAAGACGCCATTGGACATCTGGGTGATGATTCGCGAGCGTAAGCTTTCAACTAAGGCATCAGCTAACTCCACATCGCGATTGACTGGTGCTGGGTGCATAATGATCGCATGCTCTTTCATTCTTGCGGCGCGTTCGACGGTCAATCCGTGATTTTTTAAGTATTCTTCTTTTGAAAAGCTTTCCGTTCCATCATGGCGCTCGTGCTGGACACGAAGCATCATCATGACATCGACTTCTGCGACCAATTCGTCGAGTGGCATCCAGTGACCGTATACTTCAAATTCTTCGTCATACCATTCCTTTGGACCTGAGAAGAAGACTTTCGCGCCGAGACGCTTCAACATTTGCATGTTTGATTTTGCGACCCGTGAGTGGGTGATGTCGCCTACGATTGCGACTTTCAAGTCGTCAAAGTGCCCGAACTCTTCATAGATTGTCATCAGATCTAGCAAACATTGCGTTGGGTGTTGGCCGCTGCCGTCCCCGCCATTGATGATACTGCACTGGATCGTTTTGCTTTGGATCAAAGAGTCGTAGTAGTTTTCATCGCCGTGGCGAATGACCGCAACGTCTACACCTAAAGCCGACATCGTCAAGACCGTGTCATACAAGGTCTCGCCTTTTTGAACAGAGCTGGTGGAGGCTTCAAATTCGATGACTTCGATCCCTAGTTTTTTCTCAGCAACATCGAAGCTTTTGTGGGTTCTGGTACTGTTCTCAAAAAAGAGATTTGTTGCGAAATATTGTTCTTTTTGGGGCATCCATTTCGCCCCTCTTTTGAATTCTTGTCCTCTGCGGATGAGTCCCATCACTTCACGGTCTGTCAATGCTTCGACCGTCAAAAGATGCTTTAAGCTGATTCTTTCGGATTGAATAATCATGAATGAATTCCTCCTTTGATTCTGTTTAGACGATGAGTTGGCACAAGTTATTTTTCTTCGCTGCGAGAGCTGTCAGGTAAAATAAGATTCAAGAAGATTCCTAGGACAGTTGCTAACGCCATTGCGGATAAGGTGAAGGTCCCGACCGTGAAGACAAGCCCGCCGATTCCTACCACAAGGATCACTGACGCAATGATCAAATTCTTTTTACGATCAAAATCGATTTTATTGTCGATCAAAATTTTTAACCCGCTGGCAGCGATGACGCCAAAGAGCAGGAAGCTGATCCCTGAGATGACTGGACCAGGAATACTTAAGATCAATGCGCTTAGTTTTCCAACGAAGCCTAGTACGATGGCTAGAATTGCCGCACCACCGATGACGAACACACTGTGGACCCGTGTAATTGCTAAAACCCCGATGTTTTCTCCGTAACTTGTCACTGGGGGTCCCCCAACGAGACCGGCTGCGATTTGAGCAAAACCATCGCCCAAAAGTGTTCGGTTCAAGCCTGGCTCTTCAAAAAAGTTCCGCTTGGTTAATTTGTTCAAGACCATCAGATGACCGATGTGTTCGGTCATGGTAACAAAAGCGATCGGCGCCATCGTCGTGATCGCATTCAGATACAGTTTTGGTTCATAGTTAATGAAGGGAATCTCGAAGCTCGGCATGCCAAACCAGTTGGCGTCAATGATGGGCTGTACATCGACGATTCCCGCTGCTAAGGCGATCAAGTATCCGCCCACGATCCCCAGAAGGATCGGAATCAGTCCTAAGAACCCTCGCAGAAACATATTGAAGAAAATCGTTAATCCTAAGGTAGCCAACGCTACCAGAATGTACTTGAAATCGTAGACTGAGTCATTGTACATCGCATTCTGAGCTGCGTTAGCGGCTAACCCTAATCCAATCACCATAATCACAGGACCGACAATGATCGGTGGTAAGATCTTATCCAACCAAGCAGCACCTGCACGTTTAATGATCATCGAAACGATCACGTAGACCAACCCAGTCGTGATGGCGCCTTGTGCGATAGCTGGGTAGCCGTCAGATTTCATCAGCATCTGCATCGCTGCGATAAACGCAAAGCTGCTGCCTAGATACGCTGGAATCTTCCCTTTCGTCGTAACCAAGTAAACCAATGTTCCAATACCTGAACTAACTAAAGCGATGCTGGGGTTGATCCCAACGAGGATCGGAACTAAAACGGTTGCCCCAAACATCGTGAAAAGATGTTGTAAGCTTAGGCCTAACCAAGGCAGTGCTTTGGGCCGATCTTTGATGTCTAAAACTGCGTCTGGATTACGAAATTCTTGCTTCTGCATGTTGCTGTCACTCTTCTTCCTAGTCGTTTTCTTTATTGATCATGATCCGGTCAGAACCATCTGATTCTTCCATCTCCACGATAATTTCTTCACTTAAAGCAGTTGGAATATTTTTTCCAACAAAATCTGCCCGAATCGGCAGTTCACGATGACCGCGGTCAACTAAAACGGCGAGTGAGATTCTTTTTGGTCGACCAATATCCATGATGGCATCCAAAGCTGCCCGAATCGTCCGTCCTGTAAACAAGACATCATCGATCAAGATGACTTCTTTGCCATCAATGGCAGTCGGGATGTCTGATGAATGGATCTCTGGATCATCTTCTGTCTTTTTGTCATCTCGGTACAAGGTGATGTCCAATTCACCGACAGGTACTTCTACGCCTTCTAGTTGTTTTAAACGTTCTGCTATTCGTTGCGCGATATAGATGCCGCGGGTTTTGATCCCTACCAGCACCAAGTTATCAATGCCTCGATTTCTTTCAATAATTTCATAGGTGATCCGCGTTAACGCTCGTTTCATTGTTACTGCATCTACTACTTCTTTCGCTGCCATATGTTATTCCCTCCTAATTTTGAACATAAAAAAACTCCTACCTGCTTGAGGTAGGAGTCATGTTTTCCGATCGTTGCCTAAAATCCCATTCTGTGGATTTTGGGTACACGTTATCATCTAGTAAGGGTTCGAATCTCCAACGCGGGAGTCGTCTGCTTACTCATTCCTTCTTAGCCTCACGGGACTACATTTAAAGGAGCTATTTAGTTGTTACAATTACTATACAGTTCTCACACAAAAAAATCAATCATTTTTTCGCAATTTTTTTAACGTGTCGGCGAACAGCTCTGGTAATGGCGCTTCAAAGACTAGCGACTCGCCTGTTGTTGGGTGGGTGAAGCCTAGAAGCTTGGCATGTAAAAACTGCCCATTGCCTTTTAGCGTGCGTTTAGGTCCATATAGCGGATCGCCAGCTAGCGGAAAACCGATGTACTGCATGTGGACTCTTATTTGATGGGTTCTTCCTGTTTCCAGCTGTAGTTCTACTAAGGTGAACTGCTCGAAGCGCTCCAACACGGTGAAGTGAGTGACAGCGGGTTTGCCATTTTCGATCACGGCTTGCATTTTGCGATTGACTTTTGATCGACCGATTGGTGCATTGATGGTGCCTTTTTCGTGGCTGATCGTACCATGAACCAATGCTACGTACTTGCGTAACGATGTTTTGTCTTTCAATTGTTTCGCTAACGACTCATGTGCCTGATCATTTTTGGCGATCATTAACAGACCCGACGTATCTTTGTCGATTCGATGAACGATTCCTGGCCGAACAACATCATTGATCGTGGATAAATCATCCATATGGTACAATAACGCATTAACCAAGGTGCCATTTGGATGCCCAGCGGATGGATGAACCACCATCCCTTGCGGTTTGTTGATGACTGCCACATCAGCATCTTGATAGACGATCGTCAAAGGAATATTTTCTGGTTGTAAATCTACAACTTCAGGTTCTGGTACTTGGATGATCAAGTGATCACCTGCTTTTACCTTATAATTTGCCCGAACCGTTTCGCCCTTCAATGTGACCGCATCTTCTTTTAGCCACTGCTGGATTTGTGACCGACTATGATTTGGCAAGCGTTCAGCCAACACTTTGTCGACCCGCCCTTTTTCTTCTTTAATGATTACTTCAATTTGCTTTTCCATTTGATTCTCCTTGTTTCCCTTTTGCTTCGTCATCTACCAGTGCATAAATAAAAATCAAGATCACCCCGAAAACTAATGACATATCAGCGATATTGAAAATTGGGAAATTGATAAAATCAAGCTGGAACATATCGACCACAAAGCCATGCTGCAACCGATCGATAAAATTACCGATCGCCCCACCTAGAACAAACGCCAGTCCGAAACGAAACCATAGGCTGCTTTTTTGGTAGCGAAACAATAGGTAAACAACAACAGCAACCGCGATAACCGTGATGATCGCAAAAAAGGTGATTTTTCCTTCTAGAATACTCCAAGCTGCGCCCGTATTCTGAAGATAGGTCAGGGACAACACATTGTCGATCAGAGAATGTGTTTCACCCAGTTGATAATTGGCAACGATCCAAATTTTCAGCCATTGATCCAAGCCAATGACAACAGCACTTAACAAAAAAAACAACGCGATCATAAATTTTCCACTCTTTCTTCTTTAAAAATATCTCGCGGACGGATGATGCCCAAGAGATTTCCATTCGGATTTTTATCCTTGGTGATCAAAACCGCCTCAAGCAGGGCATTTTTTTGAAACAATTCTTCCACTTCTACGATGGTCGTTTCAGCCGACACGAAACAATAATTCGATCGTTTCCCATCTCCTGCTAATAATTCATCTGCCGTTCTGCCTGCCAACTTGATTTCACCATGGAGGCTTTCTTTCGCTAACCAGTATCCCAGCATCCGCAAGGTGATCAAGCCCAAAAATCGACCATTATCATAGATCGGAAATTGTGAATAGCGCTTTTGGGCAACGATTTTCAATAACTCTGGTAATGGCAGGTGCTTTTCAAAACCAGTCACTCGTTTCGCAAAACGCGGCATGACTTTTTCAGGTGCCAGTAAGGAGCGTTCAATTTCTTGGATGCGATTGACAACCCATTCATTCGGTTCCGCAATGACAAAGTTTTCTCCGATTTTTTCATGTACGATGGCATTGCGCAGCTGAGCCATTTGTAATAGATCATCTTCTGCTCTTCTGACATTGATATTTTTGCTTTTTGACAAGCGACGAACCATTTCAGAAAAACCCATATTCCGCGGATTATCCAATTCGTCACGAAGCCGCTTTTCGATTCGATTAAAACTGCTCAAAAATTGATCTGCACCACTAGCCATGAGGAACCTCCTTGATAAGATACGCTTTTTTTAAATAAATCAAAACAAAGACAAAATATGCCACTAAATACACACCGACAAAAAGCAACGAGTAAAGGGAGATGGATAATAAGCCCAATACCCCCATCATGAGAAAAAGGCTTAAATAAAAGCCGATATATATTCTTTTAAGCGCAGGATTCATCACGACCTCCAGCTTGAGCGCTGATTGGCCTTTTGGTAACTGAAAAGGCTGACTTTCTAAAAAAAACATGCGCACACGAATCGGCGTCTGCTCAGCTAGCGCCAAAAAAATCGTTTGCTGATGATTGATGGCAGCGATTCTTTTTTTCCTTGCATGACCTCCAAGGGACTGCCCATTCCATAAAAACCAGTCCTCCTAGTTAGTTGTAGCTCCATTGACAAAGATCACCTCAATTGGTTAAGTATACTTGATTATCAAAAGAAAGAAAATAGACATTTGCTTGCTTCCTTGATTATTATAACAAGAAACCCTACTTTTATCTTCCATCACGTCTAATGAACGAGAAAAAGACGAATGCCGCTTGCACCCGTCCTTTCAAATCATCTCTTTCCGTTTTTCCGTTTCAAATGCCGCGAATGCCTTCTTTGTTTGTGATAGCTCTTTTAGAAAAGACCGATCGCTTGGCCATCAGAAGTCACGTCCATATTGATGGCGGCAGGTTTCTTCGGTAATCCTGGCATCGTCATCACGGCACCTGTCAAGGCTACGATAAAGCCAGCCCCTATTTTTGGCACGAATTCGCGAATCGTTACTGTAAAGTCATCTGGTGCGCCCAATCGTTTTGGATCATCACTGAAGGAATACTGGGTTTTTGCCATACAGATCGGCAGCTGATCCCAGCCTTGTTCTTTGAAGCTTTGCAACTGTGCCTTGGCTTTCGGCGCAAACTCAACCTCTGCCCCGCCATAGATCTCACGCACGATCAAAGAAGCTTTATCCGCTAAAGGCAAATCGTCGGTATACAAGCGTTGATAGTTGGCAGGTTTTTCCTCGATTACTTGAACCACTGCTTTTGCTAGATCCGTTCCACCTGCACCACCGTCTGCCCAAACGGCTGTCCGTGCGATGGGGACGTCGATTTGCTGGCACATGGTTTCGACTAGTGTTCGCTCCGCTTCGGTGTCTTGTGAGAACTCATTAAGCGCAACGACAACTGGAATCCCGTATTTACGCATGTTTTCAACATGTCGCTTTAAATTACTGAAGCCTAACTCTAATGCTTTTAAGTTTTCTGTCAATAAATCAGCCACAGCGATCCCACCATGCATCTTCAGTGCTCTGATCGTCGCTACTACTACGATCGCATCTGGTGCCTTTGATAAGTTCGGTGTTTTGATATCAAGAAATTTCTCTGCCCCTAAGTCAGCACCAAACCCAGCTTCGGTCACCGTGTATTCGCCTAAGTGCAAAGCCGTCTCGGTTGCGATGACACTATTACACCCATGGGCAATATTCGCAAAAGGTCCGCCATGGATCAGCGCAGGGGTTCCTTCAATCGTTTGAACAAGATTCGGTTTGAGGGCATCTTTTAAAAGTAAGGCTAAAGCACCTTGGACCGCCAGATCTTTTACGTAAATCGGTTGTTTCTCAAAAGAATAACCAATTAAAATCTTTCCTAATCGCTCTTTTAAATTATCAATGCTTGTTGCCAAGCACAAAATCGCCATGATTTCACTAGCAACGGTGATGTCAAAACCGTCTTCTCGGGGAACGCCTTGTAACGGTCCCCCTAGACCGACGATCACTTGTCGTAACGCTCGATCATTCAAATCGACAACCCGTTTCCATGTGACCCGACGTCCGTCGATCCCCAACTCATTGCCTTGCTGGATATGGTTATCGATCAATGCAGACAAGGCATTGTTTGCTGCTGTGATCGCATGCATATCGCCAGTGAAGTGTAAGTTGATGTCCTCCATCGGCAACACTTGTGCTTTGCCGCCGCCGGTGGCGCCGCCTTTGATGCCCATTACTGGTCCTAAAGATGGCTCACGTAAGGCGATGACGGTTTGCTTGCCGATTTGATTTAACGCATCTGCAAGTCCAATGGTCACGGTTGACTTGCCTTCTCCAGCGGGTGTCGGACTGATCGCTGTGACTAAAATAAGTTTACCCAGCGGATTGTTTGCTTTTTCGTTGATTGCCGACCATTCGATTTTTGCTTTATATTTGCCATAAAGTTCCAGATCATCGCCTGTTAAACCAAGTGGTTCAGCAATTTTAATAATCGGTTTAGGCATTGATTCTTGTGCAATTTCGATATCTGATTTCATTTTTACCCTCAATTCACGAACTATTTAGCACTTTAAAATGTATTTTGTTTGCTATGATCTTATTATACTTGATTTTATTCAGAAAGAAAGAGTGATTTTTCACACTTTTACAAGAAGTTTCACGAATCCTTTATGTAAACAAAAAACAACGTCCCTCCTAAGGCTGTAACGCCAAAAGGAGTGATCGTTGCTTTCTAGATTCCTATGAATTACTCGTTGGTTTTGACCTGCACCCTTTTTTCAGGGATTTTTTCTTGAAAAAAAGTTTCTAACCATGCCACATCTTTTTTACGCAACGTGAAGGTATACGTTTTTTGATGATCGGTAATGCTTATTAAACGGTTTATAATTTGCCATTTTTCTATCTCAGGTAAAGAAATAAGGCTTTTCTTCCATAAGCGCGCATAGCGAATCAGGAGCAAATCATTCCTGATGAGCATGCTTCGGTGAATCCCTAACCATACAAAAAAGAAAAAGACGGCTAAAACGAGGTTGCTTTTCCAATAAGGTCTGGTATTTTCTAACGAAAGAATCAAACTGATAAATAATATCATCATAGTAAACGACCAATAAATGATCGCTGTAGCAGCTTCCGGTTGCCAATACAATTTACGCTTCATAAAAGTTCCTCACAACATAAAATTTCTAGTATACTATCTTTATCATATCAAAAAAGGGTGAGACAATGTTAAAAGTTTATCTTGATGCTTCCACGAAAGGCAACCCCGGCCCTAGTGGCGGTGGAATCGTCATTGTCGGTACTGATCTGCATGAACAAATTGCGTTTCCGCTACCTGATTCAACCAACCACCAAGCAGAGTTCGCTGTGATGGTCAACGCGTTGCAGCTGCTGATTGACAAAGGTTTACAGGAACAGACAATTATGCTCTATACCGACAGCAAAGTCGTTGCGCAGACCATCGACAAGAATTATACCAAAAACCCTGCTTTTTCTGATTATTTAACAGAAATTCAATACTTGTTGAAACAGTTCGCTTTAGCAATCATCCAATGGGTCCCTGAGAGTCAAAACAAAGGTGCCGACCATTTGGCACGCCAAGGATTAGCAAAAGCGATGAAATTAAAGGATCGGAGACAATAACCGAGAGAAGTTTTGTTTGAAGCGCAACCAGTAAGATTGCTTCGCCAAAATTTCATCCGTCAGTAATGTTGATTGTGCCATATCTTCTTCAAAGAAGCCTTTCAACGTTTGCGTGACATCGTGATCGTAGGCGAAGGCATTGACTTCAAAATTCAAGGCATAACTCCGAATGTCTTGATTCGTCGTCCCAAAGGAACTAATGGTATCATCCATCATGACCGTCTTCGCATGGAGGAAACCATTGTTATAGATGTAGATTTTTGCACCACGGCGATGCAAGTAATTAGCATAATGCTGTGTTGCCCGATAAATGAATGGGTGGTCAGGCATACATGGAATCATGATTCGGACGTCTACACCTGAGTGGATGGCAATTTCCAATGCGTTCATCATACTGTCATCAGGAATCAAATAAGGCGTTTGGATCCAAATCGATTCTTTGGCAGCTAAGATCATTTTTACAAAACCGCCTTTGAGAATTTGGGTCTCACTTTCAGGCCCATCAGCGACGATCTGCAAATCGACATTTCCAGAGCGCTCTTTCGGCGGTAGAATAAAGTAACGATCCTCGTATTCCAGCTGATCCTCTTCTCTTTTTACAGATGCGTTCCAGTCACGAATAAAAATCTCTTGTAGTGTAAAACTGGCAGTACCTACGATTCTCGCATGGGTGTCTCGCCAATAGCCAAATTTGGCCTTTTTCCCTAAATATTGATCGCCGACATTAAAGCCGCCAGTCCATCCGATTTGACCATCGATCACAACGATTTTTCGATGTAGATGGTAGTTCAATCGTGTGTTGCGGATCAGGTTCTTCGAAGTGATGAAAGGCACGACTTTTCCACCGGCATCAATCAACGGTTGAAAGAATTTCCGATTGGCCTTCGGTGACCCCCATGGATCATAGACCAAACGCACTTCAACACCTTCACGGGCTTTATCGATCAAGATTGACAAGAATTGGCCACCGATCTCATCATTAAAAAACGAATAATACTCCACATGCAGATTATCTTCTGCTTGCTTCATGTCCTCAAACAATGCTGCAAATTTTTCTTTTCCATCTGTATAAAATTCTACTTTGTTTCCTTTCGTCAAGGGCGATTCATCAAGGTTCTTAAAATAGCGCTCTAATAGATGATTGTCATCTGAGTAAGGATGTTCAGGAAAAGAATAATTGTGCACTTTGATGATTTGATTCAACTCATTGATCCTACTTTGGTGGTGCTCACTAAATTTATAAATAATTTCTCCGTCGATCCCCCGACCACAAAACAAGTACAACAAGAACCCGATGCCGGGGATGAATACCAACGTCATCATCCAAGCAAAGACACTTGCAATCGAGCGTGGTTTCCGAAAAACAGTAATAAAGGCAGCGATCGTATTAATAAACAAAAGTGCCAATAATACCGTGGAAATCATGCTCATATCCATTTTTATCATAGTTTCCTCCTATATCCTGTAACCCTATAATAGGTAACTGTGATCGAAAGCAAGCTTCAATTCATAGTCCCCTAGTGTTTCTTTGATTTTTTGTTTCAGCATTTCTTCGATTTCTTGATCACTATACGCCGATTTTGCGGGAATCACTAAATCAAAAGCCAACAGATCTCCTTTGACCTGAAAATCATGCATCCGTAACTGTGGGTCAACGAAGCGAATGATCTTTGACACTTCTTTTTTTAAATGCCGATACTGCTGATCTTGAATTGGTACTGGATCAAGATGACAGACCAGGTCGACCTTTAAAGATTGATGAAAATCTTGTTCAATCGCATCAATCACCTCATGCGCTTCTCGTAAAGACCACGTTTCATCCACTTCGATATGCACACTGGCAAAGCGATTTTTCGGTCCATAATTATGAACCAGTAAATCATGGTAACCGAGAATCGTCGGATAGTGATCCAAGCGTTGCTCCATGGCAGCTACTTCTTCTTGGGTTGGGCGTGCCCCTAATAATTCGTTGATAAAGGAACGAATCATTTTGATTCCGCTAATCAAAATATACAAGGCAATCAGACAGCCGACAAAGCCATCGATACGTAGGCCAGTCAGCCACTCGATCGTCGCTGAAAACAAAACTGCCCCCGTTGTATACACATCGTTGAGACTGTCTTGTCCGCTGGCTTTAAGTGTTTGAGAGCCGATCAGGTTCGCCAGTTTGCGGTACATCGCTCCCTGCCAGATTTTGATCAAAATCGATAAGACCAAAACGATAAACAATAGTGGGGAAAGACGGATACTCGTCGGTTCCATGATGCGTTGCACAGAGCTGATGAGAAATTGGCCGCCAACAAACGTGATGATCAAAGATACTACAAACCCACTGATGGCTTCAAATCGCTCATGACCATATGGATGTTCACTGTCGGCTGGTTTCGCAGAGATCCGAAAACCGATCAATGTTAAAATAGACGAAGCGGTATCTGAAAGACTGTTGATGGCATCTGCCATAATCGAAACAGACTGGGCAGATAAGCCAATGATAAATTTCCCAGCAAATAATAGTAGGTTGGAAAGCAACCCGAGGCTACCTGCTAACTTCCCGATGGCTGTACGTTCGTAGACACCATTTTTTTTGCTGCGATTTAAAAAAAAGTTTAGCAAATCATCACCCTCTCAAAAAACCATCTTTCTTATTTTACCCCGAAGGAATTCAATTAAACAACTATTCGTATCGTTTTTTCGAAAAAAAAGCGAATTCCCTTCAATTATCAAACGCATTTTCAGATAACACGTAGGAAAAAAGGAAAAAGATAACGGAAGGGTCTCCCCCTCCGTCATCTTCGTTCAAAAAAGGAATGTGTTAAAGACCTACGCTCCTCTTTCACCTATCTTCTTAAAGGAAAGGAACTCGCGGGTACAGATTCAACCATAGTGTGCTTACTTGGCAGCTAACCACGCTGCTGCTGTCTCAAGTGCTGCTGCGATTCCTTCTGGATTCTTCCCGCCGGCTTGTGCCATATCAGGACGGCCGCCACCGCCGCCGCCAACTTTAGGTGCGATCTCTTTGATCAAATCGCCTGCTTTCAATCCTTTTTCGTTGGCTGCTTTGTTCATGGCAGCTAAAAGATTCACTTTGCCATCATTCGCGGTAGCTAACACTAAAATATCAGAATGGTCTTTTTGTTTCCATTGGTCAGCTAGTTGACGTAATTGGTTCATGTCCTTTACAGTCACTTTGGCTGTGATCAGACGCAGACCATTTACTTCTTTGACATCCTTGAAAACATCCCCTGCTTGCTGGTTTGCTAACTTGCTGGCAAGAGCTTCGTTTTCTTTTTGCAATTCACGCAGCTGCGCTTGCAGTTGTTCTGTTTTGGCAACGACTTCTTTTAATTGGGCGGATTTAACGATCCCTGCAATTGCTTTTAATTGCGCTTCTTCTTCATGCAATAACGTATAAGCTTCTTGACTAGTCACTGCTTCGATCCGACGAACACCAGCACCGATCCCTGATTCAGAAACGATTTTGAAAATACCGATATCCTCCGTATTTGCTACATGGGTTCCCCCACATAATTCGATCGACCAATCGGCAACATTGACGACGCGAACGTCATGCCCATATTTTTCACCAAAGAGTGCCATCGCTCCCATGCCTTTTGCGGTATCGATATCCGTTTCGATCGTCACAACAGGAAGAGCTTCCCAAATTTTCTGGTTGACGATTTGTTCCATTTGGCTCAGCTCTTCGCTGGTCACTTGCCCAAAATGACTAAAGTCAAAGCGCAAATGTCCTGGAGCAACTAATGAACCTGCTTGGTTCGCATGGCTGCCTAATACTTCTTTTAAGGCTTTATGCAATAAGTGAGTCGCCGTATGATTTTTAATGATCTTATTGCGACGATGCTGATCCACTTGTAAGAAATAGTTCACGCCTTCTTTTAGTGGCGCTTTGATTGTAGCAGTATGCAAGAACTGACCGTTCGGTGCTTTTTTGACATCCGTCACTTCCGCTACAATCGTACCATCTTCTGCTACGATCGTGCCTGTATCCGCAACTTGTCCACCCATTTCTGCGTAAAATGGTGTTTCGGCAAAAATCATTTTTGCTTCACCTGTCGAAACAGAATCATGTAACGCTTCGTCTTGGATGATCACTAATAATTCGCTGTTTGCTTCAAGTGAATCATAGCCAACGAAACGGCTGTCTACTTTGATATCTGTCAATAAAGCGGATTGTACGCCCATTGAAAGCTCCGTTTGTCGAGCCGCACGAGCACGGGCACGTTGTGCATCCATTTCTTGTTCAAACCCTTGGTGGTCCACTTTCAACCCTTCGTCTTCCGCCACTTCTTCTGTCAATTCAACTGGGAAGCCGTAAGTGTCATACAATTTGAAAATATCTTGACCAGCTAACGTATCTTGACCGTCTGCTTTTACTTGGGCGATCACTTGATTTAAAATATCTAACCCTTCATTGATCGTTTCATGGAAACGTTCTTCCTCGTTGCGGATCACTTTCTCAATAAATTCTTGCTGTTCTAGTACTTCAGGATAGTAGCTTTCCATGATCTCGCCAACGATCGGTACTAATTTGTATAAGAAGGCAGTATCGATCCCTAATTTTTTCCCATGCATGACTGCACGACGTAATAAACGACGTAAAACATAGCCACGGCCTTCATTTGAAGGAAGTGCCCCATCGCCGATCGCAAAAGAAAGCGCGCGGATATGGTCTGCAATCACTTTAAAGGAGATATCTGTCGTTTTGCTGTCGCCGTAGTTCACACGACCGCTTAAATCTGCCACTGCATTAATGATCGGCAGAAACAAGTCTGTTTCAAAATTGGTTGGTGCATTTTGAACGATGGAAACCATTCGTTCCAGCCCCATCCCCGTATCAATGTTTTTATGTGGTAGTGGTTCATAGGAGCCATCTGGTTGATGATTGAATTCTGAAAAGACCAGATTCCAGATTTCCAAATAGCGTTCATTTTCGCCACCAGGGTAGTTTTCGGGATCATCTTCCGCTACGTCATTAAACTCAGGACCACGGTCATAGAAAATCTCTGAATCCGGTCCACAAGGTCCTGCACCGATGTCCCAAAAGTTGTCTTCAATCTCAACGATATGCTCTGGTGGTAAGCCGACTTCTTCTGCCCAAATCCGTTTTGCTTCTGTGTCTTTTGGATAAACCGTGACATATAATTTGTCTGGATCAAAAGCCATCCATTCTGGTGAGGTCAAAAACTCCCATGCCCAATGGATCGCCTCATTTTTGAAGTAATCGCCGATTGAAAAGTTGCCTAGCATTTCAAACATCGTATGATGTCTTGCTGTTTTCCCAACGTTTTCAATGTCGTTAGTCCGAATCGATTTTTGCGCATTGGTAATTCTTGGGTTTTCAGGAACAACACTGCCATCAAAATATTTTTTTAGCGTTGCCACCCCTGAATTGATCCATAACAGGGTTGGATCGTTGACTGGAACAAGGGACGCACTCGGCTCGATGGAATGTCCTTTTGATTGAAAGAAGTCCAAAAACATTTGGCGTACTTCTGCACTGGATAATTGTTTCACGTTATTCTCCTACTTTCTTCTGTGTTCGCTTAAGATACAGGGGCTGACAAAATTGCTGGTAAGGCGCTCTTATTCCTGTAGAGTCATTTTGACGATAAAAAAACACCATTGCAGAGCAAGGACGTCGATACGCGGTACCACCTTGCTTGCAATGATGTGACTCATTACCTCTTAGACTCGTTAACGCGGAGTGGACGGCAACATTTCTGCTGCAGTTGAGCACCAAAGGGAGCAATCCGTCCGAATTCATGTTTTTCTCTCAGCAATGAAAAACTTTCTGTAATGAATCATCAAACCGACCATATCCTTCGTCATTCAAAGTATAAGGAAATGTTTCGAAAAAGTCAATCCTCAAATCCGTTCTTTGTTGATCAGAATCGCTTTGCGGTAACGATAGCTCTGGGGAGAAAGCTTTTGATCTGGCTGCAGCATTTTCCGTGAACGGTAATAACTGGCATATGGCAAGGCATCGAATAAAGGATGCCCACAAATCTGCCAGTTCTCCATTTTTAAAGACAAGCCATCTGTCAGCTCCCACGCATCCGCAAGCCCATAGGTGCAGCCAAATAAATTCGGTTCAAGCAATTCAGCGGTTGACAAAGAGACACCATCGTCGCAGGACTTTTCATTGCCCCAGCGAAAAAGTCGCCGAGTCGCAGCACCGCAAACGTATTCCCATTGATCCTCTGATAGCAACTGAAAGCCTTGTTTGTCTAACTGCTGTTTCAATTCTGTTTGACTGACGGATTCGTGGGTAAATAACTGATAGGTTTCCGATAACGGCTCGAGTGCAGCAAAATAGCGATTCTCTTCGTGGTAAAAAGCGGGTAATTCCCAACGCAAGCTTTCCTCAAAGGACGCTGGTGCTGTGAATTGTGCCTTTAGCTCTTTTTCGAAAACACTGAATTGATCGACTAACCCGTGAAACTCCCCAGTGATTGTATTTAACTGCCCGATATACCTTGCGCCAGCAGGCAGAGAACTTTTTTGGACTAGCATAGGATCAATCACAGCTTTGCGCAAAGGGCTCGTAGACTCATTGACAAAAATCCCCCAATCCTGGCTGGTTTCTAACTCATAGATTGTTTCCAGCTGGCGAATGATCTCGTTGGGTGGTGACTGCCAATTTTTACTCCAGCAAGTAGCTGGTAATCCTTGCACACCGAGATCCCAACCTAAGATCGCCTCAGAGTTCCCTGGTATAAAGACAAAGTCTTCGCCATCGATCGTTAATTCAAAGGTAGCACATTTCAACCCTGCATACGTCAACTGACTAAAATGGACATCGGTGATCTCCTTTAAAGGACTGACAAAATACATTAAAATTTGCTGGATCAGCTGTTCTTTGATTTCAAAGGACAGTGTCTTCCAATTTGACCATTGTAACGCCTCAAAAAAATCCACGTCATTTCTCCTCTCATCTGCTACAATTACTATATAACGAGTATACCACGAAAAAGGAGGAAAACGACGGATGCTTTATTTTGGACGCAGTCCGTGGATGCTACAAGCGGTTTTCGCCCTGCGGCAAGCCGTTTTTGTGGAAGAACAGCACATTCCTATAGATTGGGAATTTGATGAAAAAGACCAAACTTGCCCATACTATCTTTGGTTAGATGGACGCATCCCGATCGCGACCATTCGCTATCAATTCTCTTCACCGAACACTCTGCAACCTGATCGCTTTTGCGTAGCTAAGGCCTATCGGCACCAAGGATACGGCACCAAATTATTGCATTATCTCGAAATGCGTGGTGCCCAAGAGGGTGCCCTCCAATCAGTGTTATCCGCAGAGATCGACGCTTGTGCGTTTTATGAATCCTGTGGGTATCAAAAAACATCTGAACCCTATGCTGAAGATGGCGTATTGTGTGTAGAAATGACCAAACAATTAAAAACAGCAGTCAAGGAAGAGTAGTTCTCTTCCTTGACTGCTGTTTTGGTAAGCATTAGCTATTCGAATTTTTCTTGTTTTTGCGGGCGGTTCGAGTCGTTTGACGACGTTCGATCTTCCGTTTTTCTTTGTTCTTCTTATCAACGGCCCATTGAATTTTTTTCTTGTAGCCAGGCTTGATTTTCTTCTTCTTTTTCTTGACTAAGCCAATCAAGGTTGGGTCTAATTCGTCACGAGATTTTTCCCGCTTTTGCCGACGATTCCGATCGTAAGTCGCAACGATCTCGCCATTTTTGATTTCCTTCGGTTGGAAAACAACCCCTAGATCTTCGATGGCTTGGATTGCCCCTTCATCGCTTGGATCATATAAAGTGATCGCGGTCCCATCCATTTGGTTTCGACCGGTCCGACCAACACGGTGGATAAAGAAATCCAAATCAGCTGGAATCTCAGCATTGATGACATGAGAAACCCCTTCAATATCAATTCCTCGCGCAGCTAAATCTGTTGCGACAACATATTGGTAGTCCAAATTTTGCACTTGGCGCATGATCCGTTTTCTTTCACGAGGACTGATGTCGCCGTGGATCTTCGCTACTTTTAAGCCTTGTTCCTTTAAGTAATCCGTAATTTCATCCACACGGCTCTTCGTGTTGGCAAAAACGATGGCAAGATAGGGATGGCCTGTAGTCAATAATTGATAGATCAATTTATTGGTATTTTTCCCTTTGGTAGAAATCAACCAATTCTCGATCGTATCAGAGATGACTGCTTTCGATTTGATTTCTTCGATCAATGGATTGGCCATGTATTTTTTCAAGAATGGGCGCAATTTCTCTGGAATCGTTGCGGAGAAAACCAGCATTTGTAGTTTCTCAGGCAAACGCCCCGCAATTTGATCGACTTCTTCCAAAAAGCCCATATCCAAGGTCATGTCTGCTTCATCCACGACAAATACATTGGCAGTGTGAACCCCTAACGCTTGTTCGTTGATCATATCCAAGATACGACCAGGTGTCCCAATCACGACATGGGGCTGTTGATTTTGCAGACGGCTTAATTGACGTTGCTTATCCGTTCCTCCGACGAAATTTGACACTCGAATTTCAGGATCATGAAATCCGCCGATTTGTTTTGCGGCGTGATAGATTTGCGTGGCTAATTCACGACTCGGTGCAGTGATCACTACTTGCACTTCATCTTTTTCGGCATCGATTTTATCCATCAACGGCAGTAAAAATGTGTGGGTCTTACCACTTCCGGTCTGTGATTGCCCTACAACACTGCGCCCTTTTTGGATAACAGGTATCAGTTTTTCTTGCACTTCTGTTGGTTTAGAGAACTTTTTATCAGCAAGTGCTTCATAAATAAATGGTTGAAATTTAAATGACTCAAAAGACATTCAAACACCTTCTTTCTTTTAGCATCCTTTGGATTATAGCATATGTTGCCTTGTTTTCCTAACTTTCTTTTGTAATCGATTGAGGATCGATCGTACTGATAGTATACGTTGCACTGCGGCGTTCATAGAAAAAGCGGCTTTCTTTTTTTATTGCTGCCCACAAAAGATTCAAGTAAAAACCAAACTGGATCAACCCAAAAATAACTACCATCAACAAACTAACGACTAAAAGCAGCAGATTGTTGGACTCAAGAAACGGTGCGAAAAAGATATTGACCCGACTGATGCTGGCATAAATCAGATAAAACAAACCATAGCGTTTAAATAAAGCCCCCAAGCTGACACGCTCACGGCCTTCTTGCATGATTTTGATTCGTACGAGTTTTTTTCCAATCGTTTGTCCTTTGGCAAGGTAAGCCAACAACACAAAGTACAGCAACACTTCAAGAGCAAAGTACCAATAGTCCCCACTAAAGTCCCGAACCGTCTGTTGAGTGAGCAAACGAACAGCGATCACCACAATAAAACTGACCACATTCAGTATTGCCCAGTCGATCAACCAAGCAAACACCCTTCGTGTCACAGTCACCCGAGTGCCTTTTGCGTAAGAATCGGCATCCATCTCTTCCCTTGATGGCAATAAGAACGTAAAAAGCGGGGCGATCGTCCAGCCCACAAGCCCTCCAACTGTATTGACAAAGAGATCATTGACATCGAATAAGCGATACGGACGAGGATAAATAAAATACAGTCCCGTCAACTGCGTTAATTCAAAAAACAACGTCAAGCAAAACGTAATAACGAGTGTTTTTAAAAAGGAACATTTGAAGTAATAACGCAAATAGACCCCAAATGGTAAGGTCAACAATAAATTAAAGAGTGGCTCAAGGAAGACCCCCTGCTTCATAGCGGGAAGATAGGTTTGCGAATCGTGAATGTTTAAGACGGTCTGTTGGACAAAATGTTGCCACGATGCCCCTAACTGCAATTCCATCTTAGGACCAGTCATCTGCGCTACCTCTTCGATCGAGGGCAATGGTAGGATAACTAAGAAATAGGCGCACAATAAATAGAAGACAAATGAATACAGAACCAGTGCGCGTGACAAGATAAAACGACCGTATTTTCGATATTGGATAACAAAAAAAATCATTGATATCGCCAATGCTAGGAAAGGAAAAACCAGCAAGGCAACCTTTATTGGGGTAATATAAGCGGACATAAAGAACTCCTTCACGTTTTCTTTTTATCTTACACGCTATTTCCCAAAACGTAAATTTTGGAGTATCATAAAAGAAAAGGAGGTTAAAAAACCATGTTAAATCCCTATTTTGCCTTTGGCGTACCGGCATTCCTTTTGGTTTTATATGCAGCTTTTGCTCTTTTTCGCCGGTCTTCCGATATTCCCTATTTAGGCTTCGTCCTTTTCATCATTGCTGGTTTTCTGACAGGATTTAGTTTACAAGTCATTCAACAAGCCATCAATGAAGTGGAGAAAACATCTCTTGAACACGTGCAAGCAACCCACCTTTACTCGCCTTACTTATTAGCGATTCCATTGATTGTGGGCATTCTTTTACTGATTGTCAACTTGATTCGCGGCTATTTAAAAGTCAAAAACGTTCGTCTGCGGACAAAATAAAAGCAACCTACCTAGAAATACGAATTGATCCTGCTCCTCTTGACGGGAAATGAGATCGCTTCGTATTTTTTTGGTAAGCTGCCTTGATTGCTAGACCCCTTCTAAAGATCCATCCGCCACTTTCGTAGTAAAACAGTTTATCAACTAAAAAAAGGTTTATTCGTCGGCTAGTTCTTCATCCAGGTCTGTCTCTGAGGTATCAGCAAAAGACTCTTTCACATCATCATTGACTTGCTCCAATAAATATTGCCAATCACTATTCGACACAACCACCACATCGATATTCTTTTCTTCATCGATCAGCTCGAGATTCGAAACATCCTCTCCTAACTGCTGGAATAGGTCGATCAATGTTTGGTCTTGTAGCGTTACGTATTAAGTCCGTTTCATCCTTCTTCCCCCCATGAGTCAAAAAATTCATAAAACAAGATATCGAAACTAGTAAGATCGGTCATCTTTTGTAAAGTAGATAGATCTAAACGAATAAACGCTTTTTCCACTAATAAATAATGGTTTTCTTCCAGCGCTTCTTCGATAAATGGTAAAATCTCTTCTTCATCCCCTAATGTTTCACTAGAGATTTGGTCGATTTGATCAAACAAGCGATCATCTTGCAACAAAAAGAATTGATCGTCGTAAAGATAGACTGCGATTTGATATTGCCGGATGGGTAGCTCAGCCCGAATGACAAAAAAGCACTCTCCTGAATTGGAAATCGCTGGCAATAATTCATTCGGTTGTAATGCCTGTTGGTAGTACATTTCCATCCCTCCTTTGTACTTACTATTATAAAGAACAAAGGAGGAAAAAGGAAATAATCGAATTTTAGTTTAAAAAACTCTAAACAAAGTTAGACATCCCATTCTGCATAGAATTCTTCTAAAAAATCCTTCATGAAAGCCACACGTCGTTGGGCTTCTTTTTTGCCATACGCCGTGGTCATCTTTTCAGGAAGCAAAAATAGTTTCTCATAAAAATGATTGATCACCGTCGTCCCTTTTCGGTAATCTTCATGATTTTGAAACGTCTTTGGGGCTAAGTCACTGACATGGATCGGGTGTTGATGACTGCCACCAAAATAACTCGTCCGTAAAATACCGATCGCACCTAAAGCATCGAGACGATCTGCATCACGAACGACGCGGCCTTCTACTGAGACAACTTGCGCGCCTTGCAAAAGTTCTTTTGAAAAAGACAGATTCTCGATAATAGAAAAAATTTCTTTCGTTTGTGCTTCACTGGCTCCCGCTGTGGTCAAACAAGCTCGCACTTCATTAGACGCCGCTGTGACATCCGCCACAACTTTGTCATCCACCGTATCATGGAGATAGGCTGCCGCCTGTACGACAAAGCAATCAACTGCCAATTCGTCGGCATCAATGATGGCTTGACTTAACCCAGCCACTCGTTTGACATGATCAAACCCATGTCCTGTGTAATCATTCCCCAGAATACTTTCGGCATAAGCAATTACTTTGCTAAGATCGGCAACATTGTATTCTTCCTTCATTTTTTTCCTTCTTTCGATATGAAAGCAGCTAGCCTTCTTTTTTCGATGGTGATTGATACAAAAGGAAAAGAAGTTCAACAAGACGAGCACCCCATGAAATAATTGGGGCGGCAACGTCTTGCGAAGCTTCTTTCCATTCGTTACTTTTAAGCGAAATCTTGCGTCTCGCTGATTTTATAGACACTAAAATAGATCTTGCGTAAATAGTCTAATAGATATTGAGGATTCAATAATTCATCCGTTGCATCTAAAATCAATTCATTTGGTTTCTTGGATGCGCCATATTGATGAATATTTTCAGTCAGCCATTTACGAATCGGTGAATAATCATCCGAAGCCAACACTTCATCGACATTAATTTCTTTTTCCATGGCGTGGAGTAATTGCGCTGCATACATATATCCTAGAGCATAGGATGGGAAATACCCGAAGCTTGAACCTGACCAATGAACGTCTTGTAAGATCCCTTCCAAGTCATTTTCTGGACGAATCCCTAAATATTCCTCGTATTTGTCATTCCAGATTTTTGGCAGTTCATCGATCGATACGGTTTCGTTAAAGATCATTTTTTCGATCTCGTAACGAATAATAATATGAATGACATATGTCAGACTATCAGCTTCAATACGGATCAAGCTAGCTTTTGAATGCTTTAAGGAGTCATAGAAAGTGTCAAAAGACACATCATCAAACGTGCCTTCCGCACATTCTTGGAAAAATGGGTATTGCTTTGCCCAGAAATTGCGGTTGCTGCCGATAATGATTTCATTAAACAGCGATTGGGATTCGTGGATTCCCATGGACGCCCCTTCATGAACAGGCGTGCCTTCGTATTTCTCATCGATGTTTTGCTCGTACATCCCGTGACCAGCTTCATGAATCACACCGAACAGTCCCATCGAAAAGTCAGTTTCGCTCCAGCGTGTGGTCAACCGTACATCATTGTGGTTGATCCCCGTAGCGAATGGGTGGACCGTATTATCCAAACGGCCGCGAGAAAAGTCATAGCCTAAGTCGGCGATCACTTTTGAGATAAATTTACGTTGTTGCGCTTCGGTCATATTACGTGAAAGGATCGAAGTATCTGGCGCTGTTCCTTTTTCAGCCAATTGACGACGAATATCCATGATACCGTCTCTCACTTGTGAGAATACGTTATCCAAGATCTCAACCGTCATATTCGGCTCGTATTGGTTTAACAAGACGTCATAGTTCGTCAGCTCATTTTTCTTCCAATAAGGAATCAATTCTTTCGTCAAGCGAATGTTTTCAGAAAGAGCGTCTTTAAATAAAGAAAAATCTTTTTCTTTACGGGCTTTGAGCCAAGCAGTATGTGCTTTTGACGTAGCTGCGGAAGCCGCCATCGCCAACTCATTGGGTACATCTTTTTGCAATTCATATTCTTCTTTGACTAATTGATACGCAGCTTTCCCTACTTCTGATAATTCATCTGGGTGTTTCCCGAAATAGCTGATCGCTTCTTGGATTGGTTCCCCCACTTTTTTGTCAAAGTATAGACCATATAAATAGCTGTCAACTTCCGCACGGTAATCACTGGCTTTTTCTGGCATCCCTGTTTGATTATCCCAGCCTAAGATCCCCATTGCTTGTTGTAATAGATCGATTTCTTTTAATTCTTTCAGAAATT
Source organism: Enterococcus sp. B2E4 (assembly GCF_030499455.1). Lineage (NCBI taxonomy): Bacteria > Bacillati > Bacillota > Bacilli > Lactobacillales > Enterococcaceae > Enterococcus > Enterococcus sp. B2E4. The sequence continues at coordinate 184,795 of NZ_JAUKPK010000006.1, forward strand.
CTTGTTCTTTCATTCAGCAGACTCCTTTTTGCGTGGCGGACGTTGTCCCCAGTATTGGAAGAGATCGGTACGAATCGCACCGTTGTATAATTTGCGTTTTTTTGTCGCTTTTTCGCCGTAATGGGTCTCAAAAGTCAAGTCACTGGTCAAAAAGTACTTGCTCCAGGTTTTTAGCGGCCGAAACACTTGGCCCATTTCCTGATACAGTCGCTGAACGGACGCTTCTTCTCCTAAGCGTTCACCATAAGGAGGGTTAGCCACAACGACACCATACTCTTTTTCTGTTTTAAAGTCTTTAACGGCTTGTTGTTTGAATGTGATCGAGTCTCCTAGACCGATTTCTTCCGCATTTCTGCGGGCGATCTCAATCATTCGACCATTGATATCCGAACCGGTAATATCTAATTCGACATCATAATCTGCTGCTTCATCTGCTTCTTTCCGTACTTTTTCAAATACTTCTGCTGGGAACCAATCCCACGTTTCGCAAACAAATTCCCGATTAAAGCCAGGGGCGATATTGTGACCGATCAACGCTGCTTCAATGCACAACGTGCCTGATCCACAAACGGGATCGACAAACGGCTTGTCTTTGTACCAATTTGTCAGCATCACTAAAGCCGCAGCCATGTTTTCTTTCAGCGGCGCGCCTCCTTTTTCTAAACGATAGCCACGTTTAAACAAACTAGGGCCAGTCGTATCCAATGTGATCATCGCATGGTCTTTCAATAAAGCGACTTCTAATTGGAAAAAAGCGCCCGTTTCAGTCAGCGGCACACTTGCTGGACGATGGTATACTTCTCTTAAGCGATTGACGATTGCTTTTTTGGTAATCGCTTGACAATCAGGTACACTATACAATTTTGATTTGATTGATTTTCCAGCTACCGGAAATTCAGCATCTAAAGGTAAAAAGTCTTCCCACGGTAACGCTTTAACTTCTTCAAACAGCTGATCGAAAGTCAATACGTCAAATTCCCCGACGACAATTTTGATACGGTCCGCTGTACGGAGCCACAAGTTCGCGGTAGCAATGGTCTCCATCGTCCCTTTAAAACGCGCTCGGCCGTTTTCAACCTCACACTCGATCCCTAAATCCCGTAATTCTTTGCCCACTAGTGCTTCTAAACCGCTCGCAGCGGTGGCAATACAATTAAATGTTTTTTCAGTCATAACGCTCTCCTTCTTGGTATAAAAAAACCTTCCGTTGCTGGAAGGATTCCCTGATAGGTTGTGATTTTCTATAAGCCATGTTTTGTCCGTATTTTCCTCAGGGAGAAGAAAACACTGGGTAATTATCTATCTGCAATTACTTGCCTTCTTGCTCCGTTCATTTCCGTGCAAAAAGTGCCCCTACCATTGTTTGGGTTGCTCGCTCGAGGGGTTTACCGCGTTCCACCAAGACGGTTTCCCGCCTTGCTTCGTCACTGTGGCACTTTCAAGGATACTTAGGCATAGCTTACACCTTAGCCATTTTTCCTGCCGTTACTTTCTCAAGTACCCTAGCTTATGGTTTCGCTAGGCACGAACACTACAAGCATCTCAGCTTGTGCGAGCATGGACTTTCCTCAGCATAATCGAGTTATGCCGCAATTACCCGAAAACCACAACTATCTTTTCTACATTAGATTAGAATTGACGGGTTTTTTCGTTGTCATCTTCAAAATCAGCATTTGTATAGTTGCTGTTGTAGGAAGAAGAACGAGTGACAGGTTCTGATTCACGATCAAGCTTTTTGCCAAACACTTCTTTTTCAAGATTAGACAAACGTTTCAAAATATCAAAGTTTGTAACGGTTTGGCTTTTCGGCGCTTCTTGTTGAACACGAGATGCGATCGCTTGGTTTTTCGACAATTGATCGATTTTCGCTGTCAGACGGTCATTTTCTTCTTGCAGGGCTAAGATCTCTTTATTGTAGCTTTCGTAGTCTTTAATGATATTATCTAAAAACTCGTCCACTTCAACTGGATCATACCCGCGCATTTTTGTTTTGAATTCTTGTTGCAGAATATCTTTTGGACTATAAATTAAATTTGCCATTATTTACACCTCATTGTTTATTCCAAATGGTTTTCACTTTCTAGACCATTCTATCAAAAAATATACGAAAATCAAAGTAAATTACTATCAAATGTTGCGTTTTGTAGGTCATCCATTGTTATTTGATGAATAAAGTAGGGATTTTGCTCACTATAAGCTTTGGCATCTCTTAAGAAATAATTAGGTTTTCCTGGAAATTCGTCATCATATAACACAAGTGCACCTTCGGTATGCTCCAGTAAAAATGCCGTGTGATTTCTTAATTGACTGGGGTCTTGGTAAGGCTTATGGCTGGTGGCATTGACATAATCGGCAAATGACTTCGCTGTTTGCAGTGCCTGCTGATTTGTTTCGTTCCAATTTTCACCAAACCCTTCAAATGGAAAAATAATTCCTAGTTTCAGTTCTGGGTATGTCTGTTTTAATTGTTCAACGGCTTCGGCACACCACAGCTCCGCTCCAAGATTCCCGCTGATCAAGAGCCATTCTAACCCTTCTTCGACATAATTGGTCAAAGTCGACATTATTACTTTCTTAATAACTGCAATCTTGGGATCTTTTGCTTGAAAGACACCTAATTCATAATTACGATAGCCAGTAAAGTATAAGGTTTTCATTGTTTCTCTGGTCATCTCTTTTCTTTCCAAACGACTTTTTGGTATAATGTTGCCTAGGAGTGTGAACAACATGGTTATTCGTTACCCGAATGGACAATCTACTACCTATGATGACGGCAAAAAACAAAAAATGCAAGAGAAACTAATAAAGCCAAAAACGTATGCCAATCGTGGGATGCGTTTTGAAGAAGCGATCAATGAAAGCAACCTTTATTATTTGAATCGGAAACTTGCTGTCATTCATAAGAAACCGACACCAATTCAAATCGTGAAAGTAGATTATCCAAGAAGAAGCGCCGCCGTAATCAAAGAAGCCTATTTCCGTGAGGCATCCACCACTGATTACAATGGGGTTTATCAAGGGCAATATATCGACTTTGAAGCGAAAGAGACTCAAAACAAAACGTCATTTCCCTTTAAAAATTTTCATCCACACCAAATCAAGCATATGGAAGACTGTTTGGAACAAGCGGGTTTATGTTTTGTTCTTTTATGGTTTTCTAGTCTACAACGCTGCTTTTTTCTCGATAGCAAGTGCTTAGTTTCTCAATGGCACCTGCAAAAAGAAACGGGAAAAAAATCAATGACACTGGCCTATATTGAAACGAATGGGATTGAAATCATCCCTTCAATTGCGCCGCGTATTCCCTATTTAAAAGCAGTTGATCAATTTTTAACGATGAAGGAGAATGATTAGTATGGCAAATGGATCACAATCGAGGACCTCTCGGCATGATTCTAAAAAAGGTACAGCTAAAAAAGCACCAAAGCCTCCTAAGGCAAAAGGCAAACGAAGCATTGGGAGTATTCTTTTAAAAGTATTTATGGGGCTGTTTTTCTTAGGCTGTATCGGGATTCTATCCGGGATGGGGCTATTCTGGTGGTATGCCAAAGATGCGCCTGCACTTGATGAAACACGTTTGGATTCAACGGTTTCTTCTCGTTTCTATGCGTCAAATGGCGAATTGATCACTGAATTCGGTAGTGAAACCAGAGAAAAAATTACAGCAAGTGAGATTCCTCAACTGCTGGAAGACGCGATCGTCTCTGTCGAAGATCGCCGCTTCTACCAGCATATCGGAGTCGATCCGATTCGGATCGTCGGTTCCGCATTATCCAATGCCACAACCGGCGGTATGCAAGGCGGAAGTACGTTGACACAGCAATTGATCAAGCTGTCCTTCTTTTCTACCAGCGCTGAAGACCAAACATTACGTCGAAAAGCACAAGAAGCATGGATGGCGGTTCGTCTTGAACAAATGAAATCAAAACAAGAGATCCTCACTTACTACATCAATAAAGTATATATGTCCAATGGTGTATATGGGATGCAAACGGCCGCAATGAAGTTTTACGGCAAGCCGTTAGCTGAACTAGACCTTGCGCAAACCGCTTTGATTGCCGGTTTACCAAATGCCCCTTCAGCTTTTGACCCATTTGCGCATCCTGATAATGCGAAAAGTCGGCGAGATGTTGTTTTAGGTGCGATGCTGGAAAATGAAAAAATCACGCAAGCAGAATATGATGCGGCCGTTGCCGAGGATATTCAAGAAGGCTTGCAAGACAATCCCCGTGAAAACCAAGAGTGGAAATACTTTGACAACTACTTTAACGAAGTGATCGCTGAAGTCAAAGAAAAAACTGGGAAAGATGTGTATACTGACGGCTTAGATATTTATACTAATGTCGATATCGATGCACAAAAACGATTATATGACATCGTCAACAGTGACGACTACGTTGATTACCCAGATGACAAGATGCAAGTTGCCGCTACCTTAGTTGATGTTAACACAGGCAAGGTGACCGCTCAGATCGGTGCCCGTAATGTTGATGATGTTCTAGCAAATAACCTGGCTGTCAATGTCGCACGAGACTTTGGTTCGACCGTCAAACCAATCACAGACTATGGCCCTGCCTTTCAATTTCTACAAGATTCCACGGGTAGAATGATTTTAGATGAACCTTACACGTATAAAGGGACGAATATTCCTGTTTACAACTGGGATCGCCAATATATGGGCAATATCACCTTGCGGACCGCTCTAGCAGAGTCTAGAAATGTGCCGGCAGTGAAGCTGTTTGATGAAGTCGGCGCGGACAATATCGCAGACTTTCTCAGTGGTTTAGGAATCGAATATGATACGATCACCCAATCCAATGCGATTTCCAGCAATACGGATAAATTGGATGGCACAAAGTATGGGATCTCCAGTCTGAAAATGGCCGCTGCTTATGCTGCGTTTTCAAATGGTGGCACCTATTATGAACCACAGTACGTCAATAAAATCGTCATGCAAGATGGTACAGAAGACGAAGAATCCTTTAAAGTTTCTGGTCAAGAAGCAATGGATGATACGACAGCTTACATGGTGACCGATATCTTGAAAGATGTTATTTCTGTCGGAACTGGAACCAACGCGCAAATCGATGGTTTGTATCAAGCAGGGAAAACGGGAACGTCCAACTACACCGATGACCAGTTAGCACAACTGGATACATCGAATGGTGCCTACCCTGATATTACCTTTGCCGGCTATACTCCCTCCTACTCATTGGCGGTTTGGACAGGCTACAACGACAAAATGACACCGATCACTGATAGTAGTACCCATGTGGCTTCAGATGTCTATCGTGAATTGATGCGCTATGTTTCTGCTTCTGTAGAAAACACGGACTGGACAATGCCTGACGGATTGACACGGATCGGAAGAGAGCTTTATCTTGAAGGGACGTACACCCAACCAAGCTATTCAGCACCAAGTTCGTCCAGCAGCAGTTCCTACGTTGAACCAACGACACCTTCTACAGAAAGTAGCGAATCAACACCATCAAGTACAACAGAATCATCAAGCGAAGTAACACCACCAGTGACAACACCTGATGAGGATGATTCATCATCGGTCGTTACGCCTCCTGCTTCTAGTCAGGATCCCGGTTCAACAACACCTTCCAGCAGTGAGGATAATCCTTCCTCACCACCGGACCCGCCGGAACCAAACGATGGTAGTGTCGAATAATGGAGAATCGCAAAAAAACAGTAGATCAAAATCTGATCTACTGTTTTTTTTAAATTCCTGCCATATAAATGTAGAAGCTTACTTTTCAAGCTCTTCAAACAGCAATTTTTTATCGGAAAGCTTATAAACTTGATTATGCAGATCGTCAAATAAATGAATCACATTTTCTTTCGTCTCGTTCACTTCAAAAAGAATCTCTTTGGCACGATCATGAATCCCATCGATCCGCATTTCTGTTGTACGGATCATTCGTTCAGATTCGATTTTCGCTTCCTGAATTGTGCGATTCGCTTTTCTTCTAGCAAAGACTAAGACCTCACTGATTTCTGTTTGGAACTGCTCGTTTTCGATTTGTAGGGCTGCATTTTCTTCCCTTAATGCTTCGATTGTCGCCTGAAGCTCTGCGACTTCTTCATTTGATTCGCTAGCTGATACATTTGCAGCAAGCTCTTCTTTTTCTGCCAATTGCTGTTTCAAATCAGCAATTACCTCTTGCAGCTGCTGGATTTCTTGCCGCTTCAAGGTCCATTCAGCGCGTTCCTTTTCGTAAGTTTGTTTCTCTTGTTGCTCTTTTTCTTGCTGAACAGCTAACTTGGCTTCTAATTGCTGGATTTTTACTTCAAGTTTTTCTGTATCTACTTTTGCAAGCTGCTCTTCTAGGTCTTTGACTTTCTTATTCGCTTCTACTAGCGAAGCTTTTAATTCTTTTGCCTCTGCTTCTTGTTGAGCCACTACCTTCTGCTGTTTTTTTAACTGATTTTTTTCTTCCTGTAGTTGCTCATTTTCTAAAATCAATTCTTTGATTTCAAAAGATAAATTTTCAATCATATGATCCTTTTCTTGTTCTTTTGACTCTTGCTTATTTGTCTGGTTTGTACTCAATTCTTTCTCCATACGTTCTCCTTTATCTTCAACGAGTTGACTATCCTTGGCGTAGCTATCACGGTTGCCAGAGGACTTTTGCTGCACTGCTATCTTTTTGACACTTTGCTCTTTCTGCTGATCTCCAGCCACTCTTTGGTGAGAAATCGGTTTTGCGAAAGTTTGTGCGACAGGTTTTACTGCTTCTTTCTGGGTTTTAGGGGGTTCATTGTCCGCTGGTCGATTGGTCTCGTCCTCATTTTTTTCAGGCGTAGCCTTTGCGGACCCTTGATCCTCAACGATTCCCTCTTCTTGATTTGTCTCCTCAAATTCATTCAGCTCTTCTATGGATAATTGATTCACTTCATCCATTAGCTTTTGGGCAGAAAACCAACCTTTGTTTTTCTTTTTCATCATTAATTTTTCACACTGCCTTTTTGTTCATTTGTATTGATCGTTTCACTTTGATCCGTTTGAGGAGTAGACGATATGCTCTCGCTCCTCTCGTTGTTGGCTACTTCTTGAGCATCAGTGTTTGGGAATCTGCGTTCTAAAAGGGTCCAGACCCCATTCTCGTCACGAATGATCGTCTGCTCAAAGGACTGATCAGAATCCTTGGAAAATTGGACAGAGAAGGTTCCTTGGGTGATCAGGGGAACGTTCTGCATATCATGGAGTAGACGAGAAAAATTCTCTTCCCATCCGTTTAAGTCATCAATTGATGGTAATTTGCTAGATAGAACAATCGAGATTTCTTGCAAAGGCTGATCAACAAAAATCATCGCTACAGTGCGACCTAGATATGGTGATAACTGATAGGCCAACTCATATTCAGCTGCAAACTGTGCTTCACGATCATTGGAGACGAGTAAATGCTCCCAATCAATCGCTTCAAAAGAAAAGCCGTTCTCAGGATATGCAAAAATCGGCATACGCATCCATTCCGTTTGTTCAGTTCTTAGCGCGAAGACTTCCTCTTTCAATTGACTGGTTTCTTCTTGCAGCTTTTGCAAATGAATGCCGCCTGTCAGCTGAAAAACTGTTAGTAGCAAGACACTTACGATTATGGCACTACTGCAGCCCAATAAAATTAGCAGGTGCCCACTGCGCAGGTTGTGCTTAAATAAACGCAGTTTCCTTTTGGCTAAAGCATCTGACGACAGCTGCTTTTCAACTTTTCTTAATAAATATTCTCGATACAATCGCCAACCGATGATACTACCTGCTCCAATGGCAAGCAGTATCATCCCAATATAGATAAAAATCACAGTCTCTTCCTTCCATCAAAACTAAAATTCGTTTTATTCATCCATTTTGATACAAACTTAGTCTCGTTGATATGTTGCAAGAAATGAATCATCGCAAACTTCCTTTCAAAAAGCTGATGTGTCAGAAGAACGTGGTCACCACACCATAAAAGGTTTTACTTGAAATGATTCCAAATTCTCTACTATCACTTGAAGTGAGCAGTGCATCGCCAACGACAAAGTACTCATCTTCTTTGAGGTACCCCCGAATCGGCAACGCCTCAACGGCTTCATCCTTCACAGTGATCATAAATGAAAAATCAAAGTCAGTATCCTCCGCCCCAATCAACAACCGCTCCTGTGTACGAACGAAGGAATCCCCTGGCACACCAATCACTCTCTTGATCAAAAATTTTCCTTCCTGTTCGAAAGCGATCAGCTGATAGCGATTTGGCTGGCGCTTTTTATGAATCAGCACAACTTGTCGATCCTCGATCGTCGGCAGCATGGACGTTCCTCTGACTAACGCCAGTCGATACGGCTGAAGAAACGCAATAAGCAAAAGGACCATCAAAAAGATACCGCTGATAGGAAGACCTATTTGTCTATGCCTTTTACTCATATTGCCAGCCCTCCATCCTTATTTTGGCATAATATATGAAACACTTGATGAGTGCGCCAATTCATTGCTGATCACGCGATAAGAGATTGTCGTTCCACCATAGACATTTCCTTCTGAAACCAAAATACCATTTGGACCAACGGCTTCAACAAAAGCGACATGACCATAACGAGGATCAGATCCAGCTGTTCCAGGTGCAAAAGATATCATACTGCCTGCTTTAGGCGTTTGACTGACGTTGTAACCTAAACGTCGTCCGGTATTGCCCCATTGACCACCATTTCCCATGTAGTCATCTACTTGACCGCCTAATTGACTCACCCGATTGAACACATACCAAGTACATTGTCCAACAGGATACGAACCAGAAAGATTGTAGTCACGACCGTTGTATTCTGGAAATGTCATGAGGGAGCGATACTCTTCTGGAATTTGTTCTTTTCCTTGGATAAACAAGCCTGTTTCTGTTGCGATCACTTGGTCATATTGCGTCAATCCATAGACCGCAATCAGTGAATTGATTTTTTTACTATAATTAACATCGGTCGCATAAGTACCCGTCAAAGCATCTGCTGCCCGAAGATAGTTTTTTGATTCAGAGCGCCACACGTCTTGATAAAAGGTTGGATTTCCAGTGATTCCTCCGCGAATCAATTTGACATAATCTGCCATCGAATCTCGATAACTTGAATAGGAACGAAAGGCGGCTTGAATTTGGAATAGTTCTCCGTTGCCTTTATCTTCCATTGTTGGTAAAGTCACGCTGTTTCCTTGATAACTGCCTTTGATCCCAAAAAGGTTATAATGGGGACTGCTGGAAAGCCCGCTGTCGCCACTGCCGCTTTCAAGGATCGCTTGCGCGATTAATACAGAAGCAAAGACATCGTATTCTTGCCCTAAGCTTTGGGCTTCTTGTGCCAATGTTTCGATAAACGTCTGGGTCTTTTGATTCACTGTAAATTCGTAAGGGGCTGGATATTCAGTAACTAGCTTTTCGCCATATGTAGCCAATTCAGGATTTGATAGCCGTCTGATCGATAGCGGCTCTTCGATTGAAACCCGCTGAACTTCGATGGCAGTTTTCGTTGGCTCTTCTTGATTTGTCACTAAACTTGCTTGGTAACCATCTGCGAGGTAGATACCGATTAACTGATTTGCGTCATATAAAAGATCCCCCGGTTGTAATTGTTCAACCTGCTGTTCTTTTTCTATCCAGCTAGCTTTTCCTTCTATAACCGCTTTGATCCGTTCATTGATCCATTCGTCCATTGTCGATGGTTCTTCTAGTTCACCAATTTGCCCGATGATCTCGTAGACCAATGCCGCTTGCCATTGGGCATCATAATTAGCTAATATCGGCAAGGTGAAATCTAACAGATTCGAATCTGCGATCTTCGCTGCCCGAAAACTCTCTGGTAAATCAATGGTACGTCCATCATAAAAAGAATTTTTCAAGTGAGAAGTAGCATCTGGTGATTGAACGACAGGGTTTATTACTTGCTCAGGTGCAATAATCGGAGGTGTTTTCGGCTCCTCTTTTTTTGCATTTTCAGTATTTTCGTTGCTCTCAGTTGAAATTTCATTTTCTTTTGGTGCCAATGACTCATCAATCAAGTCGGTCTCTTTTGGCTTGTTCTCTGTTTCTACTTCTAGATCGTCCGTTTCAGCATCTATTTTTTCCTCTTCCTCGGAAGGTTCCGTGGACTCTAATTCCTCTAGTTCGGTCGTTTCCGCTGACTCGGTCGTTTGTGTTGAGTCTGATTCTTCAGACGAATCAAGAGATTCTACAACGGGATCTGCTGTTTCTGAATCCATAAGCGGTTCATTTGATTCGGAGGATAACTCGGTCGAGTCCTCCGTTTGCTCTTTGCTGACGTCTTCTTGACTTTCTTGGTCTTCTGCTGCCGATGAATCTTGGTCATCAAGTTGCTGTTCGACATTTGTATTTTCTGAATAGTTATCAGGCTGAGGGCTTTCTTTCGCCAGTAATACGGGAGAAACAAAAAGTTGGCTTGCTAAAATCCCAGCACTGAATAATGTCAGATATGACTTCTTTTTTTTTACTCTTCATACAGTTTCCTTTCTCTTGTTTCAGCTGGCATCATTGGTTTTGAACAAAACCTGACGAACTGATTCAAAGCTGCTTGAATAGTTTTTGCACGAGTTTAGGTGAACTCTATATCTTCGCGGTTATTATGAAGCAAGCGTGATCTACCGCAAAAAAACGGTAAAACCCACTGCTTTTCAAGCGATTTACTCACTATCTTCCTATCATGAATGGAAGCTGTCATAGGCGTCAACAGCTTCCATTTGATAAGATTGAGCATTGATCATTCGGTAGATGGGACAAAACTTAACTCCCATTCAATCGTTGCTTGGTAGGTCATGTTACGCGGATTTGATCCAATGGGTACTTCAAGTTTGACACTATCCCCCATCGTCCCCATATCCCCGTAGCGCTGAATCCAGGTACCGCTTCCTTCATTTGCATCTGCTTCAGCGATCAAAGCGGGTACCCCAGGATCAAGGATCATTGATTCACTATAAGTGGGAGGAATTGCTGAATTGGCAGCATTCGTCAGCATAACTGCATTTTCTAAAATAATTCGTGCACCCCGAAGTTCTTCTCCTCGATCATTACGAAATCCTGCAGCGGATAATGTCGCGTTAAGTTCCCAACCGGTAAATTGAGCGCGCCGGTCAGAAATCTGCACGTAATTTGGCCGTTCCTCAGTTACTGAGCCATCTGCACTACTAAGACGTTGCGGCAATGCCTTGTACTGTTTGGTATCTGCACTTATTGATACATCTCCAAAGCTATACTGGGAGATGAAATCGATACTGATAAACCCTAAATGTTCTGGTATATCCGGTTTATTTTCTGGGTTCACTTCAATATCTGGTGCGATCGGATCTCGTGGATTCATTGTGGCAATCTCTTGAACAACTGTTTCAGCTGTATCAAATTTTCCATTTAAGAAAGCGTAAGCCGTCACCGTATTATGTTTTGTAAACCGATCCCCCTCGGCTAAAGTCAAGCTGAAATCACCATTGGCATCTGCTTGAAGATGGAACAAGCTGTTATCATCAAAAGAAGGTGATTGCAGTTGCGGTGCGGGAATCGCTGGATCTCCGTCAAAACGAATCACACTATAAGGTGTGGCTTTTCCCTTAATGATTCTTGAACCTTCCAGTGCCGGGTCTTCCGTTAATGGTTCTAAATGAACCTCGACATCTGGAATATATTCAAATAGGATACGTTGTGCTCTTGTCGTAAAATTCGCGCGAAAATGATCAACGATCTCTTGAGAGATGGAAGAAACATTCGAAATCGATGACAAGGTAGAGGCAAAATTCACTTTTAAGTTGAAGATTGGACTCCAACTGAAGTCTGGTTCCTCCGTCAAGTTTCCGTGCCGCCATTGTTTCGCTGCTTGAATATCCACATCTAATAGCCCACCGCTGCCGGAGATCGAAATAAGGCTGCTATTTGCTGCATTTCCGGTAACCGCCCTTGTTTTCTCTAAATTGATGCGTTGTGCATCCGCAAAAGTGAAGGTTGAGGCCGAGCTCAAAAATGTCATCAAGGAATGAGAGGGATTGGTTCCGTCTGACTTAATATCCAAGATTCCTTCTTTAGCAACAATAAATGTGGCGGCACCAGCTACATGGATCACTCCGGAGGTGGTGGTCCCTTGATTCACTGCATCAATTTCGACACTGCTTTTATTTCCAATAAGCATCGTGCTTCCAGCACCCATGTAGATAATGTTATAGCCCCATCCATTGAGGCTTGTGGTACGTCCGTCAGCTTTGATTACCACTTTGCTATCCTCAGACATTTCAAAGTGGGCGCCGCTAGCATACATACTGATTGCGGGGGAGTTGGCTCGAGCATTCAAATGAAGCTCTGATCGATTACCGATATCGATCCGACCATTTTGAATGTAAATATTTGCCCCATAGGCTTCTCCTCCTGTGCCAGCTGTTCGCAAGGTCATTTTCACATCATCGCCAATAATCATTCGACCCGTTGCATAGTACAAATAAATATTTCCCGCATTAATCGTTGACATGTCAACTACTGCGTTATCGAGAACTTCTAATTGGGTTATTTCCATATTTACCTGATTCGTTGCGTTGATCGTTTGTACTCGTCCTGATCGGGACGTATACGTCGGTGATTGATGCGATGTTACCTCGCCAGACATAACGACAGGTGTTGCGTGCGAGTGAATCAATTGATTTCCCGCATTGGTCAAATTATGGTAGCGCATTCTGGATAGATTCTGTTGTGGAATGCTCATATTCGTAAAATTCATGAAGCCATAATAGTTGCCATGAACGATATCGATATTTTGGTACGTGATGTCCCACGGCGTTGCACTATTGACGGTACTATCATAAAATCCGACAGCAACAGCTCTAAAGTCGATTTGATACCCATTGCCTTCGATCACAAGCGTTCTTGAAATTCCAGAAGCATTGGTCCAAATATAGGCTAATCCATTTGTTGGGTTGGAAGTTGCACTTCCCACAGCCACTCCAGAAACTCCTTGAGTAGGATTATCCGAAGATTCAAAGTCGTTTACGATATTGATATAATTTACATCTTTATTCACGATTGCCGCCATAAATTCTTGCCAGTTGGAAACATCCCGGTGACTGATTTCGTTTAACGGTGTGACCGGTTCTGTCAATTGGGCAATCGCTTCTGCTTGATCAGCTTCTGTGTCTTGCTGATTCTCGTTTAGGTTCGCGTCATTGGAAGGTTGCGTGGTTCGTTCCCCTTCCTGCGGCGTCTCTGATGGTGAGACTTCTGTCTCGATCGTTTCATTATCTGCATCATCATCCGAGTCCTCTTCCTCGTCATCTTCTGCCTGTACTTCGATCGTTAGTTCCGCTTCACCTATAACCAGTTGATAATCGCCTATTTTATTAAAGACGATAGGAATCTCGAACTCCATTAGCTCTTCATCAAAGGTAAGCGTCCATTCCTGTTCATCTTCAGACAGCTTTTTACTCTTCACTTCTGCAGCAAATTCTTCTTCCACGATCGCTGCTTCTTTCGCTACAACCAGCGTAATCTCATCTAACGGTTGGCTTGATACGACGAAAACATCGATCGGTTGATCCACGACACCTTCAATCACACTAACTGGAAACTGAAAAAAAGGGGTATGGATGTCAAATTCTTTTGTTTGGATCGGTTGTGTTGCTTTATCAAGCAAGGACATGTTCTGCGTTTCGTCCAATGGTTCAATCGTGTGATCGATGGCGTGGATTTCTGGCAATAGTAAACTGCTCAGACTTGGAAAAAAAGTTTGCACACTTAGTAATCCAATAATGATCGCAATTATTACCTTGTGTGAGGTATTCTTCATTTCAACTTTTCCCACCTTCCTTTGCATTTTTTTTCTGACGAACAATTAGGATGATCGCAAGCAATAGAAACAAGCTGATTAGACCAGCCGTGGCGATCATCCACCAATTGAGTGACGTATCTACAGTGACATCGAGTTCATTTAAGCGGCGAGCATCTTCTGCCTCTACGCTAAATGTCTGTTCCCAAGACCACTCTTCCTCTCCTGACCGCGCAGTAAGATTCAATACATACTCCCCATTACGAAAACGATCACCATTCAAGGGAATTGGGAAATGCATATGTGAATTAGGAGCCATTTGCATCGCTGATTGACTTGTTTCATATAAAATCGTCTCACTGCCAACAGATCGAATTTCAGCTGTTACTTCCAATTGATTGACAAATGTTGAAGTATAATTTTGGATAACAGCACTAAATACGTTTCGGTAGTTTACTTGATCGGCAAAAACATCAAGCAGTTCCAATCCCGGATCCGTTGCGGACCGATTGTTGCTTACTACCACACCAATGACATAGGAAAATGCATTCCGAATGCCTAATCCTTGTTCAGCAGATTGTGTTTGCTCCTCTTCCGAAATAACCTCTTTGATTCGAATGCCACCTGCCAAAACCCCTTTAAATTCCTCTTCTGGCATCGTAATCGGTAAAGAAATGATTCGTTTTTCTAATGGATCGAACGATACGGTTTCAGGCACCTCTACCAGTTCATCAATTGATGCAGGTAAAGTCGGATCAGGGGATTCTGCATCCCGGCCATATTCCACAACACCATTCACATTCGTAAATGCCGTATGGGCAGAAATTTCTATTTCGATCGCTTGATCAGAACCATTTTCGATCTCTAAAGCCAATTCATCACGTTCTCCTGCCCCAAGATTTAAATCGAAATACCCCAACGCCCCTCCTTCCAGCTGACTTTCAGGTAAGATAGGCGTCACATAGAAGTTTAATTCTGATTCTGTCTGAGCATAGCTCAATCTTGGTGAAAAAAAGAATGATAGTAGGATGACCGCACAGGTAACCGTTTTTGTCCATTTCATTCTCATACGTTGTTCAGTCAAAAGTGGTTCTCCTTCCAAAAAAGGCAGGAATAATTTACTATTCCTGCCAGTTGTTTCTTGTTGCAAGCTATGATCCTTCTTACGGATTTACTGTTTCGCCACTACTATCAACAGAAGCAGTTAGCGTCCATGTCATTTCCGCAGTATAGTTAGTTGCTAGCTGCGTGGTAGAGCCTGGTACAAATAGTTGAATATCATCATTTCTGATAATTTCGCCTTCTTGTTTATTAAGATTTTGTTCCGTCAATTTTTCTTGATCTCCCCAGTAAATCGATGAAGCGCCCGCACCTTGACCGACCGAAGCACGCATGACAGGAATGTCTTGATCGTTGACATCTAGGATCAACGCATTTTGTTCTTCATTATTGATAACGGCACTTGGCTGTAAGTCTCGATCACCCTCACCTTTGTTGAACACGATCTCAGGGTTTGCCAACTTGATTTTTGCCCCAGTCAAGACATCCCCTGATTCAGAAGTAAAATCAGTTAGACTAACATTTAATGTCCAACCAGCATGCGTTCCTCGGGTATCTTGTACTTGGGCAAACGATACATACGGTGTCGTACCTGATTGATCAGCCAAATTACGCTCATCAGCAACGATCGAATACCAACGATCACTGGTAGAAATAGCATTCTGACCAAAATCGAATGTTTGTGGTGCATAAGCAATGGTAAATGGACCCGTTTGTCCTGGCGGTGTTGGTTCGATCGTTTCTACTTCTGGGTGCACGACTGGCGGTTGTACCACTGTTAGATCGCTTCCGTCTGAGGTAAATCCTACAACGTTATCGGTAGTCGTTTCTAATGAAGATTGGGCAAAGGCTTGAACGCCTCCTGCTAGTAAAGTGGTGGATAATACAGCGACCGTAGCTAAACGAATCTTTTTCATTTCTAGTTCCTTCTTTCTTTTTTATTCAGTACAAAACTAAGTTATTGAACCGTTTCTCCGTCCGGTCCAGCTGTTGCAGCCAATGTCCAAGTAAGGGTTGCTTCATAAAGAGCAGCGTCTTTTGCTGTTGATCCAGGAACAAGTAACTCGATTCCAGCATTTTCAACAACCTCTGCGCCTGCTTCCACTTGTCGATTGATTTCTTCCTGATCGCCCCAAACGACTGACGATACGCCAGCACCTTTTGTTTGAGCAGCGGTCAGAACCGAACGCTCACTATTTGTAGCATCTAAAATCAATCCATCCGCATGAATTTGTGGTTCATTTTCTTGGTTGCTTCCGTTATATTCCAATTTTGGCGAATTAAAACGAATTCTTGCTCCAGTCAGTTCATTATTCTGTGTTCCTGATTCAAAAGCACTTAAGGAAACTTTTAAGTCCCAACCAGCATTTGTCCCACGCGTATCTTGGACTTGAGCAAATGAAACATATGGAACTCTTTCTTCACTATCTTCCGCGTCTTTTAGCTTGTGTAATTCAGCCACTAGCTTATATTCCTGATCGGTATTAGAAATCACTTGCTCACCGAAATTAAGCGTAGGTGCGTAAGCAATCGTCAATGGTCCCGTTTGTCCTTCCGGGCCGACTGGATTGATCTCTACATCTGGACCATTAGGACCAGGATTTGGTGGTTGAACCACTGTCGCTTCGCTATCGTTTGGTACAAAGAGAACTTTCCCTTCTGTATCATGGTTTGTTACACTTTCAGTAGCGAAGGCTTGCGCGCTAATAGTAAATAAAGTTGCAGCTAAACAGCTGCCGATGCAAATCGTACGAATTTCAAATTCATCCCTGCTTTCAAATTATTTGTCTTTTCTTTTTAACCATCATAAATCTTGATCGATGTTTGGTATATTGCACATACAATACAACCAGTACGAGCAGTAATCCAAGTAAGATTACGCCGTAAGTTCTTGTCTCGTTGGTCTTTGGTAAAATACCACCTGGTTTTGCTACCTCGTTTGGTGGCGAGATATTCTCTGTAGGGCCTGCTGGCGGTGCTGGTTCGGGTTGCCCAATAGGCTCATAAACACCGGTAAAAAGCACAGAGCTTTCTGTTTCAACCGACTGCACTTCCTGAGCATTCACCGCTGCCGTAGAAATAGTTATCCCATAAAAAAGAGTGCAAAACAGAACCATACGAACTAATTTCCATACCTTTTCTCCTTTCATTCTCCCTCCTCCTCTATACTTGCCACATCTTATAAGTGATCTTTTCAAAACTGTGTTTGTCTAAGACCCGTTAACAAAAAATGATTTTGAGATCGTTACAGAATCATTTGAACTGTGCAACGCTTTTTCTGTCATTCGTAAAATAGCAGAGAAAGACTTATAACCTTTGACAAAGTTCACTATACTGATGATTTTCAAAGATTTGAAATACTATTTTTCACCAATAGGTGAATTTTCTTATTAATTTTACGTTTTATTGACCGAAAATATGCTGTTTTATAAAAAGAAAGGTTAAAAACTGTGCGAAAGAAGCCCATCATACTAAGCTTACAAATAGTTTCAAAAAAAAGGCGTATCGGAAGGTTCATTTCGCATCGAGCATCATCCCTCACACGATCTCTTTGTGAAAAAACATCTGATTTTGAGTGGTGTAATCAAAAAAATTCAGTAAGCTTATGTTTTTCCAGTTACTTGAAAGGGCTTTAATAAAGGGTATTACGTTAATTACCTGTTTTTTTATCAATTTGTGCAAAAAAAAACGCTAAGCGATTTCGCTTAGCGTCTTGATCCTAGTTACTTTTGGTTTATGTTCACCATTAAATGGTTTTCTTCCCCTTCATCCGAAGTTTTCCTTCTTGGCACATTGTCAACAATGGACAAACCTCACACTTAGGTGCCCGGGCTGTGCAATGATAACGACCAAAGAAAATTAACGTGTGATGCGTTTTGACCCACAACGTATCTGGAATCTTTTTCATCAATGTTTGTTCGACTTCTAATACGTTGGCGTCTAGTTTACAGATGCGAAGCCTTTTTGATACCCGTTCGACATGCGTATCGACAGCGATTGCTGGAATGCCAAATGCATCGCCAAGAACGACGTTCGCTGTTTTTCTGCCGACACCTGGCAAAGAAATTAAGTCTTCTCTGGTTTGAGGCACTTCGCCTCCAAAACGCAGCAACAATTCAGAGGCACAAGCTTTGATATTTTTCGCTTTGTTTCGATAGAGGCCAATCGATTTGATTTTTTCAATAATGTCTTCTAACGGCGCCTCGCTGAGAGCCTGCGGCGTTGGATATGCTTCAAAAAGTGCCGGTGTCACTTTATTGACTGACACGTCCGTTGCCTGTGCGCTTAGAATGACAGCAATCAGCAATTCAAAGGCATTTTTTGACACTAGTTCTCCATGTGCTTCAGGAAACATCTCATACATTATTTCTATCGCAGTCATTGTTTTTTCTTTACTGATCATTGGACGAATTAAACTCCTTGTATCTTACTCTCCTTCTAACCAATTATGCATAGGGATTTTGGGCATTGGGCCATCTTCTTGTGGCGTGGTTTCACTTTGAAGAAACTGTTTTTTTCTTCTTTTTTGCTCTTCTTCTACTTGCGCTTTTGAGGTAATATTCTTGCGTTCCCACGAAAGCAAAATACGATCGATATAGTTTAAACTATACGCTTGATTCAAGACCGCTTCTCGCAAAGCAAACTGGACCAGCTCGGGATCATAGTGGTCCTCATCCAACCACTGCCCGATCCGTTGGTATTCGATCGCCGATAAGGGGCGACCAAATTCTCCTTCAAATAAGCGATACAACTCGCGTATCTTCTCTTCATTTGTTTCAGCGACTTCTTTTTTGGATTGCTGCTGCAAAAGAAACTCGAGCCGTTCATAAATGCCAGTGAAATCATAATAATCAACCATTTTTCCTGCGTCGTCTTTTTTAGAACCCATTCGCAGCACATCTTTTTTCAGCAATTGATTCAACCAATGATAGATCTCTTTTTGGTCGCTGCCCATCACCGAGGCGATCTCACGTAAATCTGGAAAATCATTGCCTTGCTCATGGCTGCGATACAGTTGCAGCCATAACAAAAATTCATCATTCGTCAAACCAAGATGATGGTAATTCTCTAAAAGCAAATTTGAAATCGTCGTTTGCCCTTTTGCCAAATATTCCTTTAACGAAACCATACTACATCCTCTTCTCCTTGGCTCACTTGAAACATTAAGATTCTTCCTATCAGGATCGAATCAATAAAAAGGGGACGACGCAAATGCGGACGTCCCACGATTCTTTGTTGGTTACGCTTTTTCTTTGACTGCTGCGATGATCTCAACTTCAACCAAAACATCTTTTGGTAAGCGAGCAACTTCGACAGCAGAACGTGCAGGTAACGCTTCATTGAACAATGTGCTATACGTATTATTGAAAGGAACGAAATCATTCATATTTTTTAAAAAACATGTCGTCTTAACGATGTCATCTGGCGTAAGTTCCGCCGCTTCAAGAATCGCGTTGATATTTTTCAATACTTGCTGAGTCTGTACTTCAATCGTCGTACCGACAACTTCCCCCGAAACAGGATCTAATGGCACTTGACCAGAAGCAAACAAAAAGCCGTTTGCGATTTTTGCTTGAACATAAGGACCGATTGCTTGTGGTGCTTGATCTGTAGAAATTATCTTCATTTTGTTTCCTCCTCTTTCACTTGGCATTCAGGACATAGACCATAAACTTCTAGTCGATGGTTATTTATTTGATACCCAGTTAATTTCGAAGCCGCCATTTCGACATCTTCCAATCCTGGATAGTAAAAATCAGCGATCTTTCCACACTTTTGGCAGATAGCATGATAATGAGGCTCCGTTGTAAAATCAAAACGACTGGAGGCATCTCCATAATTCATTTCTTTTACAAAGCCAATTTCTGTGAACAAACGTAAGTTATTGTATACCGTTGCGACACTTATACCAGGAAAATGAACTTCGATCGCCCGATAAATCTCTTCAGCGGTCGGATGGGCATCGTGACTGGCTAAAAATTCTAATATCGCTACTCGCTGCGGTGTAATACGAATATTTTCATGTTTTAATCGTTTGATCGCTTCATCGTAGATCGTACTCACAGGAGTTCCTCCATTTCTCTTATCTTACCTATCATACTATGTAAAACCTAAAAATTCAAACAGCTTTCCTTGTTTTTTTAAAGGAATAACGCATTTGCCTAGCCCGTCTTCCCTCAGTTTTTCGAGAAAGAAAAGCAGACAAACGAATGCCTGCTTTCCCCCTCTTTGCTAGTCTTCAAACTGATACAGTGCCGTAGACAAATAGCGTTCACCATTATCTGGTACGATCGCTAAGACTTTTTTGCCTTTTCCTAAGTCCTTAGCAACCTCTAATGCCGCTTTGATCGCTGCACCAGAAGAAATTCCTACTAAGATTCCTTCTTTCATCCCAACTTGACGCGCAGTTTCCATGGCATCCTCACTAGCGATGGCAATCACCTGATCATAAATCTCAGTGTCTAGTACTTTAGGAACAAATCCCGTGCCGATCCCTTGGATCTTATGGGGACCAGGTTTGCCACCTCCTAAAATAGCTGATTCTGCAGGCTCAACGCCCACGATCTTCAAATTAGGATAGACGCGCTTCAATTCCTTCCCCGCACCAGTGATCGTGCCACCTGTGCCGATCCCAGCAACAAAAGCGTCTAACCCTTTAGATTCAAACGCATCCTCAATTTCTTTCCCTGTCGTTTTTTCATGGACTTCTGGATTGGCTGGGTTTTCAAATTGTAATGGCATATAATAGCCGTCTTGTTCTGCTAATTCTTTTGCTTTATTGATAGAACCAGTGATTCCTTCAGACCCAGGGGTCAAAATCAACTCTGCGCCATAAGCTTGAACAATTTTACGTCTTTCAATACTCATGGTTTCTGGCATAACCAGCACGACACGATAGCCTTTTGCCGTACCGATCATGGCTAAGCCGATCCCAGTATTCCCAGATGTTGGTTCGATGATGGTATCACCAGCTTTTAACAAGCCATTTTTTTCTGCTTTTTCAATCATGGCTAAAGCAATTCTGTCCTTGACACTTCCCCCAGGATTGAAGAACTCTAATTTCAGATACACATCCGCAGAACCTTCTTCTACGATGTGATTTAATTTGACGATTGGCGTATGCCCAACTAACTCATTGACCGATTGATAGATTTTTGTCATTGAAAATCCCTCCCGTTCTTATTCTTCCATTCTACCTAAAATAACCCCGAGTTGCGAATAAAAAGTAAGCAATTTCAATTTTTTTCTTATTTTTTTATATTTGTTTGTATTCACTTTCTTGATTTTGTTTTTCCATTACAAAAAAACCTTAAGAATGATGCCATTTAGAGCAATCATTCTTAAGGCGGTATCAGATAATTAAACGATTAATTCTTGGCCAACAACAATGACCTCACTAGATAACCCATTTGTTGCCATTAGAGCGTCGACCGTTGTGCCAAATTTATTGGCGATATCCCAAAGTGTATCGCCTGAAGCAACGTGATAGCTCTGCGCTGTAGATCCGCTGTTTACCTGAGTCGTCGTTGTAGTTTGCGTAGTACTGGTGCTAGTCGTGCTCGTTGTACTTGTCCATGCGGTACTTTGCGTTGTCCCAGTATCAAAGCGTGTGAGCTGATACGTTTCAATTAACCAGTTCAGTTTTTGTGCATACCCTGGATCGGTAGCATAGCGCCCCGTCAAGTAATTCGTTGCATCATAAAATGAGGTTGTTTGGCTTTTCCAAACACCACTGTAATGAGCAGTTCCTGTCGCGAAACTCGTGCTGCGCAAGACATTCGCATGATCCTGAAACGATTCCCAGTAAGAGTTATATTGACGAAACGGTTCATTCATCTCTACCCACTGACCATTCAAATACTCTTGTGTAGGCATATAGACACTTTGTCCGTTGTAACTGCCTTTGACCCCAAACAAATTGTAATAGGGTGCATTGGATAACGCGGAAGAACCATAGCCGCTTTCCAAAATCGCTTGAGCAATCATCACAGAAGCATAGAGATCATTGTTGGCAGCAACATCTTGTGCTGACCAGCCAATTTGCTCAATAAAACCTGAGATGTCCTGCGTCGCGTATTGATTCTCAGCAGCTTGTACCTGTTGAGGAACGAAAGTGACCGTCATTGGCGCTAACATCATTCCTGCCCCCATCAAAGAGACCACCGCCTTTTTAGTAGGTCTTTTTATCGTCTTCTTTGGTTGATGATGTCTTTCACTTCTTGTTTGATAACTTCCCATTTTTTTCCTCCAGTAACTGTACGTTTTTTCAAATAAATCAATACAGCTATTATACGGAAAAACATCTAACAGTGCAAACAATGTTCACTTTACACTCGGGAAAGAGTCTTTTAAAAAACTAAACGAACATTCTTAGTATTCTTAACAAAATGAAAAACTTTTAAAAGTTTTTTTGCTTTCTTCTTTTCTATTTCAGAAATAATCAAAAAGCAAATTTGCAACAACTCAGCTTCCTTCAACCACCTTGCTTTCTTAGCTCCTTTCTGAACCTGCCTTGTTGATCGCCGTCGATTCCTGAAAAATCTAAAACTATTTGGGACGAAAACGCACTCGGTTCCAAAGATACACACAAAAAATGAAGCATAAGTAAATTATGGGGAGACTTATGATAGTGCGGTAAGTTGACTTCATAGTCGGTGTGATCCCTATCCATTTTACCGAAGACAGCGAGCCTACGGTACCATTCACATTGATCACAACTGGTACTTGCCTATGCACCTCTTCGTAGAATGGTTCGCCATTTAGAAAATCATTGATCAAGACCATCTCTGCTTGGTCAAATACATCCGCGGATTCTCTCATTACTTTTTGGGCTTTTTCAATCAATTCATTGGGACTATTTTCATCGAGTTCTACCCATATATACGGAAACATCGGCAGAGGATCGATTACTCTGATTCCATCGATTTGCCTTACGGCATCGTCCGCCCGTTGATAGAACAATGATCGTCCTAAATCAGTGGACGGAAAGTACTTGTGCAGCAAATAATTCTCCTCACTCAGGGTAAACTTAAACCTGAGCAGATTCGCTTGATATTTGCGCAAAAATAGTCCAGGGACCCACCCTGTCTGAACCATATCTGAAGTAATTGTCATGGGCCGAGCTGCATGCTTTTCGTCTCTAGGATCAAGTGAAACAGTCGTGGGATCAATTTCTTCCAAAGCTCCCCTTTTGATCAACCCAGAAGAAAATTGTCTGATTTCAAAGAGGATCTGATGAAATTCCTCAAAGGAAAAGGGTGCTACTTCAATTGTTACTCGATCATTTTGATCAGGTCCAGCTAAAAGTTGAGCTTCACGTGTGATGAGACTATCCAACAATTGTTCAGTCAATGTGGGAAACTGCTCATCGCGAGCAGCACGGTCGATTTCAAGGTGTATGCGATTGTTCACAAAACCCTTTTTTACGCCGTCTGCCTCATAAGTAGTGATATCCTCCAAAAACAGTGCAGGTAGGCCTGGAGATTCGTTCATATAAAATGGTTCTTCAAATGAATAGGTCGCCATTGCTCCTGTGCTGTCAATGGCTACAAGTTCAAATCGATGCGCTTCAGATTCAGTTGGAAGAAATAAACGTGCGTCAGCTATTTTTCGACCGGGTTCGATCATTACTGATGAAGTGATACTTCGAAAAAGATAACGATCGAATTCCCCATCGACCTTCACGAACACTTCATCAATAAAACTACCTGTAGTAGGGGTTATTGCGTAGATTATCTCAAAAAAGGGCACATTTAATTCTGCACCAGGCTCTTCACTGAGTAGTTCGATGATCGGTTTATCTTCCATGTTTATAATTGTTTGCCCGTCTCTTTCTGTATTACTATTCGTTTCAGCATGACTGATTTTGGGTGTAAACAGCAAGATGATCACTAATACCACGACTTTATTGCGCAATCGTTTCTTTTTTATTTCCATTTTTCCTCCTATTTAGCGTTTGTGTCTGAGTAAAAACCATGTTACGGCCAAACTTGGCACTGGTATTACCATTATTATATAAAGAAATAGTGTCATTCCGGTGGGAATCTCCAACGGCTCAGTAGAAGCTGCAGCCTCATTTGATCGTGCATAGGCCAACGGATCATTTAAGGTCTCGTTCGTGTCCACATCAAATGTCTCACTTGTCTCTCCTGCATGTCCGACATTCTCAATTATATCTAAACTGCCCCCGTCGAAGACCTCAGGATAATTCGTCACCAGACTCATAATCATGGCGATCAGCTCTTCAGCGGTACTTTTTTTGACACCTATGAGAATATGCCATGACCAATCCGCTTCTTGCAAAATTGTCCCGCCAATCGATTCGACTGCTTCATGGATCTTCGCTTCTGATACTCGGAATCGATCTATTTCTGTTTCTCCAGCGATTCCCATGTATAAGCGATTGTTCACAAATGTTCTTTCATCCTCCCAAAAGAATTCAGTACTAATTTCATCTGGAGTTGGTGACGGCAGAGTGGGTGGATCTACCACAGTAATCGGATGTTCTAATTTGAATCGCCCACTGGCGCCGCTGCTGTCAACCGCTACAAGCTCAAGATACATCGCTTCTGATTGATGATAGGGCAAAACAACGATTCCACTGCCGAATTCGAATTCCTCCACTGTTTCGTGATTGTTTTCATCTTTCAAATAAAGATGACTATGGTATGCCCCATTGATCTCAACGTGAACATCAATTATCTCACTTCCACTTGACGGAACGGCCGTATAGGTGAGATAAATAGACGGATTTGTCACTTCACTCTTGAGAAAATCAGTATGTATCACAACGTTTGCTTCATCACCTGTTGCAATTTCATTCAATTCTGTTGCGTAAACGTCTCGTGAAAATAGCTTTAGCAGTAGTATTACTAAAAGAATGGTTTTTTTCTTTTTTCCACTCATAACGCCGCATTTCTTTCGTCGGTTCGTGTGACTAACCCTCAACCTTTTCATCATGTTTTCTCATCTCCTTATTCCTCTTTCTTCAAGTAGTCGTTCTTCCCTGTTCTCTTTTCTTGAGCCATTCTCCTTGGCTCTTATTGTTTAGTTTCCTTTTCTTTAACTATACACAGGAACCAGTCTTGCAACAACGAAAACTAGCATTTTTATTCATATATATTCAATTTTATACAACAAAGTGACGTTTATTATTTATTTGATCCAGTTTCTCTCTGACGATTGGCTCATCGATAGAAAGTATTTCCCTGTTGAATCGGTGACTTGCGTTTCTCATTCCTCTCCCTTGTGGTTCTCTAACCATGCTCCAGACAAAAAAACACGCTCGAAAATCGAAAAGATTCTCGAACGTGCTATTTTTGATTGATTGTCGATCAATTAATCGATTGATTTGAAAGTATTCACGACATTCTCAACACTGAAGCCGAATTCCGCTAAGACTTTGTCACCAGGTGCGGATGCACCGAAATGATCGATCGCGATCACTTTTCCATGGCAACCGGTGTAACGTTCCCAACCAAATGGGGAAGCTGCTTCGATCGCTACCCGTTTCTTCACTGCTTTTGGCAAGACGCTTTCTTTGTATTCTGAGCTTTGTGCTTCAAACAGATCAAAGCTTGGTAAGGAGACCACCGATACATCGATGCCTTCTTCTGCCAATTTAGCTTGTGCTTGGACCGCAAGATTCACTTCAGAACCTGTGGCGATCAAAATCCCCGCTGGTGTTTCACCAGCTTGTTTTGAAATCACGTAGCCACCTTTTGCGACATTTTCATCCGCACCGGTTTGCGTGCCTTCGATCACTGGTAGATTTTGTCGGCTTAAGACTAAGACCGTTGGTTTATCCGTTGTTGTCATGGCCAATTTCCAGGCAGCACGGGTTTCATTGCCGTCTGCTGGACGAATCACTTGGACATTTGGCATGCAACGGACGCTGGCTAATTGCTCGATTGGCTCATGCGTCGGTCCATCTTCTCCCACAGCCACGGAGTCATGCGTCAAGACATAGATCACAGGTGCATGCTGGATCGCAGACAAGCGCACCGCTGGACGTAAGTAATCAACGAAGACGAAGAAGGTTCCGCCATAGATTCGCGTACCGCCATGCAATTGGATGCCGTTCATCGCTGCCGCCATCGCAAATTCTCGGACGCCAAACCAAATGTTGCGGCCTTCGTATTGGCCAGGTTCAAAGTCTTTTTCTGCTGCCACCATCGTGTTGTTGGATCCAGAAAGGTCAGCCGATCCACCCCAGAGACTAGGGACGGCTTTGGATAAGGCTTGGATCATCTCTTTGCTAGATACTCGACTAGCTTGTGAGCTGCCAACTTCGTAGCTTGGTAATGCTGCATCCCAATCTGCTGGCAATTCACCCGCAAAGGCTTGTTTGAATTGCGCAGCAAGTTCTGGGTAGGCTGCTTCATAGGCACGGAAGGTTTCGTTCCAAGCTGCTTCAGCTTTTTGCCCTTCATCGATCATGG
This sequence comes from Enterococcus sp. B2E4, assembly GCF_030499455.1. NCBI lineage: Bacteria > Bacillati > Bacillota > Bacilli > Lactobacillales > Enterococcaceae > Enterococcus > Enterococcus sp. B2E4. Next base: position 211,065 of record NZ_JAUKPK010000006.1, read on the forward strand.
TTTCTTTGAAGCGCGCGGCAACTTCTTCAGGTACGGTAAATTCTGGGTATTCCCAACCATAAATCGCTTTAGCTGCAGAAATGCCTTCGGCACCGATCGGCGCACCATGAACGGCAGAGGTGCCTTGATTTGGCGCACCGTATCCGATCACAGTCTTGATTTCGATCAAGGTTGGTTTGTCGCTTTCAGCTTTTGCTTCGTCGATCGCTTTCGAGATCGCTTCTAAATCATTGCCGTCTTCAACGAGAATGTGTTGCCAGCCATACGCTTCAAAACGCGTACCGACATTTTCTGTAAAGGCTTTTGAAGTTGGGCCATCTAGGGAGATGTCATTTGAATCGTACAAGACGATCAGTTTGTCTAATTTCATGTGACCAGCCATGGATGCAGCTTCTTGCGAAACACCTTCCATCAAGTCGCCATCGCCACATAAAGCGTAGGTATAGTGATCGATGACTTGATACTTTTCGCGATTGTAGGTTGCAGCCAAGTGGGCTTCGGCCATTGCCATACCGACTGCCATGGCGATCCCTTGTCCTAAAGGTCCAGTGGTTGCTTCCACGCCGTCTGTGTGATCGACTTCTGGATGTCCTGGCGTGCGGCTATCCCATTGACGGAAGTTTTTTAGATCCTCAATGGTCACATCGTAGCCAGACACGTGCAACAAGCTGTACAATAACGCCGAACCGTGTCCAGCAGACAAAACAAAACGGTCACGATCCACCCAGTTGCGAGAAGTCGTTGGATTGACTTTCAAGTGTTTCGTCCACAAGGCATAGGCCATGGGTGCTGCCCCCATCGGTAATCCTGGATGTCCTGAATTGGCTTTTTGTACGGCTTCGATACTTAATGTACGAAGGGTGTTCACTCCTAATTGATCGATTTTATCAAACAATGGTAGTTCCTCCTAATTTAGGTTTTTTTTACCTTTATTACATCTTTCATTATACGTGATTCAAAAGCTTATTTCAATAGCAATGAAAAGGAATTCACAATTATCTGCCGTGGAGACCTTTTTTCTTTTGAATCTCTTTTAACTTCTCTGGTGTCACATCAGCACCTTCAGGGTCAACGATTTTCATTCCTTCGATATGGTGTCGCATCCCTCCACGAAAGGCGGTTAAATACTCTTCACGCAGAACTTTTTGTTCGTGGGTCTCAGCCTCAGTCAATCCTTCTGTTTTTTTCTTGTTGGCAAGTTCATTGATTCGAGCTAGTTTTTCTTGAGATAGCATAGTTGTTCCTCCTTTTCCCTCTTGATTTTACTACAAACTAGCGAGCAAAAACAATAGCACAAAAAGCGAACATTTGTTTGAATAATCGATATAGCTATGGTACACTAAGGTTATCAAATGAAAGAAGGTGTCAGTTTTGGCAAAACGAACAGAAAATCGACAAATCGAAATTCTTAAGTTCATTCATACACGTGTCACTGAAAAAGGCTATCCGCCGACTGTTCGCGAAATTGGCGAAGCCGTTCAGTTATCTTCTACCTCAACTGTTCATGGCCATTTGTCCCGACTTGAAAAAAAAGGGCTGATCTTACGAGATCCTACAAAACCCAGAGCCATTGAATTAACTGCTTCCGGTCTTGAAAAAATCGATGTTCAACCAGCATCCATTCCGATGCTTGGTGTCGTAACTGCTGGAGAACCGATTTTAGCCGTGGAAGATGCATCCGATTTCTTTCCGATTCCGCCAGATTTAGCGAATAGCACAGGAAGTTTATTTATGTTGACGATCCGAGGAGAAAGTATGATCAATGCTGGCATTCTCGACGGTGATCAAGTAATCGTTCGTAAACAACAAAGTGCTCAAAATGGCGATATCGTGATTGCTATGACAGATGAAGACGAAGCTACGTGCAAACGATTCTATAAAGAAAAGAATTACATTCGTTTACAACCAGAAAATGATTATTTAGAACCAATCATTTTGCCTGACGTAACGATTTTAGGATTGGTTGTTGGATTGTATCGCCATCTGCTTTGATGCTCAACGAGCTGACTAGGAAATCTTCGTTTTTACGAAGATTTTTTTTCTTTCCTCTTTACAAAGCGAACAAACATTCGTATAATAAGTATACAAACATAAGTTCGTATTATTTAAGGAGTGAATGAGATGAAAGCAGTTCGTCGATTTGGTTTTATGTTGTGGGTATTATTGATGGGAATTGTTATTGGCTATTTTGGCGTTTTAAGTGCTGTTCTGATTTTTTGCCCTCTAATGATGCTTTGGTTCATGCTTTGGGATGAAAAGAAATTCCGCCAAGCAGAGCGCAAACGTAACCGCCATTATTATCATGATCATGATTTTTATCGTTATGAACCATGATCCTTCCCCTACATACGCCCATAAGGCAGCAGAAACAAAAAAGGACTCCAGCGAGTCCTTTTTTGTTTCTGCTTTTTTAGTATTCCATTAACGTCTTGATTTCGACACCTTGGATCTTGTCTCTTCCATGTAGATCCATCAGTTCGATCAAGAAGGCACAGCCAACAACGATGCCACCTAGTTTTTCTACGAGTTCGATCGTTGCTTTGATCGTTCCGCCAGTTGCTAGTAGATCATCACAGATCAAGACACGTTGACCTGGTTTGATGGCATCGGCGTGCAGCGTCAAGACATCCACACCGTACTCTTTTTCATATTCTGCTTCAATCGTTTCCCGTGGCAATTTGCCTTTTTTACGTACTGGGGCAAAGCCGACACCTAATTGATAGGCAACTGGACAACCAACGATAAAGCCGCGGGCTTCAGGTCCTACCACCATATCGATGCCTTTTTCTTGTGCATACTCAACGATTTGTTGTGTCGCATACCGATACGCTTCTCCATCTGCCATCAATGGCGAGATGTCCCGAAAAATAATTCCCTCTTGGGGATAATCAGGAATACTAGCAATATACTCTTTTAAATCCATTTTCTTTCCTCCTAGACTGTCAACCACTGACGAAGGGTTGATAAATCACTCATTAATAAAAATTCTTCTGTTTTGATCAGTTTTTGTCGTTGCTGATACAAATGACTCTCCGTCAATGGACGGGAAACAGGATCAGCAGTTTTATTCAAAACACCATCTTGTATTGTAACAAATTCCAGCTCAGAAAACACCTGAATCATGAAAATAAGTAATTTTTGTGGAATTTTTAGGTAGTCAGCGACCATCTTTAGTTTGTAACGAATGTCCAAACGAGGCTGCTGTTTGATCAGTTGAAAGAGACGACTGTATTGCTCTCTTGTCCCTACCCCATCTAAATAAGCATCTTCTGTCGAGTAGAAAACAAAAGCAACTCTTGACGCCTGGAGCGCTTGAACGATCTCTTTGATCACTGCAGGGTCAGCAGGACAATCTAAAAATGCAATCTCTTGGAACTGACCAGCACGAAAAGTATCTTCCAAGGCTGTAAGTGAGTCAAATATGGTGGTTTGCCCACAAAAGCCTTGCAATTCCCGAGGAAGTTTCTGCTTGAAAAGAACGCCTAGTGTTTGACTGCCCAGAGAGACACCTTGACGGCTTCTTTTCGAACGATAATCAAATAGCTGAATCCCTTCCACTGCAAAATCATCCAACATGAGCTGCGGTTTTTTGTTGCCATTCCATTCATTGATGGAAAGCTGACCAACGATCGATAAGCGGTCGTTTTCAAACGCTACTAAATCTTTTCCAAAACCAAACCCAATGACATCCAGCTGCGTGTTAGACTCATCGCTCATCACTAACTTCAAATGCTGATTTTCTGAACCAATCTGGCGAGCATTTTGAGTCATCAGATTAGAAAATAAAAATTTCGGTAAGGGGTTGTCCGTTCCAAAAGGCGCTAAGACTTTTAATGATTCAATAAAACTGATCGAAACTTCTGTTAACGGTAACTCCTCATCGATCGCTAATGGGATGCCCTGACTGAGGTCAATGCCATTTTCTTCAACATAACGATTCATTTGGGCTTGCAGCATATCTAAATGATCGATGGGGATACTTAATCCAACTGCTGCATGATGGCCGCCAAAGCTAGTAAACATGTCTTTCATCGTCGACAGCATTTCAAACAGATTCAACGCAGCAATGCTTCTTCCCGACCCTTTGGCTAAGCCATTTTCTTTTTTGGTCAAAACGATTACTGGTTGTCCTGTACTTTGCATGATTCGTCCTGCCACGATCCCTAAAACGCCTTCGTGCCAATGATCTCCTACCACCAAATGAACATGATTCGCAGGATCGATTTTTTCTTGTGCTTCTTTCATGATTTCTTCAACAAATGTTTTTCGCTGCTGATTGATCGTATCTAAGGTTTGGGCTAAGCTGACTGCCTCTTCTTCATCGAAGGTAGTCAACAAGCGAACAGCCGGATTGGGGTCCTCCAAACGACCGATCGCATTTAACCGTGGTCCAACGGCGAAGCCAATATCTGTTTCGTTGACTGTTTGTTTTTTTAAACCGCTGACTGACAGCAACTCATTCAGTCCGATGCGATCCGATTGCTGAATCATTTTCAACCCGTTGCTGACTAATAGCCGATTCTCATCGGTTAAAGAAACCATATCAGCGATCGTCCCAATCGCAACAAGATCAAGCAATTCCACTGGCACTTCTTCTAACAAAGCGCAAGCCACTTTAAATGCAACGCCGACTCCAGCCAAATCACCAAAAGGATAATTTCCTTGAGGGTGACGGGGATGGACAATAGCAAACGCCTCCGGTAGTTCTGCAGGTAGTTCATGGTGATCTGTGACGATCACGTCAACTCCTTGTCCTTGAGCATAAGCAATCGCCTCATGACCAGACACCCCATTGTCGACGGTGATGATCAATTGCGTCCCTGCTGCAATTTTATCTTGATAGACAGTTAGATTGGGCCCATATCCATCTGTAAAACGATTAGGCAAATAATACTCAGCTTCCGCCCCTAGCAATTCCAACGTTTCCTTTAACACGGTAGTGCTCGTAATCCCATCCGCATCGTAATCACCATAAATCAAGATTCGTTCGCCATTTAAAATCGCTTCATGGATTCGTTCCACGGCTTTAGCCATATCATGAAATAAAAACGGATCATGAAGATATTGCAGGTCCGTTGATAAAAAAGCATCGAGCGCCTCTGCTGTTCGAATATTTCGCTGCCATAGCAACGCGCCGATCCGCTCAGGGATCTTTCTTTCTTGGATCAGCTCTTTAAATACTGGGGTCGTTTCGCTTTCTTGCGGACGCACCCAGTGAAAATTTGCACGTTTCACCAAATCACTCCTAACTAGGATATTATAGCAAAGTTTATGCAAAAAAGAAAAACAACGAGAGAAACAGCACTCGTTTTACAACACAAAAAAAGAGCTTGCAGCAAATCTTGCACTAGCAAACTCTTTTTTTGTGAAACGTCGTTCTTTTAGGCTTGCGATTCAAAAGACTTCATTTCCTCATCGATCGTTGGTGGCGTGGATGCGCCCGCAGCACGTGAGGAAAGCTGGGCTTCTTGATCATCGAGCTGCTGCTGTCTTGCCGCTAACTCCGCCTGCTTGTTCGTGTATTCCCGTTCCAAAGCTTCTCGTTGTTCTTGGAGAACCTTCTCATTATTCGAACGATAATCTGAGAGCTCTTTTCTCAATTGCTTTAGTTCTTTTTTTTGGCGGAACATTGCGCTTGTGGAAACCAGCAGCAAAATCAATGCGCCTAACAAAGCAGAACCAATAATGACTAAGATCAGTGGCGATTGAATCGTTGTGAAGCCAAAGTTGATCGGGACAGTCATATTGTTTGCAACGGCAAATAAAACGATCACTAAAATCAGTAAAATACCAACGATAACACGCCATTGATTTTTCATGGGCTTCAACTCCTATTTTTTGTTGAACATCGTTCCCGCCATATAATCGCCGATTGAAGGAAACAGCGTATATAGTTTCGCAGCAGCGCCTAAAATATGTGGGCGATTGATTTCTCGTTTTGGATGGATCATCGCTTTGACGATCGTTTGCGCTAATTTGTTCGGTTCGAGCACTAGGCTGCCCACCGACGATAAGTAACTACCGCTTGGGTCTGCTTGGTCAAAGAATGCCGTTTCGATCGGTCCAGGATTGACCGTTGTTACGTTGATCCCTAATGGTTTTAGTTCTAAACGTAATGCGTTAGAAAAACCGAGCACAGCAAATTTTGTTGCAGAGTAGACGGCCGTTTTTGGCGTAGCGATCTTACCTGCGATCGAAGCAACATTTATGATATGACCATGCTTTTGTTCAGCCATTTGGATCGCTACTTGCTGGGTCAAAACCATCATGCCAAGCACATTGACTTCGAACATATTTCGGATGACCGCCGGGTCCATCTCTGTAAATTCTTGAAAGATCCCGTAGCCAGCATTATTGACGAAGACATCGATCTTACCAACTTTTTCATTGATTTTTTCTAGTAAGCGCTCCACACTTTCAGGATTTGCTACATCCAATTGAAACGCATACGCTTCTTTGCCGCTTAATTCCATACATTGTTCTTTGACTTTCCCAATCAGATTCGTTCTTCGGGCACAAGTCACGACGATCGCACCACGTTTTGCGGCTTCATAACAGATTTGTTCTCCAAGTCCAGCAGAGCCACCTGTTACAACGACAACTTTATTCTCTAAATTCATCTGTTTCTTCCTCTCCGGCAAAAGGGATCTCGACAATATCAAAATCTTTGACGATCAACGTATTTGGAAATACTTCTTTTGCTTCATTTACTAAATTTGTAATATCTTTGCCAACGTAACGCGCACTGATATGGGTCAACAGCAAACGCTTCGCTTGAGCTTCTTGTGCCACTTCGGCAGCTTGCCGCGTCGTCGAGTGAAAATAAGCGCGAGCCAACTTGGCTTCTTCTTTGTTAAAGGTACTTTCATGCACCAATACATCCGCATCTTCTGCTAGCAGTACGGCGTTTTGACATTTACGCGTATCACCTAATATCGCCACGATCCGACCTTTTTTCGCTTGGCCCAAGAAATCAGCCCCATTGATTTGACGTCCATCATCAAGGGTAACTACTTCACCTTTTTTCAAACGACCGAAGAGCGGCCCAGGTTTCAACCCAAGTTCCAGTAAAGCCTGCACTTGCAATTCCCCTTGATGGCTTGCTTCAACAATCCGATAACCAAAACTGTCAATGCCATGATCAAGGCGCAGACACGATACTTCAAATTGCTGATCTTTAAAAAGAATCCCTTCTTCTTCAATCTCGAAAAAATGTAAGGGGTAGCTGACTTTGGTCTGAGAAATCCGCAAAACGGTTTGAACGTATGCTTTGATCCCCTTGGGTCCATAAATCTCTAGAGGCGTGTCGCCTCCTTGAAAGGAGCGGCTGCTGATCAATCCTGGCAACCCATAGATATGGTCACCATGAAGATGAGTGATAAAGATTTTTTCAATCTTTCGTGGACGAATCGTAGAATGCAAAATCTGCATTTGCGTCCCTTCGCCACAATCAAAAAGCCAAACGGCATTCCGTTCATCTAAAAGTCGTAACGCAATGCTGGTCACGTTTCGATGTTTCGCAGGCACACCCGCGCCTGTTCCTAAAAATTCTAATTCCATAAGCTTCTTTCCTTTCATCTCTTTCCAATTTTAGCGGAAAAGAAATCAAGTTGCAATTGAAGCTTGTGGATTTTATTTCTCAGATTGGCGATCTTCTGCGTCGTTATGAGAGTTTTTCCAGTCTTCTTGAACGCGTGCTTTGGTGGATTCTTCGACTTTCTTAGCCGTTTCAATCTCTGCTTCCACTTCATCGTAGTCAAAGCGCGTGATGTCACCGCCTAATTCATTCATGATCAATTGATTCAAAGGACGATTGTCTTCTTCATCTGCGATCAATAATAACCCCGTATCACCAACACCAATTTGGTTTCCGACATGTTCAAAAAGCATTTGCGCATTTTGGATCTCTTTTACATCACGAGTAGCACCGATCATACTGCCACCAAACCAGCCCAGCATGATTCCTAAAGGTCCGCCTAGCACACCAACGAGCATCCCGATCAATCCACCCGTTGATGTCTTATTGTTCCCAGTAAAATCGAGAAAGTCCTCGACTTTAAATTGATGCACGCCTTCATTTGTGTGGGTAAGAACTGCCATTTGTTCCCCTTTGATCTTCCGTTCCATATGCATCCGTTTCACTTCCGAAAAGGCTTGGTACGCTTTGGCACTGGCATCAAAATTCATTACAATGACACGTTTTGACATAAAAATCGCTCCCTTTGGTTTATTTGTTCTCTTCTTTATTTTAACAGTAAATCATTTAAATGAAAAAAGAAACCAAAAAGACTACCAATCATTGATTTCTTAGTGAAAATCAATGATCGGCAGTCAAATCCACAGCAGTTAAAAAGGTATTTTTTAGGCAAATGATGTTCTTTTAAACGATTATTCGACAAACTCGAACTCAAAGTTGCCGATCCGAACGATATCGCCGTCTTTGGCACCGCGCGCCCGTAATGCTTCATCGACACCTAAACCACGCAGCTGACGAGCAAAACGCATCACGGTCTCATCATGATCAAAATTCGTCATCTGGAATAGTTTTTCGATTTTTTCACCGCTCAAGATCCAAGTTGCATCAGGATCGCGATCAATTGAGAACTCTGGTTCATCCGATTGGAAGCCATAATGAACAACATCTTCTTCCATTTCTTCATCGTATAAAAGAAACTCAGGAGTGACTTCCAATAGATCCGCTGTCGCATTCAACAAGGCATCGATTCCCTTACGAGTGACACCAGAGATTGGGAAAATCATTGGTTCATCCGCGAACTCATCCGTTTTTTCTTTTGCCAGCTGCTCTTTGAAAAGGGCTAGATTTTCTTCAGCATCCGGCATATCCATCTTATTGGCAACGATGATTTGTGGTCGCTCTAGTAAGCGCAAGTTATGGGTCGACAATTCATTGTTGATGGACAAATAGTCCTCGTATGGATCGCGTCCTTCCATGCCACTCATATCGATTACATGTAAAATGACGCGGGTCCGTTCGATATGGCGTAAAAACTGAGTCCCTAAACCAACCCCTTGTGAGGCTCCTTCGATCAGACCAGGTAGATCAGCGACCGCAAAACTACGGCCATCAGTAGTTGTTACCATACCTAAATTTGGTACCAGCGTGGTAAAATGATACGCACCAATTTTTGGTCGAGCAGAGGAAATCACAGAGAGTAATGTAGACTTCCCAACTGAAGGGAAACCAACTAGACCAACATCTGCTAAAACTTTTAATTCGAGCTCGATTTTTCTTTCTTGACCAGGTTCTCCATTCTCAGCTAATTCTGGGGCTGGGTTTTTCGGAGAGGCAAACCGAATGTTGCCACGGCCGCCACGGCCACCTTTAGCAATCACTAATGTTTGGCCTTGCTCAATCAAATCACCTAATAAGGCACCTGTTTCAGCGTCACGAACGGTAGTTCCCTGTGGTACTTTGATGTAGGTATCATCTGAGCCACGACCGTGCATTCCTTTACTCATGCCGTTTTCCCCGGGTTGCGCTTTAAAATGACGATTAAAACGGAAATCCATTAATGTACGCAGACCCTCGTCTACGACTAAAATGACATCACCACCACGTCCACCGTCACCACCTGCGGGTCCGCCGTCTGGGACATATTTCTCTCGGCGAAAAGCAACCATTCCGTCGCCGCCTTTTCCTGCTTTGACATCGATTGTCACTTGATCTAAAAACATGGACATTATTTGTCCTCCATTCTTTTTTTACTACCTTCTATACTTTTTGATTATCAGTTATCTCACCTTAAGTGGTTACTATTTCTCTAATAAGAAAGTCTATTTTATTGTAACGACCGAAACGTCTTTTGTCTATCTTTTCTCATGGGTTTCCGTAAGAAATCGCGAATTCTTAAGGGTTATTCTTTGACAGTCACTTGAAATCGTAGCAAACTTTTAAGTGTACCAGACACAATCAAAGGAGGAAACAAGAAATGACAGTAAAAGTTGGAATCAATGGTTTTGGACGAATTGGACGTTTGGCTTTTCGTAGGATCAAAGAAGTTTCTGCCGATATTGAAGTTGTGGCAATCAATGATTTAACGAGTCCAGTCATGTTAGCACACTTATTGCAATTTGACTCGACCCACGGCACGTACCCTGGAACTGTTACTGCAACGGATAATGCTATCGTTGTCGATGGCAAAGAGACCCGTGTGTACGCTGAACCAGACGCAAGCAAAATCCCTTGGGCAAAAGAAAATGGCGTCGATATCGTTTTAGAATGCACGGGTTTTTACACTTCTGCAGAAAAAGCACAAGCCCATCTTGATGCGGGTGTCAAACGAGTCGTTATCTCCGCACCAGCTGGTAATATGAAAACGATCGTTTACAATGTCAACTCCGACACGTTAACACCAGAGGATACTATCATATCCGCAGGTTCTTGTACGACCAACTGCTTAGCTCCGATGGCCTACTTCTTAAATGAGGAATTCGGGATCGAAGTTGGTACGATGACGACGGTACATGCCTATACTTCTACCCAAATGCTATTGGATGGTCCGGTAAAAGGCGGAAACTTAAGAGCCGCTCGGTCCGCTGCAGATAACACGATCCCTCACTCGACGGGTGCTGCTAAAGCGATCGGTCTAGTTATCCCAGAATTAAATGGCAAATTACAAGGACACGCCCAACGGGTTCCTGTCGTCGATGGTTCTTTAACAGAATTAGTCTCAATTTTGAAAACCAAAGTAACCGCCGATGAAGTCAATGAAGCGATCAGAAAACACACCGTCGATAATCCGTCATTCGGTTACGATGACCGTGAGATCGTCTCTGGAGATGTGATTGGTACCACCCAAGGTTCTATCTTTGATCCGACACAAACAGAAGTAACCACGGCTGGCGATTTCCAACTGGTGAAAACCGTCGCTTGGTATGATAATGAATATGGCTTTACTTGCCAAATGATTCGTTTGCTAGAAGAATTTGCTCGTTTATAAGCCAAGGGTCAAGCAAAAAGTGCCGGTTCTTTTTTTGAACCGGCACTTTTTTATTCACTTGCTGGGTGATCGTATTTGTCCAAAAAAGCTGCAATTTTTTCTTTATAAAGCGCTGGATCTGTTTTGTAGCTTTTCGCATGCTCGGCACCTGAAACAACCCACTTTTCTTTTGGTGCATCGGTCGCGTTATACAAAATTTCCAGCATCGAATAAGGAACAAACGTATCCGCATCGCCATGGATAAAAAAGATTGGACGCGTATTCTTTTGCAGTTGTTTGACTGCATCTGCTTCACCAAAGAAATACCCCGCTCGGATTTTTGTGACAAGGCTAGTGACATTCATCAATGGAAAGGCAGGTAGACCAAACAATTGATCGAGTTGATAACCCAATTCTTCATTGACGTTGGTATACCCACAATCTTCAATGATAGAAGTGACATTTTTCGGCAAGTCTTCCCCACTGGTCATCATTACCGTGGCAGCCCCCATACTGATGCCATACAAAGTGATCGTTTCTTCAGGACCATTTTTTGCGAGTACTTCATCGATCCATTGCAGATAATCCTTACGTTCGTGCCACCCAAAACCAATATAATCTCCTTCGCTTTGACCATGCCCTCGAGCGTCTGGAACCAAGACATTATAGCCTAAATCATGATACATCTTAGCATAGTCCGCCATCGTTTCTGCATTCCCCATGTAGCCATGCGCGATGATCGCCGTTTTTCCTCGATTCTTCTCCTCCGCCGGTAGATAAATGGCGGATAATTTTAAATCATCTTCAGAAGTCAGCTGCCACATCTCACGATTTGCTGGATCTGTAAACCAATTTTGCGATTCATTTCCTGTCTGATTTTCATCCGTACCTGGGGTATCTCCTTCCAAAAAATCTTTTTCTGAAGGAACCACCGCATAATCGTAAAAATAGTTTCCTGCATACCCTAATCCTGCAATTGCTAATACAGCCACTCCGATGGCAATCTTCCAGCGCAATTTCACACTTGTCACGTCCTCTTGTTATATTGTTTACATAATATTATTATAGTTTCATCGTTCTTCATGGAAAGAACCCACTACATAAATTACCGTTTTTTGCTCGTGTTTGTCAATTGCAAGCGCCCAAAAAGAAAACCATTGCCAACACGCTTTGTTGGCAATGGTTGATTTCTCGTGATAATTAGTTATTTTCGACCAATTTAAAACTTGACCAAGGTTTCAAAAATTCTAATAAGAATAGTTCCTCATCAGCGATCTTACCAACGACATTGACGCGACCATCATTTTTCATTGCTTTCAAGGCGATTTGCGTCTCACCTTTGTATTGTCCATAGCCAGCATTATCGATCAAGACATCCCCTCTTACCATATCACGGGTATCATGAGGTGGAAATTCCTTGTCTTTATAATAGATCCGCGTCATCGTTGAACGCAAGATGTACTCTGAGCGATCTCCTCGATAGCTATGCAGATTATCGAAGAGGCAAATTCGTTCATCTTCAGTGATTCCGTCAACGACATCGACTCTTAATGTCGGATAATCAGCATGAAACGCTTCAGCCATTGCTGCCAATTCTGCTTCTGAAGCATAGGCATTTCCAATAGAGATATCATCGATCAAACCAGTCAACACTAAATGTTTGACTTGTGTAGCTAGTGACAGATCACGATGGTCTTCCAAAGAGCATAAACCATCTTGTGTTGGCCATGGACCGAAATCAGCTTCGTGAGAATTCACGAAAGCCATCGTATTTAAATTGTATTTGCGGAATTTTTCCGAACAAAAAACAAAATGGTCATAGCCTAACCCTGAATAGCGATGAGGATAGAAGTTATGCGAACCGAGTAAATTTTCAGTATTAGGTGAATAACTCATGATGTTATCCACGTAGCTCGTGCCGCTGCTCATATTGATTTCGATTTTGATCCCGTAAGGATTACGGGTCATTTTGGCTTCTTCTGAACCAGTGAAACCAATATCTAACCGAACACCGTAAGCCCCCATCTCATCAAAGAAGGATAAATCATCATAAGAAATACCTAACTGTTCGAATAAACCAGGATTGATATCTACCATGACTTCCATTCCTAACTGATTGGCATAATCTACGACTTGCTTAAAGTCTGCCAAGACTTTTTCTTTGTCATCGTTGATTTGCAGCAAACTGGTAAATACCCGTTTAAAGCCGTATTTGTGTGCCAAGTCTAGATACGCTTTGTCCTTTTCAAACGTTGAGCGCTCTGGATAAATCGATATCCCTAATTTTCCCATCAAAAAAACCTCCTGTAAATTCTATCCGTTTATTATAATGAATCCTCTTTCATTATAGCAAACATCTAAAAAGTGGTCTACACCTTTCCGTCTGTTTCTTTCACATTCCACAAAATCTGCGCTTTCTTCTATGTCTCTTTTTTGTTATGATTATCAATAAGAAAACTGGAAGGAATGAAAGAATGAAAAAAATTCTATTCACACTGACAGCAGCTGCTAGCCTTTTACTATTAGCTGCTTGTACAGGTTCAAGTACCACCGATCCCTCATCAAGCAATTCGGCAGAAAGCACGTCAACCTCAGAATCTGTTGACTTGAATGCCCTGGAATTGCCGCAATTATCAACGGATGTGCAAGAGAATGAAGCTTTAGTTGAAATGGTAACGGAAGAAGGCTCGATCAAAATCAAACTTTTCCCAGAGATCGCGCCCAAAGCAGTCGAAAACTTTTTGACCCATGCCAAAGATGGGTATTATGACGGCTTGACTTTCCATCGTGTCGTAGAAGAGTTTATGATCCAAGGGGGCGACCCTAATGGTGATGGCACTGGCGGAGAAAGCATTTGGGGCGAAGGATTCGGCGAAGAATACTCCAACCAGCTTTATCACTTGCGAGGCGCATTAGCAATGGCAAAATCAAGTGCGCCAAACAGCCAAGGCAGTCAATTCTACATCGTTCAAAATGATCAAGATGTATCTGACGGTCTAGCGATCCAACACTATCCTGAAAAAATCATCGAAGCCTACAAAAATGGTGGAACACCACGATTGGACGGCAGCTATACCGTTTTTGGTCAAGTGATCGAAGGCATGGATGTCGTAGATAAAATTGCACAAGCAGAAACCCAAGACTCTGGCAATGGTGAGAATTCTCAACCGGTTGAGCCAGTGAAGATCGAAACGATCAAGGTCTTGCAAGAAGCCAAAGAATAAATAAAAAACCGCTGAAGTCTCCGTTAATCGGGAATTTCAGCGGTTTTCTTTTATTTTTGGTCGCCAACGATAAAGGTGAATTCGCATTCCGCAGCTTTTTTGCCGTCCACTGTAGCGACCGCATCAGCAGTTCCTACAGAGCCTTTGATTTTAGTGATCTCGAAAACAAGTTTCATGGTATCTCCCGGAACAACTTTTTGACGGAATTTGGCTTTGTTGATGCCGCCGATATACGCCGTTCTACCTTGGAATTCCTCGGATTTCAAGATCAGGATCGATCCTGCTTGTGCCAATGTTTCTAAAATCAAGGCACCTGGCATTACTGGATTTCCTGGGAAATGTCCTTGGAAAAAGTCTTCGTTGATGGTGACATTTTTCGTTGCGATAATCTTTTTGCCAGACTCGATTTCATCGACGTAATCAATATATATAATTGGGTAGCGATTTGGAATCAAATCCATGACTTCTGTTTCAGTCAATAGTTTTTTCATGGTTTCCCTTCCTTGCTTAAGAATTTATTATAGTTTGATTATCAAAGTATCATAGTTCAGCGAAATTCGCAACTAAATATTTATTAAGAAAAAAATAGTTTGACAATCAAACAATTATGCTTAATAATTAGAAATCAAGATAGTTTGATTTACTATTTGTCATTATACGTATTTTATTATTGTTGAATTTATTAAGGAGTGGAATTATGAGTTTTTTAACTGGTAAAAAAGTTGTCGTCATGGGCGTTGCTAACAAACGCAGTATCGCTTGGGGCTGTGCACAAGCATTAAAAGCACAAGGAGCCGAAGTGATCTACACGTATCAAAACGACCGCATGAAAAAGCCTTTAGAGCGCTTATTGGAATCTGATGAATTTGTAGTGGAATGTGACGTCGCCAATGACGAAAGCATTGCTTCCGCCTTTGAAACGATCAAAGAATATGCAGGTGAGATCCACGGTGTTGTCCATGCCGTTGCTTATGCCAATAAAGAAGATCTATCTGGCGATATTTTGAATATTTCTCGTGACGGTTATGCTTTGGCGCAAGACATCAGCAGTTATTCATTGATTGCCGTCACCAAATATGCCAAACCAATCTTAGCTGAAAATGCTGGAATCGTTACCCTTTCCTACTTAGGTGCCGAACGGGCAGTACCGAACTACAATATGATGGGGATTGCAAAAGCCGCTTTAGAATCAAGCGTTCGCTATTTAGCTGCCGAACTTTCACCGCAAAAAATCCGCGTCAATGCGATTTCAGCTGGTGCCATCAAGACGCTGGCAGTAACTGGTGTAAAAGACTATCAAAAACTGATCCAATTGTCAGAAGATCGAACACCTGATCATATTGGTGTGACGATTGAAGAAGTGGGCAATACTTGTGCCTTCTTGATCAGTCCGTTATCAAGCGGGATTATCGGCGAAGTGATTTTCGTTGATAAAGGCGTTCATTTATCTTAAACAATAATTGTCATAGAAAAGTCTGCTATTTGCCTACCCGTTGGCTAAGCAGGCTTTTTCTGAAAAAAACAGGTATTTCAGAAAACCTCCTTTGCATTTCTATTTTATCTTCGTTAAAATAGATGCAGTAAGACTTGGAGGGATTTTATGAAACAACTGCTACTTGCAGCTAGCACGACCGATTCAAGTGGTTCCAGCATTACCGAACCAGCAGCTGCTCAGCTCAATGCATTACAAAAATGGTGGGCATCGATCGACTGGGAATCGATCATTGGCCTACTGATCCAAAAAGCACTAATGCTGCTTTTTTTGTGTATCTTATTTGGAATTTTATTAAAAATAAGCAACATGATCATTGACCGGATCTATCGGTCCTATGAAAAAAAAGCCACCTTCAATGTGAGTCGAATCAACACGATCCATACCCTGATCCGCAATACGGTTCATTACACATTAGGCTTCTTTTTTGTCTATGCACTCCTTTCAACCATCGGCGTACCTGTAGGCTCGCTACTAGCCGGTGCCGGAGTCGTCGGTGTCGCCCTCGGTCTCGGTGCCCAAGGCTTTATGAATGACTTGATTACTGGCTTCTTTATTATTACCGAACAACAAATCAACGTTGGTGATTACGTCCGCTTGACCAATCTGACGCTTGAAGGTACAGTGACGGCCGTCGGTATTCGGACTGTTCAATTAAAATCCGTTGATGGAACCGTTCATTATATCCCAAATCGTAACATCACAACCATCAGTAATACATCCAGAGCCAATATGCAAGTCGTGGTAGACGTACGTATCTTACCATCTGAAGGCTTAGATGAAATACGTGCCATCATTGAAGAAGTCAATGAACAGATTGCTCAGCAGCACGAAGAAGAGATTCAAACGGCCCCTACGGTCTTCGGTCTGGTGGATCTAGGAAACAACAACTTTGCAATTCGCACGACCATGTATGTGACCAACGGTACGCAATGGAAAATCAAAGAGGAATTTTTGGCCGCATCGATCGATGCTTTAACTGCCAAAGGCTATACGATCCCCAATGCGCCGATCGTCGGTATTTAAAAAAAGGTTATCCCGAAACTGGGATAACCTTTTTTCT
Organism: Enterococcus sp. B2E4; assembly: GCF_030499455.1. Classification (NCBI taxonomy): domain Bacteria; kingdom Bacillati; phylum Bacillota; class Bacilli; order Lactobacillales; family Enterococcaceae; genus Enterococcus; species Enterococcus sp. B2E4. The sequence continues at coordinate 227,784 of NZ_JAUKPK010000006.1, forward strand.
ATACCACATGCAGTTCATCTGTCATCTTTGGGGCATCTTCTTTCGAAATCAGCAAATAGCGTCTTTCGATTTCATGCGCCAAATGATTGACGGATTTTAAAATCTCTTTGCGGGTGATAATCCCAACAAAGACATTGTCATCATCAACGATCGGCAAGAATGCTTGATCCACTAACAGATGCAGCATACTTTCCAACTCATCGTTTTCTTTGATGCAATTCACATTGACTTCCATGACATCTGCCACAGTCAGCCCTTCAATATTTTCCATACTGAAGCCAGTGAGATCCATCATTCGTTCTACGATGTTTGAGAGGCTGATTAAGCCGACTAAATGGTCCTCACTATCTAGTACTGGGATCTTTGAATAGCCCACTTTTGATAAAACAAGCAATGCGTGACTCAAAGGGTGGTTATAAAATACCGATGCCACATTCTCTGCCGGCACCAAGAAATTTTCTTGATTCTCGAGTAATATTTTTTCTACGGTCTGTCCTATCAATCTAATTGCCTCCATTTCACAGCTACTCTTCTATTTTACTTGAAAATGAGAATAGAAAGTAGAAACCTGCAAAATTATAATGAAATTTTTACTTTTTGATTCCGCTTACTTAACGTGTAAAAACGAAAGCTAGCTCTGGGACTTTATGAAAGGAACGATCATAGTATTGGATTGCCCATTGTTCTGGCGTACTTTCAATAATCGCAAAACTTTTGATTTGAATTTGCCCTCGCGGTTGGGAAATACTGCCGGGATTCAAGAAAAGTCGATTCCCGACTTTCTCACAAGCAATTTGATGCGTATGACCAAACAAAGCGATCGAGGCATCTGCTTGTTGCGCTTTTAAGCCTAATTTGGTTACGCCAAAACGAACATCCGCCAAATGGCCATGGGTCATATAGATGGTATCCAGCGGCGTTTTAACGATACGCTCATTCGGAAAACCACCACCGTAATCGCAATTGCCACAAACGACTTGGAATGTTTCCCATAAAGGATCCGTTTCAGGAAGTTCTGAATCCCCACAATGAAGGAACAAATCGACTTGATTTTCGAATTCATTTTTAAGATCAACAAGAATCTCACGATCTGAATGATTGTCACTGACAACTAAGTATTTCATACATTTTCTCCTTCTAACCACTCCTGCCACTGTTCCTGCAGTTTTTTGATTGCTAGACCACGGTGGCTCACTCGGTTCTTTTCTTCTTGACTCATTTGGGCTGCGCTTTGCTCTGAACCATCAGGAATAAACAATGGATCGTAGCCGAACCCATTTTCTCCGCGAGGGATGCGGCCGATTCTCCCCGGCCATTGAGCTTCAACCACCAAACTCTCTTTTCCTGGCGCTGCGAAAACTAACGTACAGTGAAATTGGGCACTGCGTTTGTCATCTTCGACATCCGTCAATTCATAGAGCAATTTTGCATTATTGGCAGCGTCACTTTTTTGCTCACCAGCAAATCGAGCAGAGTACACCCCTGGTCGTCCCCCTAGTGCATCGACTTTCAGTCCTGAGTCATCAGCTAACACCGGTCTTCCCAAAATTCTGGCGATGGTTTCGGCTTTAAGGCGGGCATTTTCTTCAAAGGTGGTGCCGGTTTCTTCAACATCTGGCAAGGAAGGATAGTCTTTTAAGGTACGGACATCGTAACCTGCTGCGCCAAATACGGCTTTAAATTCCTTGGCTTTTCCTGGATTGCCTGTAGCAATGACGATCGTTTTTTCGGGAATCTCATAAGGGGGTTCATCTGGTAAAAACAGTGCCTCTTTTTGATAGGCGATCAATTCTTCGATAGCTGTTTTTCCGTAGATCAGCATCTCATTCAACTGCTGACCATCAAAGGTCGCTTCTTCCCCAGTTCCTTGCAATTCGACAAATCGACCAGATTCCGTCATCACCAAATTCATGTCAACAGCAGCTGAAGAATCTTCTTGATAATCGAGATCGGTCACACAGGTGCCATCTGGTAAGATCCCGACACTAATTGCTGCTAAATGCTCCTTGATTGGATCTTCCGTCAACGCTTTGTCACGCAACAAGGTATCGATAGCTAAACGCAACGCGACAAATGCGCCGGTAATACTAGCTGTTCGGGTACCGCCATCTGCTTGAACGACATCACAATCGACCACGATACTGCGCTCCCCTAATTTTTCTAAATCGACTACTGCGCGCAAGGAACGAGCGATCAGCCGTTGGATCTCCATCGTCCGACCAGAAAGCTTGCCTTTGGCACTTTCTCGACGATTACGAGTGTTGGTCGCTCGTGGGAGCATACTGTATTCGGCTGTGACCCAGCCTTTTCCCGTATCTCGTAAAAACGGAGGGACCCGATCTTCAATCGTTGCCGAACAGATCACGGTTGTGTCACCAAAAGAGATCACAACCGATCCTTCGGGGTGTTTGTAGACGTTGGTTTGAATTTTAACTGGTCTTAACATTGTTTCTTTTCTGCCATCATGTCGCATTTAAAAGCCTCCTAAATCAGTGTGAATCGATGAGATCGTGTCTAAATCAAGCCAATCATTGGCAATCTCATCAAACATTTTCGGTGAACCAGTAGTAAAAAATGCATGTTTCGGATGCGGATCGTCCTGACTCGTTGCAGCAATGGAAAAATAGTCCAACAAGGTACTGACTTCCCCCACCGTTTCTGCACCTGAATCAATCAGCTGGATATGAGCGCCCAATTCATTTTGGATCAAAGGACGCAATAAAGGATAATGGGTACAACCCAAAATCACTGTATCTAGCCGTTTGTTTTTCAATGGACGCAATGTTTCTGCCACGATTTTCTTGGCGACCGAGCTATGGTATTGTTTGCTTTCTACGATCGGCACAAACTTCGGGCAAGCCAAACTGACGACGGACGCATGGGGCGCTTTGCCATGAAGCGCGCGCTTGTAAGAGTCACTTTTGATCGTTCCGTTTGTCCCGATGACACCGATTCGTTGGTTTTTGCTTGCTTTGACTGCTGCTCGACTGCCAGGCAGGATCACGCCGATCACTGGGATCGTTAGTTGTTCTTTGATTTCTTCAAGGGCGACCGCTGTCGCTGTATTACAAGCGATCACCAACATTTTAATTTTTTTTTCTAATAAAAAACGGGTCATTTGCCACGTATACTCGATGACTTGCTCAGCAGGTCTCGGACCATACGGGCATCTGGCTGTATCTCCCAGATAAAGAATCGATTCGTTGGGTAATTGCTTGATTGCTTCTTTGACGACCGTCAACCCACCAACACCAGAATCGATAAAACCAATTGGTCTGTTGTTTGTCATAGTTTCCATCCTTTACATGAGAGAAAGAGTTTGGTGCATTTTTCTCTCTTATTCATTTTGGACTTTTTTTGACTATTTTTCAAGTATTCCTTTCGTTTGCTAAAAAAGCTTTCCCAAAAAGCACGAAACGGTCAAAAAGAAAAAAGCCCCCACGATTGGCTTACACCCCACAAGTTGCACTTGCATGGGTAAAAGACCGATCGTGGGGATTTTTTTGACGATTATTCTTTTTAGTAATCGTACTGACGTTTTTCCAAAAAGCCAGAAAGCAATGACAAGGCATAACAAACCAAAAAGTATAAAACAGTCATTGCCAAAAACATAGGCAAAACATAGTTTGTGTTTTGGCCATAAATGATTCGAGCATGATGAGTCAGCTCTGGTAAAGAAATAATCACGGCTAATGACGTATCTTTGATCAAAGAGATCAACTGACTGACGATCGCTGGCAGCATCGCTTTAAATGCCTGCGGCACGACGATGCTCCGCAATACTTCGACATAGCTCAACCCTGTAGACAAACCAGCTTCCATCTGCCCTTTTGGCACAGAATTCAAACCAGCACGAAAGATTTCAGAGAGCATCGCTGATTCAAAAATCGTCAACGCCACAACCGCTGACCAAAAAATATTAAAGCGGATACCGATCTGCGGCAATGCAAAGTAAGTGAAAAAGATGATCAAGAGCAAAGGCAAGTTACGAATAACATCGATCACGACACCTAATACTTTAGAAAAGACTGGGATCGAGCTAAAACGCAAAATGCCGGCGATCCCTCCGATAATAAAGCTAAATAAAATCGATAGGATCGACACTTCAACTGTTACCCGCAAGCCATCGATCAAGAAGCGAATGTTAATCGCTGAAAAAGCTTCAAAAAAGTCCATAGTTCGTTAGCTCCTTTCTATGAGCGGACAGCCCAACGCCGTTCCAAGTAAACCATCAAATAAGACAATGGTAGGGTAATGATCAAATAGAAAAGACCAACAATGATATACGTATCAAATGTATTGAAGGTCTCACTTGCGATCAAATCGCCTTGATACATAATATCTAATCCTGCGACCATCGCCAAAATTGATGAATTTTTGACAAGATTGATAAATTGATTGCCTAACGGCGGTACGACGATCTTAAATGCTTGAGGCAAAATAATGTAGCGCATCGCTTGGCTGTAAGTAAAACCAGAAGACAAGGAAGCTTCCATCTGGCCTTTAGGGACCGTTTGAATCCCTGAACGGATCGTCTCAGCGATAAATGCCGATGTATAGATCGTTAAGCCGATCGTTCCCGCTTGAAAGCCGTCAAAAGAAACCCAATACATTGGCACAACGACATAAAAGAACATCACGATGATCAATAAGGGAATATTTCTAAAAAACTCAACATACGCTTTGGCAATCCCTTTGATGAGGCGATTGTCTGACAACTGAAAAATTGCCATTAAGGTTCCGATCAAAAGACTAAAAAACAGTGCGATCAAACTCGCCATGACTGTGTATTTAAAGCCTTCAATAAACTGACCGGTATACGTTTGAAATAATTCAACCATTCAGTTTCCTCCTACTCTACTTTTCCTGATTCGTCTTCAGGGAACCACTTGTTGTAAATCTCATCATAGGTTCCATCTTCACGCATTTCCCGCAAGGCTTGATTCACTGCATCAAGAAACGGCTTTTGTCCTTTATTGATGGCAATCCCATAAGGTTCTTCTGTAAAAGTTTCGCCAACTAAATGGTAATTGGGATTTTCACTCGCCATCCCTAATAAGATCGCATTATCCGTGGTCATAGCATCCCCTTGTCCAGATTGTAAAGCGGTAAAGGCTTCCGCATAATTCTCAAGTTCCAAAATTTGCGCTTCTGGTGCTGCTTCACGAATGTTCACAGCGGAAGTAGAGCCTTTTACGACCAATACAGTGGTATCTGCGGTCAAATCTTCAATCCCTTGAATAGGGCTGTCTTTGGCAACTAATAACGATTGGCCTGCATCAAAGTAGACATCGGAAAAATCGACCTGTTTTTTACGTTCTTCCGTGATAGTCATCGTGGCGATGATTGCATCGATGTTGCCGTTTTTCAAAAGAGGAATCCGGGTTTTTGAGGTAACTTCAACAAAGATGGCATTGCCATCACGACCTAAAATTTTCTCAGTGATTGCACGAGCGATATCAATATCGAATCCTCGTACTTCTCTGGTCGCGATATCCATTAATCCAAAAAGACGGGTATCGTTTTTTACGCCCCAAACGATCTGATTCGTCTCTTTGCTGTTTTCTAAAATATCGATCTCTGCGGCACTTTGTCCTTTACAACCTGAGAAAGTCACAAGGGCAAAGGCTAAGACTAGAAAGGAAAAGATTTTCTTTCTCATAAGGGTTCCTCCTATTGCTTAATGATTGCTGACTTTGCTCAAGAATTGTTTTGCACGTTCGTCTCTTGGTGCATCAAAGAATCCATCGACATCGCGCCGATCCTCTAGGACTTGTCCTTCCGCCATAAAGACGATTCGATCTGCTACTTCACGGGCAAAGCTCATTTCATGGGTAACAACGATCATGGACATGCCTTCACTGGCAATTTTTTTCATGACATCCAAGACATCACCAATCATTTCTGGATCCAATGCTGATGTTGGCTCATCAAAAAGCAGCATTTCTGGTTTCATCGCAAGCCCTCTGGCAATAGCGACCCGCTGCTGTTGTCCGCCAGATAACATGGAAGGATAGGAATCTTTTTTATCTAACATCCCTACCCGATCAAGAAGCTTTTCCGCCAAATTGATGGCTTCTTGCTCATTTTGTTTTAATACTTTGATCGGTGCCAACGTAATGTTTTCTAACACGGTTTTATTTGGATACAAATTGAAATGTTGAAACACCATGCCGATGTTTTTTCTAATTTCTGTCATTTTGACATCTTTGTCAAACAAGTTCTTGCCATTGACCAATAATTGACCACCTGAAATGGTTTCTAGACCATTAATCGTACGGAGCATTGTACTTTTACCAGATCCTGAAGGTCCGATAACAACAACGACCTCACCTTTTTCAAATTCAAGGTTGATGTTTTTTAATGCATGGAACTTTCCGTAATATTTCTCTACGTTCTTAAATTCGATCATTGCCATTGATTCACACTCCTAGCTTTTTTTAAAATTAAATGAGTAATTGGAAAGATTTGATTCATATTATAGCTCAATCTTTTTTCATTTGTAAAGGTGCTTTTCCAATGTTCCCCCCTTATTTCTGAAAAGACAAGTGCTATTTTACTTTGATGTGAGGTTTTTGTCCATGAAAATATTTCTCACCCCATCAGATTACAAGGAGAACCGGTTGTTTCTTTTGCTAAAAAAAGGTAAGATAAACCATATAACAAAGGAAAAGGTGGAAAAAAAGTGAATACGATTTTAACTGGCGACCGCCCAACTGGCAAATTGCATCTTGGCCATTATGTGGGGTCTTTAAAAAAACGGGTCGAAATGCAAGCTGACCCTGAAAATCAGCTTTATATTATGGTCGCTGACATGCAGGCACTAACAGATAACGCGAAAACACCTGAGAAGGTCTCAGCGAATATTCTAGAAGTTGCTTTGGATTATTTAGCCGTTGGATTGGATCCAGCAAAAACGACGATGTTTATTCAATCGCAAATCCCTCAGCTCTCTGAATTGACGATGTATTATCTCAATCTAGTCAGTGTTGCTCGAGTACGACGAAATCCAACCGTTAAAGCCGAAATTGAACAAAAAAAATTTGGCGAAGGCGTCCCTTCAGGGTTCTTCATCTATCCTGTCTCTCAAGCAGCGGATATCACCGCTTTTAAAGCAAATTTAGTCCCCGTTGGAGAAGATCAAAAACCAATGCTGGAACAAACGCAAGAAATCGTGCATAGTTTTAATTCTACGTATAGTGAAGTATTAGTCGAACCAAAAGCGGTTTTACCGCCAAAAGGTATGGGACGTTTAGCGGGGATCGATGGGAACGGGAAAATGAGCAAATCACTGAACAATGGTATTTACTTAGCTGATCCAGCCGATGTATTACAAAAGAAAGTGATGAGCATGTATACGGACCCAAATCACATTCATGTCAACGATCCTGGACAAGTTGAAGGCAATATGGTCTTTACGTATCTTGATGTATTTGGCACTGAAAAAGAAAAAATTGCTGAATTAAAAGAACATTACACCCGTGGTGGATTAGGCGATGTCAAAATCAAACGCTATTTGATCGATGTTCTAGAAGCCGAATTTGCACCGATTCGTGAACGCCGTGAAGCTTTTGCAAAAGATCCCGGTGAAGTGATGAACTTATTAAAAATTGGTAGTGAAAAAGCAGAACAAGTTGCCGCCCAAACGTTAGCTGAAGTCAAAAATGCAATGGGCATCAATTACTTCGCCTAAAAAAACAAGCCTTTACGGCTTGTTTTTTTGTTTACAAATCGGAATGAATTCTTTCATACAAAACCTATGTGTCAACTCTGTGTTAGATTTCACGAGAACCCTTCCTCCCCAGACTGACACTTTGTGTAATTTGATTTGATGCTGTTTCTTGCACAAAAACCAAGAAAGCTGTCCTAAAAAATAACCTCATAAAATGCGGATTAGGAAATCCTTTTTTCAACCTTGCCAGTGTTTAAAAAAAGTTGTACCAAAAAAGCTGGATTGCCTTCTATAGAGAAATCTTTTACGGCTTTCACTCAACTCCTCACATTCTTGTGTCATCTGAGCATCTATTATAATAGTAGAAAACGTTCCCCACCCAACTTCTTTGTATGGTGGAGAACGTTTTTCTACTTATTTGATTAGCGGATTTCTGCTTGAACTTTTTCTTCTAAGTTACGAGTAATTTTCGCTATTGCTTGATTGATCTCTTCATCCGTCAGGGTAGCTTCTGGATTGCTAAAGGTAAGGCTGTACCCTAATGATTTTTTGCCTGCTTCGATGTTTTTCCCTTGATAAACATCGAATAAACGAATCGCACTTAAGAAGCGACCTGCACTTTCGCGAATGATCTCCATCACGGACTGGTTATCGATCGTTTCATCAAGCAAGAGTGCCATATCCCGCGTTACTGATGGGAACTTAGAAACTGGTTGATAGACCAATTGTTCTGTTTTCGCTGCTAACAGTTGATCTAAGTTCAATTCAGCAACATAGGTTTCACTCACTTCATAATCTTTGGCGATCGATGGGTGGACTTGTCCCAAGAAGCCGATTTCTTGGTCATCTAGCAGGATCATTGCCGTACGGCCAGGATGCATCTCTTTGATAGCTGCCGTTTTTTGATAACGAATACGGTCGGTTAATGCCAACGAATCAAATAGATTTTCTAAAATGCCTTTCAAATGGAAGAAATCAACTTTTTGAGCTTGGGTTTGCCAGTCTTTCTCATGGATATTTCCTGTCAAAGCTAGCCCTAAGTGATTGACTTCTGTTGGCAGCTCGTGCTTACTGTCGCCTGTTTGATAGAAGACGCGACCAATTTCATACAAAGCAACACGATTGTTTTTACGTGCCAAATTGTACGCAACGTCGTCTAACAAGCCTGAAATCAGATTCAAGCGCAAGACGGCACGCTCTTCGGTCATTGGCCAATCCAATCGAGTCACTTGGCTCGATTTATCCGTAAATTGTTGTGCCTTCTCTTCAGTGGTCAAAGCATAGCTGATGGCTTCACTGACCCCGTTGCCTTCCAATAGCGTCCGAACTTCTCTAGTCAGACGTTGCGCTTTGGTTAGATGACCGGCAACCGTTTCTCCTTGCGGTAAAGTCGATGGCAAACGATCATAACCGTAAATACGCGCCACTTCTTCAATGATATCTGCTTCGATCGTAATATCCCAACGACGAGGTGGGACAGAAATAATATAGCTGTCTGCTTCTTGACGATGACCAAAGCCTAATGCATCAAAGATTTCTTGCACTTCTTCATCAGTGATTTCTGTGCCTAAATAGCTATTGATTCGAGCTAAAGTGATTGTAACCTCCACAGGTTCTACAGCTACTTGGGAACCTATTACTGCCCCTTTTAAGACCGTTCCGCCAGCAAGTTCTGCAATCAGTGCTGCTGCTGCATCACAAGCTTTTGCAACCGTTGCTTGGTTGATCCCTTTTTCAAAACGAGCAGAGGACTCACTTCTTAAATTGAATTTCTTTGAGGTTAAACGAATCGCTAATGGATCGAACAGCGCCGCTTCTAAAGCGACTGTGGTCGTTGTTTCCGTGATTTCAGAATCAAGCCCTCCCATGACGCCTGCGAGCGCAACGGGTGTCGTTCCGTTGGTGATAACGATGTCTTCTGATGAAAGCTGACGTGTTTCTCCATCTAAGGTAACCAGGCTTTCATTTTCTTTGCCGCGACGTACCAGTATTTCCTTGCTGTCTAGCTTTTGATAATCAAAAGCATGCAATGGTTGCCCAAATAATAACAAGATATAATTTGTCACGTCCACAACATTGTTGATTGGACGAATGCCTTCATTCATCAAGCGATTTTGCAGCCATTGTGGACTTGGGGCGATCGTTACACCATCAATGATTCGAATTTGGTAGGCGGGTGCATCGGTTGCTTCCGTGACCTTCACCTGAATTTTATCGGCAGCAGCTACTTCACTTTCATTAAGCGCAATTTCAGGAAACTTCGGTGTTTGCCGATAGATCGCACCGACTTCATAAGCAACCCCCCGCATGCTCAACGCATCCGCACGGTTCGGAGTGATCGATAATTCGATAATGTGATCATCCATATCGAGATAAGGAAAAACCGGTGTTCCTACTTCTGCTTCTGCTGGTAAATAATAGATTCCTTCTGCGTATTCTTTGGGAATCACGCTATCGGCGTATCCCAATTCTTGCAATGAACAAATCATGCCGTTCGAAACTTCTCCCCGCATCTTGCCCTTTTTGATTTTTACATTGCCCGCGATTCGAGAGCCTGGTAATGCCACGATGACTTTGATGCCGCTTTTGACATTTGGTGCCCCACAAACGATTTGCGTGTCTTCTTCCTCACCAATATTTACTTGGCAAATCGATAGATGATCAGAATCTGGATGTGGTCGGCAGTCGGTCACTTCTCCGACAACGATTTTTTTTAAACCCTCTTCAGGCACGTCAATACCTTCGACTTCGATCCCAGTCACTGACATTTTATCCGCCAGCTCTTTTGGTGTGATCTCAGACAGATCAAGGTATTCATTTAACCATTTGTACGATACTAACATTTATTGTTCCCCCTTGAACTGGCGAATGAAACGCACATCATTTTGATAGAATTGGCGAATGTCGTTTACGCCGTAGCGCAGCATTGCCACTCGATCAGGACCTAAACCAAAAGCAAATCCTGAATATTGGGTTGGATCGATCCCTGACATTTCTAAGACGTTAGGATGCACCATTCCAGCACCGAGGATCTCGATCCAGCCAGTTTGTTTACAAACGTTACAACCCGCACCACCGCACTTGAAGCAGCTGACATCAACTTCGACCGATGGTTCTGTGAAAGGGAAATAGCTTGGTCGCAAGCGAATTTGGCGATCTTCACCAAACATTTTTTGCATCATGACTTCTAAGGTTCCTTTTAAGTCACCCATCGTAATATTTTTATCGATCACCAATCCTTCAATTTGATGGAATTGGTGGCTATGGGTCGCATCATCTGTGTCACGACGGAAAACTTTCCCTGGTGAGATCATCCGCAGCGGCCCTTTAGAAAAATCATGAGTCTCCATTGTTCGCGCTTGCACTGGTGACGTATGGGTCCGAATCAGCACTTCCTCTGAAATATAAAAAGTATCCTGCATGTCTCTGGCTGGATGATCTTTTGGCAGATTCATCCGTTCGAAGTTGTAATGATCTTTTTCCACTTCGTAGCCTTCAACTACTTGGTAGCCCATACCAACAAAGATATCTTCGATTTCTTCCATGATTTGCGTTAGCACATGGCGTGTTCCTCGGTCCATCTTTTTACCAGGCAAAGTCACGTCGATGGATTCTTCAGCAAGGGCTTTTTCCAAGTTTGCTGCTTCGATAGACGATTTTGCTTCTTCGATCGCTTCTGTCAAGATATCACGAATCTCGTTGGCATAGCTCCCCACCTTCGGCCGTTCTTCCGCAGAAAGATCTTTCATCCCCCGTAGAACTTCAGTAATGGGACCTTTTTTTCCAAGCACTTCCACTCGAATCTGATTCAAGTCATTCATGGTTGGACTTTCTTTGATTTTAAGCAATGTCGTTTCCTTCAATGCTTCTAATTTTTCTTGTAAAGACATGTGTTTCCTCCTTCTATACAGTGAATAGTGTAAAAAACGATTTGACTGGAAAAAGTGACGATCTTTTGATAAAAAGACAAAAAAGACGTCATCCCTAAAAAAAGGAACGACGTCTCGTGTTACCATCCTCATTCGCGGAAAGTTCCGCGCACTCACTTCGGCTAACGACAGCAACACTGCCGACTGATTGTTCTCAGCAAGCTCCAGAAGTGAAATTCATTTTTCGAATACAGGACTTGCTTTCAGTCTGTGACAAGTCTCCCTTTTTCTGATCCAGCCAAATTACTAGTTTCTATCAACGCTTTTTTTACTATTCATTTAAGCTTAGTTTACCTAATTTCCGTTGAGAAATCAACTGCATTCTTCCTCACGTACCCAGGTTTCTGCCCAACGCTTCACACTCATCATACTCTTTTCAAGAGCAATACCTCTTGGCGTCAAGCAGTAAAGATTGTTTTCTTTGCAGACAATTTCTTCCCGCTCTAATTCTTTCAAGCGTTCGACTAACACCCGATCACTCACTTGAGGAATCTTGTTTGCTAACTCAACAAATCTTTGTTTGCCGTCTTCAAGAAGGACATCAATGATCAAGCCGTTCCACTTTTTGCCTAAAATAGAAAAAGCTTTTTCAAATTTAGGACAAAGGGCATAATCCGATTCTACTTTTATCATTCTCCATCACCTCTTTTACCTATTATAGCATATGACTTACGAAATGTAAGAAACTAGGATCGATCAGCTAGAATGCCACGATCATCTTAGGTTTTAACAGCACTAAATAGGTCTGTTTCACTGGTTTGTTCAATGCTTTCTCCAATGCTTGGCAATAGAGTTTTAATTGACCATAATATCGTTCGCGCATTTTCTGTTCAATCTGAGCCTGACTGCCGAACACATCATCCGTTTTAAAGTCATACAAAATGATTTCATCCGCCAATTCAATATAGCCGTCAATAATACCATGGATCAAAAGCGGCGCATCTGGTTCGTCAAACCCTTCAAAGATCGTATCGGCCTCTTTTAGCATCGAAAACGGCTGCTCCCGCTTCACCACATCAGAGAATTGGTTCAGCAGTTCACCTAGTTCAGTTTGATAAAACCATAAAATACTCGATCGGTCAATTTTTTTGGCGATTTCTTCAGAAAAAAATTGCTTTTTCACGAGTTCAGCAATCAGGAGCGCCAAAGTATCTTGTGTTGGCTTCATTCCTAAGGGGATCATTTGCAAAACCGTATGTGTTGCGGTTCCGATACTGCTGGCGAGAGGCTTCGTTTCTTGCAGAAATTTGGGTTTCGCCAATTCATCTTGTACGTAGCGATATTGCTGAGGATTCGTCTTCTCGGAAACCGACCGCCATTCCAACAAAGTGGTCTGTTGATCATCAGGATCGTTATAGAGTCTTTTCAATTCTGAAACAGATTGATAACTAGTCGTTTGGGTCGCTTTTTGATAAGGATAGCGATAGGCTAGGCGTTTCAAAAGATCATCGATATTGCTATCTGGCGCAATCAATCGTTTAGGCTCCTCGACTGGCGCAAGCGTCTCTTGGACTTCTTGCGTGATCGTTTCTTGATTCCACCATGACAGACGAAAATGAGCAGGATGATCGATCGTTCGCTTGCGCTCTGACGCTTCGGAGAATACTGCTTCCATATCTGGATGGCGCATCAAGGTCCGTCCGACCCAATCCATCAAGCTCCCCCGAGCAACAAGGCGCAACGCTGGATCAAGAACCATCTCGGATTGTGTCAAGCCAGATTGCCACGTCTTAAAGGCATCCGCTTGATTTTTATAGGAGCCTACTAAGAAAAGCTTCTGCTCTGCTCGTGTCAATGCTACGTATAATTTTCGCATCTCTTCTGACAAGGCTTTTTTCAAACGAACTTGCTTGATGGCTTGAAAAGGCAGTGTTTCAAATTTAAGGTTTTCTGCGGGTTCCACATATTGGATCCCAGCCCCCAGCTGTTCTTCAAAGATATAGCGTTTTTGAAAATCTTGGTAATTAAAGAATTTTGTTGTATCCAATAAGAAGACTACAGGAAATTCCAAACCTTTACTTGCATGGACGGTCATCACACGAACCGCCTCTTCTACTGGTGTAGCTAATGGCTCTGCCAAGTCCTTGTTTTTTTCTTGCATCTTTTCGATGAAGCGAATGAATTGGTACAACCCACGGAAACTGCTCTTTTCGTATTTCTCCGCTCTGTGGACCAATGCCGCTAAATTGGCATAGCGCTGCTGACCTGCAGGCAGTCCCACGACATAATCCAAATAGGCAGTATCTTCATAGATTTGCCAAAGTAAGGTCGGGATTGGTAATCGTCGTGCTTCCTCTCGCCATTGTTCCAGTTTTGTTAAAAACCCATCCACCGTTTGCCACAAGGGTGACGCTTCTTGTTGCCCATGGTAATCCAATACTGCATCGTAGTAGTCGCTGGAACGATTCGCCAAACGGATCTCAGCCAATTGATCTTCTGTTAGGCCGACGATTGGCGAACGCAAAACGGCCACAAGTGGGATATCTTGGTACGGGTTATCAATGATCTGCAGCAAAGAAACGACGGTTTGGATCTCCGTTGCCTGAAAATAGTTTTGAGCATCATTGACCGCCATCGGAATCCCAAACTGCTTAAAGACATCCAAAATGACAAGATTGTTTTTACGTGTGGGGGTCAATAAGACGATGTCATTGTAAGTGATTGGTCGATTTGTTTTGGCTTTTTTGTCATAGATCATGAATTTTGATTCAATCAACTCTCGAATCTTTAAGGCAGTGATCTGCATTTCACCTTCTGTTTTGTCATCGATCAGTTGTTCTTCGGATTCATGCTCTTTTTCATATAACAAGAGCTCTGTTGCAAAGGCCTCGCTTTCTGGAAAATCAGGAAAACCGGTAATCAAGGCTGCCGCCTCATCGTAAGGGATTTGTCCAACCCTTTCATCCATCAGTTGTTGAAAAACTAGATTCGTAAAATCCAATACATCGGAACGAGAACGAAAATTTTCTGCCAAGACGATTCTTCGCCCACCATTCTCTGTTTCAAATGCCAAGTATTTTTCGATAAATAGCGTCGGATCTGCTAGTCGAAACGAATAGATCGACTGCTTCACATCCCCCACCATAAACATATTGCCAGGGTTATGATCGACTTGTCTGACCCAATATAAAATTGCCTCTTGCAGCCGATTGACGTCTTGGTATTCATCGACTAAAACTTCTTCAAAGCGATCACGATAATAGGTCGACGCCTCACTTCCACTGCCATCTCCTTGTAAAATCTGCAAGGTGAAATGTTCCAAATCATTAAAGTCTAAACGGCCTTTTGAAAGCTTTCTTTCTTGAAATGCTTTCATAAATGCTTCGGTCATCGCTGCCATTTTTTCGACGACAGGTGCTGATCGATGAAGCAGCTCCATCATTTCAGCTGGTGGATACGGGAAGGTGGCTTTCAATTGCTCGACCAATTTTTTCGCATCATCGCGTAAGGGCTTGATTTCTTGGGACAATTCCTTTTGTTCTGGTTTGCGAAAAGCTGGGTAACGACCAAAACGCAATGTTTGGATCTGCTCATAGAAGCCATCGACATCGTCTGCATCCAGCAGAGCCTTTAAGGTTTCCACCATGCCCAATTCGGTATCGATCAACTGTGCCGCTTTTTCCATCGCTTCATCAGAACGGGCATAGTCTTGCGCCGCCTGCAGCAAATGCGCCGCTGTCTTCAAATTTTCTTGCAAAGTCGGTTTGATTTGCGATTGGTACAGGATATTTTCAGCAAAGGTTTCTTTGCCGATATAGTGATCACTTAGATGGGCTAACCAGTTGACTGGATCTGGATTGGCTCGGGCAAAGTCATAAAGAGACAGGATCAGATCCCCGACGCCTTCATCAGAACGATCACTTGAAAAATTTTCCGTCAAACGAAAGAAGGCTTCATCATTGGCTTCATATTGTTGATTTCTCAGCTGTGTCCATATTTCTTCTTTCATCAATAAAATTTCGGTTTCATCGGTCATCATGCGGAAATTAGGATCTAAATCGATCAAATAATAAAAACGCCGAATCACAGTTAAACAAAACGCATGCAAGGTAGAAATGTTAGCTGTCGGCAACAGCTGCAGCTGACGAACGAAGTGCTGGCGCTTTTGCTCGTCACTTTCTTGATTGATGGCCTGTTGCAATGCCACTTGAATCCGTTCTTTCATTTCTCGAGCAGCTGCTTCGGTAAAGGTTACGATCAGTAAAGAATCGATCGTCGTTCCTGCTTTTAGCTTTTCGATCACTCGCCGAACCAAAACGGTGGTTTTGCCTGAACCCGCTGAAGCGGAAACGAGGATATTATCCCCTTTATCAAAAATGGCTTGCCATTGGGTATCCGTAAAGGTTTCATTTTGCGGTTTTAAAGGGATCTTACTCATCTTCTTCCTCCCTTAAGCGATGGATAATCTCATCTTTGGATAAGTTTTCTAAACGGTGGTACTCATTTTCTTTCAACAATACATCAAAGTCACAGATGCTGCGAAACGGACAAAATTCACACGCCCGTTTTTTGTCTTTTATTTTATAAGACGGGTTTAAGGCGATTTCACCGCTCAACAGCTTCTCACCGCTTTGCTGCATGTTTTTACGATTGTGTTTTCTTAACAGTTCAAGCTCTTCTTCTGTATAAAACTTGTTTTTCGCCTGCGTTGTTTTTTGATAATTGCCGTTTTTGTCTTTTCGAACAGGGAATATCGGTGAATTTTTGCTGGCTTCAACATCCTCATCTAGCAACGGGAAAACAGCCGGTTCGTCAATAAACAACCCGTCATACTTGAAACGTTTTAAACGTTCTTCTTCACTGGCTTCTTGTCCGTCCAAAAGCGGATTATGCACATGCAGATAATAAGCCCCCGCTGGTCGCACATTTGGCGAACCAACCAGTTGGACAGCATCCGTCAATGCGACATCGAGATAGGTGATCAACTGCATCGCAAGTCCGTAGTATGCTTCAGAAAGGTCAAAATCTCGGCTGCTAGATTTATAGTCAACAACAGAAAGCCATTGTTCTTCTTCCGTTTTCGCCGTATCGACACGATCGATTTTCCCCCGCACATGCAGTTTCCCGCCAGAACTTAATGGCAATTCGATCCCATTGATTCCATTTGAGCCAGCGATCTGACCGAATAGCACCTCCGTCTTTTCAGGACTAAAATGCATTTTTTGTCCTTGTTTCGCTAATGCCCACGCTACTCGCTGAATCGTCTTGCCTAATTGATACCGAATAAAATTCATCCGAGCAGAGCTCGTCAGTAAGCGATAACGGCTTTCGCCAAAAATTTCCTGCAAAACGACTTCCACAAATTGCACGCGTTGGTCAGCAGTTAACTGGGTCAAGGAAATATTTTCAGCAATCAGGACTTTGACAAAGCGGTCCAACGCATCATGGAAAAACTCACCGGTCATTGCTGGATTTAAGCCATAAACTTCCCGTTCTTTTAACCGTAATCCGTAGCTGACGAAATACTTGTATTCACACTGATAGAACGTCTCCATCTGAGAAATGGAACTGTAGATCGATGGTCCATATAGTGCCGCAGCTTGTGCTTGAGACAAAGGAATCGGAATATTTTGATGAGTTTGGCTTTCAAATACTTGGGCAGCTAAATCTGTCCATTCCGAACGCAGCAGTGCTTGTTTCAGCTGCTCCCAAACCCTAGGCAAATTCTCTTTGTTTTTTTGCGCTTGCTGACTGAGGTTATTGATTTGATAGATCAGGCCACGGTAACTGCCGACATAGTTTCTTGGATCGCTGACTAGCGTCAAAATCCCTCGCTCTTGCAGTGGGACATCCAAACGTTTGACCACGCGATCTAAATAAGGCGACATTTTGATGTTTTGCTGGGTATCAAAATTAACGGCATAGGACAGTGATAAGTGTTCCGTTGCTGAAAGCAAGACAGAATAAAAGGCAAATGGCTCCTTGACACTGCCTTCCACCACTGTATCTCTAAGGTATTTTTCACCATTGAACAACTGATTGAAATGCTGACGTTCTTCATTCGTCAACAACGTTTTGTTCTCTATTTTTCTTGGCAACGCCGTTTCATTCAATCCCGGTGCAAATGTGATCTTTGCTTGCTTTGGACGTGCCAGATCAAGGCGATTGATGTTGACTTGGTCGATCGCTGTTGGGATCTTCCCGAATGTGACATTTTCTAAGCCAGTCAATAAGACATCCTCAAAGAGCGCAAAATCAAAGGACTCTTCCCCATAGATCGCAGCATATTCATCCAGCAAATCCATCAAGGCTTGCCATGCTTGTTCATGATTACGGGCTTGATCCAACTTCCCTTGCTGGATCGCTTGATCTCGCCAATGCCGCAGTTGTTCTTCAACACCGGCATTCAGTAAAAAGCGATACAGCAGTTCGACCGCATCGCGGTTCGTTCTAGCAGCCGTCAGCCAGTCTAGAGTATCAGCAACATCTTGTTTAAAGGCCCTGCGCAACTGGTTGGTATACGCTGTCAAATCCACTTTATCCGTCTGCTCTTCTTCCGATTGTAAATACTCGATCAGTTCCCAATCTTCGTTTCTCGTCCAACTCGCTCCTTGGAAATCATGAGCCAACGCTTTGTTCTCGGTAATATCCACCAACTTACGAAACTGGTCACGCCCAACGAGCCAATCTGCTTCGGAGCGATAGGCTGCCGGTAAGTAAAGTTCCGTTCTAAGCAACCGTAAAATATCATTTAAGCGAAAGCCATAGGATTGACAAGCAAAAAAAGCATTCAAAAACTCAACCAATGGATGTTGCGCCATCATCTGCTCTTCATCGATATAAAAAGGAATCTCAAACTCAGTAAAAATTTTAGGGATATATTGATGATAGATTTCTGGTTCGGCGATCAATAATTGGATCTCTCGGTATCGTAATGTTGGGTACCGTTTCTTATCGCTCATCATCCCACGGATCGACGCTGCAATCTGACGGATCTCTTCTTCTGGATTCCCAACTTTCCAAATTGCCAGAAAGTCCTTCACAGAGGACTGTTGCTGATAGTTGACTTGTGACTGAGTCTGCCGCCAAAATGTTTCAATTTCATTATACGCCTGTTGCATCGATCCCTTCGCTTCCTTGTCTACCTCTTGGTTGACCGAAAGTTTCTGATCCAAATAAATCGGCACTTGATTTTCTCGGGCAAAACTGATCAATTGATAATAGGTTCGCCCTGCTTCATAAAACAAATTTAACGGTGAAGGCAGCTCTTGTGGATACCCACGATCCAGAAAAAGATCAATAATGACATGACTTTTTTTCATCAACACTTGAATCAGCTGCTGTTCCTGTGTTGAAAAAGCGGAAAACCCACTGATAATAAATAAGGCATGGGAAAGATCTGGTGCTTTGTTCATTGACACCGCGTTAGGCATTGCTTGCTCCACTGGAGAATCATCCAGCAAGGAACCTTCAAGAAAGCGTGTCAACAAGGTGATCGGTTGTTCGACTTGTAATGCACGCTCCAGAAGTTCTTGTTCAAATCGTTGAAATATTTTCGCTAATTCACTGTATTTTTTCTCCTCGTCTTGGGTTGCGCTTGGTGCAGCACCACCTGCCAATAAATCTTCGATCCCCAATCGACTTGTATGCATTTCTTGATAGAACGCCAACAATTGCTGGATAAAACCCGCTTTGTTGATCTCACCACGGTATAAGACGAGTTCTTCTTCTAGTTCCAAAAGCAGCTTACGCATGATCATGGAGGCACCATTTTCAGTGATGGCATTTTGAGAAAGCAAGCCGGTTTGCTGCAGATAAAACCAAGCCAAACGGTGAAAACTATACACTTGCGCGCGAATAGAAGCAAAATCTTCTACGCGATCCTCTTTCAGTAATTGAAGGATCTCGCGCTCTCGTTCAAATTTGTTGTAGTTAGGTACCAGAAAAAATACTTCTTTATGGTCTTTTTCTAACCAACTTTTTGCATTTTCTATCACTGCTTGATCATGACGACAACGGCCATCGCCAAGGATAAATCGTAAACTCATGAAAGGACTCCTTCTCTCCATCGTCTTTTAAAAAAACACTAAAAATCAGCGACACGCTTCTTCAAATGCGTCTTTGTTTTAAAAGAATCTCCTTAAAAACAAAAAAACGGTCGCAGAATTTCACTCTTTGCCTAGCATACCAAAATCGGCAATTGGCCAGAATACAAATTTTACATCACCCAAAATCGTTGCTTCATCGATCAGACCTAATTGACGACTATCTTTGGAAATTCGGCGGTTATCCCCTAACACTAAAATTTGACCTTCAGGAATGACTTCAACACCAAATAACCCCATATCAAAATCACTGGTCAATGGAAAGCCATCTGTGACAGCTGCTTTGAATTCATCCAAGTAGGGTTCATCATATGCTTGTCCATTGATATAAAGGGTATCGTTTTGATAGGAAACCTGATCGCCAGGTAAACCGATCACGCGTTTGATATAGTTTTTGCCTGCTTCATCCGGTGCTTCAAACGTTATGATATCGAAACGTTCGATCTCGGTATTTTTCAAAGCAATCACCCGCTCACCATCATGTAATGTGGGGTCCATCGAATCTCCTTTTACGATCACAGGAGTAAAGACATACTGTCTTAATAACAAGAGGAATAAAGTGAAGATCACGACAAATCCTACTGTTTTTAAAAGCTCTTTTACTTGTTGCACGCGTCCCTCACTCCTTGAATATTTTACTATATTTTCCAAGAATCGAACAAACATTCTTATTTTTCTATTCTACCATAAAATGATAGGAGCAGGACATTTCCCCTTTGGTTCTTTACAAAAATTTGGAGATTCAAGAGACTTGCATATGAATTGTCATCCTTTCTGATCCGTGCTAGGGTTAAATAGGAACCCATTATTGAAAGGAAGTGCCATGATGAACCAACAGTTACCACAAGTACCAACAAAGTTATTGATTAACGGAAAATGGCTTGAAGGAACAAAAGAGTCGGTTTCGGTTACCAATCCTGCCACTAATGAAGAACTCGTAAAAGTCAGTCAAGGAGGGATCGAGGAAACCAAGCAAGCAATCGATGCCGCAGCGATTGCTTTTCCAGAATGGTCAAAACGCTCCCCTCGAGAACGTGCCGATTTGATGAACGTCATTGCTGATTTGATGGAGGAAGAAAGCGATCGTTTAGCAAAAATCATGAGTATGGAACAAGGAAAACCATTAAAAGAAGCGGAGGCAGAAATCCAATCCAACGTTGACAATTTCCGTTGGAATGCAGCTGAAGCGCAACGGGTCTATGGCGAAGTGATTCCAGCCCCTGAACACAATCATTGGCTGGTACGCAAAGAAGCGATCGGGGTTGTTGGCGCGATCACACCTTGGAACTTTCCTTCTAACATGATTGCAAGAAAAATTGCACCTGCTATGGCCGTTGGCTGTACCCTTGTTATGAAACCATCAAAAGAAACCCCACTATCCGCATTAGCTTTAGGCGAGCTTTTTCAACAAGCAGGACTTCCAGACGGGGTCGTCAATATCGTCTTAGGTGATTCTTCTGAGATTGGGAAAGAATTGACCGAAAATGAACAAGTCAAAAAAATCACCTTTACCGGCTCCACGAAAGTTGGGATGAAATTATATGAACAAGCAGCACCAACTCTGAAAAAAGTTTCATTGGAGTTAGGTGGTCATGCCCCGTTTCTTGTTTTTGCTGATGCTGATTTAGATTTAGCTGCTGAAAAATTAATTGCAGCAAAATTCCGCAACAACGGTCAGGTCTGTACATCCCCCAATCGAATTTTTGTCGAAGAGTCCATCAAAGACGCCTTTACCAAAACATTACTAGAGAAAATGGAAACCGTAACGGTCGGCAATGGTCTGGAAAACCCTACTGTTGGTCCTTTGATCAACCAAGCAGGCGTTGAAAAAGTCATCGAGCAGTTGGAAGATGCGGTAAATAAAGGAGCTAAAGTTTTACTCGGTGGTAAAAAGCTTACTGAAGGTGAATACGAAAAAGGCAACTTCTTCGCACCAACGGTCATCGATGGGATTACTTCTGAGATGGCTATCTACTATGAAGAAACCTTTGGACCTGTGATTCCATTGATCTCATTTACGGATCGACAAGCAGTCATCGCTGCGGCAAATGATACGGAATTTGGACTAGCTTCCTACTTCTTTTCAACGAATTTGCAAACGATCTCGAATGTAGCCCAAAACCTCCAATATGGGATGGTTGGGGTCAATGACATTGCGATCTCAAATCCGGCGGCTCCCTTCGGCGGCGTCAAGCATTCCGGTTTTGGTCGTGAAAACGGCAAATATGGCCCTGAAGAATACGTGACCGTTAAATTCATTGCTATCGATGCCCAATAAGAAAAAGTCAGGTGCGTTTACCTGACTTTTTGACGTCCCAAGCATTTTCTTTTACTAACATTAAGTAAGAATGTATACTTCACTCTATGACAATAGAAAAGGTGGGAATACGATGACAAAATTTCTTGATACGATCAAACAGCGCCGCTCAATCTATGGGCTAGGTAAAAATGTGGCTCTTTCCGACACTGAAATCGAAGACATTGTGAAAGAAGCAGTGAAAAATAGTCCAACTGCGTTTAACGCACAATCACCAAGAGCCGTGATTTTATTTGGCGAAGCCCACGAAAAATTGTGGACATTAACAGAGGCTGCGTTAGAACCATTGACACCACCCGAAGCGTTTGAAGCGACAAAACAAAAACTTGCTGGTTTTAAAGCGGGTTACGGAACCGTTCTATTCTTTATTCACACGGATACCGTGAAAAATTTGCAAGAGCAATTTGCTCTATATGCAGAGAACTTTCCCGTTTGGGCAGAACAATCGAATGGGATCGCTCAAGCGAACGCTTGGACCGCTTTAGAAGAAGCTGGTTTAGGTGCCAACTTACAGCATTACAACCCTGTCATCGATGACGCTGTTGCAGCTGAATGGTCAATTCCTGGAAATTGGCAACTGCGGGCGCAACTAGTCTTTGGTTCAAAAGAAAGCGAACCGAACGAAAAAGAATTTCTAAGTGACGATGAGCGCTTCCGCGTGTTCCATTAATCAATTTTCGACCTAAAAAAAGACCCTTGATTACGCCTTAAACTGGCAGTAATCGAGGGTCTTTTAGTCCTTTGTTCCTTGATCATGATCGACTAAAATATCGATCGGTGTCCCTTCATTCAAGTGTTCTGACAAGAAAACAACCAATTCTGCTAATGGCTGCTTGAATTTCATTAATGGGCCTCTCATCCCTCTTCGAAAATAGTTCATCTTGATGGGCTGCCCTTCCTTTTCTTGAAATAAAACGACTCGATCGATCTCTTGGTATAGTACCCCTTTGATACTCATTGGATGGACAATGATTCGATCAAGTGCTAAGCCGCGGCTATCTAAAACAAAGCTCAAAAAGACCAAACCCGAAACGATCCCTCGCACCCGATTATCAAGTGCCTCTTCCATCATCACCATAGATAGGATAATCATTACTGAAAAAATCGTAATGGCGACCTTGCTTAGTTTGCGCTCCACAGCAAGAAATTGAATGTCTTTCCTTACCACGAATAAATAAAGGTATAAAACGATCGTAAAGGCACACATCACTAGCGTTAACCCACTCATAATACTCTCCGTTCTGTTTTCTTTTCCTTATTCTACCAAAAAACCATCTGATACAAAAGGCTTAGCCTATTTCGTAGGTTTTTTGATATCTATTTTAACAAGAATTCGGTACAATAGGAAAAAAAAGGAGGAATTATCATGAATGCATTTTTTGATAAATTACAACGCTATGATTTACTTCGTGCCGTCGTATATATCGTCTTTGGCTTCATCATCTTGATTGCACCACGATCTGTCTTCAACACGATCGTTTATCTTGTTGCCGGGTATATTGCATGTTTAGGGATCATTAGCTTGTATACGAGCTACAAAGAAAAACAAAAGGGCTATCGCAATGTGCAATCCGTCTCTGGTATCTTACTGTTGATTGCGGCAGCTGCGATTTTAGTTTTTGCCAAAGGATTACTTGCCATCGTGCCATTTTTCTTAGGAATCATGATCACCATCAGCGGTTGCACCCGATTGATGGCAAGCTTTAACCAAAAACGCATTGGCTTACCTTATATCACTAGCTTGATCATCAGTCTATTGATCATTGCTGCAGGGATCATCCTAGTATTGAATCCCTTCGCCACTTGGTTGTTGTTCTTCCAAATTTTTGGCGGGATCTTAATTTTCATGGGTGCCTCCGATGCGGTCAACCATTTTCAACGAAAAAGAGCCTAATAAATGAGAATGTTTTAAAATTTCCTACGAATCTAACATCTACATGTAGACTTTTCCCGCTATTCCTTTTAAAATAGGAGATATCAAACAGTCAGTCCATTGACACGCGGGAGGTGCGACATGAAGAAAATCAAGCAAGAAGCAAAACATCCAAACGATGTACCGGTAATTTTTTTGACCGATGCAACTGGCAAAGTCGTACGAAAAATCTCGATCAATGAGTGGCGTGCGCTTAAAGCAACCCCTGACCAGATCGAAGAACTTGATATCAAATTGTATCGTGAAGCAATCAGTTTTTATCTTCAAGAAGACTACGCAAAAGCAAAAGATCTCTTGCATTTCTTGATCAACAAAACAGACTATAGTCATTATGAATATGTGGAACGACTAGCAAATATCTACCGCATCGAAAACCGTCCCGCTAAAGAAAAAGACCTGTTACTGACTGCTTATCATGCAATCAAACCGTTGGATTCCTCTGAAGGGATTTTAAGAAGGATCGAAAATCGATTGCAAAAAATCGATGCCTTTGATTTTCCAACTTCGACACAATTCAGTCATTAAAAAAGCAGCTATCCTTCGATAGCCGCTTTTTTTTATGCATCTGGCAGTTTGCGCAAAAGGCGCAACCCGTTAAACAATACAATCAACGTACTTCCTTCATGGGCAAATACCCCCAGTCCAATATTCATTTTTCCAAATAGATTCAACCCGACTAATAATGCGACGATAAACATGGAGAAGAAAATATTTTGCCAAATGATTCGATCCATTTTCTTCGCTAAGCGATAGGCATACGCGAAGCGTGAAAGATCATTTTTCATGATCACGGCGTCCCCCACTTCGATAGCAACATCTGACCCATCCCCCATCGCAAAACCGATGTCTGCCTGAACAAGTGCGGGTGCATCATTGATGCCATCCCCCACCATGGCGGTTTGTCCGTAGGCTTCTTGGAGTGCTCGAACCGCTTCCGCTTTGTTCTCAGGTAACACATTAGCCGCCACTTGATCAACGTTTAGCCGCTTTCCGATGGCTTCCCCAGCAGACGCACTATCTCCGGTGATCATAACGGTATGGATCCCTTCATTTTTTAAATAACGAATCACAGAAGCCGCCTGTTCGTTCGGCTCATCCATCAAAGCGATGATTGCGACAACCTCTTCATTGATGGAAAAAATGACCATCGTTTTTCCTTGCGCTTCCAGGTGACAGTACTGTTGCTCCAACGAACCTGTTAACTGGGAGTTTTCGGTTCTTTTTCCTAATCGATAGGTTTTTGTTCCTGAGACGGCTACTAAACCGGAACCAATCTCATTCGTAACCGTCAGCTGTTCGTTTTGCTGCCCTTTATTGTTCTTCTCAAAATAAGTAACGATCGCATCTGCCAATGGATGATTGGCTTGTTTTTCCAGCGAAACGATGATGGAAGCGGCCTCTGCTTGATCGATGGCTTCAGCGAAAATGACATCCGTGACCGTTGGTTTTCCGACGGACAACGTGCCCGTTTTGTCAAATGCCACCGCTTTGATCTGAGCAAAATTCGTTAAGTAGTTACTGCCTTTAAAAAGAATCCCTTTTTTCGCTAGATTTGAAATCGCAGATAAACTAGCAGGTACCGCACTTGCCGCTAACGCACAAGGAGACGCTGCAATCATCATCACGATCCCGCGATAAAAACTAGTATACCAATCCCAACCAAGTAGAAACGGTGCTGTTAAGATGAACAAAGGGACTGCAATGAAAACAATGGTTACATAGATTGGTTCAATTTTTTTGATTCGTGTTTCTGTTGGTGACTGATTCGACTGTGCCGCTTCAACGACTGAAAGAATTTTGGCAAAGACCGTTTCCGAGCTGTCTTTTGTGACTTCCATCAAAAATGTTCCATTGCCATTGATGGTACTGCCATAAACTTCGTCTCCCGCTGTTTTTTCTCGCGGTATACTCTCGCCATTGATGGAAGCTTCGTTGATGGCACTCGTGCCAGAAAGAATCACCCCATCTGTTGCTAACTGATCACCAGGCAAAACTTGTAAAATATCCCCTTTTTTTATCTCTGAAGCAGCAATTTTTTTGGCTTTCCCATCTGGGCCCATCAAACGTGCTTCCGTTGGATTCAATTTGAGAAGATTGGTGATTTCTCGTCGGCTTTGCCCTTCCGCGTATTCTTCTAAAAAGTGAGCACCAGCAAAAATCAAAATCAGTAAGGCTGCCTCATTAAAATTGCCTATGATCATTGACCCTATCGCTGCTAATAACATCAATAGATGTACATTTGGCGTAAAGCGCCGATTGATTCTTGTGCTTTTTACGGTATCCTCGATCCCTTCCCACGAAATGTGGTAGCCCGCTAATAAAACTGCAGCAAAATAAACCCCGTCTTTTACCCATTGATTCGAAATAAACAGCGCCACTATAAAGAAGATTACCCCCGCGAAGTAAACTTTACGAGGAAACGTCCCATGATCTTGGGTATGCGTATGTCCCTTCGTTTTTGTGTGCTCGTGTTGACAAGAATGTTCAGCCATCATCAAAACCTCCTCTATTCCATCGAACATATGAACGATCAATCATGTTTATACCCTGATTATATATGAACAAACAATCATATGTCAACCGAAATAAGTTTTTCTTGTGAAATGTAAGCGTTTATGGTTTTGAGAATGCGGATGGCATGCTAGAATAAAGTTAGGAGAAAAAAGGAGTGTTGGCTATGAGAACATTTACTGGTGGAATTTCACTAAGTCCCCCGTTACAAATGTTAAAAGAAAAATTAATGATCGAACAAGATGAAATCCTTACCTTTTCACCCACGATGGTCTTTATCCCTTTGGCACAACATATTGGTGCCCCTGTCGAACCGACAGTTTCCGTTGGTGAGTACGTCAAGCAAGGGCAAGTGATCGCTGAAGCAGATGCCTTTGTATCTGCGAAAGTCCATGCATCTGTTTCGGGCAAAATCGTCGATATTGTCGATTGGCCAAATCAAAACAATGAAGAAGGAAAAACCATCATCATTGAAAACGATTATGCCTTCGATAATGATTTTTTGTCTACCCCATTCAACTGGCAATCTGCTGCTAACGAAACGATCCTCAAAAAAATCCGTCAAGGAGGTATCGCCGGCAAAGGCGGTGCAACGTTTCCCACCCATGTCAAATTCAGTATTGATGAAAATAAAAAAATCCATACCTTGATCTTAAACGGATCTGAATGTGAGCCCTTTTTGCGCAGTGATGCCTTCTTAATGCAAAAAGAAGCCAAAAAAATCATCCAAGGGGCAAAAATTGCCCAAAAATTGTTAGCTGATCCAAAAATCATCATTGGCATCGAGGATGATAAACCGCTAGCCATTTCAGCGATGCAAGCCGCAAGTGCAGAGGATGACACGATAGAAGTCGTTACTGTCCCAACTGTTTATCCAACCGGTGGTGAAAAGCAGTTAGTAGAGTTATTGACCGATCAGGAGGTACCTTTAGGCGGCTTGACTGCCGATATTGGGATCGTATTGATCAATGTTGCCACCAGCTTTGCCATCGCTGAAGCGGTCTGTTATGACAAACCGCTGATTGAACGCTATACAACCGTGACTGGTGATGTTCAACATCCACGCATCGTCAAAAATCCTTTAGGAACACTCGCAGGAGAGTTGATCGATTTTGCTGGCGGCTTTCAAGGTGCGCCCAGCAAGCTGATTCTTGGCGGCCCCATGATGGGGAAATCCGTCAAAACATTAAAGGTTCCGGTCACCAAAGGCAGCAACGGGATCGTTGTTTTTAATGAAGAAACCGATTGGCTATATGCCGAAAACCCCTGCATTCGCTGCAATAAATGTGTCGAAGCTTGTCCGATGCGCCTGATGCCGATGGAGATCGATCAATTCTATCGAGCAGGCGATTATCAAAAATGTGAAGAATTGCTGGCAGAAGCGTGTATCAATTGTGGTGCTTGCACCTTTGTCTGTCCAGCCAAACGTTCCTTAGCTGCCAACATCACTGCCGCAAAAGGCAAGGTTGCACAGCTGCAGAAGGAGGCGAAGGAAAGTGCCTGATTACTACAAGGATTCCGATAGCGAGCGCCTCTTTCAGCAACGAAAAAACCAAGAAACACCACCAAGCCCCCATATTCGCAGCAATGACGAAACAGTCAAAATCATGGGCTGTGTAGTACTAGCCTTACTACCAGCAGTTTTATTCTCTGGCTACCTTTTTGGGCTCAAGGTATATGGGTTGTTTTTCATTGCGCTAGCCACGGCGTTTGCCGCCGACGGAATTTGGTCCTACCTCATCAAACGGCCATTTCGTTTCGATCTAAGCATCGTTGTGACGGCATTGCTTTTAACGATGAATCTTCCACCGACCGCACCTTGGTATTTCCCAGTGATCGGGGTGGCGTTTGCCGTGATCATTGTCAAAGAATTTTTTGGCGGTATCGGCTATAACTTTTTAAATCCAGCCCTTGGCGGTCGCGCCTTGTTGATTTGCTTGTTTTATAACCAGATGTTTTTGATCAGTTGGCCAGATCCACCTTTTGGCAGCATCGCTCCTGATGTGGTTTCGCAAGCTACGGCGAACGATGTCGTTTCCGGTGCTACGCCATTAGCTGTCATGAAGGCCGGGGACACCTTAAGCGGTTCTGATCTGTTGGATGCTTTTTTAGGATTTACTGGGGGACGAATCGGTGAAACCAGTGCCTTGCTTTTACTTCTGGGTGGAATTTTTCTCGTTTACAAGAAAATCATCTCCCCTCGTATCCCGCTGATTATTTTTGCAACGATCGGGCTCTTTGCTTTTATCCTTGGTCCAGAAGGACTTTTTACTGGCAGTTGGCAAACGGTGATTGGGCATATCATCAGCGGTGGTGCCATGTTGGGTGCGATCTATATGGCGACTGATTATTCTTCGACTCCAGGAACAAAAGCAGGAGAAAATCTTTTTGCCTTAGGCGTGGGGCTTCTCGTTGTCCTCTTCCGTTTCTTTGGTTTCACAAACGAAGGCATGAGCTATGCCATCTTGATCATGAATTGTTTTACTCCACTCATCGATCGCTTCTTACGCCTTCGCATTTTAGGGGAAGGAAAAAAGACCCCGTTCAACCTTAAAATCATGAGCTAAAACGCAAGAAAGGAGCGTTCTCATATGATGATCGCCAATCGACTAGTGGTCTTCCTAGTCATTCTACTCACAAATTACGCCTGTCAAAATTTGGCGCCGACCGTCAAAGAAAAAAAACCGAACGTGACGACACGGGTGGTTTTCCTGTCAGGGATCATTGCAATCGCATACTTGTTGAGCGGTTTAAGTTTTTATCTTTTGCTTCAAAATCGCTTTGTCTATGGCAATCAAGTGGTCACCAATTTGGTAAGTGCTGCCATCATCGCCTTGATTACTGCCAGTTTATGCTTACTGATCGTTCCAGCAAAAAAACATTTCTTGACGAATGATCTAAAAAAGACGACCCTAGTCAGTGTCATCTTGCTGACGATCGCCACTGTGACCCAATTTCCCTATACCGATTATTTAACCAATTTATTTGTTGCTGTAGGCATGTATTTTCTCTTTTCCTGTGCTTTGTCAGGGGTTCATACACGAAATCAAATTGCCGCAATTCCGCCAATTCTGAAAGGCTTACCTCTGGACATCGTGACACTTTTTCTATTTTATCTGAGCTTTTCCTTTCTCAACGGTGTCTTCTTCAATTATTTATTCTAAACAAAAAGCAAGTCCCGCTTTGGCAGCGGAACTTGCTTATTTCTTGCGGAATATTTCTCTGAAGGAACCGATCAAAAAACCAGTCGAAAAAGCATTTTGTGCTTTTTGTTCTTTTTCAGCAGCGATTTTTTGTCGTGTTCGCAGCCCTTTATTGGCATTTTTGGACTTCTTCCCTTCACGGAGTTCTTTTGAAGCCTTTTGAAACTCTTTTGAGAAACGGTTATACCCAACCATTCCTTTTGCCTCCTTTCTTTTTACATGGCACATAATAACGAGGATTTATTATAGGAATTGCCTTTCTGATGCAAATCAGGTAACATAACAGACAGAAAGATGATTTATCCCAGGTTTATCAGAAAGGAAGATCCCATGAACGAAACCCACACTGGATTGTTAGTCAATAGCCGTGTTTTTCAAGAAACGCCAATGATGCTAACAGGTATCCAACTTTTAGAAGACCACAAAATCGTGAATTGCATTATTAAGGATCGCTACTTAGCCAGTTATGTCTTACGCCTTCCATTAAATAAATACCAATTAGAAGTCGAAGGAAAATGGAACAAGCGGGAACAGTTAGTGATCAAGCATATGAAAATCAAGAATATCGATGAGTTTATTAAAATCGTCGGTACGCCAGAATAACAGGACTCACGAAAAGCAAGTGCAGACAACTGCCCTTGCTTTTTTTTTTGAAAAAATCCAGCTGATTTTTCCCGCGTGTTCCTCCGATGTTTATCGCGACATTCTAGTAAACCGGTCGATCAAGGCTTTTTGTTCCTCTTTGATACCGATCGCCAACGGTTTGATCATTAGTTTGACAGTGGTCGAAGGTGTCTGAATCTGGACTTTTTTATTTACCACACCGCCTAGTTGTAATTTTGTGATCTCGTGGATCATAATTGTCTGCATCCCTTTTTCATGAAATTGCAGATCTAACTGAATCAAGTGGATTTTTTCTTCGTCAACCACCACGATAAAATACTTTGGTGTTGGCAGGGCAATCATTTTGGCTTCCTCGGCATAACCAGCCAGTTTTCCATGGAACTTCGCACGGTAGCTTTCTAAATCATCTTTTTTCACGATCCATTTCATCAAAAGCCACATCCTTCCTTAGATACCTTAAGGATACCTGCAGAAACCGCTTTTGCACAACAATATGCCTGCTTGTTTCCTCACATAACCTCTTTCACCTCATTTGATCGTCAAAGACTTTTTCCTCTAGTCATGGACGTTTTGCCCGACACTAGCTAACTCAACAAAAAAAGCGAAGCGCTTAGTGCCCTTCGCTGTTGTTCTTTGGAAAGTAGTGTTGGAAAAGCCGCAGAAAGATCGGTGCTAGTAACAGATAAAAAATGCCATTGCCTATTGCGTGGAGGGCATCAAAGCTCAATCCTTGAAAATAATAAGCCCAAAAGCTAGGAAACCCATAAAGTTTGACACTGATCCAAGATATCACAAAGCCATAAGCAAACCCTGCAAATACACTGTAGCTGACTTGTAAAAGCAACCGTTTCATAAACAGCTTGCTTTTTGACAACAGATACATCCCCAAAATAATGATTGCATAGCTAACTAATTGAGCAATCGTCCATATTCCCATTCCCATGTAAAAATTGGTAATCAGCATCGAGAGCAGACAAACGATCAATCCACGACTAAGACCTAAATGGATGGTTACTAATAAAAAGATCACCGTCATTGGTTGAACATTGGGTAAGGGTTGAAAAAGTGACCTGCCGACGACGGCCGCTGCCACAAGCAGCCCTAAATAAGCAATTTCTTTTCCAGCAAATGCAAGTGGTTTATTCGAATTTTTCATAGGTGAAAACCACTTTATCGTTGTTTCCTAAAAAGGTATCATCTGCCCCAGTTGTAATCATTTCATCATTGATCGTATATGTCCAATAATAGCCAGCTTTTTCATCTTGCGCTAAACCGTCAATGCTGGTGATCATCCCTTGATTTTCTTCCAAGTCAAAGTTCTCTTTCATGATAGTCATCAAAGAAACCCCTTCTTTAAAAGTGACCGTTTTGGTTTCGATCTCCTGGTCTTGCTCTTCACTTTTATTATTGAAGCTGATTTGGGCAGTGCGCTCTTCGGCGTTTTGTTGGACTGACGAAGATTCACTGGAGGAGTTTCCCGCATCCATCGATGGTTTGGCACAGCCGGCAAAAACCAGACTTAGTAAAAAAATATAACTAAAAACAACTGTTTTCTTCATAATAATGGCTCCTTTGATTTTTTTTACAACACCTTATTCTACTAAAAATTAATAAAAAAGGCGAAATTTTTTTGTTCCTCTCTATAGAAAGCATTGTAAAACCATGAGACTATGGGTATACTAGCTTCAATCATTCGTAATAAGAAATGAAGGAGTGTTGGAAAGATGGATAGAAAAAAAGCGTCCTGTACCACTTTACTAGTAGGAAAAAAAGCATCGATCGACGGCTCGACCATGATTGCCCGCAATGAAGATTCTGGAAGCGGTTCGGAACCGCAAAAATTCGTCGTCATCACTCCAGAACGGCAAGGAAATGAATTTTACGCCGTTTTAAGCGACTGTCGAATCAGTTTGCCAGCAAAATCATTACGCTATACTTCAACCCCTGAAGCAGATGAATCGCAAGGAGTTTGGGCAGCTTCAGGAATCAATGAAGAAAATATCGCCATGACTGCAACAGAAACGATCACAACCAATTCGCGCGTTTTGGCTATTGATCCATATGTGGAAGATGGTATCGGGGAAGCTGATTTCGTCAGCATCGTACTGCCTTACATCCATTCCGCTAAAGAAGGTGTTTTACGCTTAGGGGAACTCTTAGAAACCTATGGGACCTATGAAGCCAACGGGATCGCTTTTTCTGATGCCGAGGAAATCTGGTATATGGAAACCATCGGTGGACATCACTGGGCAGCTGTTCGCATACCAGATGATGCCTATGTCGTGGCACCAAATCGCTTAAACATTGATCACTTCGATTTCGCCTCAGAAATGACGTTGTGTTCGCAGGATCTCGAACAGTTGATTGAAGACTATCAATTAAATCCTGATTTTGAAGGCATTAATCTACGCCATATTTTTGGCAGCTCCTCAGAAAAAGATACCCGTTACAATAACCCGCGGGCATGGTACATTCAAAAACACTTTAGCGGAACAGCCGCTGAACCGATCGATCAAGAGCTCCCGTTTGTATGCTACCCAAAACAAAAGCTATCCGTGGAAGATGTAAAATGGGCATTGAGCTCCCACTTCCAAAATACGCCTTTTGACCCTTACGGTACAGGGACCGAAACACAAAAAACACAATTCCGATCGATTGCTCTCAATCGCAACCAGCAAGTCCATATTTTACAGATCCGCAACCACGTGCCCGCAGCAATCGCTGGCATTCATTGGCTTGCCTTTGGCCCCAATACCTTCAATGGCGTTGTGCCCTTTTATGCAGCTATCACTAAGACCCCACTTGGCTATTGTGATACGACAAAGACCTACGATCCATCAAATAGCTATTGGTTAGGACGCACCTTGGCGTTGATTGGAGACAGCGACTACGATCGCTATAGTGATCTTGCCAACCGTTTTGAAATGGAAACGATGGCGGCTTGTCGCCGCATCCAACAAGAAACTGATCGTAAAGCTTCCGTTGACAAGCAGCCTACTCGTCTGCTTGAAGAAGCCAACGCTGAGATGGCCGAACTGTATTTAAAAAATGCAACAACGTTACTAGGAAAAATGGTGGAGTCTGGCAGTAATAAAATGGCCTTGCGTTTTTCTTTAGCCGATTAGTCAATCGCTGAAAATAAAAGGATTAACAAAAACTTTACATGGAATTGCAGCAATCTAAACATTGCTCTCCTATACTAAAGATACCAATTCGTTTTCTTTTTCCTTGCTGGTACAAATCAAGCAATTGATTTGTACTAGTCCCCCTATTGAAGATCAATTGGTAAAAACCGTTGGGAGGAATGAACATGACTACAAGCATTTATCGGACTGTCACCAACGAAATTGTTAAAGGTGAGATCATCAAGAGCAAGAGTCAGCAAGATATGCTGATCATTCAAGACAAAGAAGGCTATTTCCATGTCGTTGAACCAATCCCCGTTACTACTGCAATGACTCCCCGCACGACGAAAGACTAAAAAACCACTGGCGATCAGAAAGAATACAGGATCTTTCTGATCGCTCAGTGGGTTCTTTTTTATGTCAAACTCAATGTGAATCGCTTCAAGCCATCAATGAGTTTTTCTCGCGAACAGCCAATGTTTAGGCGCAAAAAATTTCTCCCCTCTTTCCCATAGATCTCTCCTGACATAATCGCGACTTTCCCCTTTTGAATCATTCGTTGCTGCAATTCCGCCATCGGCTTTTTTCAGTTGGACTAAGATATTAAAAAGGCTGACTACATTCATTGGCTCTATTCCTATGATAATTAGAAGAATTTCCACATCACATTGTTTCTTCAGCGATTTTCTCTCTACGATTCTTTTTACTTCTTTATCGACCTTTATCAAAGCAAACACCCAAGTTGAAGAAACTTGCCATCCTGAAAAAAGGACTCACCCTATGAGCGGTGAGCTATCTTAGTTATTTTCTCTGCATCGGTCATCTGTAGACAGTCAATTCTGTAAACTCTTGCCCATTGCCATAGTCACTTTCTTTTAAGGGTTGCTTTCCAGAAATTCGTTGTCGGCAACTGGCAAGTTTATTTTCGACATATTCCACTGTATTGGCGGCGAACATTACTACATTTGCTAGACCTTTGATCAAGGGATCATTTGATTCCATCCTCTATTCCCCCATTTCCTTCACGTGTAAGTCGTTACTGACACTTCCTTATCAATGAATATAGACGAGGTACCTTAAATCAAACTAAAAGAGGACCAACACTACGAAAAGCAAAGCAGACTAGTTTCCCTTTCTGGTAAAATATGGTACATGTAGTAGGAAAGGATGATCAATCTCATGATAAAAACCTTAGTGGTGGCTAGCCACCCAGATTTCCACAACTCTCTTTCCCAACGTTTTTTCAGTGAAAGTGCCAAACTTCCTAATGTCACCATACACTTTCTTGATGATTTTTCTGACTTTTCTCTTGCCGATGAACTGGCGCTGCTGCAAAACTGTGACCGTTTGGTTTTACAATTCCCCTTATATTGGTACAGTGTTCCAGCAAAAATGAAAGCTTGGATCGATACGGTTTGGGAAAATTGCGCGCCTGCTTTGATGGGAAAAGAAATCAGTTTCGCCGTTTCTACTGGTGTTGCTGCCAAAGAATTTCAGTTAGGTGGTCGAGAAAATACGACCTTTAACGAAATTTTGCATCCACTCGTACTGATGGCAAAAAAACACCAAATGACCGTGTTACCCATCGTTGTCCTTGACCAACTGATGTATAAAACGGAAAAAGAAAAGCGTGCCTTTGTCATTGCCTATCAGCAATTATTATCGATGCCCGCTCCCTTTACGTTTGACCAAAAGCAACAATGGTTTGCTGAGAAACTGGCACATTTGGTTTCTAAAAAACCGCAGCTTTCTCCTTTGCTATCCCTGTTGCAGGAAAACCATGAAACATTGAACGAATTAGAAGATGCTTTAGCTGAATTGGAGGTGCTTTGATGGGGCATGATTGGCTAACACCGCTGATAGAACAATCCATTCAAGAAACCACTGATTACCATGAAAAAGCATTTTTGCAAGAGCTGGGACAGTTGTTACAGCAGCAAGAAACCCGCATCGAATTGAAACAAGGAGAACTTGACGGGAAGTTGTGGAACCCTAGTGAATGGTAAAAAATAATTTTCAACGCAAGAAAAAGCTTTGGTCCCACCCAGCCTTAAAAATACTGGGTGTTGCCAAAGCTTTTTTAGGTGGTTTCTATTGCATAATCACAATGAATCGCTTTTATTCTTTGTGGCAGCGATATACGCTGCTTGCAATTGTTTCGTGATTGAACCCAATTCGCCAGTGCCAACGGGTTTCCCATCAATGGCAACGATCGGAACGATTTCCCAAACTGAGTTGGTCAAGAAACACTCTTGCGTGTCGCGTAGTGCCTCAATCGGGACGGGTTCTTCTCGATAGGGAATTTCTAATTGGCGACACAACTGAAGGACCTTCATTTTCGTGATCCCCGGTAACACCAAGCGCCCGTCCGGATGAGTATAGACGATCCCATCAATGACAAACCAGAGATTGGATGCAGATGCTTCTGTAAAAAAGCCATCTCGTTGCAGTATCGCATCATCGAAGCCAGCTTCGATCGCTTGATCCAGCGCCAAAAGATTCCCTAACAAACTCAATGATTTGATATCACAATGCAACCAGCGTTCATCAGGAAGAACGGTTGCCGAAAGCCCTGCTTGCTGCATTTCATCTGGTCGTTCAAAGGGGATCACATTTGCCGTCACCACCCCTTTGACCGATCCAGCTGGTGGAAACTCGTGATTTCTCGGAGAAGCGATTCCTCGGGTGATCTGAAGATAGATTTCTCCTTCTGTGATTCCTTCAGTCTTAATGAGTAACTTTAGATTTTCAGTCAATTGGGGAATCGAATAGGGTAACGTTAGCTTAATTTTTTGTGCACTGCTTTCCAATCGAGCCATATGCTCCGCTAACATAAAACAGTGGCCATTATATATTCGGATAACTTCATAGATCCCATCACCATACTGATAGCCACGGTCTTCGATATCAATTCTCACTACCTCTCGATTAACGATCTGATCATTCCACAAAACCTTCATTTCCTCACTCCTATCGTCGTTTTCGTTTCAATCAGTATAGCATGAGTCTTTGTACCGTGCTATGTGTCATCTAAAACAAAAAACTTGCTGTTGAAGATTTCTTCAACAGCAAGTTTTATTGTTACAATGACTCCTTATCGATCACAGAACGTTCTAGTTTGCGTTCCTGGAAAAAACGGAGTAGCGTGCCAGACATCGCCATTATGATCGAATACACTGGAAGTGCAACGATCATACCAACAAATCCCAGCAAGTTGCCTGCGATCAATAATAAGAACACCGCAATAATCGGATGGATATGCAACACTTTATTCATTACTAGAGGTGAAACTAGATACGATTCACCCAATTGAATGATCGTGATGCCCACTACCAATAAAATGGCAGTCCGGATATCTAAACTTAAAGCAAATAGAAATGCGGGTGCCGCTCCGATAAATGGTCCGAAGTATGGGATGATATCCAAGACACCACAAATCAGGCCTAAAAGCAACGCATTCTGCAAACCTAGCAAAGAAAAAATCAAATAACTGGAAACGGCAACGTACGAACAGACAAGCAATTTCCCGCCAATATAAGCAGACGCTGCTTGGTGGAAATCACTGCATAATTGACGCATCAAACCTTGATACTTTTTCGGTGTTTTGTTTGCTAAAAAGTCTGGCACTTTCTCACCGTCTTTAAACATATAGACTAAGAGCAGTGGGATCGTAAACAAAACGATCGCTGAGTGAGAAACGATGGAGATCAAACTCGTCAGACTATTCGTTGCCCCGGTAATAAACTGCAAAGCGAAATTGCTCGCTTGCGAAATATCGATCGAATCAATGAAAGGACCGAAAAGTTCCTCCAAATAGGAATGATTGATGTTATCGATCACCAAATTGATGATAACGGGTATTTGATTGATAAAGCGTCCCATCTCATAGGCTAATGCGGGTCCAATCACCTGAATGATCAAATAGGCTGCAAAAACGATCAACAACAGTGTCGCATACAGCGCAATGCTTTTCTTTTTCGTCCTTCTTTTTACCCAATTAAAGAAAGGCAAAAAGATATAAAAAATAAAAATGGATATCAGTACAGGTAAAAAGACACTAGAAAAGATTGCTTCTAATGGTCGAAAAACAAACAGTATATTTGAATAGATCCAGACGGCGATCCCTAAAAGGCAGACGATCACCAGACCTGCAAAAATTTTTGATTTTTTAAGAAACTCCAATAATTGATCCTCCTGATTCTAGAAAATACGTTCACTTCTTTCAGTTTATCATAATTTTTTAAGCGAATGATCCTTTTACGAATATTTTTTCAAAAATCCACGTTTTTCATAGGAAACTTTTGAGTAATTTAATTATTTCCCCCATAAAACCCTTCTGCAAAATCAATTTTGATGAGCAGAAAAAGGAACCGAGAGTTGCAAGTGTTTGATACAGTAAGCTGCCACACCGAGCTGGAGTAAACCTAACACTAAGAAAATCAGATGCAAAACATTCCCGCCCCTTAATAAAATCACTTGAACAATGATCCAGATAACTAAACAGATGCCTAAAAGCAATTCGCCATGATACCCTTGGTTGCGCCACAATCGGATAGCTGCCAATAAATTGCCCAGTCCTAACACAATTAGCAAAAACACCCCGGGAATCAAAAATGTTGTAAATGGCGTTCCTTGGAGCATGGACGACTCCAACCCAGCAAATGACTGTCCTTTCCTTAATGGCTCAATACTAATAAACGCCAGCATGCTTCCTCCACATGCGCCAACACCAATCACTAAACTTAACACAAATAACGCAAATCGCAGCTTCATTTCTCCCACTCCTTCATCAAACATAAAACCGTTAATAAATTGACCATTTTCAACTAGCGATCGGGTTTCTGGCTATTTACTCGTTTTTAGGTAAATAAATAAATGCTGCAATTTGCTGCGTTTCTACAGAGGAAAAGCCGCAAGACTCATAAAATCGGCGCGTTTTCTCTGTGTTGTCCGTGATCAAAACCTTTTGTCGAATCGATGGATATCTCGCCAGCATTTTTTTGAGCAATCGCTGGCCAATTTTTTGACGTTGGAACGCTGGCGCTACTAATAGATCCTGAATATAAAGAATGGTTTGTCCATCGGTTATACATCGAATAAGTCCGACTAGCTGCTCTTCAACATAGGCAGTGATCACCTGCGACTGAGCTAGGCCGTTTAATAGTCGCTCTGGCTCTTTCGTATAGGCGACCCAGCCAACACATTTATACAAAGCGAGAAGCTGATTTGAATCCTCTGGTAATTGATCTTTAAAGATGATAGTCATTCTTTTCCCCCTTGTAACTTTTAACCAAACGATATAGCAACAAATAAAGAGTTAACAGTCCTTCTCCGAACAGGCTCTTGCTACCCTTCAAGCCGAATTGCTTTGCTTGACTAAAGAGTATCCTGAGGAAAAGCAGCTGTCAACTCTAATCACGATTTACTAGAGGAACAAAGAGGAAGTGGTGTTATTACTAATTAAACCCAAGGCTTACTTAATCAAGCATTAATTCGCTTTTTAAACGCTGACTCGTCGCTTGTTGTTCTTCAGGCGACACTTCTTGATAAGAGATACCGTATTCACCTCTAAAGCCATCGCCAGTGAACCCAGTACCCGCCATTTGGTAAGATTCGACAGTAACGAGTGCCGATTGATATTGGGTGAATAGTTGACTCATCTGAGAAAACGTTAAATCTGTTTCACCATTTTCCCCAATAATCGTTAACAGATCCTGAATCCGCATCACGCTTGATAGAGAAACTAATTCATTCGCCAAAATCTCTGTCACTTCTCGCTGACGACGTTGGCGTCCATAGTCACCTTCCGGGTCTTCTTTGCGCATACGGGTATATTGAAGTGCTTCCCAGCCATCCAAATCAAGGATACCTTCTTCAAAATAGATATCCTCAGCAGTAAATGCAAAATCGTTTTCAACGGTAATACCGCCAATCGCATCAACTAGATCTGCCATACCATCCATATTTAAAGAAAAATAATGATGAATCGGAACATTAAGGTATTGTTCCACTGTTTCAATCATCATCTTTGCTCCGCCAAAGGAATGTGCGTGGTTGATTTTATCTTCATATCCTTGACCAACAATTTCAACATACGCATCCCTGGGAATACTCGTAAGTGTCGTTTTTTTCGTAACTGGATTCAACGTTGCAATCATGATCGTATTGGCACGATAATCTGTTTGCCGGCGAGCATCATTGGCAATTCCTAGCAAAAGCAGACTTAAAGGTTCTGTGTTTTCTATCACCTCTGCTTCTTGTCTTCCTTCTATCGGCCGATGAATCGAGTGCGCAACATTTTCAACTTGAAAATATACTTTGATTCCGTACGCAGTCCCCGATGCCACAACCACTGTAAGCAAAGCCAAAAATACAATAATTATTTTTTTTACCAAACTCAATTTACTCCCCCCTAAGCACCCTTTTTTTTATTGAAAAAACTATTGAACACGTAATCGAGCTGACTCCGCTTGTTAAAAGAAGACTTGCTAACAAGTCACTAGGATAGTGAACCCCAAATAGCAAGCGGCTCATCATAATAAGCAGTAAATAAACCAATCCCAAAAACATAGCTAGTTTTTGGCTAATAGGACGTTTGCCTCTTTTGCCAGAAGCTGTTTGTGCGAAGAAAAAGAGGAGAGAAATAATTAGCGTGGTCGCTAATAGTGTATGGCCACTTGGAAAACTGGCGGATGCCCGTTCCATACTGTCAGCAAACTCCGGTCTTGGGCGATCAACGAATTTCTTGATCAGTTGGCCAACACCACTGATTATGATCATGTTTCCCATCAACCAAAAACTCTCGATCCGTTTCTTCCGAAAAAACAAAATTGCTGCCAATAGAAAATGAATAGCCGCTATCGGGACGATCGTTGCCGTGCTAGAAAGCGGAACAAAAATCGCTTCTACTGTAGCCGTCCGCCATTGAGGCACGTGGGAAAACAGGGTATCAAGCGTTTGGAACCACTGCGGCTCTAATGCTACAAGGAAAAACAACCATGCGAAACAGCTACAAAGCAGTCCACCTATCACCCCTTGTTTTGCTGTCTTGCTCATGTTAATCCCCTACTTTCTTTTAATGCGTACGATCGTTTCTTCGCTTTAGTCGGGAATTTTTCTAACCCGAAAATAATTCCCATCGCAATACTGATCGCAATCAACGAGGTTCCTCCTTGGCTTAAGAATGGCAGAGGAATTCCCGTTAATGGCAGCAACCCAATCGCCGCGCCGATATTTTCAAAGATCTGAAAGACTAAGCCAAAAACGTACGTGATGGCGATATAGACCGACGCCTTGTTATTCGTTTTTAACGCGGCGAAGATGATTTGATAGATGAGATAAAAATACAGGAAGATCACTAAGGTACTTCCTAAAAAGCCATAGGTTTCACCAATAACTGTAAAAATCATATCTGATTCACGAACCGGCACGTACACTGTCGTATGGGTGTCAGGCGCTCCCAATAAGCCTCCTGAGCCAATCGCCCACATACTGCGAACTTGTTGGAACGCGATAGAGTCTTGGTACGCTAGGGGATCTGCCCAAGCTCGCACTCGGTCTAATTGATACTGCGAGAAATGAAGTCGAAACAAGACACGATTGCCCCATTCCGTAAACACGAGCAGCAATAAAATAGCGCCGAGGGCTGCGATCAAACCGATCACTACGGTCAAAATTTTCCAATGAACACCCGAGATAATAAATAAAGCCCCTAACATCACAATAAACACTAAACTCGTACCAAAGTCCCGTTGCATAAACATCAATAGAAATGTCGGTATACTATAAAGCAAGATCTTAGTGACGTAGATCAAATCAGATTTAATGGTCCGTTCGGCTTTTCGTTTTTCATACACTAAGGTGAGATAGACCATAAAAAGCATAAAGGCCACTTTCATAAACTCTGAGGGCTGAATGGTAAAGTCGCCGATTCTGATCCAGCGTTTGGTATGCGTCTGCTCAAACATCGTTTGATCGTAGAACCAATGAAGAGAAGCCATCAAACCTAGCGCCAATACATACAAAAGACCCGAAAAGCGTAAGAGCAAATTGGTTGGGATCAAACTCGTAACGAAGAGCGCGATGGCGGATAGAACACAAAAAACGATCTGTCGAAAAACGATTCCAGAAGGATCATTGCCATCCATTACAGAAGCTTGATGCTGGACCCAAATGCTTAGCAAAAAAAGCAGAAAAACGGGTAGCAGCAAGGCATAGTTTGCATCATGTCGTTTGAGGAACTTCATTTCGTTTGCCCTCCTCTCGCTCTAATTTCAGGCACATACTAAAGGCAAATGAAAGAATAAAGTAACTGGAGCCACCATAGCTGATAAATGGTAACGGTACCCCCGTCATCGGCATCAACCCTAAAATACTGGCTATATTGATACTTGTTTGCAACAAAAGTAATGTACTTGTTCCTAGCAATATCAACCCAATCTGAGGGTTTTCAATAGCTGCGGAACGAATAAATAAACGTAAGATGATTACGAATAATAAGCCAATAACAAAAATCCCGAAAAGCAAGCCAAGCTCTTCTACTAAAACGGAAAAAATAAAATCGGTTTCCGCAACTGGTAAAAAGCCTTTTTTCGTAATACTGTTTCCTAAACCGAGACCAGTAAGCCCTCCATTAAATAAAGCATAGTAAGAATGGATCATTTGGAACCCCTGATTGTAAGGGTCGGAGAATGGATCACCTACTAGGCGAATTCGGTTATATACGTGCATAAAAATATGAGGCAATAAATCATTGTCGCCTAAAAACATGATCAACAGGGCAGCCAAGAATAGACTGATCACTAAGCCACCAAATAAAAGAGCCGTCAGCTTCACGGGGACTTGTACCGTAGTTATCATGACAAATGCTAAAAAAAGCAAAATCATCACACCGGCTATTTTCGGTTGAAACAGGATCAACACGCAGCACAAAAACAAAACGAAAAGCGGACGTTTCATTTCCTGCAAGGTGGTTTTTGCAGTTTGAAAGTAATGAGCAAGGTACAAGACCATCCCTACATTCACAATCTCTGATGGTTGAAATTGAATCCCTGCGATCGAGACCCAGCGTTGTGCCCCATTAACAGAGACACCGAAAAAGGGCAAACGAGCTAAGAGCAAGGTAAAGATCCCAAATGCTAGCAGACCGATCGCTAAGTATTTGCTAAGCAAAATCTCTCTTCGCGTCCGCTGAATAATGAATAAAAGAACCCAGCTAAGTAACAAAAAGACCAATTGACGGATAAATAGCGACGCTGGTGGTTGATCTCTCGTTAATAAACGGTATGAACTTGCACTATAAATCATTAAAAGACCGATAAGGCTCAATAGCAAATAAGCTATGATCAGCAGCCAATCGATCTTCTTTTTTTCTATCATTGCTTCCACTCCTCTTGCCTTGGAGTAGGTGTTCAGACGGTACCAGTTATTTTGCTCTATGAGCTTCGTCATCCATCAGAAAGAAAAGCAAAAAAGTCTCACTTCTCTTAGGACGTCAGACTTTAGCAGCAATCTCATCGTCCGAGTTTTAGCACTATACAACGTAAAGAAAGTCATTTGCTCTCTTAGCTATTTTATGAAAAGCCTTAATCCGACAATTCCTGTTTTACACATTGGCGTCTTTCGACGTTTCTGCGCAATAGCTTGTGTTTGTATAGGAGCCTCACCTAACAAGGTTATATGTTATTTTTCAATCCAATATGAATGGTACCCTTCCTCGAATAAAGATACAACCAATTCTCTGTTATTTTTATTTTTCTTTAACTTTTCTTAAAGAATTTAGATATTTCGAATATTTTCTGCTCTATAAAGAAAAAACAACCAAAATAATCATCCAAACAAAGGGACGGCATCGATAAAGGACGTTATTAAAAAAACGAACATTTAAAAAAAGCAGTCCTTTTTCTAGGTGCTGAAAAAGGACTGCTTGCTTGATTTTGGTCTATCGATTGAAAGTTTTCTTAATCTATCAATCCACGGGTCGATTGGTTTGCCGTTCTTGCGCTGCTTTTCGTAACTGCTTCTGCGCTTTTTTAGATCCTCGTTCAATATCTCGAGTAAACTTGCGCTGCGCAAACTCAACGAATAGCTGATCAAGATCATAACCTGCGGGATAGAGCACCTCTCGCTTTGTGAGGAGTTGCAAGCGACGAGCGGCAACGACAAAAAATTGTTTCTCTATTGAAATTTTCGCTTGTCCTTGTTCCAAATACTCATAAAAAAGTCCGCGCTGGTTATGTTCTGTTGAAAAGACCAAGTCTCCTTTTTGAAAAATAAGATCTATCTTGGCTTCTTGTTGAGGGGGTTGTTTCTTCCCCTTTTCAAAAAGCTGCTTCTCAAAAGAATAGGTTTTATGCTTTAAATATTCCTTTGCTGTTTGGACTACGTCAGCGGGGATCGCCATCTTTTCGGCAATCCAAAACGCATTACTATCACCGACTGCATTCGTCAGCAAACGATATTTTGGTGTCAAGGTTTTGGCATCAAAAGCCATTGCCGCTGTTTCGAAATCTTGATGATCGACGGCAAACTGCTTGATTTCACCATAATGTGTTGTTGCGATCATTAAAGCTCCTGAGCGATAGATAGATTCCATGATGGCGATCGCCAAAGCAGCCCCTTCATTGGGCTCAGTGCCGCTGCCGATTTCATCCAATAAAACAATACTGTGTCGGGTAGCATTCTTCATAATCTGAGCAATGTTCGACATGTGTCCAGAGAAGGTACTTAAAGAATTTTCCAGACTTTGTTGATCGCCAATATCCATCCAAAGACTTTTTAAAAACGGAACAGTGCTTTTGCCATTGTGTGCTGGAAATAAGCCATAATGAGCCATGGCGCAAACAAGTCCAACGGTTTTTAAGACGACGGTCTTGCCTCCAGCATTTGGACCCGTGATGACCATGCAGCGGTTTTCTTCGCCAAGATTTAAAGAAAGAGGAACCGCATCACGTCCCAGCAAAGGATGACGGACTTGATCAAGAAGCAAAACTTCTTCCTCAGTCATAGTTATCGGTTGCCCGTTGATTTCTCGACAATATTTTCCCCGAGCAAAAATAATATCCAGCACAACTAAAATGTCAAGACAGGCAAACACGGCGTTCATTTGTTCGGCGATCGCCCCTGTCAACTCTGACAACACTTGGTATTGAGCGGCTGTTTCTTCTGCTTGCGCCAAGATCAATCGATCATTTAAACGGGCAGCTGCCTCAGGTTCAATAAAGACAGTCGCTCGTTTATTGGAACGTTCGATGATCGTTCCGTTAAATTGCTGTTGAAATTCAGCACGCACAGGTAACGTATATCGGTCGTTCTTTTTGATGACACGATTTTCTTGTAAATAGCGACTTTCCTTAAAAAACTTTGCAAAAACTTTTTTCAGATCAGCTTCATATTTTTCGATCGTGCCGCGAATTTTCCGCAATTCTCGGCTGGCATTACTATCAACCTGACCATTGCGAATCTTTTGGAAAATCATTTCGGCGATTTCAGAAAAGTCTTCTAACCC
This sequence comes from Enterococcus sp. B2E4, assembly GCF_030499455.1. Classification (NCBI taxonomy): domain Bacteria; kingdom Bacillati; phylum Bacillota; class Bacilli; order Lactobacillales; family Enterococcaceae; genus Enterococcus; species Enterococcus sp. B2E4. Next base: position 272,649 of record NZ_JAUKPK010000006.1, read on the forward strand.
TTGTGCATATTGATGTAATCTTGGGGCAATCGATTGATTCTTTTCGAACAATTGACGGATGATTCGAAAAGACCGTAAAAAGTCTCCATATTCGATAAGCTCCTGTGGTTCTAAAACAAACCCTTTTTCAATTTTCTCCGTATGGTGTAAGACATGCTGCAGCCCCATAAAAGGCACTTGACGACCAGCGGCTAATAGCGCCATCGCTTCAGTGGTCTCTGTCACTCGTTTTTGGGCAGAGTGGATCGTCGCTGCTGGTTTTTCATTCGCAAAGCGCGCCTTGCCGTAATCGCTGATTATTTTTTTACTTACTTGTTCTTTAATTTGTTCAAATTCAGTTGCTTGAGGTATCTTCATGAGTTATCCTTTCTTGTGCCTGAGGATTCCGATCAGATCCCCGTCCAAAAAAGTGTACAAAAAAAGTGATAGTTTCCCATCACCTGATTCATCAATAACGATTTTTATCGGTATCTACAGGCACAACAAATAAACAGTCTGTTTTTGCTTATTTGTTTTAATTGGCTGATTAGATACCTACGACACTCATCAATATACCTCTTTCTTTTTTGAACGAGTTTTTTTCATTGTAATATAGAAGCTGTCCTTCTGTCAACTGGACCCAAACTGCCCTTACAAAAAGAAAAAACGCTCAGCAGCTCCTAGAAGCCCCTGAGACGTTTTTTGATTTTATATGATGCAGAAGGCTTACGAGCGAATCAGGTGATCAAAGGCACCTAATGCCGCAGTCGCACCTGAACCCATAGAAGTGATGATCTGTTTGTATACACTATCGGTGCAATCCCCTGCTGCAAAGACCCCTTCAATATTGGTTGCGCCGTGTTTGTCTACGACGATCTCATTGCGTTCGTTTAAAACGATGCGGTCTTTTAACCATTCGGTATTCGGCATCAAGCCAATCAAGATGAAGACACCCTCAACAGCTAATGTGAATTCACCACTCGTTTCACGATCAACGTAGGTCAATTGTTCGACATGATCGGATCCAGCAATTTCCTTCGTTGCCGCATTCGTAATAACAGTCACATTTTCTAACGTGTTCAAACGGTTTTGTAGCACAAGGTCCGCTTTTAGTTCCGGTAAAAATTCAAGAACATAGACGTGTTTTGCCATGCCAGCTAAATCGATCGCTGCTTCGATCCCAGAGTTTCCGCCGCCAATGACAGCAACCTCTTTCCCAGCAAATAACGGGCCATCACAATGGGGACAATAGGCAACACCTTTATTTTTGAATTCTTTTTCTCCTGGAACATTGATGTTACGCCAGCGAGCGCCAGTTGCTAAAATGGCCGTTTTGGTTTTTAATACTGCACCATTTTCTAATTCAACTTCGATGACATCATTGCGACGAATATCTTTCGCACGCTGCCCTTTCATCACGTCTACATTGTATTCATTGATGTGCTCTTCTACCTGACGCATTAACTTTGGTCCTTCGGTATAAGGAGTACCGATCATGTTTTCGATCCCCAGGGTTTCCATTACTTGTCCACCCATTGTTTCGACGACCATCCCAGTATTGATGCCTTTACGCGCTGCATAAATCGCTGCGCTTCCGCCTGCAGGTCCGCCACCGACAACTAACACATCGAAAAGCTCTTTTTCAGCAAAGTCATCTTTACTCGTCGGACCAGCTGCTTTTTCCAACAACTGTTCGATCGTTTGACGGCCGCTTGCAAATTCTTCACCTTCTAAAAAGACGGTTGGCACAGCCATAATTTTTTTCTTGTCAATTTCTTCTTTGAACATCCCACCTTCGATCATGGTGTGACTGATGGAAGGATTTAGCACTGCCATGATATTTAACGCTTGAACAACATCAGGACAGTTATGGCATGTCAAACTGACATAGGTTTCAAAATGTAATGGCTTATCGATCGCTTTGATGCGCTTTTGAAGTGCTTCGTCAATTTTCGGCGGACGACCGCTTACTTGAAGCAACGCTAAAATAAACGAAGTGAACTCATGCCCTAACGGTAAACCAGCAAAAGCGATGCCGCTTTCTTCACCGGGACGATTGATCGAAAAGCTTGGTGTCCGTTCACTTGCTACAGCTTGGATAGTGATTTTTGGCGACATTTCTGCGATTTCTTCTAAGAATTCACGTACTTTCGTGGAAGAATCATCCTCACCTAAAGTTGCCGCAAAAACAACCTCTGATTCTAGCATCGCGAGATACTGCGTCAGTTGGTCTTTGATTGCCTTATCTAATGCCATGAGAGCCTCCTAAATCTTGCCTACAAGGTCTAAGCTTGGCGTTAAAGTTTCTTCGCCTTCTTTCCATTTTGCAGGACATACTTCACCTGGATGAGTACGGACATATTGTGCTGCACGGATTTTATCGATCAAGCCACTAGCATCACGACCGATACCGTCCGCATTGATCTCAACTGTTTGGACTACGCCATCTGGATCGATGATGAATGTTCCACGTTGAGACAACCCAGAAGCTTCATCTAGTACATCAAAGATCTCTGAGATCACATGAGAAGGATCAGCAATCATGATATATTCGATTTTATTGATGGCATCAGAGTGATCATGCCATGCTTTATGGGTGTAATGAGTATCTGTTGATACAGAATAAACTTCTGCGCCTAATTCTTTTAATGATGCATATTGATCTTGCAAATCTTCAAGCTCTGTCGGACAAACAAATGAGAAATCTGCAGGGTAAAAACAAACAACGTTCCATTTTCCTTTAAAATCTTCTGATGAAACATCGATAAATTTTCCATTGTGGTAAGCTTTCGCTTCGAATGAACCAATCTCTTTTCCAATTAATGACATATCATTTCCTCCAATTAGAATAATTATTTGAGAATAATCTCTATTAATTATTAGTATATCTAACTATAAAAAGCAATAGTTTATTCAGAAATAGTCAAAAAAAATGTTATCCTCCTCAGAAATGAGCATATTTATTTCCTATCCAATACAAATAGAGTATAGTTGTAAGTTTGACTAATCGTTTCCATTTTAGTTCCCTACTTGTTAGATTCTCAATTACACCTCTCATTCTCAATTAAATAAAAAAGATTGCCTCTTCCTATGATTCCTCACCAAGTAAAGTGAGCCATAGAAAAAGGCAATTTTTTATTTAGTATTTAAATAGTTGAACAATCCACTGATCGTTCGATCCCTCAATGTAATCCGCTTACCGTCTAAAAAACTTCTTCGACTGGGTAATGGTCTTGAAAAGGTGGAACTTCCAAGTATTGACTTGCGAGAAAGCGCTCCGGAAATTCGACTGTTGCTATTTCTTTGCTGCCATTTTTCAGATAATGAATTTCTAACATATTCATTGCCTCTTTTCTTGTATTCTGAACTTTTTAAAAGCATTGAGAGAACCATATTTCTCGCTGTTTTTTTCTGATTGGTTCAGTTACAAGGCGTATTATAATCTTCCTTTTTTTAAAAGTAAAGAAAGCACTCTCGATTGAAGTGTCTCTTATTTTTTAGCTTTCGTATGTCCGATAAAGTAGTCCTCTAAGACACCACCAATAACAAAAATGACCCAAGAGTAAGCCCATGCATGAAACATGAAGGACCAAAGCATGTAAACGACCAAAATCACTGGCCAGTAGACTGTTCGAAAAAAGGTAACTCGACCAGCGGATTCGCCATATTTATGACGTGTTGCTCGATCCCCCGGATGGTCTTCGTCGCGAATAAAATACGTCTCAGTTGCCAGCTTCGCAAAGCCTGTACGGATAATACTTACATAAATAATAAAGAACACACCTGCTGCAACCGTCAAGAAAAACAAGGAAATCCCAAATTCAACAGAATAATAAAACAATTCACTTAAAAGTACAGGCGCAATTGATAAAATACAGGCACCAATTCCTAAAACAAGACCAATCCGAAAACTTTTTTCATAATTTGCGAGTTGCTGAGCGGCTTCTCGTTTGGCATCCCTTTTTATTGGACGATCATCCAACTGTTTACGAGCACCGGAAAAGTGCAAGCTGCTAGAGATAATAAAACCGACCCCGATGGCGATAAAAAGAAACATCACCATTATTCCAAAGGTCTCAGCATATATACTAACAAAGAGCATCAAGGCTGCTAGGGATGCGATACAAAAACCGATTCCTATAGATAACGAGAAAGCAAAGTGTCGCACAGTTCCCCAATAATCAAACGCATCGTCTTCTGTGATGGCATCGGACCAATCATCAATCGGCGCTTCTTCTTTTGAAACATTTAACTCTTGCAACAGCTCATCTACGGAACCAAACTCACTGATTACTGCACCGATGGCTTCATGCTCGCTTTTCCCTTGGTGAATCAGTTCTAAGTAGTGGTCTTCCATAATCGCTAAGAGATCTTCTTTCGCCTTTTTGGTTTCCGGTGTGATGGGTACTGATAAAAATAAGCTGTCTAGATAGTCATGAATGGTTTTCATTTGTCTCCTCCTTGTAAGAACTGGTCAACGACGATCTTTGTCTGCTGCCACTCCAATAGTTTCTCCGTAAGGCTTGCTCTTCCGTCTGCAGTTATCTGGTAATACGTCCGCTTTTTGCCATGCGTCACTTCTCCAGGATATGAGCGGATCAATCCTTGTTTTTCTAACCGAGTAAAAGCGGAATACAACGTCGTTTCTTTGATCACATATAAAGCATCTGTTCCTTCGCGAATACGCTTGGATATTTCATATCCATAAGAATCTTCATTGGAAAGAATGGATAAAATGATTGCGTCGTTATAGCCGCGAATTCCGTCACTCGAGATCACGCAATCGCCTCCTAAATTACTTCATCTGTCGTACTAATTATAAAACAATTACTACGACAGGTAAAGTAAAGCAGGGAAAGTTATCAAAAATCAGTCGTAGGTCTTAGAAAATAGGAAAATAAAAAGGGACACGCATTCTCAGTAAACTGATACGCGTGTCCTAATTACTTGATTGCTTTTCTCACCTATTTATTCAACGGCTGGTTTGACATCGTCCATCATTAGTTGGATCGACTCCAAGCCTGAACCTGCTAAATACCAAACCGCAGCATCCAATTCAATGACTTGATCGTTTTGCCCAGCATTTGTTTCTTGGACGATTTCATTTGCAACAAATTCACTTTCACTTTCGTTGCCGCCGATCGCTTTTGTCCGGTCGATCACGAAAATGATATCAGGATTTTTTTCAAGCAAGTACTCATAAGAAATACTTTGTCCATGTGTCGACGCCTCTAATTCCTCATCTACTGCAGGGAAACCAAACGTATCATACAAGATACTGTAACGAGAACCTGGCCCAAAAGCAGAAAGATTGCCTTCATTTACCATAACAACCAAGGCTTTCTCGTCAGCATTTTGCGCTTGCTCCTTCAAGGTATCGATCTGACCTTGTAACGATGCTAGTTGTTCTTGCGCTTCCTCTTCCTTACCAAAAATTTGACCAATGGTCGTAATGTTGGCTTCGATCGATGCCCAAGTATCACTATTGTCAACGCTTAAGAAAACGGTTGGCGCGATTGCAGACAATTCCTCTTGGAAATCACGTTGTCGCCCAGAAATAATGATTAGGTCTGGCTGCAGTTGATTGATTTTTTCTAAATCAGGCTCTTTGATCCCCCCTGCTGATTCAACATCTGCATAGGCTGATAAATAATCTGGTAAATTGCTGGTCGCAGCAGCAACGATTCGATCCCCAAGGCCAAGCGCATCCATCGTGTCTAAGGCGCTATTGTCAAAAACCACCACTTTTTCTGGTGCATAAGGAACAGTAACGGTTCCATTGCTATCGGTGATTTCAACCTCTGTCGGTGTCTGTTCACTCTGAGCAGTTTGGCTTTCCTGTGTCCCTGTCGATTCGATTGTACCAGTATTATTTGATCCGCATGCGGTCAACCCCGCTAATACGAAAATACTCATAAAGCTTACTACAATTTTTTTCATTTTTTTCCTCCTTAGAAATACATTTTATTGGAAGGTATAGCAAAATTGCCGACCATCCACTTGTACCAGTTTGATTGGAATCTCATATAACGATGCCAACACTTGCTCCTGGATCACAGCCTCAGTGTCGGCCGCTTTAAAAATCTGACCGTCTTTCATGGCAACGATGTGATCGGCGTAGCGAGCGGCAAAATTAATGTCGTGCAAAACGATCACAACGGTTTTCTGATAGTCTTCCACCAAGGTGGTCAATAGCTTCATCAGCTGGTTGGCGTGCTTCAAATCTAGATTGTTTAACGGTTCGTCCAACAGCAGATAATCTGTATCTTGAGCCAAGATCATCGCCAAGTAAACTCGTTGTAGCTGACCACCAGAAAGCTCATGAATCGATTGATCGGCGTATTCGGTAAGGGATAGCTTAGCTAAAGAATCATCAATGATCCTATCATCCGCTGCCGATTGTCGCCCGCGGTTATACGGATAGCGACCAAATGCCACCAGTTCTCTTACAGTCAGATTGACTGCATAGCGATTGCTTTGTTGCAAAAAAGCCATTTTTTTGGCTAGCTCTTTGGATTTCCATTGGCGAATCTCAGTTCCATCTAAATAAATATCACCAGTTCTCTGGTCCAGCATCCGACTGACCAAGGAGAGTAAGGTGCTTTTTCCCGCACCATTTGGCCCGATAAAGGCAATCATTTTCTGCTCAGGTAATGCTAAAGAACACTCGGTCAACACCTGTGTTTTCGCATAATTTTTGGATACGTTTTTTGTTTCGATCATGATTTTTTCCTTTCCAGCAGCAATTTGCTTATAAAGAAGACGCCACCCAATAATTGAATCACCGTACCAATGGTCGTTTGCCATTGAAACACTTGTTCCACTAAGAACTGCCCTCCTACTAACAGGAGAAAACCAATCAGGCTGCCACCCGCAAACAACCACCCATGGCGATAGGTGGGAAAAAGCTGATAGGTGATCGTTGCCACTACAAAGCCGAGAAAAACAGCTGGACCTACGAGTGCCGTAGCGGTACCTGTCAGAAGCGCAATCAAAAATAAAATACCTCTATGAAGCCATTGAACAGGAACGCCTAGACTTTTGGCTTGCCCGCTTCCTAAATGTAATAGATTCAATTCTGGAATCAACAGAATCAGGCAGCTACTACCGATCAAAATGATCACAGCAGCAATTAAGAGATGTTGCGTATTGATATTGCCAAAGCTAGCGAATAAGCGTCCTTGCAGTAAATCATATTCATTCGGGTCCATCAAGACTTGCAAAAACGTGCTCAGACTACTGAACATCGTGCCGCATACCATTCCAGCCATCAACAACAAAAACAATCCGTTGACGGCTTTTTGATAGAAAAAACCGATCAATAAACTTCCTAGAATGGCAGTCAGACTGACAGAGAATAAAAACATCGCTGCTGTTTCTTGGCTTAGCATCTGGATCCCGCCGATAAAAAAGAAACACAGGGTCTGAACCAGGACATATAGTTGATCCAAGCCTAAGATTCCTGGTGTTAAATAGCGATTGATCGTAACAGTCTGTAAGGTGATCGTACTAAAGGAAATTGCGATCGCCACCAGAGCAAAGACGAAGATCCGACGGCCCCGCAATGCAAAAGCAAATGACCAATTACCATAGGTGTTATAGGTCAGATAGGCAGTAGCGGCACAAAGGATCAGAAAGAACAAAAGAAAGAGTTTTTTCTTCATTGAAACTTCCTCCCCAGCAGCAAAATCAAGAAGCAGCAACCACCTAGTACACCGGCAACCACACTTACGGGCATCTCATACGGAGCAATCACGATGCGTGCCAATACATCACATAAAAGTAAAAATGCACTTCCAGCAAAGCTGATCAGTAGTAGATTATTCTTCAAATGATCCCCAAAGACCATGCCGATCATATTTGGGATAACGATCCCTAGAAAAGGGATTTGTCCAACGGTCAATAAAACGACACTACTGGCAAACGCCACCAGAGCGAACACAGCAAAGCGTAAAAACAGATAATTGATCCCTAGACTCTTGGCGGCACTTTCTCCTAAACCAGCAATCGTGATCTCATAAGCTAGGAAATACAACAGACCGAATACTGGAATCGTCAAATACAAAAGTTCATACTGGCCAGACATAATGGTAGCGAAATTTCCTTGTAGCCAAGAAGAGACATTTTGAACCAATTGGAAACGGTAGGCCAAGAAGCTGCTAATGGCACCGATGATATTACCGAACATCACCCCGGTCAAAGGGAGCATCATTGGATCTTTCTTTGGTAGAAATTGGCTTAAAAATAAAAAGAACAAAACACCTGCATAAGCAAACACAAATGCTGCGGTTGTCCGAATCAAGTTAGAAGCATTTGGCAGAAAAAGCATGACTAGCAAAATTCCTAAACGAGCACTATCAGATAATCCGATCGACTCTGATGCCACAAATTTATTTTGCATCATATGCTGCATGATTTTCCCACATAAACTAATGATTCCACCTGCAATGATCAAACTGATCGTCCGTGGGAGCCTAACTTTTACCAAAACAAGCCAATGATTCGGATCACCCTGCTGTAAACCACTTAATGATAATTCATGGGTACCTACCAGTAAAGAACAGCCCACAAGAAGAATCAAGATCAGCAGTAATCCGATTTTTTTCAACATGCCCCGCCCCTTCCTTATTGAGAATGATTCTCACTCTCTTTAATAGGGTAACGTATTTCACTTAAAATCACAAGAAGTTTTTTAAAAAATTCCCTTTACCAACGCAATTTCAGTGAAAACGAATCTGCGAAGGCAAGGGATTATGTGATGTTTTTCTCTTATAAAGACTGCGAGCACGTATTTTTTTTCAACGGAGCCTATTTAATCGCTTTAATCAAATAAATACTTGAGAAGGCTAGATTCAACTTCTGAGTTTCATTCAATAACAAATCATTTACACGTTCAATCGTTTCAATCTGTTGAAACCCCTGTGTAGTTCACACATGCTCATCCCAAGCTGGGCGTAGCTTTTCAGATAAAGGGTACTGATGAGCTAACGTTTCCATCCAAGGAACATTCGTCTGCCGATAAAAATCCTTTACCAAAAATCGTTCAGTCATAAAATGAGCATCGTCATATTTTACGAGTTTCTTCATCAAAAAAGATAGCGATACCAGTTGGCATCAAAGCTCAGCACAACCCCACCTGGTTTTAATACGCGATACCTTTCATGGGCGCAATCGCTATTTTCTCCCGATTAACGTCAATTTAAAAAAACCTGCCATCATCGCAGGTTTATCAAGACTTACTATTTTACTTTAACAAGCCATCAAGGGCCAATTGATTCAAAAAGTGCAGTGGAAATGAGATGGTTGGATTGAAAAAGTAATCCATTGTTGCTAATTGGTGCAAGGTCGTCTTGCTATTGATCAAGGTTGAGATCGTATTGATGATCTCCAAACTTCCACGATCACTCGTAATGATTTGTCCCCCCATGATCACTTTCGTTTGCTGATCAAAAATCAGTTTTAACGTTACTTCAAAATCCTCATCTGTCGCGAAAAATGTCCGAGAATGAAATGTTTGCGTCACTGAATCTACTTCAAAGCCGTAATACGGTGCCTCGGTCTCATTAATACCTGAACTGCTGACGAAATAGCCAAATAATTTACTGACGACGGTCCGTTGCATTTTTGGAAAAGGAATTTTTGTTGTTCCCCGTTCATTTGCCAATAAATTGGTGGCAGCAACGATCCCGGTGCGGTAAGCATTTGTTACTAAAGGAATATACAAGGAGCTATCCGAATGATTAAATGGGATTGAAACAAGATCCCCAATTGCATAAATCGCTGGGTCAGACGTTTGCAAATACTCATTTGTCGATACCGTGCCATCCAGATTTAGTTTCAGAAAATCTTCTACTAGCGCAACATTTGGACGTGGATTAACAGCATAAACGACCACGTCAGCTTGAATTTTCGTTCCATTTGACAGCTCAATTCCTTGATAATCGCCTTTCTCATTTTTGATCGTATGAGCGACATTGCTGTTAAGATAGATCTGCAAATTTTTGGGAAAACGTTCCATCAAAATTTTGGCAATTTCATGATCAAAATAACGGAACAACAGCGTATCCATGCGATCGATCAAATGAACGGCTTTTTGTTGTCCGCTTAAAGATTCCGCTAATTCAAACCCGATCAGACCAGCACCGACGATCGCAACGGTTTGGGCATTCTCGATTTTTTCTAATGCTTGCTTTGATTGACCAATGGTTTTGTAGGTCGTTATATGTGCTTCGACATCTGAGGCAAACTCCGAACGGAAAGTACTCGATCCCATCGCCAAAATCAAGCCATCATATCTCACTTCATCTTCTTGCTGATAAGATTCCGTTGATGTGACAAAATGAACCGTTTGTTCTTGCGGAAAGATTTTTGTGACTTCACTGTTTAACATCACATTGATTCCTTCTGAAAGAAGTTCACTGGCTGTTGCCGTTTTGGAATCTTCCAAACGCTGAATGTAACCTTCCAGTACTAAATTCAAACTGCTGGCAACATAACCAAGAACGCTTGATTTTTCTATAATTATCACATCGACTTTTGGGTCAACTTTTTTTAAATGACGGGCAGCAGCAATTCCTGCATGAGAGCCTCCAATAATCACTATTCTCATATCTTTTCCAACTCGCTTTCAAGGTTCTCATTTCGTATTTCATCCACGATTTGATGAAGCCGCTCTTCTTCAAATGGGGTTGCACCACCTGTTAAAATCAATCGTTTTTTATAACGATAGCCTTCCGAGATCTCAGAATGATCAACGATCAATAGATCATAGTCCTTCTCCTTTGTCCCATCGAAGTGAATATTCGGATAGCCAGCCAATTCTTTGATCAAAAAGCGCCGTAAAAAGCCACTGCGTAATCGTGATTGAGTCAGCAAAATGCCTACTGTAAATGCTTTTTCCTGTTTTACTTGAATCCATTGACGGATCAAAAGCAATTCATTAGTCAAATGCTGCTTTTTCTCAAGAGAAAAGGACTGGTTTACGTTTTTCTCCAACTGTTCGATTGCTTGCTGTGCCACTTCGATCAAGCTCTCATTCGCAACACTTTGCGGCTGAAATTCAGCAAAGGCAATAATGCCGCCATGAATATACAACGCTTGGATCGTCACACTCGTCAAGAAGACGCGTAATTCCGTAGAAGTTTCTGTAGTCTTTCTTTCACTATCACCAATGGCCTGCAGCAGCTCCCCATTTAACGCATCGATCTCTTGGAAGAAAAGTGATTTTTGCAAGGAGTCATCCAGTGAAGGGCGAATCAAGCCTTCAGCTAATAAAAATAAATAGAAATATACCGTTTCATAATCGCTCCAGGATACGGCAAAACGACTGAGATAGCGCCCTAATATATTCCGCAAAAGCTGGAACATCGCTTCATTTTCCAATGACTTCAACAATGGATACGAGGCTTCATGCTGTTGCGAGCCGCGATAATCAAAACGGGCTTCCATAATGCCTAACCAAAGCCCGACTTTCCAACGCTCTGCTTGACTAAACGTTGTCTGCAACTGTTTTTCAATGACTCGAATCAAATTGTTGATGGCTGGTGCATTCAAGCGAGCGATCAATTCTTCATTGGGATAACTTTGTGAAAAAAACTGATAATAGAAAAAGCGAATCTGTTTTTCATCCCCAATCAATTTTTTATTTTTTAATTGGATGTCGAATTCTTTCAATAGCTGATTGATCGCTTTGAATCGACGAAACAATGAAGCTTCACTCAACATCAGTTCTAACATCATTTTCGTCGTTGACTCATCTCGATGAAAAAACAAATACGACAATATCTGAAAATCGATTGCTTCTGAAAGATACGCATAAAAAAATTGCTTCAGGGAAAAATCAAGAGGCAATACCAATTGCACTTGATCATTTTCTGAATAGATCAAAGCTGCGTCTTCATGGAAAGCAGCTAAATTTTGATGAAGATTTTGAAGTTCTTTTTGCAAAGTGGGCGCGGAAATGGATAACGTTCTTGCAAGTTTTTTATAAGAGACTTCTGAGCCATTCTGAAAAAAAACAGCCAAAATTTGAAAATGTACCTGCTGATTTTTTTCAAGCAGCTGCATCACATTCATTCTTGAACCTCCTTCACCTTTCACATACTAATTTCCCAATTAATGAGTCGTTTGTCAACTATAAAAATTGCCTGAATGTCTTTGAGTTCGATGAAAAAAGCGTTTTTTATTGTTCCTAAAGCATAGGAATGGTAAAATTCTTGAGAAGAAAGGTGGTGAACTATGGGAAAACGAATGTTAGCATTTTTTCGAACGGATCGATTATTTTCGATTTCCCTGCTACTAGCACTTATTGCGTGTTTTTTCGGCACCTTCCGTTGGTCGTTTATTGACTTTAAAGTGATTTTATCACTGTTTGGATTAATGTTAGTAATCAATGGGTTAGAAGAAGCTGGTCTTTTACGAGCATTTGGACAAAAATTAGTGGAAAAAAGTCGCAATCTGCGTGACTTGATCCGCGCAACCGTCTTGCTAAGCTTCTTCAGTTCGATGTTTTTAACAAATGACGTGGCTATCTTAACTTTATTGCCCATCTATTTACTCTTAACGAGGAAAGAACAACAGCACACCAGTGTCTTATTAGGCGCTGTCTATTTGATCGTAGCAGCCAATTTAGGAAGCAGCCTGTTTCCATTTGGAAATCCGCAAAATCTATTTTTATTTTCTTACTATCAGATTTCGCTGCCACAATTCATGTGGACTACCGGCACCTTTGTGGGACTTTCATTACTATTACTCCTTGTTTCGATCCAGCTCATCCCAAAGACTCCATTGGAAATCGCCCTGCAAGAAGAACTCTTTGAAAAAAAGCCAGCGCTGCTTAATGCAGGATTATTTGTTCTTATGATTCTTGGTATTTTTAGTGTTCTCCCTATTTCAATCGCCGTGCTTGTCGTCGCAGCCGTGGTTTGGTTTAGTAATAAACGATTATTTGCAAAAGTTGATTATCAGTTACTACTTACCTTTCTCTGTTTCTTCTTGATCGTCGGGAATATTCAAGACCTATCTCTGGTCACCGATCACATTCGACCGTATTTTCAAGAAACGCATCGCGCTTTTTTAGGTAGTATTTTACTCTCCCAAGGAATATCTAACGTTCCAGCAGCAATTTTGATTGCTCCTTTCACCGATTTAGAAAAAGCCGTTCTTTTGGGCGTCAATGTTGGTGGTTTGGGTACATTGATTGCTTCTTTGGCGAATTTGATTGGGTACAAATTATTGAAACAAGCCAGACCAAAAGAAGCGAGAACGTTTCAAAAGCTGTTTTTTATCGTCAACATCGTTTTTTTACTGTTATTAGGCAGCATCGTATACCTTCTATTGTAGCAAATTCACTGTAAAACGAGATTCCAGCATAAGATGTTTCCAGTCAGCAGCCAAAAGAAGCCTAGCTCCTGTACCTGTTTCTTGATCTTATGTCAGAATCTCGTTTTTTTGATACCCATTGTGTGATTTTACTTAAGCTAAAAGAAGCTCAAAAGTGATTTTCGTTTGGCTTTCGACAGTCAATGCCTCACCAAAGACATGTTGAACCATTTGTTGCCGTTGTTCCAATGAGTACTCCTCCTCAAAATAAAGATGAAATATTTCTTGATCGATCTCCTCCTTCAAAATATACTCGAATTGCCGACTCTGCCAATCGATCACTTCTTCTGAAAACCACTTCTTGTACCAAGTGTTTAGGTTCAGGTCATTCTTCGCTGAAAGATTTTTTTCATATGGCTGAAACACGTTTTCTTCTTCTGTGATCATTCTTAGAATAATCAATTGATGGGCCTTTTTTTGAAACTGAAGCAATGTTTCCTTGTCTCTGACTGCTGGATTCATTGCCATAAAAATACAGGGCCAGTGCTGGTCTGCAGATAAAAAGTCTTTTTGGCTCTGCTGAACCAGATGGAGCTTGTTCATCGGATCTTCCGTCGTTTCTTCAATGATTTTTAACATTTCTTTTGAAAAATCAATTGCGTAATACTCATCTACATAAGGATAAAATGCTGAAATGTAGCGGCCAGTCCCCGCAGCAAAGTCAACGAAGGCCGATATCGGGAACACTTTCTGCTCCACCAAAAAAGCTGCTACCTCTTCGGCAATTTTCAATTGGGATTCTCTTTGAATCTGTGCATATTCTTGGGCAAATTCATCCCAAAACAGCATCGCTTCCTCTTCTTCCATCTAGCGGACGCCTCCAGTGATCACTGTCTTTCCTTTCGTTCCTTGCTCAACCGCTTTTGTAGCGAGCTTTAAGGTCTCGATGGTAATTCCTCCATCAAACGTTTGGACCGCAGTCGTATGGATCTTTTTGTCAGCGAGTAACGAGGCGATCCGTTGCAAAATGCTCCCTTGTGTTTCAATCATCAACTGAGCATCTGTTTTTGCGAACATATACTCCCAATAAAAATCGATGCCGAGGTTTTTAAATGGATTTAAATCTAGCGCTTCTTTCGTATTCACGATCATTCCGACTTTGCCAAACGGCAAGATTGCTTTCGTTAATTGTGGCAAATAGGCTGAGGCGTCATAAAAAATTGCAACGGCTGAAAAAGGCTCAGTGATTTGTTCAGCCAACGGCAAGCGATGATTAAGTACTTGATCCACTTGATTGTTTTTAAGCCATTGATCGTTCTTAGGACTCGCAGTGCCATAGACTGTCAATCCTGCCCATTTTGCTAGTTGCGCCGCAATTGAGCCAACACCACCGCTGGCATTGACCAATAAAATCGATCCTTCATTCGCGTTTTCTTCAGGCACATACCCAAATTTTTCAAAAAGCAATTCCCACGCTGTAATACTCGTTAATGGCATAGCTGCAAGATCGCCATCAGAAAAGCCGGCTGGTGCCTTTGCTGCGATCCGAGAATCAACTGTTTGGAACCTTTGATTCGCACCAGGTCGTTGTGTGGTTCCAGCATAAAACACCCGATCACCAACGGCAAAGCCATTAACTGCTGAGCCGATTTCTTTAACGATCCCAACGGCGTCATACCCTTGGATCTGGAACGCTTCACTTAAAGCAGTCATCTGCCGTCTTTTTGTATCGATTGGATTGACCGAAACTGCCTGTACTTCCACCAATAAATCATTTGCTTGGCAATTGGGTATCGGAATTTCCTTTTCAATAAATACATTTGACTCATCTAAAGATCGTCCTTCATAAAAACCTAGTGCTTTGTTTTTCATCATACTGCTCCTTCCAAAAAAAGTGCTGAATAGTTATAAAAACCATTCTAGCACTTTTAATGAATTTAGAACATTTATTCTTCACCTTCCACGACAAGCGGAACCAAAAATGGATAGCTTGTGAAGAAATCTAATAAGGATCGCTTCCATTGATCTGAATCAATCGTTAGTAAAGTGGACTCTGTATACAAATGGATCGTCAATCGTTGATTTTTATCAAGTAAAACAAGAATTTCGCCTTTGTTTTCTGTGATAAAATCATATTGCTGATTCTCCATTGTAATAATGAAAATTTGATCGAGAACTTCTGCTGCAACAGCAAAGTCCGTCTCCATATCGACAGCCAATGTTTGGGTATTGTCGATCAAGCTTGGTGAAACCGTAAAGCCTAATTCTTTTAAATGCGCCAATACCAAGTTGACATCATAATTAAAGAGCGAAAGCTGATTGACCGAGAAAATATTCTCCGCATGCCATTGACTGATTAAATGCAAAATCTGTTCATCATTGACAACCACCGACTGGGAGTTTGAATTGATAGTCAACAATGGCAAATAATTAGATTGATACGTAGAATTGACTGGATTAAGTTTGAAACTAAACTCGAGCTCCTTTGTTTCTGTTAAACGAAAACGGACATTGAAATGCTTTGTCTTCCATGTGTCATAGTTATCAGTAGCAGTTAAATGAATCGTTTTTAATGGTTTCAAGAATTCATAGGCATAGTATTCAAGCAATGTCTTTTTGGCGATCACCGAAATATCTTGATCTGTTAAAATCAACTGGCGGTAATGAGCAAGCAATCCAGAAAAATCAGCTTCCATAATTGATTTTCTCAATTTTAAATCAGCTAGTTCGTTTTCGGCTTGCTCAATAAGCGATTCGATTCGTTGGTGATCTTGCGCTTTTACAGCATAATAATCATCTTCGTAGTCAGTTTCTTCTTTTGCTGAATCAAAAGAATCATCCACTACATTTCCACTATCTTCTACTAAAGGACCGTCATTCACTAAGTCCGTCGCATTTGTTGATACGTTTTCCTCGACTTCATTAGCTCCTTCTGTTTGGACCTCTAGAATCGGTTCCTGCTCCAGCAGCTGTGATTCCTCAGGATTCGTCTGCGTTTCTTTCGTCAACTTCAGTCAGCTCCTTTCCAGTATAGTGAGCTAAGAAAGCCATTATTTTTGCCGTAAATTCATCAAATGATCCAAAAAAGGTATCAATTTGACGGAATTCTTTTTCCACGATTGCTTTCTTTAAGCGCAATGTTTGGTATTGCTGTTGCAGACGCTCTTTTTCAGCAAAAACCTCTTCGTCATTATTTGAATATCTTTCCCATTCCCGACGTTTGGCTTCTAATGCTTTTCGCTCAGAAGTCAACTGCTCTAGTTCTTCATCGATTTTTGTCCGATTGAAAAAGCCCTTTGACTCACTCAATTCATTTACAGATGCCGTAAGCTTATCGATCTGATTTTGGATTTCCTTTACTTCTGATAGGGCAGTGATCCGTTTGGCTTCCAGCTTATCCATTTGTTGTTCGATGGCTGTCAGCATCTCACGATCGCCTCGTTGAAACTTCTCCCATTCTTCGTCTATCTCAGGGATAACAAAAATTTCTGGAATGCTCGCATCGATACCAATCGTCGCTCGCTCATGATAATAGGTCCCTAACTTATAGTAATGCACGGTAGGAGATATTTTGGCACAATGCATCATGAAAGGAAATGTTTGGGTGAAGTTATCATGGAACTTTCTTGATAGTAATTCGTCAATCTCATGATTTTGATTTGATGTTTCTTTTAGCTGTTTATGCAATCGACCATTATATATACGATAAATTTCAGGAATATCCTCTTTTTCGATCGCTACTTCAAAATCTTGCAGGTCTTGCAGCATCTGACCGATATTTTTCGAGGCTACTTGTTTGATATCGCCAAAGGATACTTCTTCATTCGTTGAAACTGAAACAACGTCTTGATCTTGAACAAATTTTTGTTCTTTTTTGGCATCGTCAGTCATATGATCCCTCCTAAAAATACTTCACTACTAGTGTATCATTTTTTTCCATAAAAAGTTATTTTAAGTGATTGTTTTTAGAAAAATGATACATCATTGTAATAACAAAAAAACACATGTCAGTGAAGACATGTGTTTGACTGCGTGGCGACGTCCTACTCTCACAAAGGGAAACCCTTCACTACAA
>NZ_JAUKPK010000060.1:0-367 GCF_030499455.1 Enterococcus sp. B2E4
AGTAAATATCCACCCGTGAAACGGGTGGCTTTTTAACAGCCCTAGAAGGGCTCACCACTCGCTAGCCCCTTAAAAGGGGCTTTTTAAATGACCACCAACCGCTCACAGCCCTATCTCTCTTTAACTATTTAAATGGATCTACATACTCTTGTTTACTTATACTATCTCTTATTCGATCATCTGCTTCTTGTTCTCGAATATATTTTTCAATTGTTTTTTGATTTAACCCAACCGTACTCACGTAGTATCCTTTGGACCAAAAGCTTTTATTCCCATACTTATATTTCAAATTCGCATGTTTTTCATGGATTAAGGTTGCACTTCGTCCTTTTAAGTAGCCCATAAAACTAGAAATACTAATCTTTGG
>NZ_JAUKPK010000007.1:0-3351 GCF_030499455.1 Enterococcus sp. B2E4
ATAAGGTAAAAAAAACGCGTGGCGACGTCCTACTCTCACAAAGGGAAACCCTTCACTACAATCGGCGCTAAGAAGCTTAACTTCTGTGTTCGGCATGGTTACAGGTGTATCCTTCTTGCTATCGCCACCACACTATTCAATTGAGTAAGTTTTGCTCACTCAAAACTGGATCGAAGAATCAAAACTCTACGAGTTTACGTGCTTTTTTCTTTTTGGTTAAGTCCTCGATCGATTAGTATCAGTCCGCTCCAACCATCACTGGCCTTCCACTTCTGACCTATCTACCTGATCATCTCTCAGGGATCTTACTTTCTTAAAGAAATGGGAAATCTCATCTTGAGGTGGGCTTCACACTTAGATGCTTTCAGCGTTTATCCCTTCCCTACATAGCTACCCAGCGATGCCTCTGGCGAGACAACTGGTACACCAGCGGTAAGTCCATCCCGGTCCTCTCGTACTAAGGACAGCTCCTCTCAAATTTCCAACGCCCGCGACGGATAGGGACCGAACTGTCTCACGACGTTCTGAACCCAGCTCGCGTGCCGCTTTAATGGGCGAACAGCCCAACCCTTGGGACCGACTACAGCCCCAGGATGCGACGAGCCGACATCGAGGTGCCAAACCTCCCCGTCGATGTGGACTCTTGGGGGAGATAAGCCTGTTATCCCCAGGGTAGCTTTTATCCGTTGAGCGATGGCCCTTCCATGCGGAACCACCGGATCACTAAGCCCGACTTTCGTCCCTGCTCGAGTTGTAGCTCTCGCAGTCAAGCTCCCTTCTGCCTTTACACTCTTCGAATGATTTCCAACCATTCTGAGGGAACCTTTGGGCGCCTCCGTTACCTTTTAGGAGGCGACCGCCCCAGTCAAACTGCCCATCTGACACTGTCTCCCAGCCCGATAAGGGCTGCGGGTTAGAGTGGCCATAACGCAAGGGTAGTATCCCACCATTGCCTCCATCGAAACTGGCGTCCCGATCTCTACGGCTCCTACCTATCCTGTACATGCGGTACAGACACTCAATATCAAACTACAGTAAAGCTCCATGGGGTCTTTCCGTCCTGTCGCGGGTAACCTGCATCTTCACAGGTACTAAAATTTCACCGAGTCTCTCGTTGAGACAGTGCCCAAATCGTTACGCCTTTCGTGCGGGTCGGAACTTACCCGACAAGGAATTTCGCTACCTTAGGACCGTTATAGTTACGGCCGCCGTTTACTGGGGCTTCAATTCGTACCTTCGCTTACGCTAAGCACTCCTCTTAACCTTCCAGCACCGGGCAGGCGTCAGCCCCTATACGTCATCTTTCGATTTTGCAGAGACCTGTGTTTTTGATAAACAGTCGCTTGGGCCTATTCACTGCGGCTGCTCGTTAGAGCAGCACCCCTTCTCCCGAAGTTACGGGGTCATTTTGCCGAGTTCCTTAACGAGAGTTCTCTCGCTCACCTTAGGATTCTCTCCTCGACTACCTGTGTCGGTTTGCGGTACGGGCCGTTGTTTTCTCACTAGAAGCTTTTCTTGGCAGTGTGACATCAGAAGCTTCGGTACTATTATTTCCCTCCTCATCACAGCTTGTCCGTATAGGTAGAAGCATTTGACTCCTACCAAGACTTACTGCTTGAACAGACATATCCATCAGTCTGCACTTCTTAGCCTCCTGCGTCCCTCCATTGCTCAAACAAAAACAACGGGTACAGGAATATCAACCTGTTGTCCATCGCCTACGCCTGTCGGCCTCGGCTTAGGTCCCGACTAACCCTGGGCGGACGAGCCTTCCCCAGGAAACCTTAGTCATTCGGTGGACAGGATTCTCACCTGTCTTTCGCTACTCATACCGGCATTCTCACTTCTAAGCGCTCCAGCAGTCCTCACGATCTGCCTTCAACGCCCTTAGAACGCTCTCCTACCAATGCACCTAATGGTGCACTCCAC
Organism: Enterococcus sp. B2E4; assembly: GCF_030499455.1. Lineage (NCBI taxonomy): Bacteria > Bacillati > Bacillota > Bacilli > Lactobacillales > Enterococcaceae > Enterococcus > Enterococcus sp. B2E4. The sequence goes on from NZ_JAUKPK010000007.1 coordinate 1,930, forward strand.
AGCTTCGGTAAACTATTTAGCCCCGGTACATTTTCGGCGCAGGGTCACTCGACTAGTGAGCTATTACGCACTCTTTAAATGGTGGCTGCTTCTAAGCCAACATCCTAGTTGTCTGTGCAACCCCACATCCTTTTCCACTTAATAGTTATTTGGGGACCTTAGCTGGTGGTCTGGGCTGTTTCCCTTTCGACTATGGATCTTATCACTCACAGTCTGACTCCCGGATATGAATGAATGGCATTCGGAGTTTATCTGAATTCGGTAACCCGAGATGGGCCCCTAGTCCAAACAGTGCTCTACCTCCATCATTCTCAATTCCGAGGCTAGCCCTAAAGCTATTTCGGAGAGAACCAGCTATCTCCAAGTTCGTTTGGAATTTCTCCGCTACCCACACCTCATCCCCGCACTTTTCAACGTACGTGGGTTCGGTCCTCCAGTGCGTTTTACCGCACCTTCAACCTGGACATGGGTAGATCACATGGTTTCGGGTCTACGACAACATACTCATTCGCCCTATTCAGACTCGCTTTCGCTACGGCTCCGTCTCTTCAACTTAACCTCGCATGCTATCGTAACTCGCCGGTTCATTCTACAAAAGGCACGCTATCACCCATTAACGGGCTCTAACTTGTTGTAGGCACACGGTTTCAGGATCTATTTCACTCCCCTTCCGGGGTGCTTTTCACCTTTCCCTCACGGTACTGGTTCACTATCGGTCACTAGGGAGTATTTAGCCTTGGGAGATGGTCCTCCCGGATTCCGACGGAATTCCTCGTGTTCCGCCGTACTCAGGATCCTCCTAGGTGTTATCCAAATTTCGCCTACGGGGTTTTTACCCTCTTTGACATACTTTTCCAAGTATTTCGACTATCTGAATAGACTACCATATCGGAGTCCTACAACCCCAACAAGCAAGCTTGTTGGTTTGGGCTTTTCCCGTTTCGCTCGCCGCTACTCAGGGAATCGAATTTTCTTTCTCTTCCTGCAGGTACTTAGATGTTTCAGTTCTCTGCGTCTACCTCGACTGCGCTATGTATTCACGCAGACGTAACATCCTATAAAAGATGCTGGGTTCCCCCATTCGGAAATCTCTGGATCATAGCTTACTTACAGCTCCCCAAAGCATATCGGTGTTAGTCCCGTCCTTCATCGGCTCCTAGTGCCAAGGCATCCACCGTGCGCCCTTATTCACTTAACCTTTGACCTTACGGTCGGTTTTGAGTACTTCTTCTAGCGATAGAAGGTTGCTCAAGAAAATAAGCGTTGAACTTATTAAAAAACTCTTTTAACATTTCAACTCGGTGTGTGTTACTTGTTTTGATTATTTCTTCGATATCCAGTTTTCAATGAACAAATCTTAACGACCATTGTCGTTAATGGAGCCTAGCGGGATCGAACCGCTGACCTCCTGCGTGCAAAGCA
>NZ_JAUKPK010000008.1:0-256 GCF_030499455.1 Enterococcus sp. B2E4
GGGTATTTACTTGAGAGTAGACCTCTCAAAACTGAACAAAGGCAAACGATGTGTAGTCTTCCGAAATATTCCTTAGAAAGGAGGTGATCCAGCCGCACCTTCCGATACGGCTACCTTGTTACGACTTCACCCCAATCATCTATCCCACCTTAGGCGGCTGGCTCCAAAAGGTTACCTCACCGACTTCGGGTGTTACAAACTCTCGTGGTGTGACGGGCGGTGTGTACAAGGCCCGGGAACGTATTCACCGCGGCGT
>NZ_JAUKPK010000009.1:0-1732 GCF_030499455.1 Enterococcus sp. B2E4
GTCTTCCGAAATATTCCTTAGAAAGGAGGTGATCCAGCCGCACCTTCCGATACGGCTACCTTGTTACGACTTCACCCCAATCATCTATCCCACCTTAGGCGGCTGGCTCCAAAAGGTTACCTCACCGACTTCGGGTGTTACAAACTCTCGTGGTGTGACGGGCGGTGTGTACAAGGCCCGGGAACGTATTCACCGCGGCGTGCTGATCCGCGATTACTAGCGATTCCGGCTTCATGTAGGCGAGTTGCAGCCTACAATCCGAACTGAGAGAAGCTTTAAGAGATTAGCTTAGCCTCGCGACTTCGCAACTCGTTGTACTTCCCATTGTAGCACGTGTGTAGCCCAGGTCATAAGGGGCATGATGATTTGACGTCATCCCCACCTTCCTCCGGTTTGTCACCGGCAGTCTCGCTAGAGTGCCCAACTAAATGATGGCAACTAACAATAAGGGTTGCGCTCGTTGCGGGACTTAACCCAACATCTCACGACACGAGCTGACGACAACCATGCACCACCTGTCACTTTGCCCCCGAAGGGGAAGCTCTATCTCTAGAGTGGTCAAAGGATGTCAAGACCTGGTAAGGTTCTTCGCGTTGCTTCGAATTAAACCACATGCTCCACCGCTTGTGCGGGCCCCCGTCAATTCCTTTGAGTTTCAACCTTGCGGTCGTACTCCCCAGGCGGAGTGCTTAATGCGTTTGCTGCAGCACTGAAGGGCGGAAACCCTCCAACACTTAGCACTCATCGTTTACGGCGTGGACTACCAGGGTATCTAATCCTGTTCGCTCCCCACGCTTTCGAGCCTCAGCGTCAGTTACAGACCAGAGAGCCGCCTTCGCCACTGGTGTTCCTCCATATATCTACGCATTTCACCGCTACACATGGAATTCCACTCTCCTCTTCTGCACTCAAGTCTCCCAGTTTCCAATGACCCTCCCCGGTTGAGCCGGGGGCTTTCACATCAGACTTAAGAAACCGCCTGCGCTCGCTTTACGCCCAATAAATCCGGACAACGCTTGCCACCTACGTATTACCGCGGCTGCTGGCACGTAGTTAGCCGTGGCTTTCTGGTTAGATACCGTCAAGGGATGAACATTTTACTCTCATCCTTGTTCTTCTCTAACAACAGAGTTTTACGATCCGAAAACCTTCTTCACTCACGCGGCGTTGCTCGGTCAGACTTTCGTCCATTGCCGAAGATTCCCTACTGCTGCCTCCCGTAGGAGTCTGGGCCGTGTCTCAGTCCCAGTGTGGCCGATCACCCTCTCAGGTCGGCTATGCATCGTTGCCTTGGTGAGCCGTTACCTCACCAACTAGCTAATGCACCGCGGGTCCATCCATCAGTGACGCAAAAGCGCCTTTCAACTTTCTTCCATGCGGAAAATAGTGTTATACGGTATTAGCACCTGTTTCCAAGTGTTATCCCCTTCTGATGGGCAGGTTACCCACGTGTTACTCACCCGTTCGCCACTCTTTTTCTTTCGGTGGAGCAAGCTCCGGTGAAAGAAAAAGCGTTCGACTTGCATGTATTAGGCACGCCGCCAGCGTTCGTCCTGAGCCAGGATCAAACTCTCATAATGATTTGTTTGAATGACCATACGGTCATTAAGCTCATAAAAATTAACTTTGCTAGCTATTGCTTGCATGTATTTGTTTCAATAAATTGAAACGTCCTACACATTGGTTCGTTTGCTTGCTTTGTTCAGTTTTCAAAGGTCTACCGTGCTGTGTT